>CAYPKT010000014.1:0-73866 GCA_964411385.1 uncultured Candidatus Brevefilum sp. | reverse complement strand
CCGCCGACCTCCGCGTCCCAAACGCGGCGCGCTAGCCGTCTGCGCTACACCCCGGCAGGTAAGAGTATAATCCAAATCATGGGCAAACGTCAAGAGCGTAAAAAGCTTCGGTTTAAAATCAATTTGATGATGGCGCTTACAGTCTTCTTTGTTTTTGGTTTCGTTGCTTGTTCGCCATACAACCTAACACCAGATGACGTTTCCCATCAACCTAGCCCAAGTAAACCTACCGGCATAGAGGCTCAACCACGAATAACTTTAACCCCTATTCCCACCACCCCTGAACCTGATGACTTTAATCCGCCAAACTTAGCAGACCTTACGCAGCCTTCACCAAGCGTTACGCCAACGTCTGAATGTTTACATCAAGGGGGTGAGATTTTCGATTTCAGCTTCTTCAGCGATCAAATGGGGGAAGATTTTCACTTCAAAATCTACCTGCCTCCTTGTTATCATGTCGAACAAAAACAGCATTACCCGGTACTTTACCTGCTGCACGGGTTAATTTTTAATGCCGATCAATGGGATAGGATAGGTATTTCAAATAAAATGGATAAATTAATCGCCATTGGGCAAATCGCCCCATTTATAATTGTCCTTCCAAATGAAGCTCGGTTTCACCCCCCAACAACTTCGGCTTTTGCTGATGTAATTACAACAGAACTAATCTCTTGGATAGATGCACACTATCGTACTTACAACGACAGATCTTTTCGCGCAATTGGCGGCCTATCTCGTGGTGCGGCTTGGGCGATAAGGATTGGTTTTACCCACCATGAGCTGTTTTCAAAAATTGGCGCACACAGCCTGGCACTTTTTGAAATCGATGGGAATCGTTTGCCTATTTGGTTAACAGATATAACAGAAGAAGATTACCCCGAAGTCTTTATCGATATTGGGCGGGGTGACAAAGAAAAGCAATCAGCACAAGCTTTTGCCGATGAACTGAATAAACATAGTGTTCCACATATTTGGACTTTATTCAACGGGGGGCATACTGAAGATTATTGGGCAACCCATCTTGAAGATTATCTAAAATGGTATGCACGCGATTGGTAATTTAAATATTACAATTGCATAGTAAAATAAGTTAAGACACAATCATTCAGGAAATGGAGAAAACATGTATCAAGAGATCACAATTGTTGGTTATTTAGGTAACGAACCCGACATGCGCTATACCCCTAATGGGCAAGCCGTTACCAGTTTTTCGGTTGCCTCGTCGCGTAAATATACGAACAATAGCGGGCAGCAAATTGATGAAACCACCTGGTTCAGGGTGTCTGTATGGGGAGCCCAGGCAGAATCTACCAGTCAATACCTGCACAAGGGCAGTCCCGTCCTGGTGGTTGGCAGGCTGCGCCCAGACCCACAGACCGGTGGACCGAGATTATACACCCGTCAAGATGGCACACAGGCAGCCTCTTATGAAATCACAGCCCAAACAGTACGTTTCTTGCCTTCCAGTCGAGGAACATCCACCTACGAAGGGGATTTCGGCAACGAAGCTGGTGCTGACGAAGGAGATATTCCTCCCTTTTAATCCGGAGATTGTATGGTCAAAAACCCAATACCTAATTTTAACCTTCCAGACGATCTTGAATCGAAATATGTAAATTTTGTGCGGATCGCCCATACGCTATCAGAATTTGTTTTTGATTTCACGCTGCTTTTGCCAGGCGTGGCTACGCCCAAAGTAGATGCCCGTTTGGTAATGTCGCCCACTGCTGCTAAGTTATTTTTGCGAGCCATGGCTGAAAACCTCGCTCGTTATGAGAAAACCTTTGGCGAAATAACCCTTCCTGGCAGCCACTCTTTAGCAGATGATTTATTCCGTACCGATGCGGCACCAGAAGGCAATGAATGAAGAACAATTTCGAAAATCTTTCAGAACGTATTAGAGAATCTTTCGAAAGAAAGAGCTCAATTCGAGATAAAGCCCTCGCACAAAGCAGAGAGCTGACTCAATACGCTTCTCGTGCGATACGTGCAATTCATCGTGATGATGTCAATCTTGCCCAGGAAATCCTGGGCAAGGCAAGTCAACTGGCTATTGCAATGCAAAAAGACTTGGCAGAAGAACCAGCCCTATATTTTTCGGGCTACGCTCAGGATGCTTTAAAAGAATTTTGTGAAGCACACCTCACGGTCGCCATCATCCTCAACCAGGGTTGGCCCTCTCCTGAAGATTTAGAGGTTGAGTTTGCCACTTATTTAAACGGTATGTCAGAGGTCGTAGGTGAATTACGCCGTCGAATCATGGATTTAATGCACGATGGTCATTCGCCAGAGGTTGAGCGACTGTTGGAAGTAATGGAAGATATATATACATTGTTGGTCACTATGGATTACCCCGATGCCCTCACTTATGGCTTGCGCCGTCGAACCGATGTTGCCCGCAGTATCATCGAGCGTACCCAGGCAGATGTGACAATCAATTACCGCCAGCAACAGCTTGAAAAACAAATTAAAAGTCTTTCTGCTCAGCTTTCACAGTTGAGTGAAACAGGTGAGAACATTACAAAAGACTGAAACTGATTTTTAATTTCACTTGAACAGCTATTTTCTTGTTATTTCTTCTTTCTCGTTATGCATCATGTTATTTAACCACAAAGTTAACACTCACATTTCAACGTAAAGCGTGCTAAACTCCAAGCGGAGTAATAAATGTCCGATTTTATCGATCCGTGGCAGCGACGTAATTTGCCGCCTACCACATCAGACCCACAACCTGTCGAATCCAGTACACCCGCCGAGCCCAAATGGTTAATGATTTGGAAACATTTGCGCCACTGGGGATTGGGAGATTCAGCACTGCGTATCGCTACCACAGCAGCAACAACTTTGCTAATTTTGTTAATTGTGTGGGTAATGGGTATGTTTTCAGGTCAAAATAACAATTTAGCTAACAATTCTGCCAGTATCGCCATGGCAGAGGCTTTATCTGAGTCAGCTTCAACGGTTGTTCCACCACCATTTTCTGCCAGAGAGATGACCTCACAGGGGGTCGATCGACAAATCGGCTTAAATACCATCTTGCCTGTGCGGCTGGCACGATATGAAGTTGTCGACTACACCGTTGAATCAGGGGATTCCATCTTTTCCATCGCCGATAAATTTACCTTAAGGCCAGAATCAATTCTTTGGGGCAACCGTTACACCTTAGGTGATGATCCACATTTTATTTTACCTGGACAAACTTTAAAAATTCTACCTGTAGATGGCGTCCTTCACCAATGGAGTGCGGGGGAAGGGTTAAACGGCGTTGCAGAGTATTATAAGGTAACGCCAGAAGACATCATCAATTGGCCTGGTAACCACTTAAATGTTAAAACAATTGGGGATTTTGCCAATCCCAATATTCCACCTGAAACCATGCTCGTAATTCCAGGAGGGCAAGGCTCTTTTTCCGACTGGCGCACACCTCGCATTACCAGAACAGAGCCCGCCAGTGCTAAACATTTAGGGCCAGGCGCATGTTCGGGTAGCTTTGACGGCGTTACTGGCTCCTTAACTTTTACCTGGCCAACTACAGAACGGTTTCTTTCAGGCTACGACTACAGCCCTGAGACCAATCATTTTGGTATTGATATCGCTGGCAAGTTGGGTAACCCCATTTTTGCTGTTGATAACGGTGTGGTTGTTTATGCCGGCTGGAATGATCACGGCTATGGCGAAATGATCGTTATCGATCACGGCGCAGGCTGGCAAACATTGTATGCCCACCTTAGCGTTGTGAACGTATTTTGTGGCGAGAATGTGTACCAGGGAGATGTAATCGGTTCTTTGGGCAGCACCGGCAAATCAAGCGGGCCCCATCTGCACTTCGAGATGCGCAGCGATGAGTTTGGACGCGTTAACCCCTGGAATTTCTTAGATTAATATTATCCATCAAACCGTCGAAAGGTCCCACTCTTCGTAAATCTTGGGGACGTCTTCAATCAACCGCTTTGTATAAGCTCCTTGTGGGTTTAAAATCACCTCATCAGCTGAACCGTTTTCAACAAATTTTCCTTTTTCCATAATGTAAACACTGTCTGAAACGTAATAAGCCAAACCTACATCATGGGTGATAAAGATCACCGTCATGCCAATTTCATCCCTTAATTGCATTAAATAATCTAAAATAGTCGCCCGAGAACAGGCATCAATCATCGATGTAATTTCATCGGCAATCAAAATTTTTGGCTTTAACAAGAAGATACGTGCAATCATCAGGCGTTGCATTTGGCCGCCTGAAAGTTCAAAGGGGTATTTATTCGTAAGCTCTTCAAACTTTAAATTAACAAAACTACAAGCTTCTTTCATCATCTCAGCTTTTTTATCACGCGGCAGTTTTACACCGCCACGCATGCGGATACAATCTAAAAGAACGGCATCGATTTTGTTGAAGATATTAAATGAAGCATAAGGGTCTTGAAAAATCGCCTGGATGTTTTTCCAGTAAGTTAATTTCTTCTTATAAGAACTGAGGTCTCGTAACTTACCCTGAAAATAGATTTCACCCGCAGTGTGGTTGATTAACCCTAAAAGCATTTTCGCCAGCGTTGTTTTGCCACTGCCCGATTCACCAACAATGGTCACCACTTCACTTTCGCGCAGTTCAATATCTATCTGGTCAACCGCCAGGGTTCGGTTACCACCGAAACCAAATTCCTTGGTCAAACCACAGGCTTTTAATATAATTTTATGATTTGCGTTCATTTTGATACATCTTTCTTAATTCATCCTCAGGGTAAATACACCGATATAAACGTCCTTTTTCTTTTGCCTCAACCATCCGTATTTTATTAAATCGACATTCCGGTTTAACATACTTACACCGATCGGCAAACCGGCAGCCTTCGGGAGGGCTCTTAAGATTTGGGGGTACGCCGGGAATGGCTGCTAATTTAACCTCCCGCAAGCCTTCCTCCGGAACAATGATCGCGCCCATCAGCCCCTTGGCATAGGGGTGCAACGGGTCGAAAACAGCTTGCTTTGCGGAGGCTTGTTCAACAATCTGCCCGGCATACATCACCATAATGTCATCGGTGACGTTATACAATAAGGGGAGCTCATGGGTAATAAAGATCATCGATTTGATAATCTGCATTTCCATCATGTCTCGCAGCATTTTAATCACTTTTTTCTGAGAGGTAACATCCAGTGCGGATGAGGGTTCGTCAGCGATCAACACCTTGGGGCCCAAAATAACTGAGGTAGCAATGACCGTACGCTGTTTCATACCCCCCGAAAGTTCAACCGGGTATTTTTTTAGGACGCTGGCTGGCAATCCCAGGGTTTCAAAACGGGTAGCTGCAAGGTCATAAATTTCTTCATTGGTCTTTTTTGGAAAATGTGCTTTTACCACATCCTGAATAAAACGTATCACCTTACGGGTTGGGTTTAATGCATTCATCGCTGCCTGGGGAATGTAGGCAATTTCGCGTCCCAAAACTGACTTACGAATAGCATCTGGATCCATACCTGTAATGGTCTGCCCATCAATGATGATCTCTCCACGCATATAATGCAGCGGAGGAAAATAATAACCCATCAAACTAAGTGCTAAAGTAGATTTGCCACAACCGGATTCGCCCGCAATGCCCAGCGACTTACCTTCTTCTACCTTTAATGAAACGTGATCAACTGCGTAAACGTCTTCTTTAAATCGAGTGACGTATTTTGTCGTAATTTCATTAACTTCTAACATTGTTTTTGCCATCGTGTTCACCTAATTTCTCAATGTGGGATTGAAAACTTGATCGAGCCCCGTGTTCATTAAATTTAACGAAAAAGCAATCAGAGCAATGACGACAATAACTGGAAAATAAGCCCACCATTTGCCCATAATATGTGCCTGATAAATCATCGCCCAATTCATCATCAAACCCAGCGTGGGGACTTCCGTCGTTTTTGGACCCAAGCCTAAAATGGATAACCCCGCCTCAGCCAGGATGCCCGAAGAAACTTGCAAGATAAAGGCCATCACTACATAAGAGGCAATATAGGGCAAAATATCTGCTGCAATAATATAGGTAATCGAATGTCCCGATAACTTCGAAAGGTTGACATGATCACGATGGCGCAAAGAAATTACCTGTGCTCGCACTGCCCGAGTTGTCCATCCCCAGGAAGTTAAACCAATCACGACAGCCACCGTTGTTGCTCCGCGCTGTTCCTGACCAATACTAAAAGAAATCAAGATCAACAACACAAATCCGGGGATAACTGTAAACAAGTTGGTGCCAAACATGATAATGTCATCCATCCAACCCCCAATATAGCCAGCCATTAAGCCAGAAACCAAACCGATAGATGTCGCCACCAGTCCTGCGATAAAGCCAATCTTTAACGACGTTGCGGTTGCAGAAACAAGTTCAGTTAACACATCTCTGCCAAAGTTGTCAGTTCCCAAAGGTAAAACTTTTACATTGGGTACTTTTCTTATATTCACATAATCAGTTTGAGTGATCTCACCTTTTTGCACCAGTTCATCAACGTCATCTTCAATCCTGGCAATAATTACCCCTTCTGTTGCCAATAAGCCATCTAATGAAGTGTCAAGCCTGCCAAAATATTTTTGGCGGGCAGAGGTCATCCCCGGAAACCTGAGAGAACGATCATAATTGTTGGTCCATAAATTAAGGAGTTGTTCTGTATCTTCAATATCGATTTCATCTTCCGGGATGCCATAGTCAAGCAACCATAACAACATATCAAATCGCATTTCTTGGGTTAACTTACTGTCTACCCGTCGGGCTGCTGCCCCTTCTAACCTGAGTGTATTTTGCGGGGAAAAGATGCTGTCATAGGTACTTACGTAAACCCCTGGTTCAAAGAATGTCCCGATAGCGATAATCCTTAAAGGGTTATCAGACACAAACAGAGGATAAATGATGACAAAAAGCAACATCAACATAAAGATCGAAAGCCCGATAACAAAATTCGAAGATCGAAATACCTCGCGGAGTGTGTGTTTCATAATGTCTTCTCTCCTATTCTGATTGTGCAGCTTTAATTCGAGGATCAATAACGCCGTACAAGATTTCGATTAAAAACGTTGCTGAAAGCACCATAATTGTGATAATCAACGTGATTGCTGATATTAAGGGGTAATCTTGGCCCATCACTGCTGAAAGGATCGTGGAGCCCAAACCAGGGTAGCTGAAGATCGTTTCAGCGACTAAAGCACCACCGACCATCGTACCGATTGCGAGCGCTAATCCAGTGATCTGCGGAAGCATAGCGTTTCGAAACACATAGCCAATGATCTTTCGGTCTTTAATGCCCAGAAAGCGACTGTATTTAACATAATCTTCGTTTAGTTCATAAATTGACATGGACCGCATCCCAATAGCCTGGCCACCGATTGAAATTAACACGATCGACCAAAACGGCAGCTGGTAATGCATAATCACAGACCAGGCAAAAGACCAGCTTTTATTAGGAATTAAATCGTATCCATAACCGCCCGAAGTGGGAAACCAATTTAAATTCACAGCAAAAACAACCAGTAATATAACAGCCATGCCAAAGGCTGGTAAATTGCTCATAAAAATGCTCACTGGCATCAATACTTTGTCGAATGCACCTTTACGGTAAGCAGCCAATGCGCCCAATGTATTCCCTATTAACCACCCTACAATGATCGCAGGAAATTGAAGGGCCAGGGTCCAGCCAATCGATGATTTAATAATATCAGCTACTGGTCTTGGGTATTGACTAAAAGACAACCCGAAATTACCATGGGCTATATTTCGTATATAAATTGCAAATTGTTTTGTTATGGGTTCTTTGGTCCCAAAGGTTTCAGCATAGTGATTATAAATCTTCTGCACAGCTGCCTGGCTGGTAACCCCTCGAGCTGCCCTTTGGGTAATCACAGCAACCGGGTCGCCTGGCATTAAACGAGGTAAAAGAAAATTTAATAAAAAAGCAAACACTAAAGTGACGAGAAACCAGGCAAGCTTATTGCTAAAATACTTTAAATAACCTTTCATTCGCATGCCTCCCGAATAAGTACTTAATATGAAATCGTCATGCTCCAAATTTATGGAGCATGACGACTATTCGTTGATTTGTATTAAGGATTTACCAATTCCAACTCGTACAATGCTGCGATGCCGTAGCCGTCCAATAAGTTCATGGGCGGGATGTTGCGTCCATCATCAGCAGAGGGGAAGTTGGTCCACACCGTTTCATTTACTGTGTAGAATTGATCGGGACGATACATGAGTGAGAAAGAGGGGATTTCGGTCAAATAGATGCGGGTAGCCTCTGTATACAGTTCCACCAGTCGATCATGGTCAGTCACCGTTGGGATCTCAGCGATGATCGCATCAATATCAGCGTTAACGAATCCACCCCAATTACCGTTCCAGTTACCCGTGGTGCCGGCAAATTCGCTGCTCATCAATTGGCGTACACGACTCCAAGGTTGTGTTGGGCCTGCTCCATCACTCCATACCATGAATATATTATATTCATCCTGGTTGCCATCAGTAAAGACATTTTGATAAGCGCCATATTCAGGGAAGAGGGTAGTGATTTCAATGCCTATCTTCTCACCGGCAGCTGCGACAATTTCCATGGCAGCTTGCCAATCAGACCAGCCATTGGGGCAGGCTGCGTTGTATGAGAGCTTGACACCGTCAAGTTCACGCCAGCCATCACCGTCGGTATCAATAATACCGGCTTCATCCAGAATAGCATTAGCGCCTTCGATATCGTTACCAACCCACTGTAGGTCAGCCACAGCTGCATGGTCATACAAAGCTTGTTCGCCATCGGTTGGGTTCATTACCGAACGAGGCACCTGGGCAAACGTGGGGGATTGATCGGTCATTGCATTGGCGATAATCGTATCGTAATCAACGGCATAGGCAATAGCTTTACGAATGGCAATGTTATCTAATCCATAGGAATTTAGATTAAAATATGCCGTTGGCAAGCTGGCAGAAAGCCCGTAAGGGGCATCATCCAGCCATGTGGAGATGGGTAAGTTATCAACCAACCACAGTTCTTGCACGTTGGCGTTAAATTGCTGGCTCACATCCACTTCACCGGCTTTCAAAGCTAAGAAACCTGCTGCGTTATCTGCATAGATAGCATGTGCTAAATACTTCGGTTTGGGCAGTGTGCCCCACATCGAAGCATCCTGACCCCAATAGTTGTCGTCTCGAATAAAGACCACTTTTTGGTCATCATCGTAGAATCTCAAATAAGGGCCCGAAGCAACAAAGCCCTCACCGTCATCCTCTTTCAAAGCAGTCGCGTCATTACCAACACGAGCTTCTAAAGCTTCTGTCCATGCTTTTTGAACCACATAGACACTGCTAATGTAAGACTTCAGCAATAAGGGGTTAACCGCTTTGCCTTCATCGGTTAATTTAGCTTTAACGACAACTGTTAGTTCATCAAGGGCTTCGATGGTATCGATGTATTCGCCATATGAGACACCAGCTCCAGTTTCATATTTAATATTCGTAGCATAGGTATAAGCTACATCTTCAGCAGTAACCGGGGTTCCATCGCTCCAATGCGCTGCTTCATTAATCTTGAAAGTGATTTCGGTCATGTCGTCGTTCCATTCCCAATCACCATCAGCCAATAAGGGTATTTGCTCGCCATTTATCATGTTGTACATGTAGGGCGTTTCCCAAATTGGGGTTCGCGCACTTGAACCTGCCACAACTCCCATAGCGTTGTTGTTGTCTGAGGCATAAGGGTTCCAGCCAAAGACCGGGTCCCATTGCAAACCGGCAACATAGACGGTTTCGTTGCGGGGCAGGGCTGCTGCAATCTCAGCTGCAGAACCTGGCTCCTCTGCCACGGGCTCTTCCACCGCGGGTTCTTCTACAGCCGGTTCTTCTACGGCTGGTTCTTCAGCCGGCTTTTCTGGCGCTGGCTCTTCGACTGCTGGTTCCTCAGCTGGCACTTCAGGGGCTGCTGGTTGACAGGCACCAAGCACAAGGCTGAAGAAGATCAATAAGGTGAGGATTAAAAATCTTTTTTTCATGGTTTCATTCTCCTAATCGGATTAAGTTTTATTTTCCCTCGTAAGCACATCTACTAATTGGTGAGAGAAGGTACTTCAAGGGTGGCTTTCGGCTAACTTTAGCTGTTCGCCAATTTGACAGACATTCTCAATTTCTTCTAAATATAATCACCTCCTTTCATTTTCTATTGATTATTTTCTGTAAAACATTATACCTCTGTGTATTCCAAATGACCACAAGTCGTTCGGATGATTAATTTTGTTTCAAGGATGATATTTCGTGGCGGGTTAATTTTATTTTCAATAACATCAATTAAGAGCTCGACTGCTTTTATCCCAAGGTCAACAACAGGTTGTTTGATGGTGGTTAACTTGAAGTTCGTTAAGGTGGGGAAATCATCGAAACCAATCACGGCGATATCATCAGGTATGTTTAAGCCCTGCTCAGAAATTGCGCGCATAGCGCCTGCTGCCATCACGTCTGACGCTGCAAACACCGCATCAGGTTTTGATTTTATAAGCACTTGCATAGCATCGTAACCGCTGCTCTCTGTAAAGTTGCCTTCAGCAATCAACACTGATTCAACTTCGTGCTTGTTTTCCAATAGCGCTTTTACATAACCTGCTTTACGGTCAATCCCAACCGTGCTGTAGAGTGGCCCTGTAATCGTACCAATTCGTTGATAACCTAAACCAACCAGGTGCGATACCGCGTTATAAGCTGCAGTTTTATTATCAACATCCACATAATTAAATTTTTCTGGCTCAAAGGGACGCCCAATTACAACCAGCGGGATTTTTGTCTCCAACAGACGAGAGATAATTTCCTGGTCGTTCGTATTTCCCGATTGGACTAAAATACCATCCAGTAACCCTTGTTTTGGGAGACGAGCTAAAAATTGATTCTCTTCTTCTTCAGTTGAAAATAAAAATAAAGCTAATGTGTAACGATTTTGATTACACCCAAAAGAGATGCCCTTTGTTAAAATAGGGTAATATGGGTCTTCAAAAAAAATCGAAGACGTATGCGGTAAAACAAGCCCTATCATCATTGAACGTTGGGTAGCCAAAATTCGTGCAGGAACATTAGGGAGATAACCGGTATCTTCAATCACAGCAGATACTTTTTTCCTAATAGACTCGCTAACATGCTTATGCCCATTTACGACGCGAGAAACAGTAGAACGTGAAACGCCTGCTTTTTTTGCGATATCTTCTAATGTTAATGAAGACAAATTACTCTCCCAACCAAGAGATCCCAGACCTGGCGTTTGTGATATCCAAAAGCGCAATTAAAAATCAACGAATTTTCTGTTGAGAGCGCTCTCAAAAAAAAAATTATAAATGCTCATTAATGTTATGTCAAGATAGAATTAACAACTTATTAAGAGCATTAAATAAATTGGCCTGTTTTTAACCAATAGATTTTTGTGAAGTTTGATGTAATTTGATCTATAAATAGACAGGCTCTTTATTTCCTAAATCTAAAAATGGCATTCATCCCAGGATATGCTAAAATTAAACGATGATGAGCGAACTTAAAAACATCAGACCTTCGCCAATTGCAGGTACATGGTATAGTTCCAACCCCGCTAAATTACAGCGAACAGTTGAAATGTACATTGAAAACGCAGAAACTCCGGTTCTCTCTGGTGAAGTCATCGGTGTGGTAGCGCCCCATGCTGGGTATATGTATTCCGGTTCTGTTGCTGGATATGCATTTAAAACAATTGTGGGAAATTCCTATGATTACGTGTGCGTACTTTCACCGATACACACGTATTACTCTCAACCTCTACTTACCAGTGGACACTCCGCTTACCAAACCCCGCTTGGCGAAATCCCTTTGGCAGTAACCATGATTAATCAAATCTCCGGCCTGCTTAAGAGTAAATACGAGGATGAACTCTTCCCCATTACTCATGACCAAGAACATTCTTTGGAAATTGAACTCCCATTTTTACAGGTTGCGGTGGAAGGAAGTTTTGGCTTAATCCCAATTATGATGCGTGACCAATCCCGTCAGGTCGCCAAAAAGCTTGGCAAGGTGTTAGCTCAAGTTTTTAAAGACACAAATTGCCTGTTGGTTGCCTCAAGTGATCTTTCACATTTTCATTCTGAAGCCCAGGCTAACCATTTGGATGAGCTCTTGCTTTCCACTTTAGTAGAGTTTTCACCTAATCGCTTATTTGATCTCAAAGAACAGGGCTATGAGAATGCCTGCGGTTTAGCCCCAATAGCTACCACACTTTGGGCATCGGCAGCGTTGGGCGCAACCGAAGTGACCCTGCTAAAACATGACACCTCAGCCTCAACAACAGGGGATAAGTCTTCAGTCGTAGGTTATGGGGCAGCCGTTATTACTGGCCCCCAATGAACTTTTTAGGTTGATAAATTCCTCACATGTACCGGATTTACTTTCGTAACCCTTCACTTTTAATTTGGATTGCCATTTTATTGGGCATGGTTAGCTGCCAGCCTCAAAAAGTTGTTGAGCCAACGGCTACCTTGAGCCCAACCATCACAGAGACGCCAACTATCACCCCCACTTTCACGCCGACACATACAACCACGCCAGCTTTTACCATCACATCACCGCCCACTAATACACCATCAAGCACGGTTACCCCATTTAGGGTGCTAACCGCAACACCAACATCCACCAAAATCCCATCTCAGCCTGCGGTGCTTTTTCACTATCAAGATACTCGCAGCAGAACAATCGACTGGTCGTACAGCGTTGTGACCAGCCAAGACCATAATGTTTTTGATGAAGTCAACGACCTGTGGGTATTTATGGCATTTAAATTACTCGACCGGGGAATACATCAATTTAATTTTTCCTATTTAGGAAAAACAATTACTGTTTATTACTTAAATGTTGCCCATGCTTTTGATGGCACTTTATTGCCAATGCAACTCATACTGGGTGGAACCGAGGGTGAAAATGTCCCTATTAATGTGATTCCAGCAGGGGGAACAGCCTATATCCAGGTATCCATAAGAAACGCATTAAAACCTTTTAACCCCCAACTGACCCACTTAGAAGCAAATCGAGCCTTTGATACCAGGGATTCCGCTTATCCGCTCCTGTTTATTGAAGATTTACAGACGCTTTTACCTTCTTTGCCCGACGAGTTGATTTTGTTGGCGAACCACCCAATTCTAATTCCCCGTGATAATTGGCACCAGGTTGAACTTGATATGCAGCGGGTCAACTACCTGGCAGCCCGCTATCAACCTTTTTTCGAAATTGACCCTTATTATCGGGTTACAGATCAAAGCGTTTTTGCCTATGCCCTCAGGGATTACTTGCTTGATGGAACCGAGATGCCACAGGGAGATTATGCGTTCAGCAGCCGCAACCTGGTTATCATCACAAACAATTAATTGTCTATACCCAACCTGTCATAGAATCGTTTATTAATTATCACGAAAATAATTGTCTTTTTAAAGAAAAAAGGTGTGGCTGTAATTCAACCACACCTCAGGAAGTTACCTTTTAGTTGAAAATGGCCCGCATCCAGGCATCGGCGATCTTCCGATTGCGGGCTTCAAGTGCTATCATCAAGGTCATCAATTTGGATTTAACGTCTGGTTTCGACCAGCCCGCTGTTTGGATTTTTTCCACCACAGCTTTATGCGTTTTATCGGTTAACTGAGTTTGAGACAGGATGTCAACCAGCCGCCACTCGCTGTACGCCTTTTCGATTTCTTCAATCGTCAGGGCTTCCAGTTTTTCTACCGCTGAATCAATCAATACCCTACCCTGTCGTGGGTCTGCACTCTCAACATAAACGCGGTTGATTGGCTCGGTACCCGAAGCACGCACCCGTAGTTGGTAACGAGTATCGCCGCTTGCATCCACCAATTGCATCTCAGCCAATTCATAGCGAATTCCGCCCAGATAAGAGATACCCATACCGGCAACTTTAGGGTTAGCGTTAGAAGCAGCCAGGTTTAGGTAGTAATCGATGAAGGCTTCTTTTGCCTCTAACGGTGCATCTACATCAACACGACCCGAATGCGAAGTGTCATCATCCGGCGAGCTACCAAATGGCTCCCATAAACCTGCCATTTCGACGGTATCTTGCCAAATTTCAGCAATGGTAGTTAACGGGTTTTCTTCTCGAGTTCCAAAATATGCCAGCATATCCATTACCAAGATGTTAGCCCAGGGGCCATCTTTATCGGTAACGTGCCCGCGCGAGGTCAAGCCTGAAGATTCTTCACCGCCAATTAAAATTCGATCGCGCCAATCTTCGGGCAATGGGTTTAGCGATTGGTAGGATGGATCTACCCGGCGAATTTCTTCAATATATTTAATACCTACTGGAACCATAAAAGCGTTCTTCAAAACACGGTCTTCACGGTCTCCAATGACAATTTTATAGAATGGATGCGCAACATAACCAGGAAGAGCATTTTCAGCCGGTTTATTTTCATCGTTATCAGGGATCATTCCAGCTAAGATCTCAAGCAGTGGCGAACCAGTTTGCGTGGCGATCACCCTGCCCTTAAACCCGCGCTCGATACCCAAGTAGCGTGTGAGCATGGGTAAAATTTGGTTAGGTCTGAAATAAACCCCGCCTTTATCAACAATACCATAGCGATCAGCATCGGTATCCATGCCCATACCCAAATGTGCACCAGACTCGCGCACCTTATCTTTTAGGGGGTTAATATAAGGCTCCTCAGGGTTGGCATAATCTAGGCCCGTCAACTCAGGGTCGCGTTGAGCATGCAAAACTGTATAACGTACACCAGCTTCCCCAACCAAACGGGTAAGGTAACCCCTGCCCGAGCCATGGAATTCATCGATAACAACCATTTTGTCGCTGAAAAATTTTCGAATCCGGTCAAAGTCGATTGGAATTCGAGCGTTCCCGTTTCCGTTGTCCTTAATCCAGGCTATATAATCGTCCAAGGGGTCAAACCCGTGTAACCTGCCAAGCTTACGTCCTTCTTCCATATCAATCGAACGAGCGTCTTCATCGACAAGCTGCAGTTCGTTGGCACGGAAGGCAATGAAATCCGTCAGGTTAGCTGGTGCTGGGTAGCCTAAGCGCGGGTTGAATTTAATTCCCTGCCATTCAGGCGGGTTATGGCTGGCAGTACAAATCAATAGCCCAGCCACTTCTTCAGGCGCAAGGTAGTCTGTTTCATAATAAACCAGGGCAGGTGTGGGGGTATCGCGATTGTTCAAATCCACCATAAAGCCGTTACCCAGGCAAACCTCCGTCGTCCACCTTGCTACGCCATCTGCATTTCGACGGGTATCGTAACCCACGATAATTTTCTTCCCCGCACGATTATCGCGACCAACAAAATTTGGAACATTATCATCATTCAGGTAGTCACAAACAGCTTGAACAACTTGCTTTGCGCGACGTTCGGTAAAATCTGCGCCCCATCGTCCCCTAACGCCAGAGGTGCCAAAGCGCAAATATTTGCGGTCGTAGATCATCCGCAGTAAGCCTGTGCGCTGTTCATTCCCGTTTAGCAGCGGGTCTTGGGTGCGCAAACGGAACATATACATCCGTTCGTAAATATTACCAACCTGGACCACACGGAAAGGCATCCAACGATCTCGGTCCACCTCATAATCCATGCTATCCAGGAGGGGAATAATTTCATGGTCAATTGCAGCGCGTAAACTGGAAAAAATCGGTGCAGCTAAATAGGCTTTTGCCAGCTCAATTGCTTTTTGGCGCAGCTTCCCGGTGAGCGGGATATAAACTTCATCGATTTCTCTACGTCGTAATTGCCCTTTTTCATCCTTTGGCAGGTATTGCTCAAGCCGATACTGTGTTCCGGTAGCAATTAATGTTAGCAGAATGCTAAAAACTCGCGATGAATTTACAGGGTCGTGGGCAATTAAGTCAGGGTTTTGGATAAATTTTTTATCCAATGACTCTAAGTATAAAGTCATAGCGTTAACTGCAACTTGCCAGTCAGGTTCAAGCTCTGCAACCATCAACGCTCTGTTAATCTTATTAAATACAGGCCCTAATTGAGGAATTTCAATACTGTTAAAATCAAACTCTAAATTTTCCATAAGCTGCTCCTTTATCATTGCTTTGAGATTAAAAAATACCTTATTTTGAAAAATTTCACTTATAAAGTTTACCACTTCAAAAATGTTTTTATAGCCGTTTCAGCAAACCACCATTGGTAACATTTAGTATCTCTACAAGACTGCCGTAGGGTGTATGCGTTTCGTTTTGAATCGCTTCGCAGAGCAAGAAGGCTTTTTGTGCCAGTTCATCCACACTATGACGGCTATCGGCTTCGAGCATTAACCTCACTACCGGTTCAGTCCCAGAGTATCGTAAATCCATCCGCGTCAATCCAGGTAAATTTGCTTTTATATCACTTTGTAAAGCAAGAACGGTATTAAGTTGGCTTAATTCTATTTTTTCAGCAACAACAGCAGAGGCTATGATCTGAGGAAATTTATGAATACTTTCCGCCAATGCTGAAAGGGTTTTCTTACCACTGGCAAGGTAAGCCTTGATCAGATAAATAGCTGAACGCAGACCATCGCCGGTAGTATGCCCTTTATCCATCAAAATAATATGACCCGACTGCTCTCCCCCTAAACCAATGGATGCATTGTCTGGTTCATGTCCTTCCATATCATTGAGTACGCTGACGATATACTTATCGCCTACGGGAGTTTCTATGAATTTAATTTTTCTTTGCGCAAAATAATTCACCAGGGCACCATTTCGCATGGTGGTGCTAACGACGGTATCTTTCAGCAGTTTGCCCAGAGTATAAAAATAATCTCCAAGAATTGCCAGAGCATGGTCGCCATCCAACAGATTCCCAGATTCATCAAGGAAGATCACCCGGTCAGCATCACCATCAAAAGCAATCCCAAAATTTGCATGGTGTCTTTTAAGCGCAGCAAATAAATCAGCAGGGTACTTTCGAACATGTTCCGAGCCCGACTTGACGTTAATATTCGTTCCATCGGGAGTAGCATTGATGGAAACAACCTCAGCCCCCAAGCGTGTGAACACTTCTTGTCCGTAACCAGAAGCAGCTCCATTAGAACAATCTAAAACCAGCTTTAACCCTTGCAAATTCAAACCCTGGTGTTCGTTAACCAGATAATCGATATAGCGATTTCGCAAATCTGCACCGTCAAGGATGCGTTTAAGGTTTTTATTTTGAATATTAGTTAAATCTAATGGCACATCCAATAAGGATTCAATTTCAGCTTCAACACTTTCCTCCAACTTCAACGCGTTTTCGTTAAAAAACTTAATGCCGTTTTGATCAGCAGGATTATGAGAAGCAGAAATTACCACGCCAGCCTGAGCACCTATATCTTTTACAACAAAAGCTACCCCTGGCGTAGGAATTACGCCCAAATCAATTAAATTGGCGCCACTGGCGGTTAAGCCAGCGGAAAGGGCATCCTGTAATAATTCACCCGACTGCCTGGTATCACGTCCAACAACAAATACAGCGTTCGAAACATGCCTCGATAGCACAACACCAGCTGCATAACCAAGCCGCATCACAAAATCAGGCACAAGCGGGTGTTTCCCTACGAAACCGCGCACGCCATCAGTACCAAAATACCTTAACTTTTTATTATTTGATGCCATCCATGCATGCTCCATTCTTTAAAAACTATTGACCATGCCACCTTTTATTGATTTCAAAAAAAGGGGACAATAAGCAAAATTTAAACAATTTCTAAGTCAGCTACAACCGAAAGATGGTCAGAAGTTCGTCTGCTAAGTTCACTCGTTTCAATAAAACAGGAATAATCTACCAAGCGCTCCTGTGGGAAGAAAAACAGGTGATCAATCGCCTTTTCTGCCTCTGAATGTGTTGGCCCATCATTTTCAGGAACCAAACGGATTAACCCAGGTGCTGATTTCAATAAATATTCAATCGTGCTCTCATCTGCCTGGGCATTAAAATCACCAGCAAGAATTAATGGCAGGCGCTGGTCTAATATGTTGGCTCGTACCAAATCTAAAAAACGCGAGAGTTGTTGTTCTCGCATCTGACGCGCTTTTTTGTCTCGGTTCGGGATCACGTTAGGAGGGCGTTCACCCACCAGGGTTGTCAAATGTAAAGAAGAGAGATATGGGAACGGCTGTTGTTTCAATCGGGTAAGCAATACCGAACGGGGGTCGGTATCGCGATTTCCTTCGTAAAAAATTGGACGAAATAAAGGGATATTGCGAGGGATTCCATTCCGCGTTGGGTCGCCCAGCCTGGCAAATGGAACTCGAGAATAAATGGCGTTTCCCATCGCCCAATTCCACCAGTCTTTGAAAATCCCCTTGACCATAATATCTTTTTTTACTTGCAAGTCAGTTTCCATTGAAACCGTCTTACCAAAGAAGGCGTGATCATAGCCGCCAGCAGCATTGATGCGACCCATCAAACTGTGGGTGACGCCATCTGCATCGACATATTGGGTCACCTCTTGGAGGCATAATACATCAGCGTTCAAATGATTAATTAATAGTTCAAGTGCCTGCAACCTCGATTGGTGAGAGTTATGAATAAACTCATCAAAAGTTTTTTTAGCGCCGCCGATATTTAATGTTGCGATCCGAAGTGATAAAGGTGCCAATACACAGTCTCCATTACTGCGCAACCGGGAAGGGTCATTTAATGTTTATTTACAAAGCATCATTATTATACCGTTGAAAATCAGCGGTATACGGCCCCCATTTTACGCAAAATTTCAAAATTCTAATCTTACAGCTTTGATAAAAGCACCTGGTCTACCAGTATATTAACCGCCAGCAGGTGTTGCCAGGCGCGCAATCAATAGATCAAGCGCTAATTCGGCGGGCATTTGACCAGTTTTACCCTTCAAGTCAATTTGTAATAAATCCTGGTAAATAATGTTCAGCTCAGCTAAAGTGAATTGACGAGCTTGTTCGGTAATTTTTTGCACCAAAAAAGGTTGTAACCCTGGGATGGCATACAAGGCTTGCTGCGTTCCTCCATGATCGAGAATTTCGCGAGCCTGGATTAAAAAACGAAACTGGCGAACCACCATGGGGAAAAGTTCAAAAGAGAAGTCAGTTTCTTCTAACAGCTCGTGGAATAGTGAGGACGCTGTCTTCCCATCGCGTTGACCGAGAGCATCAACCATATCAAACACACTCCCTTGTTTCTTACTTGTGCATAATACCTGAACGTCTTCTTCAGTAATTTGTCGTTCAAAGTTAACATAGGTAATCAATTTATCAATCTCAAGAGCAGCAAGTTGCGTGTTATTGCCGATAAAATCTGCCAACACTTGTGCCGCCCGGGGTGTAAATTGGGCGCCCATCTCTTTTGCTTTTGCATCAATCCAATGGGGCATTTCACGCTCGGTTGGCAGAGCACAATCCACAAGGGCAGCCTTTGAACCTGCCTTTATGGCCCATTCGATGAGCCAGTGTGTTTCACTTAATGTCTCCCAGTAAGATTCCCAAAAGCCGGCTCGTTTTCGATTCTTTTTTCTGTCGGCTATCACCAACACAAGTGCTGTTGTTTCTGGCAGCGAATTTAAAAGAGCCAGGTATTGGTCAATTTGGTCGAGTTTAGGTTGCGTTGTTTGCGTTTTAGAACTTGGTTTTCTTTTTGGTTTTGTGCGAGCGTATTTATCAAGGGCGTTTTCGACGATAACCAGCCTGCGTTCAGCTAAAAAAGGTAGTGAGAGGGCGTCGGCACGCAAATCATTTAAAGTCGCAGTTCTACCATCCAGCCGAGTTGAATTCATCTCTGCTGTATTTGGGTCCCCTAATTGCGTGTAAAAACTCTTAATGATCGATTCTATTCTTTCGCGGTCATCTCCCCGCAGGATATAGACGGTAGGCTTTACTTCAGGCATAAAAATCTTTAACCGTGTGTAATTACGCGATGCATTCTAACACCAGCTCGAAGTGTCGTTTCTACACGATCCAGCTCAAGCTTTTGTGGGTCACCAGAGGTTGTGAACTTCTTTTGAATAATTGGCCCCAGAGGTTGCGTTAGCATTAAAGCTAACGTTGCCAGCATCATCGCTAAAGGAAGCCTTTCAAGCTTTTGTTTCATACTTTTCCCAGACCCAAGGGTTCCCAGCCAGGCAGCTAAACCAGCAAACATACCGGGGACTGCAAAATTTGTTCCGCAATTTGGGTGAATGGCTAACTCTTTTTCTCCTGCCCGCAAACGTTTTAAAGCTTCAATTGCGGCATCGGCAACATCTTCGGTATTAACATCTCCGACGATAACAAAGCCCTGGGGCGAAGATACCCCTCCCATGGCAACGTGAGGATATCTTTGATTTAAAACTTTTAACGTGGCATGCTCTAAGCCATGATTACGACGAGTTCGCGATACGGGGTAAAAATCGAGAAGTGAACGGTTCATCAGTATTCCTGTTTCTACTTAATTATTATTTTGAGCTCGGCATTGTAGCTCTTTGTTTAGCATTATTATAATGGTGGAATTAAAAAAGTTCAGCTCATTAAAGCCAACTTAAGTGCATCTTGAAGTGAACGCGCTTCTTGAACTTCGATCCCTGAAGGCCAGGGTGTTTTACGGTGCAGCCGACGGGGAACAATTGCACTTTTAAAACCTAAGCTGGCGGCTTCTCGCAAGCGTGCTTCGATCTGTCCAACCATTCGCAGTTCACCAGAGAGCCCAAGCTCACCAATAAGTACCATGTCTGCCTTTACGGGTAGGTCTCGCATAGAAGATGTAATTGCAGCTGCAACCGCCAAGTCGGCTGCGGGTTCGTCAATCCTCAACCCTCCAACAACGTTTACAAACACATCTTGTTCCGATAGCTTTAAATTTAAGCGACGTGTTAATACCGCACTAATCAACAATAAGCGATTGAAATCGATACCGTTTGGTGTTCGTCGAGGGTTTCCAAAATGAGTGAAGCTGGTCAAACCCTGGATTTCAACCAGGAGCGGGCGGGTACCTTCCATGGTAACGGCGATGGCAGAGCCAGGTGCGTTAATCATTCGTTCTGCTAAAAATGCCTCCGAGGGGTTAGATACCTCTATCATCCCGCGTTCTTGCATTTCAAACACGCCCACTTCAGAAGTTGCGCCAAACCGGTTTTTTACCGACCGCAATAAACGATAAGCCTGAAAACGATCGCCCTCCAGGTAAAGCACCGTATCTACAATATGTTCTAAAACACGCGGTCCGGCAATGGTACCCTCTTTTGTCACGTGCCCAATGACAAATACGGCAACTCCGGATGTTTTCGCCAACTCACGTAACTTCGAAGCACTTTCGCGTACTTGCGAAATTGAACCAGCGCTCGATTCCATTTCAGGTCGATAAACAGTTTGGATTGAATCGATCACTAATAAGCGAGGATTAACCGCCTGAACATGCGCCAAAATTGTATCCAAGTTGGTTTCGGTCACCAGGTAAAGATCTTCCGGTAAGCTGTTTGACTCGTTATCAATGCCGCGTAACAGTCGGAGTGCTCGCATTTTAATCTGGTGTTCAGATTCTTCACCAGACACATACAATACCCTGTTATCTTCTGCCATTTGCATCGTTAGCTGCAGCAGTAATGTTGATTTACCAATTCCAGGATCGCCGCCCACTAAAACAATGGATCCTGGAACGGCCCCACCGCCCAAAACTCGTGAGATCTCCCGCATAGGAACCAGGATACGCTCTTCACTGTCGCCCTCAAGTTCACTCAAACGCTTAGGTACAGAAAGACCGCCCAAGCCATGCACAGCAGCATGACGATGGGCGGTCTTTTGTTCTTCAAATAACTCTTCAACCATCGAGTCCCAGGCACCACATTGAGGGCAACGACCAAAGGACTTTGGAAAAGTCCGACCGCATTCCTGACATACGTAACGAGTCCTGGTTTTTGCCATGGTTTACAAGTCCATTGCAGCTAACTCGGGTTGAATTTCCTGACCTCCCAAAGGATCATGGAGCAAGATGATGTTGGTTACAGAGGTCCCATCTTCATCGGTGATCTCTATATCGATCAAAATCTTATCCCCATCATTGAATTCTTTAGCCAGCAGGGCATCAGACAGCCGATCTTCAATCTGTCGCTGAATCACCCGTCTGAGGGGTCTTGCGCCCATTTCAGGGTTATAGCCCTCATCGGCAATATAATCAAGCGCTTCGCTGGTGGCACGCATAACAATGTTATTCTCTTCAAGCCGTTGGTTGACCTTATCCAACTCGAGGTTAACAATCTTTCGAATATCCTCTTTGTTGAGTGCTTTAAAGATGATCACACTGTCAAGCCGGTTGATAAATTCCGGTCTAAAAGATCGTTTTAGTGCATCGGAAAGTTTTTTATGCATCTCATCATAAGCCTGTGCTTCTTGTTGTTCTTCATCGATAGCCAAAGAAAAGCCCAGGGACGATTGACGTCGAATCATTTCCGCACCAACGTTGGAGGTCATAATAATAATCGCATTGCGAAAGTCCACTTTACGCCCGCGGGAATCAGTGAGGTGTCCCTCTTCCATAATCTGCAGGAGCATATTATGAACCTCTGGGTGCGCTTTTTCAACCTCATCAAATACAACAATTGAATAAGGGCGACGCCGAATTGCCTCAGTCAGCTGACCAGCATCATCGTATCCAACATATCCAGGAGGTGCACCTACCAGCCGGCTAACGCTGTGGCGCTCCATATATTCCGACATATCCAGTTGAATTAAGGCATCTTCGCTACCGAACATAAACTTTGCAAGTGCTTTGGTCAGTTCAGTTTTCCCAACCCCAGTGGGGCCCAAAAAGATAAACGAACCTACCGGGCGTGAAGGATCCTTCAAGCCTGCCCGTGCACGTCGAATTGCTTTTGAGATTGTCTCAATAGCTTCATTCTGCCCAATAATATGATCTTCCAGCTCGATTTCCATATTTAACAACCGTGCCGATTCTTCAGTTTCAAGCTGCATTAAGGGCACGCCAGTCCACATCGATATAATTTCAGCAACATCTTCTGTGGTAACTACCGGGCTGGTGTCACGATCCCAAGTTACCCGGAATATTTCAAGTTTCTTTTCAAGACCTTCAATTTGTGTGGTCAGGTCTTCAATTTGATCGTAGTCGCCTTCTTCTTTTGCTTTCTCAAGTTCTTTTCGCTGTTCGCGCAATTTAGTAATTAATTTTTTAGCGCTACTGGCAGCGGGGCTCTTATACATGCGAACCCGAGAAGCCGCCTCGTCGATCAGGTCAATTGCCTTGTCGGGCAAGAAACGATCGCTAACATAACGTGCAGAAAGTTTCGCAGCTGACTCGAGGGCTGCGTCCTCGATATTCAAACGGTGGTGTTCTTCATAGGCAGATCGAATACCGTGTAGAATTTCTATAGTTTCGTCTATTGTGGGTTCAGACACAACGATGGGTTGGAAGCGTCGTTCAAGTGCTGCATCACTTTCAATGTTCTTTCGATACTCATCCAGGGTGGTTGCACCAATAACCTGCAGTTCACCGCGAGAAAGGGCGGGCTTAAGGATATTCGCTGCGTCAACAGACGAACCAGCTGAACCTGCTCCAACCAGCATGTGAACTTCATCGATAAATAAGATCGCATCAGATGATTTGAGCTCATCAATGACGCGCTTTAATCGCTCTTCGAACTGACCGCGATACATTGTACCCGCCACCAGTGAACCAACATCGAGTTGCAGTAAACGCCGGTCTAAGAGGGGGGCTGGCACATCACCTTCAATGATACGCTGTGCTAAACCTTCAACAATTGCGGTTTTGCCTACACCCGGTTCTCCAATCAAGGCAGGGTTGTTTTTTGTGCGTCGTGCCAAAATTTGGATAACTCGTTCAATTTCCATTTTTCGCCCGATAACTGGGTCAAGCTTGTTTTCTTCAGCAAGCGCAGTTAAATCGGTTGCTAATTGATCCACCAGCGGGGTTTTTTCTGAGTCTGGCTTCTCTACTCGGTCACGTAGACCAGCCTTCCGTTTAGCAAGGAAGGATGGTTCGGCGGGTGATCCCTGGCGCATGATACGGTCTATTTGTTTCTGTATTTGTCCTGCTGAGACCCCAAGTTCTGCAAGGAGCTTCATTCCTTCACTATCGCTCAAACGGGTCAACCCAATAAGCAAATGCTCTGTACCTACAGAGCGCTTCTCTCTTTTACGCGCCTCTTCTATCGCGAAAGGGATAACTTTTTGCATATCTGGCGAAAGTGCAATTTGTCCGTCGTGGGTTCCAATGCCATATGCATCTTTAACAATGGCAATAATTTGATCGGCTTCCAAACCCAGGTCTCGCAATACACGGCTGGCAATGCTGCCCTCCATTTGTATCAACCCGATCAACAAATGCTCAGTACTGATAAAGGGTTTTTTCAAGCTTTCAGCTTGTTTTTGAGCCAGGCTGAGCACATTTCGTGCTTTAGGGGTGAAATTGTCAATTCCAGCCACGGCTTACCTCCTTGTTTAATAACAATGTTTTTAAAATAGTTCCCATAGAGTTCGATGTGTAGATAACGAAGTCGGATCCAGGGGAAAGATATTGACCGTTGTAACTTCGAACAAACGATTAGGTTTGCAATTTATATTCAAGGTCAATTGTGATTCTACCCAAAACAGCTTTAAATGGAACTTTAAAACGCTGTTTAATACGTAATGTTAATACACGGGACCACCGGTAAACAACATAATAGAATTAATTCTTATACCGACATCAAACATTAGCTGTGTTTGCGCAATATTTTAGGAACTCTACTCAATACAGAAACGATTCTTATGGTGACAGGTATAATATGAATAAGCTTACGGCTGTGAGACTGATTGAGCGTTAATCCAGCCATTATCAATAACGACAAGACTATACCAATGATGACAGAAACATATCAGGAGCACCCTTTATTGATCGCCCAGGATGGCCCCTTGGAAGGACAGCGATGGAAAATATCTCGCCCTTTCATCATAGGACGCGATCAGCATAGCGACATTATGATTCCGTCACGCCAGGTTTCTCGTCACCATTGCCGAATTTCGCCGACTAAGGATGGTGCAATCATTGAAGATTTACAAAGCAAAAACGGCACCTACCTTAATGGTGATCTAATTCAAGAGCCTATCCTCCTCAACGACGGAGATGAGGTTCAAATATCCCTCGCTCAGCATTTCATCTTCCTCAGTTCTGATGCTACTATGCCCCTGGATAGTTTACCGATAGAAATGCAAAGGCGTCGTTTACGGATAGATGCCAGCGCGCGCCGGGTGTGGGTGTTAGATCAAGAAATTGAGCCATCATTATCTGCGGCGCAATTTAATTTATTACAAGCGTTATGCATCCAAACTGGGATTGTTATCCCGCGGACTGAAGTTGTCACAGCGGTTTGGGGGGAATCAACCGCAGGGGTTACCGAACAAGCGCTGGATGCACTCGTTAGACGTTTGCGAGACAGAATTGCTGAGTTGGATCCCAGCTGGGATTATATTGTCACTGTGCGCGGACACGGTTTGCGTCTTGACAACCCACCCCTCATCAAGCCTTAACCCGTTAAGCAGGTTTTTCCAAGTTTCTTTTCATTGTATAACGTAACACCTGGCGGTAAACCTGGTGCAGCTTTTCGGATGTTGCTTCCTGACCTTCTTGCCCCTGTGTTTGATTTACAAGGTTGAATAGGAATTGGGAAAACTCATCTGTAACTTCATCAGCGTTTTCATTCAAAATAGCCTGGATGCCCGCATCATCCTCTGCCCCAATCAAAGCCTCTATCAGCTCAATATTGGCACCTGGTGCGCTAATTTTCTGGATCGCACTGGCAACTTTTTGAAGTTTATCAAGACTGGCTTTGTCATCAACTTTTCGTGCAGCCTGGATTCGGGCTCGCAGAACTTCAAGAAAGATTTCATTAATTTCCGGTAATGCAGCCAGGGTGGCTTCCTCGACATCTTCTTCACTTAAAACACGCTCTAAAACCTCAGTTGCAAGCTTTTCTTGTTCTTTGATAGCTTCATCGATTTCGTGTGTCATTTTAAGCAGGTCATCGCGCAGAGCTATCAATTTTGCCTGTTCTCCATCACGGGCTTGTTGGATGCGGTCGGTTAGTAATTGAAAGAAACCGTAATCCAACCCGCTGCGCGCCATATTCACCAGGGTAACCAGTTTAATTTCACTATCCGCGACATCAATAATTAAATCTAACAAACTCTCACGGGTTAAACCTTCTTTACTGGCTTTGTCTAATGCTTCCATGGCAGCTTGCTGTTCTTGCACCTGGGTAAGGACCTGTTGACCAAAAGCCGTGTTCTCTAAAATCTTTTGTTGCAGAGCAGCCAGGGCATGGGCACTGTTTTCATCACCAGAAGCTGCCGCGCTTTGAATCAATTGCTGTAAGATCATCAGCAGCTGCTCATCAACCAGGTCTTCTTCCTGACGGATGACTTCAGGTTGCGATTCAGGCGAAATACTCGCCAAGCGCTGCAAAAAATTCAGTCGATCTTGTTGTGCCTTGAGCATTTCGGGGGTTATTCCATCTTCCTCCAGGATGCGCTCAACTAAACGCTGACGCGTCAGCATCGTCTCGGGGTTAAGAAAATATGCTTTGCGCTTCTCTACCGGTTGGTTTTCCATCACCTTTTGAATTAAGGGCCCAATCATACGCTCTTGCTGGTTGACAGGAACATTCATTTCAGGGGGGAAAAAAGTTAGCAACATCTCTTTAGAGGCATCATGATAAACCAGAGGCATGGGCACCTGCCCAGCATAACCGCAATGGGGGCATTGCACAAGGTTATAAGCCCCAGCAAGGAGGATTTGTTTTGCCTGAGGGTCTTCTGACACATCAAACAATTGGGTAATATCAGCAGCAATAGGTTGTTTACAATTTGGGCATGAAATGGTCGTTTTAGCCATAATCTCTCTTCCGTTTGTTATTAATAATCAAAAGTTGCATTATACCCCTGCAAAGCCTTTTTTCTAAATTATGGGCAGTAATCAAACAAAAAAATTTATTGCGGACAAGGTTTGCGATTTTTACCCCTCTTTCTCAGGGTTATACATCCTACCAGCCTAATTTACCCTGTAATTCTATGAAACATATAAACAAAACGAAACGAAATTATTAAAAAATTACCAGCCAAAGCTGGTAATTTCTATATCAATGTAACCCATGCAAAATATAAAACTTTTTTATAAATAAATCTCAAATACGATGTTTATTTTTCTTACCTCTCACATTTAGGGGGATAACAATACCCATGTCGAACCACCATCAACCGTACGGTACAGGTGGATTGGGACCATATTCATCTCATCCGGGGTCGTCAATACCCAGCCGTGCAGGTTATCAACAAAATCTACCTGGAGAAAAACTTCACTCGCAGGAATTCCTGCAGTGGTTAAAGCAGACCAGGTGATCCCGCCGTCCAAGGTATGATAAAGGGTTGTCTCTGCCACCGACCAACCTTCGTCGACAGAGATAAAGCTAACGGTCTTTCCATTTTCTACAGAGCCCTGGTACAACCAGGTTTCGCCACGGTCCATGCTGCGGTAAATCAACAAAAAAGCTGTGTTATCCACCGTAAACGCCTGAACAGGAAGAACGGCTGTTGCAGTGTTGAAAAATTTTAGTTGGCCGACATCGAGAATGCTGCCTGCAAACCCCACAGGCAGCGAGATGTCTGTTTCTTCTGCCCAGGTGGCCCCTCCATCCTGCGTGTAGAACAGGTAAAAATAATCATCCATGGGTATAGAACCACCAATCCACCCGTGGTTCATATCTACAAAGGAGAGGTTATTTTTCGTGCCACTCTCTCGTAAGGACTTTGACATGCCTGGTTCGTGGGTAAAAACCATATCCCAGCTCGAACCTGCATTCAAAGTTCGGTAGATCGCCACATAAAACGAGCCGGCACCTGCGTCTAAACCCACCAAAGCGTAGCCAACTTCCTGATCTATAAACGTGTAGGTGACATTTTCAAAAGGAACGTCAGAGTATTTCCAATTTACACCGCCATCAATAGTATGAAAAATTTGGGTGCTCTCATCCGAATAGGGTGAAAACCAAGCCGTGTCTTCGTCCAAAAAAAATGGTCTTATCCCAAGCGTCAGGTAACCTGCAGGGAGTGCACTCAAATTAAGAGGAGTGGCTTCTAGCCAGGTCTCTCCGCCATCCTCGGTCACCAAGAGATGGTTCTGATCCTGGGTTACTGCCCACCCGCGTGTTTCACTAAACATGGTTAGTTGGTAAATATCAGGTGAAGGAAAGGTTGGTAAAACAACGCCAGAGTCGGGCGTAAAGGTTGCCACAGGTTGTGTGGTAGATGTACTTGTTTCAGGTTCTGGCATCTCTACAGAAAGTGTCTCGGTTAAAGTTTCTGAAGGGCTGGTTGTTGATGTTGGGATTTGACAAGCCAATGTTGAGAAGACCAGCGCTAACAGGCTTAAAAAAGTTAAGTTTTTATGTTTCATTGCGTTCTCCTATTAATCAATTAAAGATTAAACAGACAAATCAAACATTTCAACAGACATTCAAATTAAATAAAAGGGAGGGTTAAAACCCTGGCTAAACGGATGCCTGATCTCAGAATAACATAAATAGTAGCCCTATGTCAATATTTTTTGATAAAAAGAGTTCCTAAACGGTATACTTAACAGGGACAAAGAAAGAAATTAAACGAAAGGAATAAATTATGGCTTTTAAATTAACCTGGATCGGGCATGCCACGTTGGCACTTGAAACCGAGGGATATAAACTTTTGGTTGATCCTTACATCACGGGCAACCCAGCTGCTAAAGTCAAATCAAATGAGGTCGAAGCAGATTTTATCCTCGTCACCCATGGGCATGGCGATCATATCGGCGATACGGTCGAGATCGCCAAACGGACTGGGGCAACCGTCATCACCAATGCTGAAATCAGTGATTGGTTGAGTAAAAAAGGCGTCAAAGTTCACGCGCAGCATCTCGGTGGTGGCTTTCATCATCCCTTTGGTTATCTTAAACTAACCCTGGCTTTACATGGGTCTGGTTTACCGGATGGTAGTTATGGGGGCAACCCCGCTGGACTCTTACTCACCACAAAAGGCGGTGAGAAGATCTACATGGCAGGGGATACGGGGTTATTTGGCGATATGAAATTAATCGGTGAAGAAGGTATTACTTTAGCAGTGATCCCAATTGGCGACAATTACACGATGGGGCCAGATGATGCTTTACGGGCGGTTAAATTACTTACCCCTAAGCACGTTATCCCCATCCACTATAGTACATTTGATGTAATCACCCAGGACGCTAATGCCTGGGCAGAACGAGTACTGGCAGAAACCGATACCCAGGTGCATGTGTTGAACCCGGGTGAAAGTTTTTCTTACCCTTTATAAAAATGACCCTAACGAAATAAGCCCTTCATGCAAGAAAACGACCGCATTCCCCCTGGTCAATTTTCAACCGACCGCTTCCCAGTCCTCCATTACGGTGAGGTCCCGCACTTCAACCCCGCCAATTGGGATTTCAGGATCTGGGGAGCGGTTGAGAATCCCCTGGTGTGGACCTGGGATCAGGTATTAGCATTACCGCGCCTCAAAATTCGTTTGGATTTGCACTGTGTAACATCCTGGAGCAAATTAGATACCCTGTGGGAAGGGATTTCACCAAAAATGTTGGTTGAACAGGGTTTGATTAAACCCTTGCCCGAAGCTGCTTTTGTTATGCAGCATGCAGATTATGGCTATACAACCAATGTGCCTCTGTCGGTTTTTTTACAGGACAACTTTTTATTAGCCACCCACTATCAAGGGCAACCCCTAACACCAGAACATGGTTACCCATTACGGGCTGTGACCGGCACGATTCCCAGCCAAAAAGGTAACCAGGATCTCTATTTGTGGAAAGGCGCCAAGTGGCTACGGGGGTTAGAATTTATGACCACGGACCGTTTAGGCTTTTGGGAGGCAAATGGCTACCACAACCTGGGTGATGTGTGGAAAGAACAACGCTATATTGTGGATTAAGAAACCATTCGGGAACGGATAAAGAAGAACGCTAAAACCGCACCGCCAGCTAACAGGAATAGCCCAATCGTCAATAACAAGGGGGAACGATTACTGCCCGGGACAACCTCTTCGTCGATTGCTTGCGTACTGGGCTGTGCACCAAAATCTACCACGATAATATCTCCGGCTGTAACATCAAGAGCGTAATTGATGCTTGTGGTTGGGTTATATCCATCAGGTATACCCATGCTTAGGTTATATTCCCCTTCTTCTAAGTCCTCAAAACAGGGCAGGTCGACAAGGTCTGGGTTGCCGCCAACGGTATTTTTTGTCTCGGCATAGGTACCAACGCGATTGCTGACACTAATTACCCCGCCGGCGAGATAAAATTCGTTCGCTGAACGTTTTTGGTTACCGTCTAAATCTTCAAAAAGTACAGCGCACAATTTGCCGGTTCCATCAAAAGGGGTTGGGGTTGGGGCACCAAGCGTTGCGGTTGGCAAGGGCCCTTCGGGCATCGGTGTTACCGGGTCTACTTTGCCTAATAGCAATTGTTGCGAAGGGTAAATGCTGCATTCAGGGCCCAAGCCATTTAATATCACGATATCATCAACGGTAACGCCTGTTAGCAGGTAAATGCGAATACAATTATCACCTTCCTGGACGGTGTAAATGATGTGCCCATCCTGGTTAGGTGTCGGTGTTTGGTAAGCTGCTTGTGGATTAACATTAGCCTGCACACGTCCTTGCCAGGTGACAAGGGTTAACCCCAAGGCCAGCACGGTAATTATTAAAAGAAAAAGGGCTGCTTTTTTCATCTCATTTATCTTTCGCACTAAGCATTATAGCATTTAAAAAAGATAAAAGTCATCTTTAAAATTTGGGTGGATTAGGGTTATACACTATAATGAGAAACGAAAATGAAAACGAATTTTTATAGACATTCAAAGATTTTTTTGTTAATTGGATCAATCATCTTGGTTTGGTTAATGACTCTCTCAGGGTGTAGTAACTTATCCCCAGTTGAAGAGGTCCCTACAGCCACTTTTACAGCAACTGAAACTGAGATGCCCACTCCCACGGTCGATTGGTTTCCTGCCACCCTTACCCCTACTTTGCCTGCTCGACCCAGCCCAACGCCGCAGCCAACTCTGGAAGATACTCGAGATGGGATCACTGAATTATTGATTGAAGATGATTTTACAGATGAAAAATTATGGGAGACTTTACAAAGCCCGGCTGGTAATATCGCATTTGGTACCAATAATTTAACCTTGGCGGTTGCTAAATCGGCAACAACCTTAACGAGTATAAGCCAACATCAACTCCCTGAAAATTTCTACCTGGAATTAACCTGCCAAGCTTCTCTTTGTAAACCGCAAGATCAAATCGGCATCCTCTTTTTGCGACAATCTGAAGGAGATTATTATCGGTTGATCATCGATTGTAACGGCAAGACGCGTTTAGAGTTAATGCAGGGTGGGCAATCAAGCGTGTTACAAAATTGGGAAACTGGTCAATATATTCAACCTGGTGCCCCTGCATCTAACCGTGTGGGGCTGTGGGTCTATAATGGCCAGCTTCAGTTATATATTAATGACGTCCTTCAGTTTTCTCGCACCATTGCATCTCACCGCAGCGGTGGTTTGGGGGTTTCGGCTAAGACCATCACCGATGGCCCATTAACGATAAAATTTTCAGATCTACAAATCTACCGGGTTGAAAACAATTGAATTATTCGCCAACCCCAAGGGGTGAGCCTTCTGACGCTATGTCAAATGTCGGTAATTGCAATACGAGGTTCTCAAACAATAACTGAACATTGACATTTTTATCGAGCTGGCTCAACGCCTCTTCGTGAACAATGATCAATGCACGGGCATATTCGCTGGATACGACGCTTGCCAAATGATTAACCTGGCTTTCAAAATCAACGTTAGTAATTAACAAGTTCCCACCAGTAGAGCGCAAGAACACGTCCCTCCAAAAGGAAAGCCAAACAGGTACCACCTCGCGAACCACCTGTCGTGTACGATCACGGGATTTGAGTAAACTTTCAACTTGCTTAAAACGCTCAACATGCGTCCCTGTAAGTAAATTAAATAAAATTTCAAGGTATTCTTGCCGATTCTGCAAAACATTTGGTTCTTCTGCCAAACGGATTGCAGCGCCAACGCGTCCACCCGAAAGATGTGCATAAAGAGAAGCTTCTTCTGGTGGGATTTCTTTTTTGAATTCAAGATATTTTCGCGTGGATTCGATCGAAGAAGGTCTGAGGCGAATCACCTCACAGCGTGAAACAATTGTAGGCAACAATCCCTCTGGAGCGTTAGCTGTGAGCAACAGCACAACCTTGTCTGGCGGCTCTTCAAGAGTCTTCAATAACGCATTCGCAGCTTGAATTGTTGCACGTTGAAAATCTGGCAGCAGGGCAATTCGATAAGCACCTGAATAGGGAGAGAGCGCTAAGGTGTGCTGTAAGCTGCGCACTTGCCCAATTAAGATATCTTTATGCCCCTCTTCAGGGATGAGCATACTTAAATCGGGGTAGGTTAATGATTGCAATTGTCGGCAATTACGGCAACTACCACAAAACCCACCTTTTTCTGGGGGCTGTGTACAATTTAATGCTTGGGCGAATTTAATTGCCAGGGTTTTTCTACCAACACCCTCTGGCCCTGTAATCAGGTAAGCATGCCGCAAATTTCCTCCTGCAGCATGGTTGCGAAGTAAATTCACCGCCCAATCTTGTTCGTGCAGTTGCCAATCCATACTTTAATTGTAGCCCAAAATTCGCTCTTAGCTGCCAGAAATCGCGGCACGCAGGGTTCCTGCCAGGTTTTCTTTCTGCTAAAATAATTATAGTTATTACCGAGATGGCGTGGTAAACTTTATGTGGCAATTAATCAGGCAAGAAAGCGAACATTAATGCGAGTTATTTATCCTTTTACAGCAGTTGTTGGGCAAGACCGAATGCGCCGGGCGTTGATTTTAAACGCTATCGACACCCGGATAGGCGGTGTACTCATACGCGGCGAACGTGGGACAGGAAAATCCACAGCCGCGCGGGCTTTAGCTGCCTTACTCCCGCCAGTTAAGGTCGTAAAAGATTGTCGCTTCGGTTGCGACCCAGAAATGCCCATCCACTGGTGCACTGAATGTCGCGAACGTTTTGAGGCGGGGCAAAACAACCTTCCTTTTGAAATACGACCAACACCCTTTATCAACCTTCCGATTTCAGCAACTGAAGATCGTGTAGTTGGCACCCTCGATATTGAAAAGGCAATTCAAAAGGGTGAACGACATTTTGAACCGGGCGTCCTTGCCTTAGCCAATCGAGGTTTGCTGTATATCGATGAGGTCAACCTGCTGGATGATCATGTGGTTGATGTTTTACTTGATTCTGCAGCCATGGGGATGAACATCGTTGAACGGGAGGGGATCTCCTTCGCACACCCTGCTCGTTTTATCCTGGTCGGCACCATGAACCCTGAAGAAGGCGACCTGCGACCGCAGCTTCTCGATCGGTTTGCGCTGTCGGTTGAAATCCGAGGTATTCTCGATCCTCGACAACGCGTTCAAATTATGGAGCGTAACCTGGCTTTTGAAGCCGACCCCGAAGCTTTTAGGAAAGAATGGTTGCCTAAGGAGCAAGAACTGTCGGAACAAATTGCTAAAGCTCGGAAGATGGTTGATAAAGTTCGGCACACCAGCCGTGATTTACTGATCATTGCAGATTTAACCGCGAAAATGCAAGTTGATGGACATCGGGCAGACCTGGTGATTTTAAAAGCTTCTCGTGCCCAGGCAGCTTTTGAGGGCCGTGATGCGATAAGTCCGCGGGATATTGCTCTTGCAGCAGAACTGGCGTTACCTCATCGGGTTAAAGCTGGCCCATTCCGACAATCTGAAATGGGCGTCACCCAGCTTGAAGAACAAATTGAACAACTCAAAGGGGCAGCCACTGAAGGTTCGCTGAGCGAAGAAAATGCCCAGGCAGACAAATCAGATTCCGATCAAAAAAAAAGCCAGTCTCCACCGGTATCGAGATTAGCGACGAACCCGCTGGATCCGAGCCCTTAGAACACAGCCGGCAAAACGTTTTTAACGACGCTACCGCAAATTGGTGGGACGGGGGGAAAAAAGTTCAAACCGGCGAAACCTTCGAACCTCGTCGACTGGATACGCCTTTAGACGAGATGATGCGCAAGCAAAGCGGCCGTCGTTCCCAAACCCAAACTGAGCGCAAACGCGGCCGTTATATCCAGGCTCGCCCAGCTAATGGCAAAGCAGATGACCTGGCATTTGATGCAACTTTACGTGCTGCAGCTCCACACCAAAAAGCACGTGAACATGAAAAGAATAATGTGGCGTTCGCAGTGCGCCGGGAGGATTATCAACGCAAAGTACGGGTACGCCGTGCCTCAAATTTGATTTTGTTCCTGGTGGATGCCTCTTGGTCTATGGCTGTTGCAGAGCGCATGGCTGCGACAAAAGGTGCCATCCTGTCTCTGTTGACTGACGCATATCAACGGCGTGACCGGGTAGGTCTGATTGTTTTTCAAAAGGATCGGGCAACCCTGGTGTTACCCCCAACGAATTCGGTGTTGTTAGCACAACACGCCTTAGCAGATATCCCGATTGGTGGTAAAACCCCACTGAGCGCGGGGTTGAGCATGGCATACGAAGTCATAAAACGCGAACAAATCCTACACCCAGATGTCGTCCCTTTATTAATTATCCTTACCGACGGTGCTGGTAACGTCTCTATGAGCAACAGTTCACCGCAAAAAGAAACCCAACGATATGCCGAGCAACTCGCCAGCGAGCAGGTTCATTCTGTAGTGATCAATATGGAACATGCCGCTTTTGACCAGGGTCTGGCTCAGGCATTAGCAGAGCATCTGAATGCCCCTTGTTACACACTTGAAGACCTGCGCAGTGATACACTTTACCATGCAGTTCAAAAAGAAATCTATTTTGGGCCAGGGGCGGGTGCAAAGAATGTGGGTTCGACTTCCTCAAAAAAATAACCACAGTAGACACAAAGGGCTTTTACAGTCTTTAAAAATTAAATTTAAAGACAAAGTCCGCTTTTAAAAGCGGACTTAAATAATTTACCGGGAATTACTCTTGAGCTAAATCACTTGTTCAACCTGGATATCTGGGAAAAACTGCCGCAGTGTGCCTGCTACCCAACCCTGTAGGGTTGCTTCTGATAGCGCACAATCTTCGCATGCGCCGCCCAGACTGACAAAAACAGTGTTTTCTTCGATGCGTACAAGGCTCACCAACCCGCCATGGTACTGTTCAATGTATGCGCTAAGCTGGTCAATCAATCCTTGAATTTGCTCTTCAAATGAATAATCTTGTTCAGTCATTAAAAGATCTCCTATATTTTTGAGCTCTCCTTATGGTCATAATCATAGCATTAATTAGTAAAACGATGTCATTTTTAGAAGAATTACAAGTTATTAACCATCCTGTAGGGTAATCGTGGGGAAATAAAGGGTCAATCGTCAAGTAAGGTAAGTTCTATTTTGCTATACTTTGCATGATAACCTTTCATGTTTTTTCTCCTTTTTAAGAGAGCCAGGCTAAACGAGCCTGGCTCTCTTAATTTTCCCCACACTTTCCCCAATAAAACAGGTTTTATCCACAAGGTTGTACGGGTTATTCACAACTATCCACAGGGTTTTCCACAATTGTTTGTTACACATTAATTAGTCAGGTTTAATAGTAATAATCTCTGCGACAATCCCTTTTTTTGAAAAATGCCAGATCACCTGAGCAAAACGTTCAATAAAATAACGATCGTGCCCACTTGCAAGGATTGTCCCACTGAACCCAGCCAATGCGTGTTCAAATGCTTCCTGGGAACTGAGGTCGAGGTGGTTGAGGGGTTCATCCAGCAGAAGCAAGTTGCATTGATTTGCTACCAACAGAGCCAGCATCAACCGCGAACGCTGTCCATAAGATAGCGTTTCTACCAGTTGAAAGACATCATCTCCGCTAAATAAAAACCGGTGCAGAAAAGTACGAGCTTCAGTATGATTAGAAAATTTTGTATTGTGCTGCAGGGTGTCGATTACAGAACAGGCGGGGTTTAGTACTTCCTGCTCTTGTGAAAGATAACCGGGTCTGACACCAGCTCCTAACCGGAGGTTACCAGAAACCGGAGGGATCTCACCCAGGATAGTTTTGAACAGCGTCGTCTTGCCAATTCCATTTGGTCCTACCAGGGCAATTCGCTGCCCCAAGGTGACCGTTTGTGAAATTGGTGCCATAAGCAGGCTTTCATCGTAGCCAAGCCTCAAACCTTCCAGTTGTAACACAATCCGACCGCTAACAGAGACGTCTTGAAAATTCATCCTCAGGTCCCAGGCTTGGCTTGGTTTTTCCAGTGCGCCTTGTCCCTCAAGGTATTCGATCCGCTTTTCAAGTTGTTTTGCTCGTCTAAACGTACCCTGACTGCGATCAGCAATATATCCAGCTGAAAAGCCATCGGTGTGTTCAGGATCTGCTTTACCGCCTTTATGAGGTTTTGCTAAGTCTCGCACACTGCGAGCTGCTTTTTTCAAATTTTTTATTTCCCCTTTTTGGTCTGTATAGGCATCCATTGCAGCCTGGTATTCCGCTTGCCTTCGCTCCAGGTAGAGCGTGTAATTACCAGGGTATTCTTTCACGCCTTCTCCACTGGGCGGAAAAGCAATGATTTTATCGATGACAGTATCTAAAAAAGCACGGTCATGCGAAACCAATAAGATCGAGCCAGGATAGGCAAGCACCCAATCTTGCAGCCAGACGCGCATCTCTAGATCCAAGTGGTTGGTGGGCTCGTCAAGGATCAGAAAATGGGGGGCTTCTAATAAGACGCCAGCTAAAGCAAGGCGTACTTTTTGACCGCCGCTCAACGTCGCAATAGGCGTTTTCTGCGGATAATCGAGCAAATCAAAACCCGTCAGGATCTCCTTACGTGCTCCTTCAATTTCTTGAGCATGGATCAACCCTGATAAACAACGTTCATAGTCGCTGATTTTAAGTGGGTCACCGGGCGCTTCTGCCAACGCCTTGCTGGCAGCTTCCAGAGTCTTTTGGGTCTCTTCCAAATTCGAGGCAAAACGGTTGAGATAGTCGCCAACGGTTTCTGCGGGATCAAAAATAATTCCCTGGTGCAAGTAACCTATTCTTAAATCCGCTGGGGTAAAAGAGACCTGCCCAGAATCCGCAGTCTCTTCGCCGGCGATAATATTGAACAAGGTTGATTTTCCACACCCGTTAGGACCAACCAATGCGGCTTTTTCACCCCTGTTTATGCTGAACGTAATTTTTTTGAGAACGGTATTTAAACCGTATGATTTAGAAAGATTGAGAACTGATAACATATTCACCTGCTGTCTTAAAACAAAAACCAACAAAGCCCTGGTTATTGATGTAACCAAATTTTGGCTTCTTACAATATTTCAAGAATTACAGATGAATGAAAATCATGCACAGCTCCTGCTTGTTACCTTGTAAGAATTATACTGCAAGTTTATCTTATCGCAGAAGCTTCATTTTTGCTTAATATTGGCTCTTCTTTGATGCCCAACAAAGCCAGGGATGAAAGCAAAAATAATAATCCAAAGATTATCATTAATGCAGTAAAACCCACACCATCACCGATTGGCCCGCCGATATATGCTCCAATAGCCCCTGCACCCGCCCCGGCCAGGTTCTGGATGCCCAAGTACCTGCCTGCTTGCTCTTTCGGTACCAGGGTCGTCCCTATTGCCCAGCTGGCAGAATAAAACAAGCCAATTGCTGCACCAACCAGCAATCCACCAATATAGAGTGTCGTCATACCTGGCGAGATAAGCACAATAATCATACCCACTAATGCCAGGACCCCACTAAAAGCGCATACTTGCTTACGCCCAAATTTATCCGTTAGCCAGCCCGCGGGAATACTGGAGACTAATATCGCCAGGCCAACAAACATCACCAGCAGAGCGGTTGGTCCCGCTGCTCCTGCTCCTGCCAGGTGCTCAAAACGCTCTTGCAGGTAATAGAGAACAAAACTTGCGATGTTCGTCGAGGCCACTAAGAAAGCCAGGCGGTTAATCACCCACCAGGTGAAGGAAATGTTGCCCTCTTTGCCATAGCTGCCCAAGCTGATTTTTATGCTTGCCCATACCCCAACGATAATAGCAACCAACATACCAAACAAACCAATAGAAGCTGTAAGCAGCAGCTTGCCTGTATTTGAAAAACCTATCGTTCTGGCGTTTGCTGCTTTTACGACCTCACCTGTTCCAAGAATTACCAGGGTAAAGACGATAGTCATCAGCACCAACCGCAAAATTGGCTTCCAATCCAAGTTATCCGGGGTGTCAACAGTGGGCTTTTCAGGGGCAAACATAGCAACCGCAGTAGAAATTAGTATCACCCCACATAGAACCAGGATAGCACCCCAAATGTTTTCAGCTTCGACCAGTTTTGTAATAACAAACGAAACAAAAATCAATGGGGCTGGCAGTTCAAAAAAAGCTTTGACCCCCGAAAATCTACCGTGCATTTCTTCTGGCACAATATCAGGGATTAAGCCCTGCACAGCAGCATGCCCAATATTGGAGGAAAGCATCGAGACCATGTAGACAACAAATAAAACCCAATATCCTGTTGATCCTTCCAGGTTCGCGGCAATCACCCCAATCGCGAGGAAAACAACCAACTCTGATAATCCACTAACCAACATAAAAGGGCGGCGGCGACCAAAACGAGAAGTGCTTCGATCGGAAAGAATGCCCACCACCCCCTGAACCAAAACGGCAATCATCAACGCCCACAAACGCAGGTTTCCGTAAGCTGCGCCTTTGGTTGCTTCACCTACAAAGGTTTGTACCAATATGGGAATGATTAGTGGGGTTAAGGCTTGGGATCTTACCGTTAGCGCAAAATAATAGATATTAATCGTGATGTAGTCGTACCACTGAATGTTTTTATCCATACGATTCCTGTGCTTTTCTTAAAAAACATTAATCTATTTAAAGTGCGATCACTAAATAGTAAAACTAATTATTACAAAGTTTTTTCTTTTAAACAAAAAAGGAAGAGAGCCAATGCTCAATCAGACCGGATAACTATGCTGTTAATTAAAACCACGAAAAAAAGTGCTGTCTGCATTTCGATCAATTTCCCAGGGGTAAATGATAAACGCATCTGTCGTAGCGCCAAAATAATCTGGGCGGTTTTTACCAAACAAACTCCTATAAGGATTGAAATGCAACACGCATGTAGAGGGGAAGCCCCTGGCAGCCGAGACTCGGTTTTTGACTGAGGTGATCGTTCGCCCTGAACCCCAAACGTCATCAACGATTAATATTCGCTCTCCGCTGAGCAGCTCATCATCCGGAAACATCAAAAAATGGGGCCAGGCCAATAAACGCGGTCTTTGCATCTCTTCCAGTTCGTAGGGAAAATCAACTGAGGCAATTAATAGTTTTTTAATATTCATTGCCTCTGCCAATAAACCTCCGGGAACAATCCCTCCGCGTGAGATCATAATCATGCCATCAAAGGCCGCATCAAACTGAGGTAAAAGATAATCGAGTAATTTATCTACATCGTTCCAAGACAGAACTTCTCTTCTTTGCACCATAATCATCGATCCTTTTTACTTATTTTTTGTCTTGCGCATTGCCTGGCTTAAAATTTCGGGGGCAACATTTTGTGCTGTATCCCCAGAATACCTAACAAGCTCAACATGCATTGCCCATTGGTAAAGCGTTGTGTCGTAACAAGCCCGATTGAAGCTACTGAACAAAATCCCTAAAAGCGCCAGTCCCCCTGCAACAAAAAGCCCACAGGTCAAAGCGAGTAAACGACTCAAGACGCCTGCGGTCAATGGGTCAGCCAGGGTGGTGCCCAGCCAAAACCCCAAAATACCACCTAACAAAATTAGAGCCCACTTAACCAGGCTCGTCATCACGTTAAGCCTGATCAATTTAGGGTTAAAGCTCATCAACCGAGCCTGTTGAATTTGGGTCAGCCTGTGTCTTACACAGGCAATGGTTAAATTTTCGAGTGCAATCAAGGGTAATACCAAGTGAGAACCATTCAGCCATGCAAGATCTTCAACTTTAGATTTTCGAAAGAGCTGATTAAATACTTTAATCACAGACAAGCCCGGTCGCATCATCGCCCACTGGGCAATTTCTTGCCAGTGAGCATATTCTTCAACTTCTTCTTCAGGTGCATAAAGGCTGAAATTCTTTCGAGTTATCGCATCAAAGACACGGCTGACGTCTAAAGCGGTTACCTCTCCCCATAAGAAAAGGCAAAATAAAAGCAACACGCTAAATAAACCGATTAAAACCAGACAGATTGGTTTAAACCCACAGACAGCAAGGACAATACCCAAAGGAATTAACCACAAAATTAATAACGTAAATCCGCCCATCCATAAACGCCCCCATGGTTTTCGCAAATCAGAATATTTAAACGCCAAGCTAAAGTTGGCTTTAATTAATCGGAATGCGTAATTTAAACTTTGCACAGTAAGGGTCCTGCCGTCATTATTGATAAATTCTTTCCAATTATAACTTGAGGTTGGGTGTTTTTACAGGTTAAAGATCGTAAGAATCAGCGTTAATAACCTAAAGTAAATTGTTTATCGGTTTTTCCTTGCTTCAATAACTTTAGGAACATCGAAACAAAATAATAATTCGATCCCTTTTCTCATGTGGCAAGCGAAAACAAACCATCCTTAAAGCAGACTGGGAGGGTTAACTTCAACAATCCAATCGGTCAGCTGGCGCCCGCGGAGGAGTTCAATGGGTTGATGCCCGCGAAGGATAATTTGCCAGCGGTAGCGTCCATGCAAGCGGGTGAAAAAACAAGGCACTGGGCCAATCATATCAACATCTCTCCTCTCATCTGCAATCCATCCTTGTAACACCTTTGCCATGGAGGTGGCTGCTTCTTCTGCTTGTTGAGGGTCGTGGTGACGATACTCTAATTTAACTAATTGAGAAAATGGCGGGAAGCGCAGCAGGCGCCGGTAATCCATCTCTTGTTGATAAAAGGCTTCATAATCATGCTTTGCAGCAGTTTGAATAGCATAATGGTCGGGGCTGTAAGTTTGAACGATAACCTTTCCCCCCAGCGGGCTGCGACCTGCCCTGCCAGCGACCTGGGTTAATACCTGGAAGGTGCGTTCAGCAGCCCGATAGTCCGGCAAGTTCAAGCCGACCTCTGCCAGGATAACACCCACCAGGGTGACCAAGGGTAAATCCAATCCCTTTGCAAGCATCTGGGTGCCCACCAAGATATCTGCTTTATGGTGGGTAAATTCTGATAGGATGTGTTCATGGGCACCTTTTGCCCGAGTCGTATCAACATCCCAGCGGAGGGTTCTTGCCCCAGGAAAGCGTTCTCTCACCAATTGTTCAACTTTTTCAGTTCCCATGCCCATTTGTCGAATTTGGTTTCCGCCACAAATAGGGCAAACCTTGGGCATTTTGCGTTGATACCCACAGGTATGGCATATCAACAAGCCCTGTGACTGATGAAAAGTTAAAGGTTTATCATCTCGAGGGCAAGCAACCACATACCCACACTCACGACAAAACACATAAGTTGCTGTCCCGCGTCTATTCAGAAACAAGATCGCCTGTTGATGGGTTTCTAACACGTGCTCGATAGCAATTTGCATATCGTCGCTAAAAATACTGCGATTACCATTTTTAAGTTCGATGCGCATATCAACAATTTTGACCTGGGGCAACTCTAATTCAGCAGTTTTTCCTTCACCAAGCCTCACGGGTAAAGATATCCCCAGTTGGCTGGCATGCCTGGCAATTGCCTCACGGTGTGCTAAGATGCGTTTGGGCAAACCTAAATAAGTCCAACTACCGCTAACTGCCTGGAAATATTGCGTCACCAGGGGGGTTGCGGAACCAAGAATAACCGCAGCCCCAGAAAGCTGGGCGCAAGCGACCGCAGTCTCCACACCTCGATAATAAGGCAGGCTATCTTGTTGATCATAGGAATCTTGGTGGCACTCATCAACCACAATTAAGCCGATTTCAGGTAAGGGAGCGAATAGGGCACTGCGAGGACCAATAACAACAGGCAGCTCGCCCTGGCGCACTCTCCGCCAGGTGTCGTAACGTTCACCTTCGGAAAGTTGAGAATGAATCACGCCTACCTTTTCAGGGAAACGAGCAGAAAATCGCTGAATGGTTTGCGGGGTGAGGGAAATCTCGGGCACCAAGATTAACGCACCTTTACCTTGCGTTAGGGTTTCTTCAACTGCCCGCAGGTATAACTCCGTCTTTCCCGACCCAGTTACCCCATGAAGGAGCATTGGTGTGGGATGGTGCCCTTGGTTGGCAGCAAGCAGACTGCTGCGAATTTTCAACCAGGCTTGTTCCTGGTCGTGGGTGAGTACAGGTGGGTCAAAGGGGGCAAAGGTGAGGTCTTCAAGTGGGTCGCGCCAAACTTGAGCTTGAATCAATTTAATTAAGCTCATTTTTTCCAGCGCAACCAGGTCGCCCCGATTTACATCAAGTTGAGCATATAACTCTCCTGGGGCAACCGCGGTTGTTTTATTCGACAAAAAACGCAGCAGTTTCAAGCGTCGATCGTGAACATTTTTTATCCGGCTTAATTGCATATCAAGGTCTTCGAGTGACAAAGGATCAACTGCCAAGGCAACTTTTTGCACAGCCTTTGGCTTTACTCTTGGTTGAGGTAATGTGGCGCGAATGTTAAAAATCCCGTTACGCGCCAACCCGCGAGCCACGTTTCGCCACTCTACATGTTTGATGGCAGCATCAATTTGTCGCCCCCGCAAATCTCCCCGCTTTTGGAGCAGGCGGATAATTCGTTTTTCAAGCGGGCTAAGCTGATTGAAATCAATCTCGACATTTTCGTTGAGTTTAACTAAGGTATCCGTACGTTGACTCAGTCCCGACGGCAGCATTAAATTGATGCATGCACCGATAGGAGCCAGGGTGCTTTCAGACAACCAACGTGTCAGTTCAATTTGAGACCTGGTTAGAGCGGGAAGCTCATCGATAACATCTTCGACTGGTCGGGTTTTTATCACCCCTGCAGTATCTACAAACCCCATAACAACCCCTTGTGCACGCTGTTTACCAAAGGGAACCACCACCAGTGAACCCAAAACAACAGATCCAATCAACTCAGGGGGGAGGTGGTAATGGTAGGTCTCAGAAATTTGGGGGAGGTTGATCGCAACCTCAACGTAGATTTTCATAAGTTAATTTTACCTTTAACACACATCAGAATAGCGCTTGGTCTTGCAATTTGATAATTTTGGTATTTACAGAAATCAATCGCCAATTAAATTTTAAAAATCATAGTTCGGTAAGTTCAGAATGCTTAACAATCAAACTGATCTCAGGTAAAATATAGATTAATCATTCTTATGCAGAAAGTGCCGTTTACAACGGTTAGCCTCGTTACTATTGAGTGGTTACAACCTGGTCATACGCCGAAAAAAACCAGGCTGAAAATAAAAAAAGCAGACTCCACCCACACTGGATTCGGTACTATTTTATAGAGGTTATAGACGAAAATGCCAGAGCCCATCAATACCGGTATGGTATTGCATAGTCGGTATCATGTAAACCAAACCATTGGTCAGGGGGGTATGGGGAGCATTTACCTGTGCGCAGACTTACGCCTTGAAGGGCGGATGTGTGCGGTTAAAGAGGTCCAATACGATAAGGCAATGCCCGATGAAATGCTGAGAGAAACTCGAGCACAATTTGAGCGTGAGGCCACAATTTTAGCGCGCCTCGACCACCCGAACCTGCCAAAAGTATCTGATTTCTTTTCGATTCAAGACCGCGATTACCTGGTAATGGATTATGTTCCCGGCAAAGATTTGCGCCAATTAATCATTGAAGCTCAACACAAAAATTCCTTTTTGCCAGAAGAGGAAGTTCTCGACTGGGCAATTCAACTTGCCGATGCTCTAAAGTATCTCCATACCCAGGAAACGCCAATTGTCCATCGTGATATTAAACCCAGCAACCTAAAGGTTACACCAAATGGGCTGCTGAAATTAGTGGATTTTGGCTTAGTTAAGATGTTGGCGCCAGGCGAAGTAACCATTACCATTTTACAGGGTCAGGGCACCGCCCTTTACACACCTTTAGAGCAATATGGTGGGGATTCACTGCATACCGATGCACGCAGTGACATTTTTGCTTTTGGGGGAACCCTATATCACTTGTTAACGAATGAACCGCCTTTAAACGTACGCGATCGGTTCTTATCCCCAGGCAGCCTCACAAGGGTTAGAAAACTGAACCCTGCTGTAAGCGTCCGCACGGAACGAGCCATTCACTGGGCGTTGCAGCTCCACCCCGAAGATCGACCTGCAGATATTGATACCTTTGTTAAAGCATTGTTTATTGAAGATGCACCAGCAACTCGAACCTTTCGTGGCGAGCGTGTCAAACCCAACACTATTCGCAAACCTGAGAAAATGTTAATCTACCTCGCGGGAAGTTTAATGGTGATTAGCTTTTTACTCACACTAATTAGAAATTTCTAAACTAAAATTTTAATAAACAAGGGTCTCATGAGGATTTAGCGATGGTTGCGGTTAGGGCGCATACCTTCAGTTCGCATCCACCAGATGAGTGCAGCTATCCATCCTAACAATAACCCAACCACAACCACTTCAATGACAAAACGTGTACCTGCTTGTTGCATCCAAATTTTCGTTCCCTCGAAGCCCAGGTTGAGATAAGAATAAGAAATAAAACCACCAATTAAAGCCGATAAAGACGATCTTAATCCCCAACGAAACGAACCCCACCATAAAAGACCAATTGAGAAAGTTATTGCCCCGCCAATCCCCATAACAAGCATGCCAAGCGCCCAGTCTCCCAATGAAGGATAATCAACAATTTCAGGTTCTGGCGTGCTAGTTAAAGTGGGCAATTGTGTTGGCATAATCGTCGGCGTGGGCGTGGGTTCGATAGGCGTTGGAGAAATCGTCGGGATAGGCGTAAAAGAAAAGATCGACATAATTCCTTCAGGCGAAATATTAATTTGTAGAGTTTCAGAAAGGATCGCTGGCCCACTGTTAGCGGTAACCACTATTCCACCAGCTGCTTCAACCCGGTAATTGATAAAAGCTACGCCGTCTACGGTGGGCGCTTCAAACTGTCGAGTAGAACCTGGTTCACCTGAAGTATGGAAATTAAATCTTACCAAAGTGTCATCAGGTACTGGGTTCTGATTATGGTCGAGAATTGGCAAGGTTCGAATTGTGACCATATCACCAACATTAAAACTTGGTTCTATGGTGGGCGCGGGTGTCACCTCAATATTTGGGGGAACGTCTTCCACCTCGTAAGGAGGTTCAACTTGTAGTTCTCCTTCGGATTCTGAGATCACCAATTCCAAGCGAATAACCTGATTTGGATTGGGCAGCGTCATTTGTTGAAGGTCGTAACCAGTTGCGTTTAAAGAAATTGGTAAAGCCCCCGCAGGTTCATACTCTTGCATAAAAACACGAACGGCGACATCAAAAAATGCAGAGGTTTTACTAAATAGTGCATAATAAGCGGAAATTTTTGAAAGGTCAGTTGCGTCCAAAAAGATTGGCGCTCCTAAATCAAATACGATCACGTTTTTTCCGGTTAGTAGGTCTGGTCGTTCGGTTAACACTCTTTTTAAAGCATCCGTTGAAGGATAGTTGATGCCTATACCCTGTGTATTAAAAATAATCCACTTAGCAGAGCGAAAACTGGCAGTGATTAGCTCTTTGGTTTCAGATTCTTCGACATCTAAAAATTCTTTAAGTTGGGTAAAAGAAAATGAAGCCAACCTGTTCTGTTGGATTTGGCCTCCAGCCTGGGGGCCATAAAGTCGAATTAAAGCATCGGCAAATGCACTGTTCGGAACATCAGAGGTAACCGGGCATTTATCGCATTGAGCAAATTTTCGAGCATCTGTAAAGATCAACACATGATCAGACCAAATCGGGGGCGACGTCAACAGGGCATCTAATTCCTGCGGGCTAGGATTAATTAATGTCACCGCTGCTTGGGCTACATCAAAATTGACTTCCTGCGCACTACCCAGGGTGCTGAGGTTTCCCGATAACTTATTTACCTGGTTTAAAGAAAAGTCATTGTAAATTTTCATTTTCGCCATCAGAATTCGTAAAACAGAAGTATCAACAAGTTTGGCAAAAGCAGGATCTTCTCGATACTTTTGAACAAACGAGATAATTGTAGAAACGATGGTTGTAAATGAATCGGGGTCGCCAGTCGCAATAAAGTTATCAACAAACAAAATATCACTGCCAGCCAAAAATGCATTCCTGGCCAATTGTCGAGCCTCAAAATTGTTGTCATTTGGGTCAAAGAATCTTCTCACCGCTGCATTGCCCAGACTTTGACTGATCAGTAAGCCGCCACTTTCTTGCCAGGCATTAAACTCTGGCAGCGCCATAAGCATTTGAAGCCCGTTTGTATCAAAGCTGATTGGGCGGGTTGCAGCGCGAATATTGCCCTGGAATCCTTGATATCGATTATGAGAAACCATTAAAGCATCAACTCGTTCAGGCGTCCCAGGTGCGTGGGTCGTTACAGCAATGTATGGGGCTAACTCCACTTTTCTAAGCTGTTCTAAGGACTTTCTGATCGTTGAAATTTCAATGTCGGGGGGGCGATCTGCACTACCGGAGCCAGGGAAGTTTTGTGCTGCGACTAATAAGCGGTTGTTACTGCCTGTGTGCAGCCCGCTGATATATGCTTTTCCCATTGCACCGACCCAAAAAGGGTTACCCCCGTAGGCATTAACATTTAAATAATTCGCGGCTTCATTGTTTGGGTCTTCAAGGACAGCCAGGTTCGGGCCTAATAAAAGATTTATTCCCAGGGTTGAAAGCTCTTCACCCAGGAGCTCTCCAACCCTGTTGCTTAAAGAAGGATCCCAACTTGCCCCAAGCGCCATCTGTGAAGGAAATTCCGTCATTCCAGAGAGGATTTGGTCCGTAGGATAACCATTCCCTAATTGTTCTAAACCAATTAAAAGTGGGACATAAGCTTGTTCATTAGCCTTCCCAATTTCTTTGACACTCGCCCCCTCCGATGCTGCCTGCCAGGCTACTTCTTGCAGAGTTTTGGTTAATGCTTGTACAGAAGCTGCAGGGTCTTCAACTGAGAAGTTGTTGTTTTCTGCTTTCAATACCACACCCCCAACATGGTATTTTGAAATTAAAGCATGTATTTGTGACTCTTCATCGACCTGAGGACCTGCAAAGGTCACCAGGAAAAGCTGTCCGATTCTTTCTTCGGCGGTCATTGAATTTAACAAAGCTTCTGCTGGTGTTGGTTCTTGGGCGCGCACGATGATCCCTGGCATACTGGTTAACATCAGCAACAGAGAACACAACCCCCATAAAACCCGAACACCTATTTTCACGCGCCCTGCTCCAAGACTTCTCGAGTTTCTTTGGGAAGGTTTGTAATAATACTATTTACACCTAAAGAAGCCATTCGCCGGATATCTTCGGGCTTGTCCACCGTCCAAACATTGATCTGCTGTTGTTTTGCTTTTAATTTTGACACCATCCCTTCATCAACATCCTCGTAATAGGGATGGAAAGCATTATATTTAAACAACCGCCAAATCCAGAGATCAGCTTTATTATGTAATGTTAATAAACCTTGTTTTACCTGGGGGCATCTTCGTCGGAAACGGCCTAAATTTAATGGATTAAAGGAAGAAATAATCAACATTTCTGGATACTTCTTCGTCTTTAAAAGATCAGCAACAGCTATCGGCAATCGGTCGAAGGGCGTGGCGTAGTTTTTCAATTCGATATTAATTAAAAAACGTCCGCCAAAGACATTCAACACCTCTTCCAAAGTAGGAATTTTTTCTCCATTGCCTGCGTCTAAGGACTTGAGCTGGGCTAAAGTAAGGTCTCTTACCTGCCCATTGCCATTTGTCGTGCGATCAACCGTATCATCATGGATCACAACCAGCCGGCCATCTTTGGAAAGCATCACGTCTAATTCAATGCCATCAGCGTGTTGGTCCAAGGCTAATTGGAAGGCAGCCATCGTATTTTCAGGGGCGTGACCGCTCGCTCCTCGATGGGCAATAATTAAAGGTTTATTCATTTCTCTTCTCCTTAATGTGTTTTTATTATAGCATACGAAGGGTTGGCTGGAAGCTTGCTCTAAAGTATCAAGAGGGGAACCTATTTTTGTGGATATAATTAACAAGATCAAATAATAACCAACACAAAGGATAACCTAATGTCAGATTCTATAAGTTTTTCTGTTGAAGACCTTAAAAATTATGTCATACGCTTTTTTCAAGCGCTAAATGTACCAGAAGCTGACGCTCAAGTTGCTGCCGATGTGCTTATTTCGGCCGATTTACGGGGTGTTAACTCTCACGGCGTGATCCGCCTCTACAGTTATTACGGCAGACGATTAATCAAAGGACAAATTAACCCCTCTTCGCCCCTCACAGTGATTAACCAAAGTCCTTCAACACTCGCCCTGGATGGTGGTAACGGGTTAGGGCAGGTTGTGGCGCATCATGCTATGTCTCGTTGTATTGAAATGGCTAAAGAAACTGGGTTAGCAATCGCCACCGTGAGAAACAGTAACCATTATGGGATTGCAGGTTATTACGCCATGATGGCGTTAGCTGAGGATATGATCGGGCTGAGTCTGACCAATTCTCAGCCATTGGTTGCTCCGACTTACGGGGTTTCTCCGATTTTAGGCACAAACCCGATTGCGGTTGCTATACCAGCCGGTGAAGAAAAGCCCTATGTGCTCGATATGGCAACCAGCATCGTTTCCATTGGGCGCATTACCGTATACGATAAGTCGGGGCAGCCAATCCCCAAGGGTTGGGGGGTTAACGCGAAAGGCGAAATCACCGACCAACCAAGCGAGGTCCTTTCGGGCGGGGCGTTGCTTCCATTAGGTGGGCCAGCTGAAATGCGCGGCTATAAGGGCTATGGGTTAGCGCTGTTGGTAGATTTGCTTTCAGGTGTGCTCTCTGGCGCCAGCTTTGGAACAGGGGTCGGTCACCCTTCTCGGGTATATAATGCAGATGTCGGTCATTTCTTTGCTGCAATTAAGGTTGAAAACTTCCGCCCGCTTGCAGAGTTTAAAGCGGACATGGATACTTACATTCGCGAGTTAAAGGCAGCGCCAAAAATCCCAGGAGAAGACAGAATTTATATCCATGGCGAAAAAGAGTTCGAAAATGCTGAAAAATTCGAAAAACATGGCGTTCCTTTACTCACAGAAATCGTTGATAGTTTAATTGAAGCAGGAGAATCGGTAGGCGTTCCTTTTGACTTAAAGTCGATTGCCTAAACCATCATTTACCTGGCGTAAAATCAGCCGTTTTGAAAATCGATCGGTCACCTGTTTATAAATACACCCTGAATATGATGCCCTCAAAAGAGGGCTTTTTTATGCCCGAATAACATCCGTGAGGTGAATACAGGTGAGGTTTTTCTATTCCATGGTTTAATAAATTTAAACAAACCTTAAACTTCTCATGACTTGGGAAATCGCTCTTGTATTATAGAACGTTTGTGTTATATTTGGTGTTAGAATAAATGTTCTATATAAGGAGTGCAGAAAAATGCGAAAAATTATCGTCCTTCCATCTGTCTTGGTTGTTTGTTCAATAGTCATTGGGATTAGCTCTGTTGCTGCTGCACAAATGCACATTGAAGCTCCCCCTGGTTTTAGCGAAATACAACCAGAATTAAAAAGCGAACCCCTTCTCGCTGAAGGATATGCATCTGAAACAACGACCTTTATCGATAACAATTGCTCTTTGCCAACCAGCTACCCGGAATCTATTCAACAATGGTGCGAAGAAATTGAAAACGCAGCAGAAGCGTCTGGCCTGCCTGCAAACTTGATTGCAGCTGTTGTGCTGCAAGAAAGCGGTGGCGATCCCCAGGCTTATTCAAGCAGTGGTGCTGTAGGTTTGATGCAGATTATGCCGCGTGACGGGCTTGCAGCTGAGTTTATGTGTATTAATGGGCCCTGTTTTAGCAGGCGCCCAGCAATTGCAGAACTCGAAGATCCAAACTTTAATCTAGCTTATGGGAGTCGTATGTTGGCAGGGTTGACAGCCAAATATGAATCTTATCGCGAGGCATTATTCCGATATGGCCCCATGGATGTTGGTTATTACTATGCCGACCTGGTATTAAAAATTTGGGAAAATTATCAATAACTGGCTATGAGTCCGACTGCCCATAAGAGGAGAATTTTTTACGAACATTCGCCATCTCATCACTTGATAAAATCACCGGGTCTCCCATGCTTTTAGATTGCAAATAAAGCTGTGAAACAAATTCAATTTCTTCCGCCACGTTAAAAGCACGATCGATGTTCGAACCGACAGCCACAATCCCATGGTTCGCCATCAAACATGCATTGTAACTGCCGATCGCTTCGATGATATGATCAGAAAGCTCCTGGGTTCCATAGGTAGCATATTTTGCAAGAGGGACTTTATCTCCAGATAAGCCCACCATGTAATGAACAGCTGGCAGCTCCCAATTCATGCAGGCAATCGTTGTGGCATACACTTGATGTGTATGAACAATGGCATTGACATCAATCCGATGTTTAAACAAGTCGAGGTGAAAACGGAATTCGCTGGAAGGTTTTAAGCTTCCTTCAACGATTTCTCCTTCTGAGGTGATTATCACTACGTCTTCAGGCTTCATTTTGAAATATTCAACGCCGCTGGGCTTGATGGCAATTAGCCCTTCTGAGCGGTTGTAAATGCTCAAATTTCCCCCCGTGCCTGTGGTTAAGCGGCTGGTAATTAGTTTTTTGCCATATTCAACAATACTATTTCTTTCATCATATAATTTCATCGGTTGCTCCATGCTAAACTATCCCAATATTGATTGATTATCAAGCACTACCTTCAATACTTTCTTTTCAATGCTGAAAGTGCATGTCCCACAATTATTTCACCCTGAAATCATAAATGCCATCTTGATAGGGCCAAGTCGTTCCACAACCTTCACAGATTAAATCTTTACCCAAACCCTGCAAAGGTGTTTGACATATCGGGCATTGGAATAATCCATTTTCAGCTGGTGTTTGTTGTGTACCTACAACGTGCGAGCGGGTGAAGACACTCGGTGAAACTTGGAAGCATTTCCCCGTCCACTGAAAAATCGAATCCATGCCGACAAGTAAACCCAAAGGCACAACTTTTTTTAGCCCTTGAACCCTGAAATGAGAGACTGTCAACTGCTTTTCAAACCCAAACCCTGCTTCGTTTAAGTAATTACGAACAGCTTTTGGGTGAAAATTGAAATTTAAATTAACAAATTCTACTGGATCAAGCGAAAAGGGATTCCAATTCTGTTTACCCAGCCAAAAACGTAAGATCGACTTCAAATTGCGTTTATTTGCATATTCTAAAATAAAAATCCCCTCTGGCGCCATCACACGATGAGCTTGCGTTAATGCTAAAATTGGGTCTGCCAAATGATGCAAAGTACGGATCATCGTTGCCCCATCGAACAGACCATTCACAAATGGCAAACGGTAAACGTCAGCTGCAACATATAAAAAGTGCTCTGAATCTCCTAAAAGCGCCCGAGCCCGCTCCAGCTGCGAACGTGAGTAATCCAAAAGCGCAATGCGTTGATAATTTTGATAACGATGTGTGTTTCTCCCTGCGCCAGCACCCAACTCTAACATAAAGCTGCCTTTTGAGGGCAGTAGCCTTCGCAAAGCTACGCTCTCACAGGCATCTTCATAAGCTCGACCGCCTTTTTCCCAAAAGACCGTCTGGTAATCAGACCCTTCGTAATCACAAATCGGTGGACGTTGTTCGCTCATAGGCTGATTTATATCACAGAATTTAATTTAGTTTTTTACTAATCAAAAAGCCCGGGCAGGATTACCGGCGGCACCCGGAGATACCGGCTTACCGCTGCTTCCTCTCGGACCTGACGGGGTTCACAGGGCTCCGCCGCGCCGGTCCCACCCGGACACAAATAAGCTTACTTCACGCCTGCTGGCCTGTCAATAATCCCCTTTTTCACCCTTGAGCCACTAAAAAACAGCTTTATCAATCGTATCTGGTCAAAATTACACCTTCGATGTATACTTAATTAGAAAAATTTAGTAAGTTTTAAGGAACTAAGAGAGGTACGCATCTGATGAAAGTTCATGTCAAACAATCCCAACTTGCTCATAGTCTTAGCATGGTTTCGAGGGCGGTTTCTCCACGCAGCACTTTGCCCGTCCTCTCAAATATCTTAATTAAAACTGATCAAGGTCGATTGCGCCTGTCTGCGACCAACCTCGAGCTGGGTATTACCAGTTGGATCGGGGCCCGCATTGAAGGTGAAGGTGCCATTACCGTTCCGGCACGAACGTTTACCGATATGGTGAGTGCTTTACCCAGCGAACAGGTCGTTATCACGCTTGATAACAGCACCCAAACGATCAATGTTGTTTCTGGTGCATCGGATACTTATATTAAAGGTATTGACGCTGAAGAATTCCCACCGATTCCTGAACCCGATCTTGAAGATGGTATTCCTTTGAATGTGACCAACTTCAAAGAAATGGTCCAGCAGGTGGCTTTTGCTGCCTCTACCGATGAAGCACGCCCCGTGCTTACAGGCATTTTGCTAAAACTCGATGGCGACAAGATCACCCTGGCTGCGACCGATGGTTTTAGAATTTCGATCCGTGAAGATGTAATTTCAAACCCAATTCCACACCCTGTTGAAGCCATTATTCCAGCGAGAGCGTTGATTGAACTTGCTCGAATAATCGGTGGTTCCAGTGAAGAAACCCTTATTATGACCTTCCCGCCCGATCGGGGGCAGGTGGTCTTTCATATGAAAGACCTGGAGTTGGCGTCTCAATTAATTGAAGGCACCTTCCCAGATTTTCGTGCCATCATTCCTTCAAGCTTCAAAACCCACACGTTGCTTTCAACCAGTGGACTGCTTAAAGCTTGCAAACAATCTGAAATTATTGCACGCGAGGGTACTAACGTTGCAAAATTGAATATCATCCCTGAATCAGGCGACGCTAACCCTGGCACTCTTGAAATATCAGCGCAATCAGAACAAACCGGGTCTTCAGAAGTGATGGTTGATGCATCTATTGACGGCGTGCCTCTGCTGGTAGCGTTCAATGTACGTTTTCTACGAGAAGTACTGGAAGTGATCAAATCGGATAATGTCTGGCTTGAAACAAATGCCGCGAATACACCGGGGATGATCCGCCCACAAAGCGATGACCGCTTTAAGCATATCATTATGCCCATGCACATCAGCTAAACCTGGTCGGACAAAATAACCTCAAAGCACCGTAGCGTACGGTGCTTTATGATTTAAATGGCGCATTATTTTAGCAAACTAACAAAATTAGCCGATATTACCCGCTACAGGAATAAATGCCCGGTGACTATTCAAACGATACCAGCATCTATCCAACCCGTAAACAAGCCCTGAATTTTGTTCAGCCAGGTATCGGGCAAGCTCATAGGCAAATAATAGTCCCATGTCTTTTAATTGGGGCTTGGTTAATTCAATTGAATAAAGCTGTGCAGTATTTATCAATTCATCATAAACAGGTGCCGAAAGGTTTGTTTTAATCTCAGATAAACGCTGTTCGACTTCAGAAGGGGTTAATTCCCAATGAGAAACAACAATTGGTGGCTTAGGTTGGGGCTGATACGATAAAATAAAATAAGAAAAGCTCTCTTTCGAAGCTGCTTTGACTTCGAGATGCAACAAAGCAGGCTGGATTAATGCTTGATCTACACCATATTGATCACATAATTTGAGAAAGCTTGAAGACTGCATCCTTTTAGCTAACGCCACGGGGTTTATTTTCGCCATAGGCTTTTGATTAAAAACCAAAATAGAATATCTCATCCGGGGTTCCATTATCGTACACAGTTACAGAATTTCATACCTTTAAATAATGTTTCACGTGAAACATCCATACTATACTCTGCGATCGATTCGATGGTTGATACCCGCTGAATAATCACAATCATAACGCGAACAAGCTCGACTAACTAATTGTTTCACGTGAAACAACCTATGGTAAGATAGATTAATCTATCTTTTTTAAATAAAGGGTTTTATGATCGAAATTGATGGCTCTTATGGTGAGGGAGGGGGACAGGTATTACGCAGCAGCTTAACCTTATCTGCACTAACAGGGAAACCCGTCCGTATTTATAATATTCGAGCCAATCGCAGCACCCCCGGTTTACGAGCTCAACATCTGGCAGCCGTTCAAGCCATCGCCCAGCTGACAGGCGCCAAGATAACCGGCGTCTCCATTGGCAGTAGCGAGTTAACATTGATCCCTGGTGCGATTCGCTCTGGTAACTATCGGTTTACAATTCCAACAGCAGGCGCCCTAACGCTTGTACTTCAAACCGTTTTTCTTCCCCTTAGTTTTGCCAGTGGTTCTTCAGAAGTTATCTTTACCGGCGGTACTCATGTGCCTTGGAGCCCGGTTTTTCACTACCTTGAACAGCAATGGCTGCCGATTATGCAGTCTTTAGGTTTTCGCAGCGAAGTTTCTCTACAGCAGGCGGGGTTTTATCCCAAAGGGGGCGGACTGGTAAAAGCAAAAATTCACCCTGGCGAACCAATAAAACCTTTTCAATGCCTTCAACGTGGAAAACTCCTTCGCATTCGAGGTATATCAGGGGTGGCTAACCTCGAAGAAGGGATCGCAAAACGTCAAAAACATCGTGCTTTGCAACGTTTATATTCTCTGACCAGGGATGTAAAAATTAAAACACAACGCTTTTCATCCCCGGGGATGGGTTCATTTATCCTGTTAAAGGCAGACTTTGAAGGGGCGAGCACAGCCTGCTTCAGTGCGTTGGGGGCAAAGGGAAAGCGGGCTGAGCTTGTTGCAGATGAGGCGGTAGATAGCTTGTTTGCGTTTTTAGAAACTGATGGGTGTGTAGATTCATTCCTCGGAGACCAACTATTGCTGCCCTTGCTTTTTACCAATGGAGATTCTGTCTTTCGTCCTTGCGGAATTACCCCGCATCTTGTGACCAATATCTATGCCATAGAGCACTTTTACTCTGGTGGCGTGATTATTGAAGACGCAAGTGGCGGTGATAATAAGATTTTTGTTAAAGGCGGGTTCAATCGCAATTACGTAGCTTAATCAGGAGCTCTTTTGTAACCAACCCTCAATTTGAATGGAGCAAAAAATGCCAAATTTATGGGATAAAACTTACACAAAAGCTGAGCTTTCAGCCTTTACCAGTATGCCTGCGCCCCTGGCGGGGTTACGCCCTTTTATTTATGAACACGGGCGAATGCGAGGAGCCCGCGGCCTTGACGGTTGGACCGGAAGCGGGTTACGTTTTACCCTGTGGCCCGACCGCGGGTTGGATATTGGAGAAGTGTGGTTTAACGATAAACCAATTTCCTGGTTTCATCCGGGGTTGGGTGGACCTCACCACTACGAACCCCAGGGGACAGGTTGGCTGAGAACCTTTGGCGGCGGGCTGATGACGACCTGTGGACTAACTCATTTTGGCCCCCCAGAAGATTTTGAAGGGCAAAGCCATGGTTTGCATGGACGTGCGGCTCATCTTCCAGCCGAAAATTTACGCCTATACCAGGAGTGGCAAGGTGATGCCTATATTCTTAAAGCCGAAGCTGAAACTCGCCAAGCGGTCCTGTTTGGCGAAAACCTCCTCCTCCAGCGCTGCATTGAAACCAGGATGGGAAGCTCAATTTTAATTGTTCGTGACAAAGTCATTAATTTAGGGGGAAGGCCTGCTCCGCTTGGATTGCTTTACCATTGCAACCTTGGTTTTCCATTAGTAAGCCCCGAAAGCGTTTTATTATTTGATGATGTAGATGTGCAACCTCGTACTGATTTTGCCCGGGCAGGGCTGGCTGAACACACTCGTTTTTCGCATCCAACCCCCGATTGTGAAGAACAAGTTTATTTTCACACGCCGAAAATCGATTCTAAGGGGTTCGCCCGGGCTGCTATCCTGAACCCCGAACTCAACATCGGTTTTGAACTCAGCTGGAACGCAAAAACGCTACCTGTGTTAACACAATGGAAATTGATGGGAACAGGTGAATACGTATGCGGGCTTGAACCCGCCACACATGCTATGGCGCCTTACGCCGATCTTAAAACTCGAGGCTTACCTAAACATCTCAACCCTGGAGAAAGTATCAATTTTGAGTTGCAGTTAAGTGTTATTGATAATCTATCTACTATCGCTGAGAAATATAAATAATATTAAAATCAATTGACGATTATTAATATTATTTTAATGTTTATAACGGACGAGCAATTAATTCTTTGCTGTTTGGCAAAGAAAGCCCATCCAGTGTTTCAAACTGGTACCCATAACGTGATAACAGGTTAACGGTGCCTTCGTGAGCCTCCCGCCCGTGGGTATCTAAAAAGATTAATGGTCGCCATTTTTGGATTAATTCTTGTGCACCTTTAAACACTTCGTGTTCAGCCCCCTCAACATCCACTTTGATCACATCCGGTTTCGGTGCAGTTCCTTCTAATATGTATTCATCCAGGGTTATCGTACGGACCTCGATACTACCCTGCTCTGAGAGGTGCCCGGTCGCAATACTTCCTCCAGCTTCAAAGAACCCTTTTCCGCTTTTGTTGGATACAGCCACCTCTAATACATCAATATTGTGGAACTTATTCAGTTCAATATGCCGCTGAATGTATTCAACATTGCGATGAAAAGGTTCAAATGCCACAACTTTGCCAGAAGACCCGGCGAGGTTAGCGCCCAGAAGGCTGTAGAAGCCAACATTTGCACCAATGTCATAAATTACCATCCCTGGGTTTATTTCTCGTTCGAAGGCTATTCTTTTGTGAATTTCATAGCTTCCTAACCAGTAGCCATGAGACCCAGCGCCAACAACCCATTTTTTTCCTTTCAAACTTCCTTGAAGAATAGGCATGACTGTGCTTTTAGGGATCAGCCGCAATGGAAGCCTTACCAGGCGCCCGAAAAATGTTCGATAGTTTATTTTTGAAAAATCCATCATCTTTATAAATTAATTTCGTTTGTATTTAATGAATAGCAAATATTAAATAAATTTGATGATTTATTATACTTGCCCTGATCACATACAAAACCCATTCATTACTTTTTATTTGTCAACCATTGTTATCCGATGATCGGTAGAAAAAGCAGTGTTCGAATTCATCTCCCTCGCAGAATGGGTTCAAGAAGAGGTCGATCAACTCACGGGTAAGCCCTCACAAATCTTTCGCGATGATGTTTGCGGATACAGAGGTAACAGAAGATGGCAGGTTTTTAATAAACCCTATATGGCTAAAGCCATTCTTTTTTTGTAAGAAAGTCATCCCCCTACGAAACAATTTCAATATCAGAGCTTTACTCTAAATTTAATATCCGTCCCCAGTTAGGCGGGATTCCAACTTTTAACTTACCATCAGAGGGAATAAATTCTTCATTTGAGTTTAGCAGATCAACACAACGCTGCGCCCGATCAGGAAGGTTAAGATCTATAGAAACTTCATGAGAAGCACTGTTGAGAATAACAACCACCTTTTCTGTCTGTATTTGCCTTAAGAATGCAAATTGTTGACTATTTACATAGAGTTGTTTGTAACTGCCCCTTTTTAAAGCAGGGGAATGATGTCGAATCGCAGCCATTTTTTGGATTGTATTAATCAAACCTGGTTGAGGAGCGCCTGCGTTGATTTGATCCAACTCCAGTTTAGGGCGTAACGGCAGATCAGAATGATGCTCTTTGCTACCTGTTACCCCCCATTCACTGCCGTAATAAATAGAAGGAATTCCAGGCATACTAAACAATAATATGTAAAGCGGAAAGATATGTTCCGTTTGGTTTAGCTTGCTGGCGATTCGGTCGACATCGTGGTTATCGACAAAATTATACAATTTCATATTTTTATACAGCCCGCCTTCACCAAATTGCCGTTCCAGGCTGTGAGCAATTTCAAAATAATTATGGTCGTTCAAACTGGAATATAAGCCTTTATAGCTTGCATAATTGGTCACGGAATCTAAGGTTGCGGAGTTTACCCAATTTTGGTAATCCCCATGTACCACCTCTCCCATCAGCCAAAAATCTGGCATTTGCTGTTTTGTAAAATTATGTAACGCTCTTAAAAAGTCAAAATCTATACTATCAGCAGCGTCTAAGCGCAGTCCATCAATGCCAAATTGATCTATCCACATTTTGATAGCATCAAAGAGGTGGTCTCGAACGTGCGGATGGTTTAAGTTCAATTTTACAAGGCTATAATGTCCGTTCCATCCTTCGTAGCTAAATGGATCTCCAAAAGGGCTTGTCCCTTCGAATCTCAAGTTGTTAAACCAGTCGATATACGCAGATTTTTCACCCTGTTGAAGAACGTCTTTAAACGCCCAAAAATCTCTGCCCACGTGGTTAAACACGCCATCGAGAACGAGCTTCATACCCCGTTGGTGAATGGCATTAGCGAATCGGATCAGGGTTTGATGATCACCTAATCGACGATCCACCTGGTAATAATCAATCGTGTCATACCCGTGGCTGGAAGATTGAAACACCGGCCCTAAATAAAACGCGTTTGCGCCAAGAAACTGCGCATGTTCAACCCAGGGGAGGAGGCTGTCGAGCCGATGTTCCACTGGTCCATCAGCAGGGTTATGAACAGGGGCGCCACTCAGTCCAAGAGGGTAAATATGGTAAAAGATGGCATCCTCATACCAGAGTGTATCAAACATAAAATCTCCTAATAACCATTTTGGTAAAAATAAAATTCACTAGCCGAACTAACTAAATATCCCGTGCATAAATTGGTGCGCAGTTTGGAAGACCCTCTCTTCTGTCAAATCTAATTCATCGTTCAGAAACAAGCCTATCATGGCGTTGATTGCACCTAAAAACCCAGCTGCGTAACGGGCATGTCGACCGCGTATATTGCCGTGGTCATTTGCTGCCTCGATAAAAATACGCTCAATAACTTCTTTTTGAATATTGGTATAGGGTCGAATCGCCTGGTTGGTTTCGCTTGCTGGAGGCGAAAAATACATGCTGAGGTGCATTCGATACCAGATCGGAAAGCGCTGAGCAAAAGTGAAATAGACTCTGATGATATTTTCAAGGGTAGATACAAGATCTCCCTGGTAGTTCGAAGCCGTTTGAACCTCTTTGATTAATAGGTTTCCCTCTTTTTTAATCAGAGCATTTAATAATCCGCGTTTGCTTGAAAAATAGTGGTACAGCGTCGGTTTTGTTACGCCTGCAGCTTCCACGACCTCTTGCACACTAACAGCGTCGTATCCTCGTAAGCTGAAGAGGTCTAATGCACAAGTTAATAAAGTGTTTTGGTTATTCACAGACTCATATTATACCGATCGGTATAATATGTCAAGCCCCTCTACCCTTTTCAATATTATTTTATATATCACGAGATTTTTACAATTTCGAGAAATGTATTCGCTTCCTATTCGGCGAATCATTTTATGAAACTTGATCAAACTCCTGGCGATAGTGAACAGTTCCGCTGACACCTTTCATGAGTTCATCATCAAATATATAGATCATAAAAGCATCATCAGCAACATCTTTAAAAGTACTACGAATTCCATATCCGCCGGCTATTTTAAAGCCAAACCGAGGATAATAACTGGGATGACCAAGTACAACCACAAAAGGTTTTTTTTCTGCTCTGATGATTTTCATTCCAGTTCGGCAAAGCTGAGAGCCGATACCTCTATTCTGGTATTTAGGAAGAACAGCTAATGGTCCTAACCCCAACCCTTGAAGCTTGTTTCCGTTGCTTTCCAAGATATAGGTCGGTGTAAAAAGTAAATTCCCAACAATGTCGTTGTCAATTTTTGCAACCAATGAGGTTATCCGGGGGCATCTTTGTCGTAAGAGATCAACGAGAATTGCTTCTCCATCTCTGCCAAATGCCATTTTATTGACATATCGAATGCCGGCAATATCTTGAAGACCTTCTTCTTGTATGACTAAATTTTCTAAAAAAATTTGGTTATTCATGCTTAGGGTTGTTTAAAAAGAAGATATTATTTTTGGCAATGGATTGGATTATTTAATTAACTTATTCACATTATCTTATTAAAGAATCTTTAAATCGTAGTAATCGTAGAGGCTGTGGATATGTGGATAAAAGAAAATCTAAGATGGAACACCCACATATCTAAGGTAATCTTTTATATAACGTTTATAAGAGTGTCTACAACGGGATAAAAAATGCAATTAGCTGGGTTTATGTTCAAATGTTTATTCACAAGCAGTTGTGGATAAACACCATAACAAATCGAATAGTTATCCAAAAAATGGAAAACACCCTTTGAAATTAGTAAATTTCTCAACAATCCATCCCGATTTTAACCAAAATAATTGGAATATTTGAGCGAGTTATCCACACTTCGTATAAGTTATCCACAGTTTTTCGGAGTTTATCCACAGATTTGTGAAGAAAAGCAAAAATCAACAAGAATTTTCAAGCCCCATAGGTTTCAGCCCAGGATTCGATTAAAATCTCAAGGCTGTCAAGATAGGAATCAAGAGCTTCAACCTTGTTGTCATGAAACGCTTCAGTTAAATTCAAAGATTCAATAAAATGCGACCAATCCTCAAACCGCGGGGAAGGTGCCGGCAAAGCGAGCTGAATATCCAGCCAGGTGCGTAACAAGGGCCATACCGTGGTTATAGAGTCATCCGAGTTGGATAAAGCACGTAACCCCCGAAAATAATAAGCTTGACGACAAGCCGAAAGGTGCACAGGGGGTGAAGTGGTTTCAGTTATGTGATTAAAATCTTCTTCGAAAGCTGATAACCAGGGTTCTTCATCAAATTCACCCATTGCAAGGCAGCCGAGTAAACCACAAAATCCCGTCCATACTGCAGGGACACCTAAATTTTCTGTCTGTTCTTTAAGCTTTACTGAAAAACGACGGGTGGGCAAAGGAGGCCCTATCAAACCAGAAATTGCGTGGGCACCCAAAGCTAATGCGTTTAAAAACGTATCCAGCCATTGTAAAGGGTTATTTGCTTCGTCCTGTATCAATTTAAGCCAGCCATTTCGCGCAGCTGAAAGCAGTGTGTGGACGCGTGCTTGAACATTATCAGAACGGTGAAATTCTGCGCCAACCGAGGATTGAACATATTCAAGCCAGTGATCTGTATCCAGTAAAATAATTTGGGTGTTCGTAACCGGGTAGCCCATCCAGGCATCTTTACGCAGATCTCTTAATTGTCCATAATCGTCCAGAGTTTTGTGGTAGATATCCAAAGAAAGTTCAGGAATTAATGGCAAGGTCTCTCGTTCAAAGGGGGCAAAATATTTATGGACGAACATAATATCAATGTCTGTTGTTCCCCCTAATAAGGGCTCATCTTCGAGAATTGAACCCATCAAGAAGGCAGCATGCAAGTCGGGTTCGCTGCGAGTACGTTGAGTAACAATGTCCCTGGCTGCTTTTAACAAGAATTCTTTTTTTATTCGCACTGAAACCCTCCGAAATTAAAAATCAATCGGTAAACTTTCCTGAAACGGTGCCAACTTGAGTGCTTGTCGAATACGTTGATTGACATGTTCTAAATGTTCTGAGTTACGAACAAAGTCGAGGTCATTGGTATTAATAGTTAAAAGATTATGGCCAGAATTAATAAAAAAATGACTTTCATAAGTTTTGTTTAAAGTTGAGATGTAATCAATCTCCATCTGTCGTTCGTAAGGACGATCGCGCTGTGCAATTCGATGCATCAGGACATCAGTATCTGCTTGAAGATAAACGACCAGGTCCGGTTTAGAGATCTTCTCTGCCAGGGCTTCGTGAACTTTGAAGTACATTTCAAGCTCATCCCCTTTTAGGTTGACCTCAGCAAATAAGCGGTCTTTTTCGAAGGTGTAATCTGAAATAATCCAGGTTTTATTGCTGAGAGCTTCTGTAAAACCTCGGCGTTGCTGATGGTATCGGCTAAGAAGAAAGAAAATCTGCGTTTGGAATGCATAACGGGCTCGGTCGCCATAAAAGTCGCTTAAGAAAGGGTTTTCTTCGAAAACCTCAAGGACCAAATGGGCTTCGAAAGATGGTTTTAGTAAGCGTGCGAGGGTCGTTTTTCCGACACCAATTACACCCTCAATTGCAATATACATAGTGCTCAACTCCCAGAAAATTAGTAGAACAATAATACTATACCATAGGTGACTAAACATGCTGATTTTTCAATTATTTCAAATCTATTCAACTAAGGGTGTTCCATCTAAGGCTGTATTCGATATAATAAAGAGTTACGTCTATAAATTTCAACTGTTTAGGAAGTATTTATGACAAACGAAAAGTCACCTCATCAGACAAAATCGAATACTTTAAAATTTGCTATTGGCGGTGGGCTATTCTTTATCGCTGTAGTTTTTATGATCATCAGTGCAACAAAGTCGTCAGCTGAATTTTTTATGACAGTTCGAGAAGTAAAAGAAGCAAACGAGGAGTTTGTGGGGCAAAACTTGCGTGTATCAGGTGCTGTAATTGGAGAAACCATCGCATATGACGGGGAAACTGGTGAGCTTAAATTTGATATTGCCCATATAACCAGTGACAAAAATGATATTAAAGCAGCCGACAGCTTGGGGGATATCCTACATAATGCAGTTGTCGATCCAAACAACCCGCGTTTGACGATCCTTTATCATGGCTCACCGCCGGATATGCTCAGGGATGAAGCCCAGGCAATTTTGACAGGAACCATAAACGTTGAAGGTGTGTTCTTAGCAGAAGAGCTATTGCTTAAATGTCCAAGTAAATATGAAGAAGCAGTACCAGACCAGGTGGAGAAATAAACCATTATGATGGCAGTTTTAGGTTATTTAACACTTGTTCTGGCTTTTTTGCTTTCAATTTATGGATTGTTTGCTATTTGCCTTGGCCTTATTAGAAAATCTTCTCCTTGGACAGAGTCTGCTCGGCTATCCTTAGTGATTGTTTTTTTCCTGGTGACGCTAAGCCTGGTTGCCTTGAGCCTGTTGTTGCTGAATCAGCAATTTGATGTTGCATATGTCTTTAGTGTTACTAGCCGTGAAATGGCGCCTTACTTGCGGTTAACAGCATTATGGGGGGGACAAAGCGGCTCTCTGTTATTTTGGTCATGGCTCATGGCTGCTTTTGGGTTTGTCTTTGGGCTACGTAAATGGCAAAAAGATGCACGCTTATTACCCTGGGCTCTCTTCGTGGTATTAGTTTCAATCGCATTTTTCTTATTATTAAATGTGTTTATGGAATCTCCCTTTGACCGCTTCTGGCAAATGCCAGATGGCTCCCATGTGCTTTCGGCATTGCAACCAGTAGGTGCAGAACCCGTTATCCCCCCCGATGGACAGGGGTTGAACCCGCTACTGCGTCATCCGGGGATGATTTGGCACCCACCTGCGCTTTACCTGGGCTTTATTGGTTTTATCGTTCCTTTCGGGCTGGCATTCAGTTCGCTGATGGTCAACGATGGAGATAAACGCTGGCTGGAAATTTCGCGCCCCTGGATTTTATTTGCCTGGATCTTCCTTACCCTGGGGCTTGTGCTTGGCATGCGCTGGGCTTATGATATCCTGGGTTGGGGAGGGTACTGGGGATGGGACCCGGTAGAAATCGCTGCGTTGATGCCCTGGCTAAGTGCCACAGCTTTGATACATACCGCGATTTTGCAGCAGCGCCATCAGAGTGACCACAAACGCTGGAACTATGCCTTGGTGATATTAACTTTCGTTATGGTAATCTTTGGCACCTTTATCACCCGTTCGGGTATGCTCTCTTCCGTGCACACCTTTTCTGATAGCGGGGTAGGCATGCCAATGTTCCTTTATTCTGCTATATTGACAATTGGATCCCTGGCTGTGCTGATTAAACGCTGGCGTAGTTTACGACCCGAGAATGAACCACAATTTTCATTTTCAAAGGAAACCCTTACCCTGTTTTCAAACGTGGTTTTATTAAGCATTTTATTGGTTTGCTTTTTGGGTGTGATCTTCCCAATTCTTTCTGATTGGGTGATGGATACCCAAATTACAGTGGGGCCTGCCTGGTATAAGCGAATCGTGGGGCCGTTATTGTTGTTGGAATTGTTCTTAATGGGCATCAGCCCATTAGCTGCCTGGCACCTTACCCAGTTTGAGCGATTACGTAAGCACCTGTTCGTGGTTGTACCGCTATCTCTTTTGGTCCCACTAACTATGTGGGTTTTTAGTGATATTAATCATTGGCTTGTTCTGCTTGCCTTCTGGGTGGTAGGGCTAAGTATTCTCTCTCTGGTGGGGGATTATATTCAACAGGTTATTAAAGAAGAAAAGGGAACAACGAATAATTTTATTAAATCACTTTGGGCCCCTTTAAAACGCAACCATCGCCGCTATGGTGGAATGCTGGTCCATTTTGGTGTGATTTTGATGAGCATCGGAATTATTGGCATGGAGGGTTTGCAACAAGAGCTGCAAACCAACCTTGCAATTGGTGAAAGTGTAGACTTAGGAGGGTACACCTTTAATTTTGATGACCTTTCACAATTTAGCGATGATGAAGGACGCATTATTACTGAAGCTGAGATTTCTACCTGGCGACAGGATAAGCCGGCGGGAACGCTCTTTCCACGACGCGTCATTTACCCTAGGATGAACCTGGCGGTGACAGAGCCTGGGTTGCATAGCAACCTTGCCAGAGACTTGTATGTGATCTTGGTCGATACTCAGCCCAACGCGCAAAATAAAATTACCTTCAACCTGTTTTACAATCCATTAGTATCATGGCTCTGGATCGGTACAATCGTGCTGACGCTTGGGTCCATCGTTACGATTATCCCCGGGAGAAAAGAAAATAGAGACCTGTAAAGGTAAGGTTTACCGAAACCAAGATAGAGAATTATTTTCTTAACCAAGATGGTAACCCCTTTACTTAGCGTGAAAATTCTGGAGGAATGATGACCGAAGCCCCCCCTGTTTCCTGGATTGAAAACCCTCGAGCAAGAACAATAGAGCACAGCAAGGCCGTTGCTAAAATCTTCCCTCCCGGTGTTGCTCGCGCCACGCGCGATTTTCACAGTCGAATTCCTGGTTATGCTATTAGTCCGTTAAAATCCCTGCCCCGGCTGGCGTCAATGCTTGGGCTGGGTGGAATTTGGGTTAAAGACGAATCCTTTCGCCTTGATTTGAGTTCCTTTAAGGTTTTAGGGGGAGCTTATGCGATCTACAGCCTGGTTAAATCAAAGTTGGGTGTGGATGAATTGGATATTTTTTCACCAGAAGGGGCAAAGTTGGTCCGTGAAAAATTAGGTATGCTGACCTTTGCGGCAGCAACTGACGGCAACCACGGACGTGGAGTTGCCTGGTCTGCTTCTCGGCTTGGTTTTAAGTCGGTAATTTACGTCCATGATAAAACCGCTCAAAATAGAATTAAGGCGATCGAGCGACAGGGTGCCAGAGTTGTGGTTATCAAAGGAACTTATGACGACGCAGTTCGTCAGGTAAATGAAGATGCAAAAAAGAAGGGCTGGGAAGTGATTTCAGACACATCCTGGCCAGGTTACGAAGACGTACCGCGTTGGGTGATGCAGGGATACACAACCATGTTTTCTGAAACCCAGGAGCAACTGGCTGCGCAGGGAATTATCAAACCCAGCCATGTCTTTGTTCAGGCTGGCGTGGGCTCCTTAGCAGCAGCTACGCTGGGATTTTATGCCCAGGTCTTTGGCAGTGGGCGTCCGCGCTCAATTGTGGTGGAACCCGACAAGGCAGCATGTCTTTTTAAATCTGCACAAATTGGTGATGGCAATCCTCATAACTTTGGCGGAAACCTGGATACCATCATGGCTGGATTGGCCTGCGGCGACCCCAACCCCCAGGCATGGCGGGTGTTATGGGATACAACAGACGTGTTCGTTAAATGTCCCGATTATGTTGCAGCAAAGGGGATGCGCGTATATGGTGTGCCCCTCGCTGGTGACCCATTTGTGGTCTCGGGCGAATCAGGGGCTGCAACCCTGGGCGCGTTAATGTTCATCATGCAGCTTCCTGAATATGAACCGTTGCGCCAAACTCTGGGATTGAATAAAAATTCCGAAGTGTTATTAATCAACTCCGAAGGAAACACGGACCCAACTTATTTTCGCAGGGTTGTGTGGTCGGGCAGGCATCCGGTGCCCAACCAATACATCCCCCACGATGATTAAATCATGAAAAATGAACTTTATTTGGTAAAAATTTACTTTTAAAAAACTTTTATAAGTTAACCTAATGCCCTTATAACCCTTTATAAAGGCCATAACCAGGGCACCATTAACACCGCAATGCCATAAATAATAAGTGTTAAAAAGGAACCGACTTTGACAAAATCAAAAAAGCGGTAATTCCCTGGTCCGTAGACCATTAAACAAGCAGGCTCCAAAGGCGTAATAAAAGAATTACTGGCACCGATGGCGATCATCACAGCGAATGTACGAGGGTTAAGCCCAAGCTTAAAGGCAACCTGCATTGCAATTGGGGTGACAATGACTGCTGCAGCCTGATTAGACATCGGCTGGGTTAAGACTAAGGTAAGAAAGAAAAAAGTAGAAAGGAGTAAAATCGGATGTGTCACGCCGATTTGGTCGATAACAAGATTGGCAAGCAAAGATGCAAACCCGGTAACGTCCATTGCCCTGCCCAAGGCTAACATACATGCAATTAACAGCCACGCGCCCCAGTTAACCTGTCTATAGGCTTCTTCTGGTGTAATACAACGGGTGACGAAGGCAATTAGCGCCCCAAGCATAACACCAACCGACAGAGGAAGAACGTTGAAAGATACCAATAAAATTACGCCGCCAAAAATTGCCAGCGAAAGAGGGGCTTTATTTGTTTCTGGCATAAGATCTAATTGACCGGTAACAACGCGGAAATTAATATTTTTACCCAGCCCTTGGATCGTCTCTTGGCTGCCCTGAAGCAAAAGCTGGTCACCAACTTTAAGCCTGGTGAGGCTGATACGATGGCGGATGGTTTCGCCTTTTCGGTTGATCCCTAACACCTGCAGACCGTAACGCTCTCGAAAATGTAACCCGCGCAATGTTCTGCCAATTAATGGCGAGCCAGGCATCAAAATCACTTCAGCTAGCGAAAGGCTCTTAGCCATTTCAGTTTCTTGTTTAAATTCTCCTGTAAATTCAACCAGGTTTTTTTCTCTTAATGAAATTAAGTTATTTAAGTTCCCCTCAACTAAAACGCGATCACCGACTTCGAGAGTGGTATTTGCCCTGGGTTCAATAGGAACCCCAGTAGCCTTTAGAATCTTCAATGCAAATAACTCGTAATCCTTTCCTAAACCGATTTCAGCGAGAGATTTTCCTGCCCAGGGGGAATGTTCAGTAACTTTAAATTCAGAGCAATAGGGGAGGATATCCTTTTGCGGATCATCAATTTCGGTACTCCTAACAGGAATGAGGCGTTGCCCGATAAAGTACATATAAAGTAATCCAACGACTAAAATTGGAATACCTACCGGCGTAAGCTCGAACATCCTTAACCCAGGCAGATTGTATTGGGTTAACAGCCCGCTCACTACCAGGTTGGTAGATGTGGCTACCAGGGTGACCGAACTTGCCAGGATGGTTGCAAAAGCCATGGGCATCAATAACTTTGAGGGATGAATTTTCATGCGCCTTGATAATCCAATGGTCAACGGTGTATAAAAAGCAGCCGTAGCAGTATTAGAGATGAACGCGCTGATCAAGCCTGCTGAGCCAATTAAGATCATAAAAAGTCGATTGTGATTATTGCCGGCAAATTGAAAAATTTTCCGAGAAAGAATTTGTACGATTCCAGTGCGTACCAGTGCTGCTGTTAAAATTAAAATCCCCAAAATCATTATGGCAGTGTCACTGCCAAACCCTTCGAAGGCAAGTTCAACGGGTAAAACGCCCGTCAGAATCAATGCCATCATCAACCCCAGGGCAACTACATCTGCTGGAAGAACATCCAACGAAAAAAATATAAGGGCAAGGATGATTAACACTAATAGTAAAATCATTTGGAAGGTCATTGTCAATAAACCTTTACATCATCTTTATTTCCTTAGATTATACATGGTATTTATTTGCTCTATTATGGGAGTTCAATAAGAAATAAAGATCTTGGGAACGAAACCAACCCTTGCTTCGTTAAAAGAAATAAAGGTGGTTGGCAAAAGCCTTTTTAATTGCTGTGCAGTATAATCGAAACTTATGATGAACGAAAATGAATTAAAAAATCAATCTACAAAATCTAAGATCAGTCAGCTATTAATGGCAATCCCAATCGCGTTGATTGCTTTTTCATTAATAATAGCCGCAGCTTTTATTTGGTATCGCACCGTCTATGCAAACCAGGTGGTTCCTGGTGTGTATGTCATGAACATCGATTTAACCGGGAAAACGCTTGATGAAGCAAAGACCCTTTTAGATGATGCTTTCAATTATTCAAGCAACGGAATAATTGTGTTTACATTTCAAGACCAAACTTGGGAAGCAACGCCCGCAGACCTTGGTTACTGGATAGATTCTTCAGCCAGTGCGGAGCAAGCTTTTGCCATAGGTCGGGGTAAATTTATGCCAAAAAACCTGGTCGAAAAAGCGCGTGCCTGGTTTACTGGTGTGCAAGTGATGCCAGTTGCCCATTATGACGAACGGGCAGCCTTTGCCTTTCTTCAAACGATTGCAACGGAAATCGATCAGCCAGAAATAGAAGCCTCACTGGGATTAGTGCAAACCGAAGTAGTGGTGATTGACGGCCAGGTGGGAAGAGAAGTTGACATGGCAGCGACCCTCGCAACCATAACGCCGCACCTGGTACTGATGGAAGATGCCATTATCCCACTTGTGGTCGAAGAATCACACCCAGCCATCCTTGATGTTGCTCCCCAGGCAGAGCTGGCGAGAAAAATTCTCAGTAAGCCTTTGGTATTAACAGCACCCAAAATTGAAGATAAAGAAGATAATGAAGATAATGGGGACATCAAAGAAAATAGCTGGTCTATTGAACCTGAAAACTTAGCATCAATGTTGACAATCCATCGAATTGAAAACAGCGGAAATGATACCTATGAAATAGGACTCAACGAAGATCTGACACAAATGTATCTCAATAGCCTGGCACCAGGCTTATATGTTGCCCCCGTCAATGCTCGCTTTATTTTCAATGATGACACCCTCCAATTAGACCTTCTCGAATCAGCTGTTATTGGGCGCAGTCTTGATATTCCCGAAAGTATTGAACAAATTAAAACATCAGTCCTTGGCGGAATCCACGAGATACCATTAGCGTTTACGACAATCAAACCTTCTGTAACTAATGAGAGTACAGGAGAAGAATTAGGGGTTACCGAATTGGTCCACCAGGAAATCTCCTATTTTTTTGGGTCAGACCCATCGAGAGTGCAAAACATCAAGGCAGCCTCTTCTCGCTTTCATGGCTTATTGATTGCTCCATGGGAGACTTTTTCCATGGCTGATGCTTTGGGAAATATCAGTTTGGATAATGGATATGCTGAAGCCCCCATTATCTTTGGAGATCAAACAATCCAAGGTATTGGTGGCGGTATATGCCAGGTAAGTACAACGCTTTTTAGAGCCGCATTTTTTGCTGGCTTACCGATTAACGAACGTCATGCCCATGCTTACCGTGTTGGATATTACGAACAGCGCAGCAACGGAGCTCGAGATGTCAGCTTAGCCGGGCTTGATGCCACCGTTTATGTTCCGATTGTCGATTTAAAATTTACGAACGACACAGATCATTGGCTGTTGATGGAAACCTATATGGGCAATTATTCCTTAACCTGGAAGTTTTACTCCACCGATGATGGGCGGACAGTAGAGTGGAATTCTACCGGTCCTCAAAATATTGTAAAAGCTCCTGAAGACTTATACCGTGAAAACCCTGAACTTCCTAAAGGAACGATTAAGCAAGTGGATTACTCAGCGGATGGCGCTGATGTTACGGTTAATCGGACAGTTTATTTCGGTGACCAGGTTCATTTTTCTGATTCTTTCTTTACACGCTTTCAACCCTGGCAAGCAGTATTCGAATTTGGTCCGGGGACTGAGGGGATTCCAACGGCAGATTCAGATTAGTTGTGTTTCAAATCCGAGCCAATACCTGAGGGCTAATGGTAGGTGATTGGTAGACGTTAAATTTTTATTGGGCTAAAATTAGCTCGCGCTTTATAATCAGGTATATGTTTAAAGCAATGGAGGTTGTATGGTTCATCAAGAGTTACTTGATATGCTTCGCTGCCCGCACTGCGTTCAGGAAAAAGAAGGGCTGCTTGAATATTATAGAGAAGCCTGGCTTATTTGCCAGGATTGCAATCGCAAATACCCAATTGTCGATGATATCCCGGTGATGTTGATCGATGAAGGTGATAAGTGGATCGATACGGCAAAAGAAAATTTGCCAGTACCGCCTCCTCCTTTATCATAACATTTGGTGCCTTGGTTTTTTTTAGCGCTTTTATAAGTATTTATGCGATAAATAGTCTTTAATTAACAGAGAACCCTTTATTTATTGACCGATGGCGAGGTTCATCATCAGAGATAAGAGAATGCCTTTATTTAAAAATATCAAAAACAATTTTCCAAAAGATCGCCCAACCCAAATTGGTTTGGCAGCTTTGTTGGTCCTTGCACTCGTTGGCGGTTTTTTTGGTTTTCGTATTATTCGACATATTGTTGCAACAAACCAAACTTTTTCTTTGCCTGGCGATCCGGTTATCCACAACGATATCAACAAAGACCCGAACGGTGAGGATAAGGTTTTACCCATCTTAGAAAAAATCCCTGCTGCAAATTTACCTAAGCCTGACCCCTGGGATGGTGTTAGTCGGGTTAATATTTTATTGATGGGTTTAGACTATCGTGATTGGGAAGCGGGTGAAGTGCCGCGTACCGACACGATGATGCTTCTCACGTTTGACCCACTCAGTAATTCAGCCGGAATGATATCAATCCCGCGTGATTTGTGGGTTCCAATCCCTGGTTTTGATTATGAGAAGATCAATACAGCCTACTTCCTCGGAGAATCATATAACCTTCCGGGTGGTGGCCCGGGGTTAGCTATGAAAACGGTCGAAGAGTTGCTGGGTGTACCGATTCAATACTATGCTCAAATTGATTTCCAGGCTTTTGTTGATTTTGTAGATCATATTGCAGGCGTTAAACTGACCATTGATGAAGAGATAGTTCTTGACCCACGCGGCCCAGAAAATACTGTTATCATTGAGCCCGGTCTTTATACTTTGCCAGGCGAGTTGGCGTTGGCTTATGTTCGCAATCGCAAGACTGAAGGGGGAGATTTTGACCGAGCGTTGCGACAACAGAAATTTATCATAGCTGTTCGAGATCGCATCCTTGAATTTGATATGATGCCTAATTTGGTCGCTAATGCACCAAAAATCTATAATGATATTTCGGCAGGCATTCATACAAATATGACAATCAACGAGGTCATTAAATTAGGATGGTCGGTTTTGGATATCAAACGGGAAGACATTACCAGCAGGGTGATCGACAACCACTTGACGACGATGGCAGAATCTGATGATGGGCTGGATATTCTCAGGCCTGTTCCGGATAAAATCAGATTGTTGCGCAACGAGGTCTTTGAAGAGGGTGACACCTTAGGGCCTGTCGCCCAGGGAGATATCAAAGACATTATCGCCGAAGAAGGGGCAAGAGTATCTGTGCGTAATGGCTCTTCTCATGCGGGGTTGGCAGCTCGCACCGCCGAATGGCTGCGCGAAAAAGGTTACAATATCGTTGAAGAAACCAATGCAGAATATACAATTTACAGCCAAATTTACCTGTATAATGGCACGCCCTACGCATTAAGCTACTTTGCCGAGGCAGCTGGCATTACTCCAATAAATATTTTCAACAATGATACGGTAGACTCGCAGTTTGATTTAGTTTTTATTCTTGGAGATGATTGGGCAAATAATAACCCAATGCCGTAAACATCTTTTTTTCTAACCAAAAAACCCCGTGAATTGCATATCGTTGCAATCCTCGGGGTTATTTTTTAACAACCAGCCTTATGCTTGGTTGATGGTCAACCGATTAAGGCAATGCCGGTAAGCTATCTACTGGTGCAAAAAGCAAACCCACCAGGCCTCGTCCTGTGTGTGCGCCTAACACGGGAGAAATTGTAAAATCGGGCAGCCATTCACAATTTAATAACTTATTTGTTGCCTCACGAAGTTGATTTGCTCCTTCTGGATTGTCGGCATGCCCAATTTGCGCTTTTAACAACGTACCTTCTTTAAACTTCTTAGCAGCATATTCCGGAATCGCCTGAAGTGCACGTTTGAACGAGCGAACTTTTATCAAGTCGTTGTATTTTCCGGTGATTTTATCCACCCCGATGACAGGTTTAATACCCAAAAGTGAGGCCAATAAGCCCTTAAGGTGGCTAATCCGCCCACCGTGAATTAAATAAGTGAGGTTCGGTAAGGTGAAGATCATTTCTGAAGCCTCACGAATAGAGGTCATCAGCTTTAAAATTTTGTCTAACGGCCAGTTTGCCTTAATTGCCCGAGCCGCGGCTTCCACCTGCCAACCCATCTCGGCAGATAAGCTCAGGGTGTCTACAACGGTAATATTGATATCTGGTAGCTGGGCTGCAGCTGATACAGCTGCGTTATAGGTGCCGCTTAGTCCGGATGAAATGTGAACAGAAAGTATATCTGAATTGATCTCGGCCAACTTTTGATACATCTCGATAAAATCGCCTGGCGATGGAACCGATGTAATTGGCAATTCCTCAGTGTGTTCAAGTAATTGATAAAATTCTTCTGATTGAATATCAACGCCGCTAAGGTAGTTCACACCATTTAATGTAATTTTAAGAGGTAACGTGTGAATCGTAAGTCCTTCTTTTTGTTGATCGGCAAGATCAAAACCGCTATCTGAGACAAGTTGCATCCTGAGTTCTCCTTACTGTAAAAAATTAGACTTGTTTTTATCTCTGTGGTTTGGCATAGGCAGATAAAAAACTATGGAATGAGTATACTCACAAGGTTAACATAAGTGTTAATTAAATAAGGATAAAAAAAGAGGAGCATTTTTTAAAAGCTCCTCTTTTTGAAAGACTGGTTATTAGGCGTTACTTGATGGCGAAAGTAAGGCTCGCTTGCATTGTAATATTTAATGTTCCTGCTGCAATTGGTACGGTGGCTGCTTCTACTGACATCCCGTCAAAGGTCCCATATGGGGTTGGCATGTAACCTTCGTATACGCTAACGTTGATGAGTTTGCCTAAAGAAACGCCACTTGAATCAGCGATTTTCTTGGCTTTTGTCTGGGCGTCTTTTATGGCTAAATCACGAGCTTCAGCAATTGCAGTTGAGCGATCATTAACATCAAAAGTGATGCCGTAAATTGAATTCGCCCCTGCTTTCACCACAGCGTTAAGCGCTTCACCAAGAATGGCAAGGTCGCGCACCGTAACATTAACAGTATTGTCAATGGCAAAATAACGCCCTGTCACTTGCCCTGTAATAGGGTCATACCGATCATTCGGCCATACATTGAAATTCGATGTTTGAATATCTTTCTTCTCAATACCCATTTTGGTTAAAGCAGCGGTAATTGCATTTGCCTGGGCAGTGTTTTGGTTTAACCCCTCTGAAATATCATCGGCTTCGGTGTGAACGCCGATATTGATGGTTGCTCTGTCAGGCACTACAGTTACCTGGCCCATGCCATCAACTGATATTGAACCAGGATTTTGGGGGCGGAGAATATACGAGAGACTGGCAGCTAAAACTCCTAGCGTCAATATGCTAAGTAATAGGGTTAAAATTTTTTTATTCATTTTTTACTCCTGTTTA
>CAYPKT010000013.1:0-74626 GCA_964411385.1 uncultured Candidatus Brevefilum sp. | reverse complement strand
ACATATCCGTGTTGTTTATTTTCTTTGATATTATTAAAGGTGTTATTGAAAATATTCAATAATATATGAGTAATATATACAATAAATTTTAATAATTGACAATTTTTTGTCCTCATGCTATTATTAACTTAGTTATTTTATTTTATTTTTTTATTATTTTATCGTACGGCAACGGGAGTTATTATTCATGTCAATTATCCTTATTTCACGCATTGTTGGTTTTATTGTCTTTGGAATTATCGGGGGGTTTCTTGGTCAACCTCTTGGGCTACTTATCCAAAGTGCTTGGGCAGGTAGCCCCCAGTCAATTGCTACTTACCAAATCTTCACAATCCTTATTTCCGCTGTTCTTGGGTTTTTAATTGCACCCTGGATATCTGTAAAACCAGTTAATGCTATTCGTAAACAATTGACAAATTTATCAGCGCAAACCCTCCTTTCTGGAATCGTTGGTTTAATAGTTGGGTTAATTTTAGCGGCATTACTCGCCTATCCAATTTCATTATTGCCAAAACCATTTGGCAGCGTTATGCCATTCATTGCCGTTTTACTTTTTGGTTACTTAGGGGCAATCTTATTTGCAAGTCGTCAAAAAGAAATCCGTAATTTATTTCGGATTGGTCAACGCAGCAGAGGTGGCGTTACCGAATTAACAACAGAAGAAAATAACGCCAGCACATGTCGCATCCTCGTTGACACCAGTACGATCATCGATGGGCGCATTTATGATATCGCCAGGGTGGGCTTCGTCCCGGGGCAGTTACTCATCCCCCGTTTTGTTCTCAATGAACTTCAATATGTCAGCGATTCTTCAGATAGCCTACGCCGACAGCGCGGCCGACGTGGAATGGAAGTTTTATCAGAATTGCAAAAAGATCCTAACATTCAACTTGCCATTACCGACCTCGATGTGGAAGGTGTACGAGAGGTTGATGAACGCTTGGTGATCTTAGCGCGCCAGTTAAATTGCCCCATTCTCACCAATGACTATAACCTCAATAGAATTGCAGAGTTGCAGGGCGTAAAAGTTCTCAATATTAACGAACTTGCCAACGCCGTTAAAACCATCTTCTTACCTGGTGAAACCTTCGATATGAAAATCATTCAAGAAGGCAAGGAGTTTGGTCAGGGTGTAGGTTACATGGAAGATGGTACCATGGTTGTCGTTGAAGATGGCTACAAATTGGTTGGGAAGACGGTCCGCATTACCGTGACCAAAGTTCTCCAAACTGCAGCTGGTAGAATGGTTTTTGCCAAACCAGAATAAACCAAATAAGTTTTACAGTGAAAGAAAAATAATCATGACTTTACGAGTTTATAATACTTTAACCCGGTCTGAAACTGACTTTGAAACCGTAGAACCTGGCAAAGTTAGAATGTATGTGTGCGGACCGACAGTTTACGATAGCGCTCATGTTGGGCATGCTATGTCGGCCCTGGTTTTCGATATCATCCGTCGCTATCTGATGTTCAAAGGTTATGATGTTCAATACGTGATGAATTTTACAGATGTTGACGATAAAATTATCGCTCGCGCTAACCGACTCGGTATTGACCCCTTCGAACTCGCAGAGAAATATATCGACGAATTCAAACACAACCTGGCAGATCTCAACATCCTCCCTGCCAGTGAACACCCACGTGCGACCGATGAGATCGCTTCTATCATTCAAATGGTTGAAAAATTAATCGAAAAGGGTGTCGCCTACGAAGTTGATGGTGATGTATATTTTCGAGTCGATAAAGCCAAAGACTATGGAAAGCTCTCGGGGCGCAAGCTGGAAGAGATGAACGCTGGAAGCCGCATTCACGTAGATGACCGCAAAGAAAACCCTATGGATTTTGCAGTTTGGAAAGCAGCCAAACCAGGAGAGCCAGCCTGGGACAGCCCCTGGGGACAAGGTCGTCCTGGATGGCATATTGAGTGCTCGGCGATGAACCTTAGCCATTTAGGACCACAAATTGATATTCACGGCGGTGGAAATGACCTAATTTTTCCTCATCACGAAAATGAAATCGCCCAAACTGAGGCCATTACCGGCAAACCCTTCGCCCGTTATTGGATGCACAACGGCATGCTTCAACTCAAAGGCGAAAAAATGTCTAAATCAACCGGTAATTTGATTCCAATCAACGATTTTGTAAGCAAGTATACTGGCGATGTCATGCGTTTAATCGTTCTTAGCTCTCACTATCGCAGCCCATTAACTTTTAACGAAGACGTTATTCAAGCTAACCAACGTGCCTTAGAGCGTTTACTCAGCGTCAAACGACCAGCGACCCCTGGTGCTGCTGGCGCCTCTGAAGCAGAACTTGCAAAATTAAACCACCAGGTACAAGCTACACGGAATGGATTTATCAAATCCATGGATGAAGACTTTAACACTGCTGGTGCGCTTGGCCATATCTTTGATCTTGTGCGCGCTATTAACACCGCCCGGGCAGAAAATGCCACCGATCAGCAATTGGCCCCTGCGCAAGCTGCGTTTATCGAACTTGCTGATGTTTTCGGCCTTGAGCTCAAAGATACCGCCCACACAACAAGCAGTGCCGATGCGTTTGTAGAGCTGCTCGTCTCACTTCGTCAAGAACTGCGGGTTTTAAAACAATATGCATTAGCCGATCGGTTACGCAACGATCTTTCGGCATTAGGCGTGATCATTGAAGATACTCCCCAGGGTTCTTCCTGGCGCTGGGAGTAATCCTATGCGTGAATGGATCACCGGTCGAAATTCAATTTACGAGGTCTTGCGAGCAAAACGACGCCAGGTCAACCAGCTTTGGGTTGCGCAAAACGTCCAAATTTCCGATCGCCTGGCTAAAATTATTCAGCTTGCCCAGTCGCAAAAGATCCCTGTTCAATCGGTAAATCGCTCTCAATTAGATGGCTTTGATTCGCATCATCAAGGTGTGGCTCTTAGCACTGGCGGTTATCCTTACTCCGATTTACAAACGATCATCCAAAAGGCACATTCTCGCCATGAGCCTCTTTTTGTTCTAATCTTAGACCAGGTGCAAGACCCTCAAAACCTGGGCACTTTGTTGCGATCTGCAGCGGCTTTCAACGTCCACGGTGTAATCTTGCCTTCAGCTCGGGCAGCAGGAGTAACACCAGCCGTGGTAACTGCTTCATCTGGAGCAACAGAAATGCTTTCTATTGCCCAACACAACCTTGCCCAAGCGATGGAACGCCTTAAAGAAGAGGGAGGTTGGATGGTTGGTTTGGAGGATAGTCCAAATGCGCAGACGCCCGATCAAGTTAATCTCACAGGTGGGATTGGACTGGTAATAGGAAACGAAGCTCGTGGTTTACGAAAGCTCGTGCGGGATAAATGCGATTTACTAATAAAATTGCCAATGCAGGGCAATATCGACTCTCTCAATGCCGCCGTGGCAGGGTCGATCGCACTCTATCTTACCCGCCAGGCTCGCCTTTAACTTCTTAGATTTAATTGTTTTCTATTCTTAATTGGCGCGGATTTCGGTTTCGCCACCCATTAATGGTTGTAGAATCTCAGGAATGCGGATCGAACCATCTACCTGTTGATAATTCTCTAATACTGCAATCAATGTGCGCGGCATCCCCAACCCAGACCCATTCAAGGTATGCGCAAACTGGATTCCTTTACCATCAGCACGGCGGTATCGAATTCCAGCCCGGCGTGCCTGAAATTCACCAACGTTTGAAATTGAAGAAATCTCAAGCCATTCTCCGCAGCCCGGCGCCCACACTTCGAGGTCGTAGGTTTTATGCGAACCAAATCCCAAATCACCTGTAGATTGCAGCATCACTCTGTACGTTAGCCCCAAAGAAGCGACTGTTTCCTCGGCATCTTTCAGCATTCGTTCATGTTCTTCAGCTGAACGCTCGGGCTTGGTAAAGGCATAAAGCTCCACTTTATCAAATTGATGACCGCGTTTAATCCCCCGTACATCTCGACCAGCACTCATTTTCTCTCGTCTAAAGCAGGCAGTGTATGCTGTGTAGCGTAAAGGTAGTTGGTCCTCTTCTAAAATTTCATCCATATGTAAGCCCGTTAATGGCACTTCTGCAGTTGGAACCATCCACAAATCCTCTTCGGCATCCCGGTAAAGGTTATCTTTAAATTTCGGCAGCTGCCCCGAACCATATAGAATATCTCCTTTAACCATAAAAGGGGGGTACTTTTCGAGATACCCCTGGCGGATATGCAAATCAACCATCCAGAAGATTAATGCACGTTGTAAACGAGCTCCTGCTCCACTGAGCACATAAAATCGAGAGCCCGAAAGTTTAACACCGCGTTCAAAATCAATAATGCCTAATTCTGTCCCTAAATCCCAATGCGGTTTTGGCTCAAACGAAAATTCAGGGATTTCACCCACCTGCCTGAGAACGACATTATCACCGTCATCAACACCAACTGGTACGTCAGGGTCTGGAATATTAGGAATTTCCGACAGAAGAGATTGAAGATCTGTCTCGACAGTTTTAAGGTCACTCTCTACATTTGCAAGTTTATCACCCAGCTGACGCATTTCATCGATTTTTAATTGACGAGAGGCTTGATCCTTCATCTGCCCAATTTCTTTCGAAACTACGTTTCGCTCTGCCCGCATAACTTCAACTTCCTGGATTAAAACACGGCGTTGTTCATCCAGAGACAAAATCGACTCCACAGGTTTGGGGTCCATCTGGCGTTTTAGCATCGCCTCTTTAACTCGGTCTGGTTCTTCTCGGATCAATTTTATGTCAAGCATAGAGCACGTCCTTCAAGTCGATTAATTTGTGATGATTGTACCTTATTCTCGTTCAATCATAACCTATCATAATATAGAATGGAAAAAGGAATGCTGTTTTCTTCTTAAGAGTTTTCCAATGGTTAGCCTTCTGTATTTAAATTCAGCCCAGTAAACGGTTAATCATTTAAGAACTATCATCCATTATAATATCCAGTAAAATTAGGGTTTGAAAATTATACAGTGCTTAATAATTTTTACTTAATTACTATCAACAATAGTTCAGGGCTATAACACGTGAACAAAACCATAAAAGCCAAATCTACAAATAAAAATCGTTCAAAGTTCATTTCATGGATCGGTTTCGTTACGCTCGCGGTGATGGTTTTTATTTTACTAACCGCTACTGCTTATTTTTCTTGGAAGGACAGTTTCTTTTTTGGCGTTTTACTTTCAGTTTTAATAAGCTTTAGTATACTCATCACTTTTATTTTTGAGGCTAAATCGATCCGACAAGAAAAAAACCAACCTGGTTCCTTAACCCAACAAGGTGCTGAATTTTTCGCCGTGATTCTTGCAGGTTTACTAACTTTTTACCTTTCCAATGAAGTCGGTTTAGGCTTGGTTGTCGCATCTGGCTTAATTGGCGTATTGACTTCAATCTTTTTTCCCAAATATAAATATGCTGCATATTGTGGAGCAGCTTATTGTGGTTCGTTTGTAGGCATGTCATCTAAATTTCTATTGACGAATTACAACGAGTTTCTTCTTGCCAGTATAATTGCAGGGTTAATTTTCGTTATTGCCAGGAATATATTTTCCGGTTTCGGGGGAAAATTGGGAGCCATTGCTTTTACCAGTACAACCATCGCGGGGTTGATTTTTAACCACCAATTTACAAGCACTGCCATGATTGTCGATTGGAAGGTTAATATGATGGTAATTTTATTAGCTGTGATTGCCTCTTCAGCCTCTTTTTACCTGAATAACATTCTCAATCATGGCCCGGTTTTGGCTTCGGGTATCGTCGGTTTAACCGGAGGGTTGATCTTGCCGGCCATGTTTCCCGAATATGGTGAAGTGTTATCCGTCGTTGTGATTTGTGCCAGTTTTGCCGGGATGTCGAACCGGGAACGTTTCCCTCATTTCGGATATATGGTTCTTGCTGGTTTGCTTATAGGGCTTTTATATGTTTTTAGTCTACCTGTATTTGGCGGTGCTGGGGGAAAGCTTGGAACGATCGCCTTTACCGCCGTTTTATCAATTCATGGTTCTAAGTTGTTTTGGAATAAAAAACAAGAATATAATCAAAATAGATAAGGACAACCTTAAATATTTTCAAAAAATTACCAAAATAATGGCTAATTGTCATTTCAGCAGATCCAAATAAAAAATATCGCCTTTTCGAAGCCGACAAGCTATAATTATTGACTATGCATAGAAATCATAAATTCATCGGGGTAATCCTTTTGGTGGTATTGATCACCCTATCAATGCTTGTTACCCCTACCTACGCCCAGGATGGCAGCGCCTCAGAGTTGATTAATGCCGTCAACCAATTGCGAGCTGGAATGGGGTTAACTTCTTACACCATTGACAGTTACCTGATGAGTTTCGCCCAGGGTCACAGCAACTATATGGCATCAATTGGCAGCTGGACTCATACTCGCGCCGATGGCACATCTGCGTTTGAGTATGGAATCAAAGAAAACGTCGCCATGGGTGCAAATATGTCAGTTCAATATTGTGTAAACACCGCCTGGGCAGATTCGGTCCATTGGAAGACAATGACAGGTTATGAAACCGGCAAAATTGGCGCTGGCGTAGCCGTAGCGAATGGAATTGTTTATTACACGCTAAACGTGCTTCCGGGTGAAAGCGTTATCAGCCAACCAGCAACGGTTAGTGTTTTGGCACAAACTATTGTTGACCAACCGATTGACGAACAAGCGGTTTACCAATCATTACTTATCACCAGCACACCTCAACCCGACGGGTCAATTATCCACACTGTTCAATATGGCGAAACTTTATGGGATATTTCAGAAGCTTACAGAGTTCCTATTGATCAGATTTTAACAAACTCTGGCTTAGGGCAAGATACCACCCAGGTTTATGAAGGCCAGGAATTGATTATCAGGGGCCCTAATGACCCTACACCTACACCGACGATCACGCTTACACCAACACCGGTCACACCGACGCCAACCGTCCCCAGGCCAACCATGACTCCGCGGCCAACCTATACGCCAGGCCCAACATCCACGCCTGTAAATCCCCCATCGGCAATTCAACAAGCTTTAGGGAATAGTCTTCATGTGGGCTTAGGATTAATCATTAGTAGTGTACTGGGGTTGATCGCGTTGGTTTATTTAGGGTTTATCAAAAAGAATTAATCTCTCTAAAATTATTTGTTTTAATCTATAAATAGTTATTTAAATAATCTCTCCTCTAAGAGAAGGAATTTTAATAATTTTATACAGAAATATTCACATTGAAATTTCTCGCAGAAAAATAATAAATTTGCAGCTTTACACGATGCCTTTAGGCGCATGCGCATACCATAGGCAAGTCAAGATTATTATTGCTTATAGGCTACTCGGGTAGCCTAAATTTCAACTGAAAAGAACCCAAAATTGCCCCTTGACAAAGATTAAAATCCTATGATAAAATTTCTTTGTTTGAATTACCCTTTCACAGGGTGTACCAATAAGAAATTTATCAGAAAGGAAAGCCTTCGCATGAACCAAGCATTTTTTACAAATAAAGTGCTCGTTGCAAAATTAATCAACCGCGTTGATGATAATTTGCTGCCGCGGAGTGCGCCTGTTTTTAAGTAGCTTTAAATTAATTGCTAATTAAGCCACGGGCAAACTCCAAAACCCGTGGCTTTTTTATTTGTCTTATTTTTCAAGCAAATAAATGGGCACAATAAATCCACGGGAATTCATTTCAAAAAAATATTGAAAGTAATTTTTGTCAACAGAAAGAGAAGAAATGACAATACATAACAAAACTGCCGTTTTACGCCCATTTACCTTGGAAGACGCCCAGGCGGTTGTCGACCTATCTAACGCCTGCACACAAGCCCTTTACGGTTGGGATGAATTCTCGCTCGACCAAATGCTCAACGATTGGTCCGCACCGGGGATAAATCTGGAGGAAGTTGCCCGTGTACTTGAAGACAGCGATGGAAAAATAATCGGCTATGTGGATATTTGGGATACCACCAGCCCTCATGTGTCCAAATTCGCCTACGCAGTGATGCACCCAGCGCATTGGGATGACGCTTTGTATACTAAAATGCTCACCTGGGCTGAAGCTTGCTCTCGCAGTCGAATCCATTTAGCCCCCGTAGGTTCTCGAGTGATCCTATCACAAGGAGTATGGAGCAACGACCTTCAGCGCAAAAAGCGTATGGAAGCCTATGGTTATACGATCGTTCGACATTTTTTCCACATGGAGATTAGTTTAGACAACCCGCCATCCGAGCCACGCATTCCAAATTCGATAACAATTCGTCCGATTAATTTCGAAAACGAATTCACAGATGCCATTATTGCCCTGCAGGTTGGGTTTGCAGACCATTGGGGGCATGTCGACACGCCCTTCGAAGAATACCTGGCAGATTGGCAGCACTACATCAGTAACGACAAGGATTTCGATCCAAGCTTGTGGTATTTAGCCTTAGATGGTGAAGATATCGCTGGGGTATGTCGTTGCAACCCAAAAACGGTAGAGGACTCAAACAAGGGTTGGATAAGCCAATTATGTGTATTAAAACCATGGAGACGCCAGGGCTTGGGGATAGCGTTATTACAAACTGCCTTTAACGAGTTCTATCAACGTGGAAATAAAAGGGTTGAGTTGGCTGTTGATGCTTCCAGTATCACCAATGCTACTCGTCTTTATGAAAAAGTTGGTATGCATATCACACGGCAGTTTGATACCTATGAATTGGAGCTTCGACCTGGAAAGGATTTAACCACACAATAAAGTGCGCTCCGTCTCTTAGGGTTAAAAATCGAATTTTAAATTATTACAGAAAAATTAACATCATGGAAACAAATAACATAACAGAACAAACACCAAAGAAACCACGCATTATTTCAAACACGTTAATCATCTTTATGATTGCTATGGTTTTTGCTAACGTTGCCTCAGAAATGTATTTTTCAATGCTGCCCCTATTCATGCGAAATTTAGGTGCAGATGTCATGCAAATTGGGGTGTTTTTCACCGTGTCACAAATTATTCCCCTGGTTTTGCAAGTTTTAGGGGGGTGGATCTCCGACACCATTGGACGCATAAAGAGCATCGCCATCGGCAGCCTATTTGGCTTGGGTTCTCAAATTGTCCCTATTTTTATACCCACATGGCAATGGCTGTACTTTTCTGAAAGTTTAGGCGCCATGACCCGCTCCTTGGTTGGCCCAAGTTTTGGGGCATTCATTGCTGAAGAGACTGCAGAAGAACACCGCGGTAAAGTCTACGGCATCACCGATACAATTTACACGATCGTTCCCGTCGTCGGGCCACCTTTAGCTGGCTGGTTGGCAGACACTTATGGGTTTCGGACAATGCTTGCGGTGGCTGCTGGTATCTACGCCTGCGCAGCCATCATCAGGCTGTTTTTAGCAAGATCAGCTGCAAAAACGCATGCAGGCAAAGTTAAAGAGAAGCTTTCAATTAAAACCTTAAAGATGAACTTCAAAACTATTTTTGGGTTGGCCGTTGCAGGCGGTGTTCTTACCTGGCTCTTACTAACAGATGGCGTTCGCGATATTGCTTTTTCGCTCTCCTTTCGCTTGATGCCTATCTACCTTGAAGATATTGCCGGTTTGAATTTGCAACAAATTGGTTGGCTCACATCTGCTTTTGGGGTCGCGATGATGCTAACAACGATACCTGCTGGCTGGTTTGCCGACAAGTTTGGAGATCGAGTCGCGATTGCCTTTGGCTTCTTCCTTGAATTTGTTGCGCTTGTGATGATGATTAACGTTTATACCTATCCAGGGTTTATCACTTCTTGGGTAATCTTCGGTATCGGTGTAGGATTGCTCTCACCGGCTTACCAATCGTTACTGAGCAAAGTACTGCCCGAACGCATACTTGGTACAGGGTTTGGATTGATCCATGCCAGCCTGGGCATCTTTTCTCTCCCAGCGCCTGCTATTGGGTCGTTTTTATGGAAAGAAATCAGCCCAAAGGCGCCTTTTTATATTACTGCCGTCTTTGCCCTATTGACTGTGATTCCAGCTTGGTTGAAATTCAAACTCACTACGCATGACCTTGAACGAGCTGCGACAGCCAATGCAAATCATCTGCCAAAAAGTGACGAAAAAGAATAAGCACAATTTACACACACAGGCTGATATGACCTTAACTTAAATTGTATTTGTCAGCCTGTGCAACAATATTTTTCATTTGCCATGAGAATACCCATTTTCTTTGGTACAAAAATAAATAATATTTAAGTGGATAAACAAAAATGAATGAGAAACATATTGCCTTAGAACAACAACCTGATATTAAAAACCTTCAATTTCGCTTCTTTCAGGGCGATGAAGATTTTCCACGCATGTTTAATATTATCGAAGCGGCTTATAAAACCGATAACGACGAAGATGGAACAACGTTGAAAGATTTAGTTTATAACTACCAACATTTAACAAATTGCGACCCATCAAAAGATATGCTTTTCGCAGAAGTTAACGGTGAAACGGTTGCTTATGCTCGCATTGAATGGCAAGAGGAGGATGTCACTAAAGACAGGGTTTACAAAATAATATTGAATATCACCCCTAAATGGCGGGGCAAAGGTATTGAACCAGCTATGATTAGCTGGTGTGAACGTCGCCTAAAGATAATTGCAAATGAACACACCTTAAATGGTCAACGTTATTTTGAAATCGGGAGCAATGAAAATAAGAAACAAGCAAATGCGCTCCTCGAAAGTATGGGCTATTCAATCGTCCGTTATTTTATCGAAATGTCTCGATCGCTTACGGATATTCCTTCTGCTGAGTTACCCAAAGGGATAGATGTGCGCGCGGTCAAACATGGTGATGTACGGACCATCTGGGATGCGAATGTAGAAGCATTTCGTGATCATTGGGGCACGTATGCCTTAAGTGAAGAGGATTACAAATCATGGGTTGGGTCAAAATATTTTCAACCTGAGTTGTGGCAAGTCGCCTGGGAGGGAGAAGAAGTTGTTGCCAGCGTGATGAATTACATCGACCATGACTATAATCATCAGACGGGGCGCCACGTTGGCTGGACAGAGGAAATTTCAACTCGCAAGAAGTGGCGCCGACTTGGTATAGCCAAAGCACTGATCGTCCGAAGCATGCACATGCATAAAGAGAAAGGGATGACTGAGGTCGCATTAAGCGTCGACACCAACAACCCCAGCGATGCACTTAGGCTATATGAAAGTTTAAATTACAAAAAAGACAAAACTTTTTACAATTATCGTAAACCCTTTTGAATTCGTAAAAAGAAATAATTAGCAAATAAGACACAAATGAAATGATTATTTGTGTCTTATTTTTTGTTATTTGCGCTTATGGTAAAATAGCAAGGTTGTCCAGCGCGATTACTTGATTAAATACATTGAAAACTTTTAACAAAAACACAAAACTTTTTTTATTCTCCACCTTACTTTACGGGCTTTCTTTCGCCATTTGGGAGCTTTTTTTCAATCTCTATATCCTTTCCATGGGAATTAACAACGACTTATTGGGGTTAATCCGCTCAGCGACACCACTCGCCGCGCTGGTGTTAGGTTTACCCTTAGGCGTGCTTTCTGACCATATCGGTTGACGAAAGGGGATGTTAGTTGGGCTTCTGGTTTGTTATGTAGGGATGTTTTTCCAAGTTCATTTGCTTAGCCCAATATTAATTTTCTTTTTTGGGCTTTTTCAAGGTGCAGGGTTTGTCCTTTACCAGGTTTCACAAATGCCTTTTATGATGACTGTGAGTAAAAAAGAGCAGCAGGCAGCCATTTTTAGCCTGAACTTTGGGTTATTAACGTTTGCAACAGTTATTGGCAACTTTGTTGCAGGTCAAATTCCTGCCCTGCTTTACAAGTGGTTTGGCATTATGCAAGGTTCTCCACTGTCGTACCGATGGGTTCTTACAGCAGGGCTCATTCTTTCAACAACCAGTTTACTCCCTGTTTTCATGCTCAAAGAACAAGAAATCAAAACGGCTTCAAGGATCCCAAGGTTGAATATTGGTAAAAACTTTCGCAAACTTTTCTCTAAAGTAATCGTTAGAAATTTAACCATAATCAATTTACTGCAAGGTTTTGGCGCGGCGCTTTTAATTCCTTATCTAAATGTATTTTTGCGGAATAAATTCAATATCGATGATGAAATGTTGGGGTTAATTTTCAGTATATCGTCGCTTTTGGTCTTTTTTGTATCATTAACTGCACCCAGGATGGTAAAAATTACCCGCAGCCGGATTATCCCTGCTATTTTTGCCCAGGGAGCCAGTGTGATATTCTTATTATCTTTAGGGTTTTCACCCGTTTTATGGGTTGCAGTTCTTAGTTTGTTTTTACGAACGATTTTAATGCAAAACGCTTCACCTTTTTTAGATAATTTTTCGATGCTGGTTAGTGACCCAGAGGAGCAAGGGGCTATCGCCAGTATCAGGGGGATGGGATGGCAATTAGGGCAAACCGTAGGGATTTTTCTATCAGGGTTGGTTCAATTACGTTTTGGGTTTTCTCCTCTCTTTATTACTACCGGTATTCTTTATGCGTTTTCTGTTGTTTTAATGTGGTACCAATTTCGACCGCTTGAAATTGAGCTTGCAAGCATAGATTAATCAACCACACGGCAAACCGGGGTAACCAGAAAATCAATTCTTTGTCCTAACTCGTTTATTTTCCGATACAATATTAAGATGCATGTTGAAAACTAAATAAAGTCGCCAAATTAATTAAGAAAGGCAAACACCCATGGCCGAAATTACATCACCCAACAACCCAAAAATAAAACTCGTAAGGACCCTTCAAACCCAAACGAAGCAACGTAAAAACCAAACCACCTTTGTTGCCGAAGGGGTCCGCCTGGTTGAAGATGCAATCTCTGCTAAATTTCCTTTCGATTACCTGCTTTTTGATAACACCCTTTCAGACCGCGGAAAAGCACTTCTTTCCCATTTATCAAAGGTTTCTCGAACCGAGATCTATGAAGTCCCACCTAAATTGATGGCTCAAATTAGTGATACACAATCCTCCCAGGGGATTTTGGCGGTGATGAAAGGTGATACCTTACCCTTACCGAAGAACCCGACATTTATCTTAATTGCAGATCAAATACGCGATCCCGGCAACCTTGGCACCATCCTGAGAACAGCCCAGGCAACCGGGGTTGAAGCGGTTGTGCTAACCCCAGGAACTGTAGATGCGTTTTCGCCTAAGGTTGTTCGCGCGGGGATGGGCGCACACTTCCGTTTACCGATTACGCACTTGCCCTGGCACGAAATTCATGCATATCTGAAGGGTATACCCGTATTTTTAGCTGAAGTTGATCTTGGGGTTTCTTTATGGGAAGCAGACTTTCGCAAACCATGCGGCTTATTGATCGGTGGTGAAGCTTTTGGCGCCAGCTCGATGGGCGAAGAGCTGGCTACCCATCAGGTTACGATTCCCATCACCGGTGGTGCAGAATCGTTAAACGCTGCTGTTGCCGCCGCAATCCTTATGGCTGAAGTCTTAAGGCAACGCAGCCAAGGAAGTGTGGAGCGATAAACCCATGCGAATTCGATCAATTACCAATTTCATCCATCCGCGTTGGCCGATAAATCGGCTTTTACTACAAAAAGCAGGGATATTTGCGCAGCACGCTAAACAAGCTTACGAAGCTGCCGGGTATCCCGTCCAAACCTTAAGGATGGCAACACCGTCTTTCACAGAATTTCTATTTCCTGATGACTATGCGAAAGCAGCGATCGATGTAACGGTTTTTGCACACAGCGAAGGTTTTGAATACACCTCTCTGGGCCCAGCCTTACCAGGCAACCATGGAAGTTATCAGATCATCCCCCATTTGCTCTCGTTGACTGACGGCTTATTTCTCAGCGGGCACCTGACAACGCCCCAGTCTGAAATTGATTTTAAGGCCGTTCGGGCTTGTGCAGAAATCATCCATCAGACCGCCCAGATCGAAAAAAATGGTTTTGGTAATCTTCGCTTTGCTGCATTGGCTAATGTGCCCCCCTGGGCACCTTTCTTCCCAGCTGCGTATCACCAGGGGAAATCGCCCGCCTTTGCGCTGGCATTAGAAGCTGCCGATTTAGCGGTCGAAGCGTTTTCTAAAGCTGAATCCTTGGTTACCGCTCGCCAAAATTTAATCGTTGAAATAGAAAGGCATGCCCGTATTTTAGAAAAGGTTGGCGAACAGCTAGAGAAAATATACCAGGTTGAATTTAAAGGACTCGATTTTACCCTGGCTCCCTTCCCCGAGCCTGAAAAATCTATTGGTTATGCCCTGGAACGGTTAGGATTACCTGCATTTGGATTAGCTGGCAGCCTGGCTGCCTCTACATTCTTGACCGATACCTTGGATAAAGCCGTGTACAAACGTATAGGGTTCAACGGGCTCATGCTGCCAATTTTAGAAGATTCAACCCTGGCGCAGCGGGCAGCACAAGGGTTGTTATCCGTGGGCGATTTATTGCTATATTCATCCGTTTGCGGTACAGGATTAGATACAATCCCCCTTCCAGGGGAAACAAGCGTTGACCAACTCTATGCAGTCTTATTAGATTTAGCGGCTCTCTCATTGCGATTGAACAAACCCCTCACTGCTCGTTTGATGCCAATACCTGGCAAAACCGCAGGAGATGAAACCAACTTTGATTTTGAGTTTTTCGCTAATAGCAAAGTGCTGGCTCTCAATTCGCAACCGTTAAACAATTTATTAAACAGCGAGCAATCTCTCAATATTCAAACCAGACCCAAAAAATGAGCTGATAATGACGAAATACTTAATTTTTCTGATCATTTTCGCTAAATGCTGCCTTTTTGTAAAATTCACCCCTTGACAAGAACCATCAGTTGCGGTTAAAATCTGCAAGATTGTAAAAACAAAACAAATTACGGATTATTTATTTTGAAAACACACACTATTTCAACTAACAGCTTCTTCATGTTTATGGGGATGTTTAGCTGCCTCCTGGTTGGGATGGTTGTGTTCAAGGATTAACCCTTAACTTTAGTAATAAAGACCCAAGCAACAGCCACCCAACCAGGGTGGCTGTTTTCTTTTTGCTGAGTCTGATAGAAAGGAGCTTTACGAAAGAACAAATAACTTGAAATATAACTTGTTGGCTGTTTATTACTTATCATATAAAAAATATTGGAGAACATCATGAAATTACAACACATTTTAGTCTTAGCCCTTATTCTCGGGTTAGCTTTAGGGGCATGCAGTCCTGCGGCACCCCAACCCCAAGCCTCAGAACAACCGCAAAGCGATGACCCCTGTATAACCGATGAATGGGGTTGCGCTGTTATCCATCCCGGGCAAACTATAAAAATCGGTGCCAGTGCACCAATTAGCGGTCCCTCGGCAAATTACGGAATTGACAACCAAAATGCAGGTTTAATAGCAGTTGCCGATGCCGGAGAGCTTCATGGGTTTTCTTTTGAACTTTATTCCGAAGACGATGAAGGCAGTTCTGAAGGCGGCGCAGCTGTTGCAAACAAACTCGCCTCAGACCCAACAGTTGTTGCGCTGCTGGGCACTTTGTTTACAGGGCCAGGGGCAGCTTCCATGTCAATTTATGAAGAAGCCGGAATTCCAATGATGTCTCCATCTGCCACAGCTGGATTTTTAACACAGCAAGGCTCGCGGGTTTTCAATCGATTGCCCTTCATCGACCCTATTCAAGGCAAGGCTGCAGCTGAATTTATTTACAATAATCTAAATGCTCGAAAAATTGCAATAATCCACAACAGTGAAGACTACGGGCGTGGCTTGGCTGATACAGTACAAAAAACTTTTGAAGAATTAGGCGGCACAGTTACCGCGGTTGAAGGCATTACTTCTGGTGAAGCAGATTACACACCTATTCTTTCTACCATCGCCACACAAAAGCCCGAAGTTCTCTATTTCGGCGGGTATTATCAGGATGCAGCGGTGTTATCAAACCAGCTAAAAGTTGTGAACTTACCCGATACCGTGTTTTTTGGGTGTGACGGAACCTACGGTGCAGATTATATCGCACAAGCCGGCCCCAATGCCGAGGGTTCTATCCATGCCAACATGCGTGCGCCAATAGAGTCTGATCTCAAACTGGCCTTCGATGCGGCTTATATCGAAACCTTTGGCGTTGCGCCTGGCGTACTTTCACCCTTTTCATACAACAGTTATGATGCCGTCACCATTTTAGCTAACGCGGTTAAAGCAGTTTCTTACCTTGGCGATGATGGCAATCTTTACATTCCAAGAGGCGCCTTAATCGATGCTGTTCGCCATACAGAAGGGTACGTAGGAATCGGATCGTATTCTTGTGATGAGGTCGGTGAGTGTAACACCGAAGGACCTGCCTTCGAACGTGTTATTAATGGCGAATGGGTTGTTCAAAATTAAAGACAAAAACAACTTTTTAAGATTCACCTCTTGACAAGATCGCCTTATCTGGTAAAATCGGCAAAGTTGCAAAATTAGAAAGATCATTATCTAAGGATTTTATTTTGAAAACTCGCACCAGCTTTGTATATTATTTTTTTATGTATTGGAGCAAATCCATTACCCTGGTTGGGCTGGAGCAGTTTGAGGATTAACCTGCCGTTTACGAGATAAAACACCAAAGTAACAGCCACCCAGCCAGGGTGGCTGTTTTCTTTTTAAGGTTTGCCAGAAAGGCGTCGCTTATGCAAATTATTAACAAGTATTAAAAGTTGGTCGATCATTTTATTAATATTTTGAAATCTTGGAGAGTGTGTTATGAAGTTGAAAAATAGTTTATTTTTTATGTTTATCTTTATTATGGCTTTGAGTGCTTGCAGCCCAGCAGCGCCCAAAGCCGAATCCGATCTGGTCGATTCTGTAAATGATCCCTGTAAAACAGACGAATGGGGTTGTGCGGTAATCCGCCCAGGACAAACTATAAAAATCGGTGCCAGCGCCCCCATTAGTGGTGCTTCAGCAAATTTGGGAATTGATAATAAAAACGCAGGGACGCTCGCTGTTGCCGATGCAGGCGAGATACACGGTTTTACTTTTGAACTTCAAATGGAAGACGACGAAGGTAGTTCAGAAAGCGGTGCGGCTGTCGCAAATAAGCTCGTATCAGATCCAACTGTGGTTGCCCTGCTGGGTCCCTTGTTTACAGGACCTGCAGCAGCCTCTATGCCAATTTACGAGACTGCCGGCATTCCAATGATGTCTGCATCTGCTACTGCCGGATTTTTGACCCAACAAGGTTCCAGGGTGTTTAATCGGATTCCATTTATCGACCCCATTCAAGGCAAAGCTGCTGCCAACTATATCTATTCCGAGCTAAAAGCCACCCGAATTGCAATCATCCACAATAGTGAAGACTACGGACGAGGGTTGGCGGATGCAGTAAAAGCAGAATTTGAAAGCTTAGGAGGAACAGTAACTTCGGTTGAAGGAATCACCCCAGGTGAAGCAGATTACACCCCGATTTTAACAACCATTGCTGTTCAAAACCCTGAAGTGCTTTATTTCGGTGGTTACCCTCAGGATGCAGCGGTTTTAACAAATCAATTAAAATCGGTGAACCTAACAGACACGGTTTTCTTTGGGTGTGATGGCAGCTACGGCACCGATTTCCTTACCCAGGCTGGCGAAAATGCCGAAGGATCAATTCATGCAAACATTCGAATGCCAAAAGAATCAGACTTAAAAAATAATTTTGAACAAGCATATATTGCAGCCTATGGTATTGCACCAGTAACACTTTCTCCTTACACCTATAACAGTTATGATGCCACAATTATATTAACCAATGCGGTTAAATCGGTTGCCTTTTTAGGCGACGAAGGCAATTTATATATCCCGCGTGGTGCCCTTGTCGACGCTGTACGTCATACGACAAATTATGTAGGGATTGGCACCTATACCTGTAACGACGTTGGCGAATGTAACACTGAAGGCCCTGCTTTCGAACAAGTCGTTGATGGTGAATGGGTTGTCATCAATTAACAAAATCTAACAAGTTAACACGCAAGGGTGGTGAAAACCCCCTTGTGTGTTTTCAAACCTTTTAGAGAAGTTTTATCAATGAAATTAATAAAAAACCAAGATCATATCAGAAAATTAAATAACTTAATTAAACCAGCCAGGATTTTGCTTGCCATTATTCTGGGATTTATAATTATTTTGCGTCTTTATCGTGTTTTCTTTATTAACCAAACTTACGGGCTCGAAACTTGGGTAATGTTGTTAATTGCCGGTTTAGTAATCGGTTCCGTTTATGCCTTGATAGCTATCGGTTATACCCTGGTATATGGCACGTTATTGATGATCAACTTTGCCCACGGTGAAATTATGATGTTAGGTAGTTTCGCCGGTTTTTTTGTGTTTGAAGCAGTGAATGCCATACAAGTTGCCGGTGAAAATGGAGCGCAAATTTCCTTTGCAAACGCCCACCCATGGCTTTCTTTTTCTCTTGCCTTTCTAATCGGTATGATAGTTTCTGCAACGATCGGCTTTTTTCTTGAAAAAATAGCTTATCGCCCTCTTCGTAAAGCTCCCCGTTTAATATTGTTAATTAGTGCAATTGGGGCCTCAATCGTGCTGCAAAATGCTGCATTTTTATTGTTTAGCCCCCAAACGCGTAATTATCATAACCCCGCTATTTTATCACGCGGGATAGGTTGGCAAGTCATCATAAACCAAGTCCCAATTATCGTTCCCTATACCGGTGTAATTACCTTAGTTCTTTCTTTAATTTTAATGGTTGGTTTGTTAGTTCTTGTTAAACGAACTCGTTTAGGAAAATCTATCCGGACAGTCGCGATGGATAAAGACACATCTGCTCTAATGGGTATTGATGTTAACCAAACAATTAGCCACACCTTTATTATTAGCGGTGCCCTGGCGGGTGCTGCTGGGGTTATGTGGGGGCTTCATAACGGAATTTTATACTATTTCGTGGGCTTTCTTCCGGGGATTAAGGCTTTTACTGCTGCTGTCTTCGGCGGAGTCGGGAATATCCCTGGCGCCATGTTAGGTGGGATCCTGTTAGGCATTTTAGAAGCCGCCGGGCCTGCAGCTTTAGACATCAGCTTTCAACTAAAAGATGTGATCGCCTTCGTAATTATGATAGGAATTTTAATCTTCAAGCCGACCGGCATACTTGGCGAGGTGCTTACGGAGGAAAAGGTATGAGTAACAACAACCTTGTGCGCGAGCAGGTCCAAAAGGGCGCAATATTCAGTTTAATAATCATCTTCATTGTATTAATTGGCTTTCATGTTGTTGCTGCCGATTTATTAAGCAAGCTCTTGGGGGTTCAGGTGCAAAGAGGCGCGATAGCCGGAACAGTTTATATGGTCTACACCCATATTTTGTTAGCCTCCATTTTTGGTTGGAATGCGAGTGACAAAAACTCTCTGGCAAAGCTACGTATTTTCCAAAGTTTAGTCACTTCAATAACAATTGCCACAATCGTTGGCGGATTTAGTCTTTTATTAAATCACCTTGTGCAATCAAAGACAGACGTCCGCGAATATCTGACTGCACTCTCATTCGACGCAATGGATTTCTTCTTGCTGAATCGAGGGTTGGTGGGCGTATTAATTATTTTTAGTATTTACCTTTGCATAGGTTTGTTAGCGTCTTTATTTGCAATTGGGTTCCAGTCGACGCGAGTTCAGGAAAAAGTTGCTGATATAAAAAATAGCCTTCCTATAGTTGTCAATCGCCTTATGAATAAATGCCCACCTTTGATTAAAAAATATGGAAAGTACGGGCTATTCATCATCCTGGTTATCCTTGGTTTAATCTTGCCATTAACTTGGGGGTCCTACCTTAATTACGTCACTGGCTTAGTGGGTTTATATATTATCGCGGGGATAGGGCTAAATATTATTGTTGGCTTATCAGGCCAATTAATGTTAGGGTACGCAGCCTTTATTGCGATTGGTGCTTACAGTATGGCTCTCTTAAATGCACCTAAACCACACGGTATTTTGCTCGGTTTTTGGCCTTCGTTGTTAATTGGTATTGTTTTATCAATTGTCGCGGCAATTTTACTGGGGCTGCCAACCCTGGGCTTACGAGGAGATTATTTAGCAATTGTTACCCTCGGCTTCGGGGAGATTATTCGTATCTTGCTTAAAAGCGATCTCTTGATGAGCCTTACCGGTGGCCCGGGGGGCATTCATGCTATCCAAGGACCAACTTTGTTTGGTAAACCATTTACCAGCGATTCAGATTATGTGTACCTGATCTTTTTACTGCTTATCCTTACCATCGTTATTTACCAGCGCTTAGCTAATTCTTCCACCGGTCGGGCAATGTTAGCCATCAATGAAGATCCCATAGCCGCCCAGGCATCTGGGATTAATTTACGAAAATACAAATTGCTCGCCCTCATTATTGGTGCAGGTTTTGCTGGGTTAGTAGGTGGCGTGATGGCAGCTCGTAATGCGTTTACTGGTCCGAATGACCATACCTTAAATGTATCTATCAATGTGCTTAGCTTACTTATTGTTGGAGGGATAAATAGTGTGCCAGGGATTGCCCTGGGAGCCTTTGCATTAAAAGGTATCCCTGAAATTCTGCGAGAGGTGGAAATTTATCGACAATTGATTTTTGGGGTTTTATTAATCGTAATGATGTTACTACGCCCCGAGGGTTTGTGGCCTGCTACCCGCCCAAATTTAAAAACTTCCGAACCTTTATTAGCTATTAAAGAACCAACAACTATTGATCTTAGTGAGAAAATAACATGACTGAATTTATTATCCAAACTGAACAAGTTACCAAGCAATTCGGCGGCTTAACTGCCGTCAACCATATCGACCTTTCGATCCCTAAGGGATCAATTTACAGCATCATTGGTCCAAATGGCGCCGGAAAAACAACTTTTTTTAATTGCCTTTCAGGTTTTTATAAACCAGAATTAGGAGAAATCTTATTTTGCAATCAATCTATTCAAGGCTTTTCGACTGAAGATGTCGCAAAATTAGGGATCTCCCGCACCTATCAAAACATTCGTCTTTTCGGTCACCTAACAGTTATCGAAAACGTGCTCATCGGTCAGCACACTAAACTAAGCTCAAGCTGGTTAGATGCTGTCTTCCATACACCACGTTATCGTCAAGAAACCCAGGCAGCCATTATTGAGGCTGTTCGATTGCTCAAATATGTTGGTTTAGAAAACCTCGAAAATACATTAGCCTGCAATTTGCCTTATGGTTTGCAGCGCCGTTTAGAAATTGCACGAGCCTTAGGTAATTCACCCTCCTTACTTTTATTAGATGAACCTACCGCTGGCATGAACCCCCAGGAAACAGTTGACATGATTCGGCTAATCCGCTCTTTACGCGATGATTTGGGTATTTCAATCATTCTGATCGAACATGATATGAACGTGGTTATGGGAATGTCTGATGGTATTACTGTTCTGGATTACGGCACTAAAATAGCCGAAGGTGCTCCCAATGAAATTCAATCCAATCAACGTGTGATCGAAGCCTATTTAGGGCCTGGTGGCTCAGCTTTAGCAAATAAATATCAACAAAGAAGGCTGCAGTATGCTTTTTGTTAAAGACTTACATGTTTATTACGGTGTAATCCAGGCGTTAAAAGGGATCAGCTTTTCATTAAACCAGGGAGAAATTGTTTCATTAATTGGTTCAAACGGCGCTGGCAAATCAACTTTGCTAAATAGGATCTCTAACCTGATTCCATCCACGGAAGGCAGCATCGTATATTTAGATGAACAGATTGACTTCCTGCCCCCTCAGGATATTGTAAAAAGAGGAATTGTCCATATCCCTGAGGGGCGAAAAATATTTCCGAAAATGACCGTGATTGAGAATTTAGAAATGGGAGCGTTTTTAATCAAGGATCGGCGTCTGGTTGCCAAACGTATGGAACAAATGTTTGAAAGATTCCCTGTATTGGGTGATCGTAAAAAGCAATTTGGTGGGACTTTATCCGGCGGCGAACAACAAATGTTAACCATGGCACGGGGCTTGATGTCCGATCCAAAATTGGTTTTACTCGACGAGCCTTCAATGGGTTTGTCACCCGTGTTAGTTGAACAAATTTTTGATCTTATCCAGGAAATTAACGCCCAGGGTACCAGCATTTTATTGGTCGAGCAAAACGCTCAGATGGCATTATCCATTGCTGACCGTGCCTATGTGCTTGAAACCGGGCGGATTACGCTTGAAGGAAAAGCAGCGGATGTAATGAACAACCCATCGGTGATTTCAGCATATCTCGGTGGTGAAAATTAATGATTTAAGAAATTAAAGTTATCGAACCTGTTTAAAATTAACCATAATCAAGTTCTTTTGGCAATCCTCAAAGGTTTCAAGAGCGTAGGGGTTCGATAAGGGGTTATCGTCGCGATCAACCAGTTGAATAAAAAGTGAGTTCTGGCTATCGACTAACAAGCCTTTTAAGGCAAACTCATAGCCAGATTTACCATAATCAATTGCAGAACCAGTTTCTGCGAAGTGGTCAATTGAATACCCGGCTAACTCACCTGTAAGATGAAGTTTCATGTTTTTGACCGGTGCATCTTGCAGATCCCATACCTGCCCAGCGATGACCAAATAATCACAACCCAGCCCCGGGCGGATCAAAGCACTGCTCATCGGTTCAGGCTCCCCACTCAATATAAAAGGAAGTAAAGCCTGAGTAGGCGCGCTCGTAACAGTTCCAATCTCTGTGGGGATAGTTGTTTCGACTTCTGTTTCAGATTCAATGACAGCTGAAGTAGGAGCTTCAGTAGGGGCTATTGTTGTGGTTGAGGGAACAAGACTCGCCAGTGAAACAATGCTGATTGGGGTTTGAACCTCTGGCGAATTCTCAAAGGATTCATTTGCATAAGGGCCCCAGCCAAAGATTAACATCGATATCCAAACAAAACCACCTAATAAACCCAATACAAACATAAAACCAAGGATCCCGGGCTTTTGCCGTTGTTGCGCTCGTCGCGGCGTTGCCATTGAGTTAAAAGCAGGAACAGGCTTAGCATGCACGGGTGTTTTTTGTGATCGGTTTGGTGTGTTACTGCGCATAAGATCAAATTAGAATTTCAATAATACTTTCGTCTCGCTTTTGCTCCAGCCAGTCATAAAGGGCTTGCCTTTCAAGTACAAAGCGAGCGTCAGTCGTCAATGGGCGTTCATCCCGGGCGATAACAAAAACAATATGGTAACCAATTCTTGTTTCAATAATTTCGGTATAAGTGCCCACCTCTATATTAAAAACTGCTTCCTCCACCTCGGGAAATAACAAATAGCCCCGCGGAACCCATCCAAGATATCCACCTGTTGTGGGGCTAAATTCATTCGCCAGGTCTTCGAAAGAAGTTCCTGATTTTAAACCTGTAAAAGCTCGATTTGCGCCAGCTTCGGTTAAGGCCAGGATCTGTCTTAATTCTACTTGTTCCAGGGCTTCCGGGACTGAAGCTGTAATTAAGTCTCTTTGAACAGTGACCAATATTTGAAGCCTCAAGGAGGCTAACAGCTCATCCTGTGAATAGCCCCAATCAAGCATCCATTGATCAAGATCAACTTCTTGCGCTAAAGCATCAAAACGGCTGAGCACTTCCTCATCAGTAAAATTGGTGCCCGCTTCACTTGCAGCTTGGGCAAATAAAAATTGATCGATCAAATCGTTCAGAACGATTTCACGAACATCATCCTGGTCTGCTGTTTTAAATTCAACCTTTTCTTGAGAGAAAATATAACGTTCGACTTCTCGGTCGAGCCATTTTAACGGGATACCCTCGCCATTAACCACAGCGGCAAATGGTTCAAAAGTTGCTGTAGGGGCTGATGTAGGTGTAAAAGCTTCTGTTGGATCACCTACAGTTGATGGTGTAATTGCCGGTAAAGGTTCAACATCATGCGAGCAGCTTGACAGTATTAAAACAGCAAAGATCAATACACAAATTATCTTCTTTGTCATTAACTTTAAAGATTGCATATGTTTTATTATACCAGCGCATAAAAAATCTCCATACACAAAATAAAAAGGCTGCATTTTTAAGTGCAGCCTTTGCGGTTGTAAATCTCTTGTAGATTAGTAACCCATTCCCATTCCACCAGGGCCTCCAGCAGGCATCGGTGGTTCTTTCTCGGGGATATCTGTAATCAGGGCTTCAGTGGTCAAAATCATCGCGGCAATTGATGCGGCGTTTTCCAAAGCTCCACGGGTCACTTTAGCGGGATCAATGACACCACCTTTGACCAAATCAACGAATTCTTCGGCTATAACGTCATAACCAATGCGTTCGTTCTTTTCTTTGGCCTGAGCCTGGCGAACATGTTCAATAATGACTGAACCATCTTTGCCGGCATTTTCAGCGATTTTGCGCATCGGGGCCTCAAGGGAATCACGCACAATCTTTACACCGATCTGAGCATCGTCACTGTCCATCTTTAATTCAGCAACTGCACTCATCGCATTGATTAATGCTACACCGCCGCCAGGAACGATACCTTCTTCAACAGCCGCTCGTGTGGCAGACAGAGCATCTTCTACACGATGTTTCTTTTCTTTCAATTCGGTTTCGGTCGCTGCACCAACACGGATAATGGCTACACCGCCAGAAAGTTTAGCCAAACGTTCTTGCAATTTCTCGCGATCGTAATCACTGGTTGTGTTCTCAATTTCAACCCGAATTTGCTCGATGCGTCCCTTAATTTGGCTGCCTTCACCTTTGCCGCCAACAATGGTTGTATCATCCTTGGTAGAAGAAACTTTTTCTGCCTGGCCAAGATCATTGATGGTTACGGTTTCCAATTTTCGGCCAGTCTCTTCTGAGATGACAGTTGCATTCGTTAGAATAGCAATATCCTGTAGCATTGCTTTCCGTCGGTCACCAAATCCAGGGGCTTTGATAGCCAAAACATTGAGCATACCACGTAATTTGTTCAACACCAGGGTCGCCAGTGCTTCACCATCGATATCTTCAGCGATGATGACGAGTTCACGCTTCCCAACCTGAACTAATTTCTCGAGCATAGGAACAATGTCGCTTGCTGCAGAGATTTTCTTGTCGTAAACAAGGATGTAAGCATCTTCAATAGAAGCTTCCATGGTTTCTGGGTCAGTGACGAAATAAGGCGAAATATAACCGCGGTCAAACTGCATACCTTCAACGTATTCGGTTTCAAATTCAAGACCGCGAGATTCTTCTACGGTAATAACACCGTCTTTGCCGACTTTATCCATGACTTCAGCAATCAAATCGCCAATTTCGCGATCCTGGGCTGAAATGGATGCAACATTTGCAATTTCTTCTTTGGTAGTGATATCGATTGCCTGTTTACCAATTGCAGCTGCAACAGCTTTTGCACCAGCTTCAATACCGCGTTTGAGCAGCATTGGATTTGCACCAGCTGCCAAATTTTTAAGGCCATCATTGACGATCGCGTGTGCTAAAACAGTCGAAGTTGTGGTGCCATCACCTGCAATGTCGTTTGTTTTTGTGGCTGCTTCTTTAAGCAACTGCGCGCCCATGTTCTCGAATGGATCTTCCAATTCAATTTCTTTTGCAACGGTAACACCGTCATGGGTAATGGTGGGAGAACCGAATTTACGGTCTAATGAAACGTTACGACCTTTCGGTCCCAGGGTAGTGACTACGGATTTTGCCACAATATCGATGCCGGCTTTCAATGAGCGGCGTGCTTCTTCAGCAAAAATAATTTGTTTTGCCATTTTTTTTACTCCTTAAATTCCAATCTTTTAGCTGTTAATTTTCGCGAGGATATCACTCTCACGCATGATCAACAGTTTTTTTCCGTCATACTTGATTTCGGTGCCAGAATATTTTGCAAATAAAACCAGGTCACCTTCTGCAACTTCCAAAGCCACGTGCTCACCCTTATCATTACGTTCGCCTGGTCCAACTGCTAAAACCGTACCCTTTTGAGGTTTTTCTTTTGCGGTTTCAGGAAGCACGATGCCTCCAGCAGTGATTTCTTCTTCCTCGATGGGCTCCACTACCAGTCGATTACCCAAAGGTTTTATTGAGATTGCCATTCGTTCCTCCATTAAATAATTAATTTTTTATCTCTGGTCTTTTCACCATTTTAGCACTCTGTTGTTTAGAGTGCTAACGTCAATTATCTTACCTTTTTTAAAAATGTGCGTCAAGGGTGAATTCAATGATTCTTACAAAATATTTACAATTCCCCAAAAATTGAATTTTCGCGTCCTGGTAGATAGCCAATTGAAGGAAGCTTTAATATTAAAAATTTCCAATAAGGATTTATTCTTCGTTAACATCTGCACTATAGCTACAGATGTCTTCGCCTGCTCGAACAATACCCATTACCGCACTGTCATCCGCATATTGGCTGCGGATCTCTGAAAAAATAACCATAGCTGTTTCGCATTTATCATCCCCTGGCCTGTGCATTCCCGAAAGCACAGAACCATAAGTAAAATAATAAATTATCGTACTGGGTGAAAGCGGTAAGCCATCAATTGAAACCATCGGGTCTCGATCAGGATCGCAATTGCGTACCTCGCAACTAACTTCAGGGTTACAGCCCTCTATTGCGCATTGCAAGGCGGGAATAGCGCCTTCGTAGTTACGTGACTTATGGTAAATTACGCCAAGTTGACCATATACATTGGGGTTAGCTGGTGTAAAGTTCAAGGCTTGGTGCACATTTAAAGCTGCCGCAAAAAACTCGCCATCTTGAGCATAGGTATTCGCAATCGTCAGGTAAGGGGTAGGGTCTTTGATACCTAATTGTTGATTCAAGTTTGCAGCTTTTGCAAAATTCTCTAAAGCCTGGTCATAAAGCTGTAAATGACGGTAAATTCGACCCACTGCAATATATAGATAGGTATAGTTGGGCATAATCTCGATGGCTTTTTTATAAGATTGAATGGATAGGTTATATTCACCCAAGGTCTCATTGGTAAACGCCATAATGCGATGCACATCCATCAGCGTCGGGTCTCTTTCCACGGCTTGCTGAATGTATTGAACCGCCTGGTTCCATTTCTTTTGCTCAACCAGGACTTCAGCATAATAGGCAAGCGCCAGGGTATTGGTATTATCAATTTGCAAAGCCATTAATGCTTCTGACTCAGCCTTATTCAGTAAATCTTCTGCAGTCTCTTCATCGACTAAAAACGGGTTAGCATTCCACGCTAAAACCAGGGCACGGATCGCTAAAACCATGCTGTTATCTGGCGCAAGCTCTTTAGCTTTATCTATTGATTCAAGAGCCTCCTGTAAACGTTGGGCTCTATCGGCATCAGTTGTACTGAGAGCTGAAGAATAAGTTTGGATGCGGGCTAATTCTGCAAATAATTCTGGGTTTTCTGGATCTAAAGCCAAGGCTTTCCTAAAAGCATTAATTGCCCCTTCCAGGTTACCTGCTTCAAAATGGGTCTGCCCTTCCACCACAAACGAATCTGATGTCCGGGTTGGGGTAGGCGTCGGCATAAATAAAGGTTCTACATCCCCTTTAACAATTCCTGTTAATAAAGTTACTAAAAATACAATAGCAACCACCAAAAATAGAATCAAATATGGGTTTGATTTTGAACGCTTTATTCTAAAGCTGGGGTCTTCACCTCGTAAATACATAATTTTAAACCTGGATTTGGTACATCATCCCACTAATCTTCGGTTTCAGGCACGGGTGTTGGAGGGTTACTTTGGTTTTCCTGGCAAATTTCAATAATTATTTCAGCATTGTATACCGAGGTTAAGTCATCTGGTACCGTTTGCATCAAAGCGCTGGCCACTTGAACAGCCTCATTACAACGGTTTACGTTCGCCAACGCTAAACCAAACCTGCTGTAAAACTCCATGACTGACATTGAATAGCTTAGCGGCAAGCCTTCCACAACAATTCCATTTGACGTCACACCGCCACGAATTGCCAGTTCTAAAGATTCAATCGCACGGTTATATTGAAGATTGCGAAAGAACATGGATCCTAAGTTACCATGCATCCTGGGGTTTGAGGGGTCATCATTTACAGCTTGTTCTGCATATTGTATAGCCTTGGCAAACTCACCAATTCTGGCATAAACACGCGAGATAAACCAGTTTGGTTCTGGGTCTGATGGATTTAAAGAATAGGCTTTGGTGAATTCAAACACTGCCAAGTCATATTCTTCAACAGTAAAGTAATTCCTCCCCAGGGCCATATGTATTTCTGCGATTGAATCATTTATTTCTATCGCAGCTTTTAACTGTTCTATTGCTTCCTCGTAATTAGAAGTAATTTCCAAAACAAATCCACGTGCCCAGCGAACTTCGAGCAATAGGGGGTCTATCGCCATCGCCTTTTGAGAGTGCTCAATAGCACTTTCAAGAGTATTAATTTCACCCTGATCATTTGCTACTCTTCTCGCCAGGATATTAGCATAAACAGCATGGGACAGAGCATGGTTAGGGTCAAGTTCCAAGGCCGACCTAAGATCAGCTTCTGCTTCTAAAAATTCATCCAAATAACCTTTTGCCCATGCCAAAAGTGCAAACCCAGAGGGCCTGGTATTATCAATCATTAAAGCATTTTCTGCATTAACTTTAGCAGCTTCATACTCAGCGGTGTAAAGCTGTAACTTTGCCAGGTTCAGGTAATTTGAAATTTCCTGAGGGTTCGCTTTTATAGCTGCCTGGTAGGCTTCTTTTGCCATACCCATCCTACCCTCTTCCAAATAGCTTTCCGCTTCTTGAGCATAAGATTGGGGATCTCGCGTTGGGGTTGGGGTCGGAACAAAAGGTGGTGGCATTGCAGGGATCACATTGGCATTAACATAAATTAATACACCAATTGCAACGACAAGAAAGCCGATCAAAAAAGGGTTTGAACGACGTCTTCGTTTATTCATCGACCATTTACTACCACGCAAATACATATTTTATATCTTAGCACCTAAAAAAAGTGTTGACAAGTTATTTGATTTAATTTTAAATATTAACATGAATTATTAAATATCCTGAAAATGAGGAGGTTCTCAATTTTATTATGCACGAAAACCAAAAACTTATGGGGATTAATAATTTTCTAATTGATTCGCAGCCATTTTGTCAAGCAGCCAAATCATCTCGCCTTCGCTGGGTGATATCAATTGGATTGGTTTATTGGTTGGATTATACTCACCCTGAAGTACTGAAGACAACATTTCTGCTTTCGATTGTCCATTAACCAAAACCACAATTTTTCGGGCTGCATTGATAGCGTTTTTTGTTAAAGTTAGCCGATACACATCTTGCTGCGGTAAGTAATTCGAAACAAACCAGCGTTTCTCTTCGTTTAGAGCGGTTGTATTTGGAAACAACGAGGCTGTATGCCCATCCATTCCCATACCCAGGAATACCAGGTCAAAATCTGGCCATTCCTGGTTGAACACAGTATGCAACTGGTTTTCATAATCATAAGCTGCTGCATCAGCATCCAATTCACCTTTCACTCGATGAACATTTTCTTCTGGGATCGATATCTTTCGCAACAGTGTCTCTTTTACCATCCGAAAGTTTGATTCCGAATGATCAGAAGGAACGTGCCTTTCATCACCAAAAAACAAGTGGATCTTTTCCCAGGGGGGCCTTGCCCAGTATTTAGGAGCAGCTAATCCAGCATACATTTTTTTGGGGGTGCTGCCACCCGATAAGGCAACCGTAAAAAAACCTTTATTATCTATTGCTGCCATTGCCGTTTCGATAAACAGGACAATTGCAGCGTTAACTTGTTCTTCTTGACTTGAATAGACTTGAATAAGAGACATTTCCAGAAGATCCCCAAAAAAAATTACACTCGTTATTTAAACGAATCTCTTAAAGCAATAAATTTCTCTTTTTGCTCTGAGGTTAAATTTTTTGGCACTTGCACATCAATAGTCACTAACAGGTCGCCTCGTTGGCCAGGTTTGCTCAACTTAGGCATACCCAAACCTTTCAAGCGAAAGGTTTTTCCTGAATCAGAACCAGCAGGTATCGTCAACTTAACCGCTTTATCGATAGTCGATACCCCAACTTCACCCCCTAACAGGGCTGTAAAAAAGTCAACAGGCTGATGAGTTTTTAAGTCATCACCTACTCGATCAAATTTTGATTGAGAAAGTACTTTTATTTTCAAAAACAAATCTCCAGAGCCGCCAGAGCCGCCGACACCTTGTCCGCTCAGACGAACCTTTGAGCCTGTCCTCACACCGGGTGGGATAGTCGCTTCAATCCGCCGACCGCCCTCGAAAGAAAGGACACGTGACGCGCCAAAGAACGCCTCTTCTAAGGTGATTTCAATTGGGTGTTCAATATCTTGCCCACGTTGTTGAGCCTGGAAGGGAGGTTGTCCGGGCGCTCTTCTTGTCGAGCGCCTCCCGCCCATCCCGCCAAATAAAGTCTCGAAGAAATCAGAAAATCCGCCCAAACCTCCGCCAAACATCTGCTCAAATTCATCCTGAGAAACAGTTCGATACTGAGCCCCACCAGGTTGCCTTTGCGAGGCCCATTGCGACCAATCGAAATCTTCTGCGCGACCACCGGTTTGTTGGTATTGATTCCATTGCGAACCAAACTTATCGTACTTTTCGCGTTTATCTTTATCCGAAAGAACCTGATATGCCTCATTAATATCTTTGAATTTCTCTTCAGCATTAGGGTTATTTGGGTTAACATCCGGGTGGTATTCACGCGCCAATTTCCGATAGGCTTTTTTAATTTCCTCCTGACTGGCATTTTTATTAACATTTAATGTTTGATAGTAATCTCTATATTGCACGAGTCCAACCTCTTTAATTTCTTTGCAATAATTCTATCTTTTTTATATCAAAAAAATATAAGATTAACCCTGAATTATGCAATAACGCAATTAGTTTACCCCATAAAAGTCGAAAAAGAGGCTGCGATTGATTCTCTGCCTGAAAAAGTAAATTGATCTTAAAAATTTTAATTATGCATGCTCAGAATCAAATGCGCCGCGGTAAGGTTTTGGTAATAATACCGCGATTTTTTGCATAATCATCTCGCCCGTTGATTTAATCTCTTCTCGAGAGGGCCTTTCCGGGTTGTTGGATTTAATTGGGCCAAACACTTCACCAATGTTGGTTGTAATTTTCAGCCGGCGTTTATGCTCGGTAATTGTTTTCACGAGCTGCCAATGATTGTCACTAATCGTTCCCATTGGCAAAATTGGTGCACCGGAGTGTAAAGCCATATAAGCCGCTCCTGGTAGGGCTGGCCGCAAAGGACCTGAATGAACATGCCCTTCTGGGTAAATTACCAATACACCTTTTTGTTCAAAAATCGCTTGAGAAGCGTGCAGTGCCTCAAAGTTGGCGGTACCTTGTTCTATTCTTATGGTCTGCCAGGCATTTGGGAAGATCTTCATCATCATGGGCGCATTTGGCATCACCATATCACCAATGAATTCAATCGGCTTCCGAGTGGCAAAGATCGGGGCAATCGTATCTAAAAAATGAAAATGGTTGCCTATTATTAACAAGGGTCCATCTTCAGGGATATTCTCTACCCCTTGGACTTCCCACCGAGTCAAAAGATGAGCGGCAAGGTTAATTCCACCTATTAATAACCTTCGGATAAAACGACGGCGCGGCCAGGGGTACTTTTCAATATATACATTATTTATCGCTTCGTTATTCTTTTTCATATAATTTTTTAACAAATTCTTTTTTATATTTAGCTTTTAGTTTTTTAAAATAAAGGTTGTTAAATTTAACAAACCAAGTTCTTAAAGTTACGCAATATTAAAAGCAATCAGGAAATTTAATTTGCTGTTTTGCTTTTGACAGACGTCATTACTTGCCTTTCCTGAAAGTACCCCATCAAATCAGCGGTTTCAGCGACAATCAATTCAGCGCCAGCGCGTTCAAGCTCGCTCTGTGTCCCAAAACCACATAAGACACCAACAGTCTGCGCCCCAGCAGATTTGCCAGCACGAATGTCAACAACCGTATCACCAATCATTAAGCATTGGTCGGCAGTTATGCCCAGTTTCTCGGCGCCAAATAATACCGGGTCTGGAAATGGTTTTGTAAATTGACAAGTTTGTGCTGTGACAATCACCTCAAAGAAAGGTAAAAGATCAAAATGATTTAAAAAATTTAAAGTTGTCTTTTTGTCCCTGGCGCTGACTATACCCATAGGGAGCTTGCCATGAAAATATTCCAGCATTTCTCGAACATCAGCCACAAGCCAAAACCTCTCATGTGCAGTTGCTTTTCGGTACCACTTACGCGAAAGCCAATCGTATCCTTTTGAAAAAAAACCATCCAGATGCAAACGGTCTGCCACGCTGTAAAGGAAATTCGCAGGTGTTTCTGCCGACATCACAAACCAGCGGGCAAACTGGCGAGGGTCCTTATGCTTCCACATCCATCTTATTGGGCGCAAACCTCGCGTGATTCTTTCCACCCACCGGTCGTCCGTATCGCTCAAAGTTCCATCAACATCAAAAAGTAAGCCGCCCACACGTGCTAAGTCTATTTCACCATAAAAAGGAGAGGGTTGTTCAATCATCGTAATTCAACAAGCACAGTATCCAATAGTTCTTCATTTGGTGCGATAACCCATATTACTCGTGAGCCATCTTGTATTATGGTTATGTTGCCATCCTGGCCTGACCATGTAGCCTGGCTCTCCACATTTGATGGCGATGGCTGCCAGCGCAAATTTGCATATTGTGTTACTCCAGAAACAAATTCATCTGCGTCCAAAGGCGTATCCCAAACAGAATCCATAACAAAAATTATTTCATCAGTCTCTTCATGTAAGTAAATTGCATAGGCGTCTCCACCCCAGCCAGCAGCTGCTGTTTGCCCTTGATCTTCGGGTAAACGATAAGATGGGTCATATGCTTGGCTCAAAATTAAATAAGTAAACCACTCCCCCATAATATTTTGGTCAAGCAAAGACCAGCCTGAGCCTAATTTTACATCAAAGGTGTCAAGGTCAACTTTAATCGGTTTATCCCAAGGGTACCTTTCAGGATGCATAATTTGCTCAGTAGAAAGGGGTATGTCATCATAGGCTTCGTCAACGGCAGCAAAGCCGCCCATGTCGTAAAGATATTCAACAAAGCTATAGCCATACTCGTACGGAAAGTACAAATCAAGCGCCATAAAAGGGGGCGCTGAATCAAACACCGGGCTCGAATATTCATCATAATCTTTCATTAAATCACGATAATCCAAGAGGTTAGCATGGCTTTTAAACCACAACATCTCTGTGTACGAAGCATCTCCTTCAATTAATGCCTGAATAGCAGCACAACGCTCTGAATCAAGTTCGCAGGATTCATCGTTATAGTGTAGACCTTCATCGAATTTAAAGTGTTGATCTTGAAGAACATGTGTAAATTCATGGGCATAGGTTGATTTCTCACTTCCCCCAAAACTTTGGCCCTTAAGGATATAAATCTTTCCAGTATCACGATCATAAAATCCCGCTATTTGTTCGCTGTATAACGCATTATAAAAGTTACGTAAATCAAAATCAGCTGGTAACAATCCTAATAAGGATAAAACCAAAACATCTTGTCGAGCATCTTCATCGGTATATTCCGCAAAGAATTCCTCGACAACAATTTTTTCAAGCTCTTCCTGAGTCATTAGTGTTCGCGGTACTGGGGATAATAAATTTAATCCCCTATCCGCACTAACTTGATCTTCAATTTCGAGAACAATCTTTAGCGTTGATTGCGGTAAATTATCATTAGCATCAGGTGATAGTGTCTCAGTTGGTTGCTCACCCCCAAAATTAACAGGCCACAATAATGAGACACCAATGCCTATGGTAACGATTACACACAAGCACAAGGTGACAAGCACAAAAATGACCAAACAACTTATCAGGATGGTGTTTTTATTCTTAGGTTCCATTTTTATTCATCTTTTTATAAATTTCTTAACAGTTCAAACTAATATCCAAGTTAGCCTATTGAAGGTTGTTATAATTTATTCAAATTTTTAAAACAAAAACCCACGCTGGGGTTGATTGGAAGAGACACCAAAAATCAAAAATATTCATATTTTAAGAATATAACCAACCCCTCTTTCGGTTAAAATTAATTTTGGATTTCGTGGGTTTTCTTCGATGGCTCTGCGAAGCCAACTGATATGTACATCTAAAGTTCGAGTATCGCCGGTATAATTCGTGTCCCATATTTTTTTAAATAGGGGTTCTCGTTTTACAACCTTGCCCTCATTTTCCATTAACATTTGCAAAATTTTTACCAAGCGTGGCGTTAATTTAGCTTGTTTTTCGTAACAATTTACAAGTTTTGTGCGTGTGTTCAACTCGATTGGGCCAACCTGGTAAATATATTTTTCATCTGTGGGGTGGTAAGCTCTTAGCCTGTTTACCAGTTTTTGTACAGTAAAAGGTAATTTAAGGACAAGGTTTGCATCAGCGTTTTTAGGAGGCTGTTGGGTCTGGTCGACGATTAAAATTATCGGTAACAATTCATCTGCCACTCTAAAAGCCTGGCAAATTCTTATACCACTTGTGCGTAAAGAGGCAGCATCGACAACCAAAGCGTGGGGGTTGACAGAACCCATGAGTTCAAGACCAGCACTGCCGCTGGGTGCTTTTGTAACCTGGTAACCTTTTTTAACCAGTTCTTGGCTGAAAGATGGCGAATTACCTCGCCCTCCTTCTACGATCAAGATCACAACTTCTTCATTTGAACTCAAAATAAGCCCTTTCAGTTTTTCAGCGTCTATAAAAGCGTTTTGTGCAGGATATAGTAATTATTTGCAATTGTAAAGTATCTTATCATGTGAGAGAAACCTTCAACACAAACACCAATATTATCTCAAAACCTGTTGTTAAATAATCAAGTACTTAATAATACCGCCATAGTTTGTACTTTGGCTGAACCGCCAAAAATTTAACCTTCTTATTGTTTACTGAACACTATCGATTATACTCTAAACCTTAAATTATTACGATCCTTTTTTCGTTTTATTGCGTCTTATCCGCTCGCGTGTTAGAATCAATTACACTTTCGCAATCTTAGGAGATCCCATGCCCAAAATGATTGAGGTTGTAATCGATAGCGTCCGAGTCAGCCTGACCAATCACCAACGCATCGTCATATTAAAAGAGGTTGACCAAGAACGTTATTTACCGATTTGGGTTGGCTTATATGAAGCTGAAGCGATAACAATCGCCCTTCAGAACATACAAGTCGCACGACCTCAAACTCACGATTTGCTTAAAATACTGATCTTAACGCTGAATGCAAAATTAATCCAGGTTGAAATCAGTTCGCTCTCAGATGACGTGTTTTACGGTAACCTTGTCATAGAGATTCAAGGTCAACGTAGAAACGTCGATTGCCGACCCTCCGATGCCCTGGCTCTCGCCGTTCGGATGAGCGTTCCTGTGTTTGTTTCTCAAGATGTTATGGATAACGCGGGTATTATTCCTGAAGAGGATATTGCAGATGTGGATGTACCCGAATCTGATCGTGAGGAACATTCTGATTTTGAAATTGGCAATCTGGATGTTTTTGAAGATTTCCTAAAAAATTACAAGGTTGACAGCTCCGATTCAGATTCAGACGCAAATCCAGATACGGGTTCGGATTCAGAGCCAGATGAAGACCTCTAATCTTAGCTAAAATTTCTGGGGATTATTATTGCGGAACATATCAGCATGGACTGTGCCCCGGTTCTAACCCACTTTGGCATCCAGCGATTACGAATAACAGAAATACCAGGCAACGAAAAGTGATATGGATATTAATGAAAATAACGTCTCACAATTTTTAAACCAACCCAGCAGTCGCGAAGCAGAAGAAGCTTTAATAGGATCAATCCTGATCGATCCTAAAGTCTATTTCGAGGTTGCTCATGAGACCAAAGCTGATGATTTCTTCCTGGTTCGAAACCGTTGGATTTGGGAAGGTTTTCAGAAACTGCATGAGGAAAACCAGCCCACCGATTTGCTGACCTTGAGCGAAATGCTCTCCAATCGAGGGGTGTACGACGAGATCGGTGGGAAAACATACCTGCTTTCTTTAATTAACCAATCTCCGATTGCTTATAATGCACCTTCTTATGCAAAAATTATTGCAGATACTGCCACACGCAGACGTATGCTTGAAGCTGCCAACCAGATTGCGCAACTCGCTTATCAACAAGAAAAGAACGTTGATGAAATTCTCAAAGAAGCCGAAAAATCGATTTTTAACATCAGCGAAAGGCGAATTAAACGCGATCTTGTTCCAATGAGTGAAGTTGTAGAGGAACTTTATGAACGAATTGGAGATTTAGCGGAAAGGCCCGATGATATTTACGGGGTTCCAACAGGGTTGATAGACCTCGATCATCTTTTAGGAGGTTTACAAAAATCTGACCTGTTGATTGTTGCAGGGCGCCCCGGAACGGGGAAAACCGGTTTTCTACTTGGAACATTGCGTAACGCAGCCCTGATAAATAAAAAACATGTAGCCATGTTTTCAATGGAAATGTCAAATGAACAACTCTTGCAACGCATGATCGCCATGGATACCCGAATTGATACCCAGCGATTGCGTACTGGTCGGCTCAACGACAATGAATGGGATGTTTTTTATCAAGCCATGGTACCTTATGAAAGAGCAATGATCTTTCTGGATGACACCCCTGCAATTACGCCACTTTCTTTACGTTCCAAGTGCAATCGACTAAAACATGAATATGGGCTTGATCTTGTCATTGTCGATTACCTTCAATTGATGACCGGAGATACCCGTACAGACAACCGAGTACAGGAAGTATCGAATATTTCACGTAATTTAAAGGTACTCGCACGTGAATTAGATGTTCCTGTGCTGGCAGCTGCACAGCTTTCACGTGCGGTTGAGCAGCGCACCGACAAAAAACCACAATTATCAGATTTACGTGAATCTGGCTCATTAGAGCAAGATGCTGATATTGTTATGTTTATCGATCGAGACCCAACCAGTACCTTGATCGAAAAGAAGAACGAAGCCAAAATGATTGTGGCAAAACATCGTAACGGACCAACCCACCCTGGGATATCCCTGGTATTCATAGAAGAGTTGGCAAAATTCGAAAACGCCGCCCGAGATCCAAATATGCGGAGATAAATTCTTTGGAACCCTCAAATTTTATTTTCAATGGTTTTCCCAGCGACCCATCACCTTCAATAGCCATACCTGAGGTTTTTTTTACTCAGATTTTGCCCCAACTTGATAATTTGCGTGCCCTGAGGTTGTTGCTGTATATGTTTTGGCATTCAGAAAACCAGCATCAACAGATCAGCCAATTTAGATGGGCAGATTTCACCGCTGACCCCGCCATAATTCAAATGATAGGAAGTGAACAAGAGCTTGTAAGAGTATTAGCATTGCTTGTTGAATATCAAGTCGTTCTAAAAGCCGAAGTCGACTGGATGGAAGAAACGTATTACTTCCTCAACACCCCTCAGGGGCAAGCAGCTGTAAAAGCCATCCAAAATGGTGAATGGATGAGTACCGACGCAGGCCGAGATGCGATCCAACTGGCTGAAAAAATGCCTAATATTTTTGAGTTATACGAACAAAACATCGGCGTGATCACGCCGATTATGGCAGATATTTTAAAAGATGCTGAGAGTATTTACCCGCCAGAATGGATCCAAGAAGCAATCCACATTGCAGTTACCCGTAATGTGCGCACTTGGAATTACGTTCAGGCAATTTTAAAACGCTGGCAAAAAGAAGGATATAAAGATGAGCAAAATCAACGAAACAGTTCACAAGATCCTGAAAGCTACCGAAAAAGCTGGCTCAACCGCTAACCAAGATAACTTAAATGTTTCCAGCGAGGTCCGACGAGTGAAGCTTCCAGGCGATCCAAACTGTCCCATTTGCGGTGGCATCGGTTATTTACGTCGTGATCTTCCGATCGATCATCCCGATTTTGGAAAAATCTTTCCTTGCCCATGTCGTTTAGAAGAAGTCAACCAATTTGCCCGACGGCGTTTGTACAGTTTGAGCAGCTTAAAAGCGCTTAGAAAACTGCGTTTTGATAATTTTGAAAAACGAGGACACATTGGTTTAGGGAAGCTACAAGCAGATTCTCTCGAGAACGCATATAACCAGGCCTTCAATTTCGCTGAACAACGCCAGGGTTGGCTATTATTCCTTGGCAGGTACGGCTGTGGTAAAACGCATCTTTCAGCAGCCATAGCAAATCATGCCATTGAAAAAGGCACATCCGCCCTGTTTCTCACCGTGCCAGATTTACTTGATTGGTTGCGGTATGCATATGGTAATCCTGAGATTAGTTTTGAGGAACGCTTTGAAGAAATTCGAGAAACCGATTTACTGATTCTTGATGACTTTGGAACACAAAACGCCACCCCTTGGGCACAGGAGAAAATTTACCAAATTATCAATCATCGTTATATCAACCAGCTGCCCACTGTGATCACAAGTAATTTTCATTTCAACGATTTCGAGGGTCGCATCCGTTCTCGCTTACAAGATCCGAACCTGGTAACTATCGTAAAAATATTGGCGCCAGATTATCGCAACCCCGCTGATGACATTGGTCATCCAGAGCTTTCCACCCTCGCCCATCACAGCCGACAAACCTTTGGCAATTTTAGTCTTCGTCAAAACGAATCACTTCCCGCTGCAGACTTGAAGGACTTAAAAAAAGCTTTCGAGGCTGCACATAAATTTGCCGAAAACCCACAAGGTTGGCTATTATTGACCGGCCCATACGGTAGCGGTAAAACGCATCTGGCAGCCGCCATCGGCAATTACCAAGCTGGAACTGGCTTCCCCCCTTTGATGGTGAGCGTACCAGACCTGTTAGATCACCTTAGGGCTGCCTTTAGCCCGTCCAGCGCGGTTTCATTAGATCGACGCTTTGAGGAAATTCGTACGGCTCGCTTGTTAATTCTTGATGACTTAGGCACGCAATCCGCCACGCCCTGGGCGCGCGAAAAACTTTACCAACTCTTTAACCACCGCTATATTGCTGAACTTCCAACGATCATAACGACATCAAACAACCCCGATGAAATAGACCCACGCTTATACAGCCGCATGCAAGATGAACGTATCTGCAAAGTCATCGTTATTCCTGTTCCTGCCTACCGCGGAAAGTAATCGTTACTACTAACCTTTTACTTACGCCTAAACCATGAGCCCACTGGTCATGACCAGTGGGCTCATCACTTATTGTCAAACAAAAAGAGGTAAAAAGCGTATCTGTATATTTATTATTTCACTTAATATTTGAATCAACCCAGATTAATTTAACAATCTAAACAGATGTCAGTATCAGAAAAATAAACCATGTTCATTTTGTTTATCAGTAATTTGACAATTTTTCATAAATGCGGTAATATATAGTTAACCTAACCCCCCCCTATAGGGGAGGGGTGGAGGCAGACTTATGACACACGATCATCGAAATAACATCCAAAGGCTTAAAACGGTCGAAGGGCATATACGCGGCATTCAAAGGATGCTCGAAGAAGACCAGTATTGCATCGATATTATTCGCCAAATTCAAGCAGTGCAATCAGCTTTAAATAAAGTCAGTGCTCGCTTGCTTGATGGGCATCTAAACAGTTGTTTGCTAAGCGCCATTCAGGGAGAAGACCCCGCAGAGCGTACTCGGGTGTTAAAAGAGATCACCGATGTGTTCGAGACCGCCAACAAAGTTTAATCAAATAAAATTTTTCCATGAAAGGATAATAATGAAAACAGTTACATACTCAATTCCAAATATTTCTTGCAAGCATTGTGTGCACGCTATCAAAATGGAATTATCCGAGCTTGACGGCGTGAAAAACGTAGATGCTGATGTGCAAACCCGCGTAGTGACCATCAATTTCGATGATCCAGCCACTGAACAAATTTTAAAAGACACCCTGGCTGAGATTAATTACCCTGTAGCTGAGTAAGCCAATGTCAGATCAAAAACACCTCACCCTCCCCATTTTAGGAATGACGTGTGCCAACTGCGTTGCAGCCGTTGAGCGCAACCTAAAAAAAGTAGATGGTGTTGAAACCGCAAATGTTAATCTCTCTTCTGAACGTGCTGCGGTGACCTACGACCCCGATAAAGCCAATCTCGATGAGTTTATCAAACGTATCGAAAGAGCTGGCTATCACGTTGCCATGGGTGAGGCCTCCCTGGGTTTAAAGAACTTGGCAGATGCATCTGATGCCAGCCGGTTAGAGAAAGTACTCAACAAACAAGAAGGCGTTATCGAGGCTCATGTTAACCTGACATCAGAAAAGGCGCTTATTAAATATGTGCCAACCGTTATCAGCCAAAATGATCTGCGTCATATCATCCGATCTGCAGGTTTCAACTTACTCGAAGCTGATTCTGAGTTCGAAGATGCTGAGGCCATAGCCCGCCAGGAAGAAATTGCGCATCAAAAACGCATGCTCATTATTGGGCTCATTTTCACTGTCCCCTTGTTTGTGCTCTCTATGAGCCGAGATTTTGGGTTATTGCCCGAACCGCTCGCTAACGCCACCTGGATGAACTATTTGTTTTGGGCATTAGCCACGCCTGTTCAGTTTTATGTGGGCTGGCAATACTACGTCAACGGATACAAATCGCTCAAAAATCGCTCAGCGAATATGGATGTTCTGGTAGCTATGGGCTCTTCAGCTGCATATTTTTATTCCATTCCCATCACTTTAGGGTTAATACCCGGTCATGTCCATTTTGAATCCGCTGCTGTCATTATCACCTTAGTGAAGTTAGGTAAATTCCTCGAGGTTAAAGCGAAAGGCGGCGCAAGCGAAGCCATCCGGAAGCTGATGGACTTGCGCCCCCGAAAAGCCTACATCATTCGCGACGGCATCGAGGTTGAAGTCAATGCTGACGATGTAGAAGTTGGCGACCTGGTCCTGGTACGCCCCGGCGAAAAGTTCCCGGTTGATGGAGTTGTGGTCGATGGACGTTCAACGGTTGACGAATCAATGCTAACCGGCGAATCGTTGCCAGTCGAAAAAACGCCAGGTGAAAAAGTAATTGGTGGCACAATTAACAAGATGGGCTTGTTAAAGTTTGAAGCGACCAAAATTGGCAAAGAAACTGTATTGGCACAAATCATCAAATTGGTTGAAGAAGCTCAAACCAGTAAAGCTCCCATTCAAAACTTGGCGGATAAGATTTCTGCCATTTTTGTCCCTATCGTTATCATCATCGCGATAGTCACCTTCCTGGTGTGGTATTTTATCGTTCCAATTGCGCCAGATGCACAAGTGGGCTTGTTCGCCCGTGCCTTAATTAATACCATCGCTGTCCTGGTCATCGCCTGCCCCTGTGCCATGGGGCTTGCCACACCAACCGCCGTGATGGTTGGTACCGGCGTTGGTGCTGAAATGGGTATCTTGATCAAGAACAGCGAAAGTCTTGAAAGAGCTGGAGACATCACTACAGTCGTCCTTGATAAAACTGGTACCATTACACGCGGTCAGCCAGCAGTAACCCAAGTGTTGTTAACTGGAACCGGAATAAGCGAAGATGAAGTCATTCGTCTGGTGGCATCAGTGGAAAAGGGAAGTGAACATCCCTTAGGTGAGGCCATCACCGCAGAAGCTTCCGCCAGAGAATTGCCCCTTAGCGAGCCCCTGGGGTTCAGTGCAATTGCTGGGCATGGAGTACAAGCTGAAGTTGATAGCAAGATGGTTTTGGTAGGCAACCGCCGTTTGATGGAAAGTCAAAATATTGCTACCGCCGTTATCGAAAGCGATATTCATGGTATCGAGGAGCAAGCTCAAACCGCAATTTTAGTTGCCGTTGATGGGAAGTTAGCCGCAGTTATTGGCGTAGCAGATACGATTAAAGAGGGTTCTCAAGAGGCAATCGATGCCTTGCACGCTATGGGCTTAAAGGTTGCGATGGTCACCGGCGACAACGTCCGGACTGCCAACGCCATTGCTAAACAAATCGATATCGACACAGTCTTAGCTGAGGTCCTTCCTGGTGACAAAGCCAATCAAATCAAGAAGCTTCAGGCAGAAGGTCAAACCGTTGCCATGGTTGGGGATGGTATCAATGACGCGCCTGCACTTGCCCAGGCAGATATTGGGATAGCCATTGGAACGGGTACTGATGTCGCCATGGCTTCAGCGCCGGTCGTGCTTATCAGCGGAGATTTACGTGGCGTTCCCAATGCCATTGCTCTTTCACGCAAAACACTGCGAACGATCAAGCAGAATTTGTTTTGGGCTTTCTTTTACAACACCCTATTAATCCCATCAGCAGCCATGGGGCTTCTTAACCCGATGTTGGCTGCCGGGGCGATGTCTTTTAGTAGTATATTTGTCGTAACAAATAGCTTGAGACTTCGAAGGTTCAAACGACAAGCTTGATTAAACTCAAGGAAATTACACATCATGCGATCAAAACGAAAAAACAATGCCCTTTTACCAGTAATTTTATTCGGTGGATCGATTCTTTTTATCATCGGTGGCTTAATTTTCGCCGGGATTATGAGGAAAAACTCGATTGAACGCCCGGCAAATTACACCTCACAAGATCAAATCCCCCGCTTAAGCGGGTCAGAGACAAAAGATGCACTTGAAACCGGCAAAGCAGTTCTTCTCGATACGCGTGATGCCTCACAATTTGCTCGAAGCCATATCAAAAACGCAATTAACATTTCTGTCGTTGATGTTGAAGCCCGTCTTAATGAGCTTGACAAAAATACCTGGTATATAACCTATTGCACCTGACCAGCAGAACAAACGAGCGCTCGGGCGGCGTTCATCCTGTTGCAAAATGGTTTTGCAAGGTCAAACCCGGTCAGAGGAGGTCTGGACGCATTAATCGCTGCTGGGCTTGAAGTTGCACCTTAATTTTTTGCAAATTAAACGAAACGCCCTCAACAAAAATGTTGAGGGCGTTTTTATTTATTTTTTCAATATTTTTATTACCTTGGGTTTTCAATATCTATTAATAGGGTTCGGAGATGGCAAAATAATCGAATTCAACCAGGATCGGCAGAACATCATAAGAAGAAACCCCCAACCCTACAAGACCATCTCGCAAGTTGAATCTTTTATCAGTATATTCCCTTTCTAAAACCCCATTAATGTACAAAGCCAAGTAATTACCCTGGCAAACTGCCATATACGAATTTGTATTGCGCCCCATTCTCAGGTTCTTCGATCCTCCGCTTGCTAATTCGAAATAGCCGCCATCTAACTCTGAGAAAGCGTAAATATAATATTTGCCGCCATTGGTAATATTAAATTCATACCATCCAAATCTATCACTATAGTTACAAATCAAACTGACGTTGTTGGTATTCTTCCCTAAGTTTTCAGCATAAGCTTCAATCTGCACATTCGAGTAAATGAATTCGTCATACAAGAGGTAAACCCACAAATTGCGAGCAGGCAGGTCGAACACCAGGCGCCCATTCTCGGTATACAGGTTCATTTTCGATTCATCGCCATTCATCAAAAAGTAAGACCAGCTTGATAAATCCCCATCAAATTCTTCAACAAAAAAGGCTTGAGGTTCATTATCGATATCTTCAAAAATAACCTCGTCGTCCTCGTCTTCAACGGGTGGTTCTTCTTCGTCGGGTTCTTCTATTTTTGGTCGTTCTGTTGGTTTGGGCTCGGGTTCAACTTCAACAATTTCTTCATTAACAGTGGGGACTTCAATCATCGGTTCTTCAGTTGAGGGTTCTTCAATAACCTCCATCCCGGTTTTTGGTGGTTCTGGCTCGGTTGTGGAGGGCGTTTTAGAAAGCCCGCACGCCAGTCCAACCAATAACACGAAACAAGCTGAGAATAAGACTATTTTCAAATTTGGGTTTTTCATCGCCTCTCCTATCTTTTTGGGGTTGTTGAGTTTAATTTACAAGGAAAGATCGTACTTAACTGAATCCATTATAAATCAATATTATTCCCTTTTCAAGCATCACAATTAATAATACTATAATTTAGATAAATAATTTCTTTTTTATGATATTAAACGCACATAATTCAGTGCGTTTTACGGTTAAACGGCTGAATATATGTTTAAAAAACTGAAAAATATCGTTTACTTTGGGATCGCTTTACGCGCCAATTGGTCAACCTTCTCGTTCATCGAATTTCCTGCATGCCCCCTCACCCAATGCCAATCAATTTCGTGCCGAGAAATCTCCTCATCCAACTGCTTCCACAAGTCCACATTCGCCAATGCGCCCCCTTTGCGTGACCAGTTTCTCAGCTTCCAAGTTGGCATCCACTCAGTAACCCCCTTTTTTAAGTATTCCGAGTCGGTATATAAGGTCACCTGGCACGATTCATTGAGTGCCATAAGCGCTTCAATCGCAGCACGTAGCTCCATCCGGTTATTGGTTGTATCAGGCTCACCACCAGATAGCGATTTCTCATGCTTACCATAAATCAATATAGCCCCCCATCCACCAGGGCCTGGATTATGTTGGCAAGCCCCGTCGGTATATATGGTTACCTTTGGCTTCAAAGTCATGGAGACGTTTCTCCTACCAGATCGACTATCATAGCATCCATTGCTTCCATAATAACCGGAACCCTCTCAGCTTCTGCCTGCAAAAGCTGCAACATCGCATCCTGCAAAACCCACTGTGAGAGGCCCCAGGCATTTGAAGCTGGCAACGCTAGGACTGAGTCTAATAAAGCTGCGCCTTGCCCCCATTGCGGATAGTCTTTTTTAACTTTATCCACCATGTCCAATGTAGAATAACGTACAGGTAACGTGAGCATACTTACCACCAGCTTTGCCTGAATTTCCGGTTCTAACAGGTGTTTGGCAAATAACCAAGCAGCCAATTGGTCTTCCTTGTTCTCGGCTGTAATTATCAGACCTGGTCCATCAACCGCAATCACATCCCCATTTACCCCTGGGAATCCAATAACTTCCCATTCGTCTTGACTTCCGGTTGTGTTCATCCATTGTGTTTGGCGCGAAACCTGATCAAGTGTTCCTGCGTATAAAAGGGTGTAGCGGTCAGCAAAATAAACGTAAGGATCAGGCTGCAACGCAAACCAAATACAGCCCTGGTTTTTTATATCCCATAGATAACTAAAGGCATCTTTTCCGGCTGGGTTATTAAAACTGGGCGTACTTTCCCAAGGGATCTGCCCGCCAAAAGCCATATACCAGCTCGCCAATACCGCAGGATCGAGGTTGATCATCCATCCCCCCGTACCATGTACGTTAATGTCTTTATCTTGCCAATTGTAAAAAGTGGCTTCACAGGCTTGCGCGCGAAACGCATCAATGTTAACTGGCGGTTCGACAAACCCCAACTCCTTGCCCCAGGTTTTGTTATAAAACAAAACTGTTGCTTGCGGTGCAACCGGCAATGCCTTTATTTGTCCATCAAAAGAGAAAGGTTCAAAAAACACATTAACAAAATCTTCTTGCTCTTCTTTTGAAAAACCAACTACAGGGTCGTTAAAATAATTGGTTAAATCTGCTATCAAAAATTCATCTTCCGAACTGGAAATCAAGTTATGATGTGCTGCAATTAATCCAATCAGAGGGTCGCTCTCTTCACGGTTTCGTAAACCTGTAAGTAAATCAACCTCACCACCATAAGCGGTTACCTCCACACGAATCTTCCATGGGTTGGTTTGTGAAAATTTTTTTACAATGCTTTCGATCGCCTTGGCAGTATCTCCTAACCAGGGATGGGCAAAATAAACTGTTTTTCCTGCCAAAGCTTCTGGATCAAATGTTATCACCGGGGTTTGCGTCGCTTCAGGGGTTTTAGATGGGTTTGGTTTGGTTTCTGTTTTACCTGGAAGAGACGCACTCTCCACGGGTGGCGTGGTTGTAGTGTCCAAGCCAGTATCAGAAGGACCACAGCTCGCCATCAACAAGCTAACAAGTAAAAGGCTCACCATCCATACCCATTTATATTGAATTCGAGGTTTTTTCATCTTTAAGCTCATTGGATAATCATTAATGGTACAGGAATAAATACGAGAATAAATATGATCAGGGCAATCACGCCCAAAATTTTATGCTTTCGGTCTATGGGGGTGATTTGGTCTAAGGGTTCAGCATAACGCCGGCCAACCAGGAAGATCAACCCAGCCCACAACCACCATCCGTTCCAGGCAAACCCCATTAACACCAAAGCAAGGAGAATAAATGGGAACATCTTCCTTGTTTTTTCTCTACCCAGCAATACATACAAAATGTGCCCGCCATCCAGTTGCCCTGCTGGGATGAGGTTGATTGCCGTTACAAACAAACCTGCCCAACCTGCCCACGCCACGGGGTGAATTTGCACATCTAACCCGCCAAAGGGAAAAGGACGTCCGGTAAAAAAGTACCGTATCCAATACAAAAATGGAATCGAATTATGATAGGAAAGCGGTTCAGGGAGAAGTTTGCCAAATGTCAGGTATTTCGCAAACAGGTAAAGAATCGAATTACCCTCCATAAGCTGAACATAACCCTCCTGTAACTCTGTAACCAGAGGGCTAACCGTTGAAAGCCGTAACCCAATCAACAACACAGGGATTGCAACCAGCAAACCAGCCAGGGGCCCTGCTATTCCGATTTCCAGCAAATGTTTTTTATTTTTAGGGATCTCTTTCATACTGATAAAAGCGCCCATAGTACCAAAAAAACTAAATGGAAACGGGATGAAATACGGCAGGGTGACTTTAACACCCCTTTTTCGACCCGCCAGGTAGTGCCCAAGTTCGTGTGCCAATAAAATCCCTAAAAGCCCGGCAGCGAAAGGCCAGCCGCTCAACACAAACCGAATTATGCCGCGCATTGAACTGAGGGATAACAAATCTTCTCCTGCACCACTAAATTGGGCCCCGGTAAACATCACGCTAAGTATCGTCAAAATAAACAGCAAGATGTTCACCCACAACGGACCGATTTTTGCATCAGGTCGGCTGTCCATAAGAATAATTAATTGTTCGCCTTGATGCTCACGAAAGAGCGGGGTTAAAGAATAAAGCGACAACTCAGTTGAGAGCTGATCGTAGGCGGTTTCGCTATCATTTGTGTTCAGCTTTCCATCATAACGAATCCGGTAACCCGATTGGGCTTTACCAATCGTTACACTTGAAATAACAAAATACCGACTCACAATCTCTGAGATCGCATTAGGATCAACCTGTAATTTCTCTTGGTTTGTATATAACATTTTGTTTACCAAAAATTATAATAACTAACAAAACTAAAGTTTTATATTTATCATTTAACCTTAAAATGCGTAGAATACAAAGGTTCGACCGTAATCAACGTTCATTTTCTAAGAAACCGTGTGTTAAAATTCTATTATGCAGATATCAAGCAGCATAAAGCGTGTATTAAAATCAGGTTGGTGTTTTATTCGTCTGGTTCTGGTTGGCATCATTATTACATTTCTAATTGGCGGCGCAGCCACCCCTTTATCCGACTTTGATTCCCAGGTACATGCCCTCACCCGCCCTGTTGAATTCGAATTTGTCAGCTGGACATTAGGGGCGATGTGGGCAAAATTTTCAGGTTGGGGCATAAGTTTGGAACGTTTTCTTAGTTCGCAAGCCCAATCGGATCTTGTGCTTAAATATTTAAACCAATTGCAGTTGGTTAATTCTTTAAACGCTGAAATCTATGCACTTTACACCAACCCTAATATCTCGTCGCCCGAGATTGTCAGCCAGCCATTGCGCCATAAATTAGAAGCAGAAACAAAACGCCTTTCAAAGTTGACACCCCTTGCTGAAGGCGTTCTTCAAAACCAGTTAATGCGTGTCATTGAAGAAAATGGTCTTGCGTTTTTAGGTCAAGCCACACCCCCATCGCTTTTTCGCATCAGCGATATTCCTCAATCTCTAATTATCTCACCCCGTAGTGAAATCAATCGTGAATTGGACGTTTCATTAACGCCTGGAATAAGCATTAAATTTAAAGAACAGCTTGAAGATACGATTCTAAATGAATTAGATCGTTCTGCCCTGGTCGTTCCTATCGGTGGGATTGGAACCTACCCCACGATGGTCATGCAAACAACCGATTTATTGTGGCTTACAGATACGATCGCCCATGAATGGATCCACAACTATTTAAGTCTCCGTCCCCTGGGGATAAACTATTTTTCAAGCAGCGAATTGCGTACGATCAATGAGACTACAGCAAGCCTCGCTGGTACAGAACTGGGGTGGCTGCTGATGAAAAAATATTACCCTGAACACATACCAACAGACGCAGTCTCCCCAAGATTAAGAGTCTCTGCTCCCCCTTCTATAATCGAAGAACCCGATCCAAATTTATTTAATTTTCAAATAGAAATGCGAGAAACCCGTGTAGAGGCGGATCGCTTATTAGCCAAAGGCGATATCTTAGGTGCTGAAGCCTACATGGAAGCTCGGCGTCAATTCTTTTGGCAAAATGGGTATCAAATCCGCAAAATTAACCAGGCTTATTTTGCTTTTCACGGCGCCTACAGCGCAGACCCGACTGGCGGAGCAGCAGGAGAAGACCCCATCGGCCCAGCGGTTCAGGCTTTGTACCTTCAATACCCAAAATTAGCAGATTTTCTAAAAATTATTTCCAGCGTGACATCAGTTGATGGTTTGTTTGCATTATTAAATAAATGATGTTCGTTTACTAAAAAATCAAAAGTCGTCTTCTCCACTACCTAAATCTGGCATGCTTTTTTCAATTTGTTCGGGGTCTTCACCTTTCTCCAACCGAGAGACAACTTCATCAAATTCAGGCCCTGTTTCTTCTCCTAACTCGTTCCCCATCTTGCGCATCAGGCGGCCCAGGGCTCTTGGGTCATCCTCGATCCCATCCAGTTGTGCTGGATCAACCAAATCTTCAAGCCGGCTGTCATCAGATTTTGCTATACGAATTCTACCAATCCGTCTTTGAACTTGTTCCCCGCCGCAATTTGGACAAGTAACTGTTTTTTGCCCATAGTCAGCATAACTTATAAACAAGTCAAAGCGGGTTTTACAGGATAAACAATGGTATTCATAGGTCGGCATTGGCACTTCTCCAATTCATGTTCTAAAATCAATTATAATCAACAGTCAATTATAATGAAAAGGTTCATTAAATTCATCCTACGACGTTGACCCTAAAATTTTTGTCTGTTAGCTTCGAAAGGTTTGCATGGATATCGACTTCGAAATCAAACAACCTCAACAAACATCCCTACTGATTGTCATTTCAGGCCCTTCAGGGATTGGAAAAGATACCGTTGTTCAAGGCTTAAAAGCCCGTAATCTGCCTTTTTATTTTGTAGTAACTGCAACCAGTCGTCCACCCCGTAAAAACGAAACAAATGGCGTTGATTACCTGTTTTACAGTAAAGAAAATTTTGAAGAGATGATCCAGGCGGGCGAATTTATTGAGCATGCCCAAGTATATTCAGATTATAAAGGCGTCCCCAAACAGCACGTCAGGCAAGCCCTGGATAGTGGCGATGATGTGATTATGCGGCTCGACTTTCAAGGTGCAAAGACAATTCGAGAGATGGTGCCGGAAGCAATTTTAATTTTTCTAACCGCCAAATCAAAAGATGAATGGTTGCAGCGGTTGAAAAGTCGACGCAGTGAGTCTGACGATGAATTGGCCGTACGCATCAAAACCGCAAAACAAGAATACGACTCCCTGGACATTTTTGATTATATTGTGATCAATGAACACGACCAGTTGGAACGGACATTAGACATTATCGAAAGCATCATTACCGCTGAACATCATCATGTGCACCCCAGGCAGGTCAATTTATGACAAACGAGTATCGTTCACCCGACAACGAACCAATTCGCCAACCTTTCAGGGTTCAATTTCCCGATCGCAAACCCCTAATAACTTATATTTTAATCGGCATTACCACATTTATATTTGTACTTCAATTTGGGGTTCAGTATTTTATCGGTTCAGACCTCCTGTTTTTTTATGGTGGAAAAATTAATCAGTTCATCATGGATGGGCAGGTTTGGCGGTTGATAACACCTGCGCTTCTTCATGGGTCATTTCTGCATGTTGCTATGAATATGTACGCCCTATATGTGATCGGTCAACGGTTGGAACGGTTTTATGGGCATTGGCGGTTTTTATTGTTATACGTTCTATCTGCTTTTGCAGGTAATGTACTTTCTTTCGTCCTCTCACCCACACCATCTTTAGGTGCATCGACAGCCATTTTTGGCTTATTCATCGCTGAAGGGATGTTTATCTATCAAAATCGAGACTTGTTTGGTAAAGAACGAACTCGCCAGGCATTAATGAACCTTTTAGTGGTTCTAATAATCAACCTCGCTTATGGATTCATGAGAAGGATCCAAATCGATAATTATGGGCATATTGGGGGGATGTTAGGCGGTGCCTTCTTTGCCTGGAAAGCTGGGCCTCTTTTAAAGGTTACTGGGGAACCACCTTTTTTCACAATCAATGATGTGCGAAAAAAGCACGAGGTTCTCATGGCAAGCTTAGTGGTTTTTATCGGTTTTACTTTGATTGCATTGATTCCTTTTATAATTTAATAAAAACTCAACCATCATTGATGTTTAATTAAAAGTGCGACTTAGATAAGTAAACCGCACTTTTAATTCGTTCTTTTTATTTTATTTCAAAAACACTACCTGTTGATGTTCCCTGGACTTCAGGGTAGAAAAATTGCCAGGCATGGGCGGGCAAAACCTGGTAAGTCCCACGTTGGAACGGCAACAATTTATACATTAGAATATAGGTGCCTGCTGGTACATACTCTGCAGTCCACAAAATATGATCATCATAAATTTGTGGTGAATTAAAATACCACCATCCCCAACCCTTGTCGAAAGAAAGCATAGGTTCAACATAGCTTTCAGTTGGATCTACAATTGTGGATGTCGTTAACAATTCTTGATTTACAATTTCAGCACCTGCTGGAATAAAATCTTCTACCATTACATTGTACATATCATGGGTTAAGTTTACAGTAACAACTGCCTGAACAAATTGAGGCTGTTCTGATGGGTCAAGTGTTATTTGAGTGAGAGGTGTGCAATTCTCTTCAAATGGGCAGCCCAGCCCAACAGGATAGTAATCGCGCTCCACATTGATGCCAGCTTGTATTGCTTGTGCGTCAGCAGCAGGTTGGTAAGTTTGCAGGTCAACCCGGTAATATAATGTCCCTGTTCCCTCGCCCCGTTCAATGAGCAAGGTGTTTGGTGAATCATGGTAAAGCGAATCAATACCCATCTCTATTGATTTTCTTTCCGCAAAAGCAGAACCAGTAGCTTCCCCTTCGATAAGAAAATCATCATTTATTTTAGCTTGATATGCAAAATCAGCCAGGTATCCACCGGTACCCTGAATTACTTTCGGGATTGCCATTAACACCCAGGCAGATTCAAAGCTTGAAGACCACCAGCTTCTCGAATCTTGATGCGCTAAAAGGTATTGCAACCCTGGCGTCAGGCTCTCAGATGCAGGATCCAACTGGGCAATCGCAAATATCGTCGCAGCAGTATTAAAAATAGGGGTTCCAGGAAGCATCCAAGCTCTTCCATCGCTTTCCCAATGGATACCCGTCGCGGAACGAATAGCTCTATTTTCCAAATCACCTAACAGCGTTTTTATTTCAACATTCATTCCACCCTGGTCTTTCATCGTTAAAGCCAACAGCCCGACTGCCCATGGGCTTAATTCACTTCGGCGATCGAACAAATTTCCCAGGTTCGAAAACAAATCAGGGTGGTGATTTCTCAACACATACGCTTTAAAAGTGAGTAAATCTAACCTCCAGCTTTCAGTAATGTCTTCAGGGTTTTCGAGATGGAATATTAAATAATCCCTGGCGAGATCAAGAAAATTGTCTTCAATTTCAAAACCCTCAGCTTTTGCGTTTTCCAAACCAAATAATACATAAGCTGTTATAAAAGGGTCCGAAGACTGGTGATCATTTTGAGAACCACCCCACCATGACCAACCACCATCATAATACTGTGTAGCCAATAACAAATTAATACTTTCTTCAATCAAATTCTCTAACGACAGATCTACCTCTTCAGAGTCGATTGCCAGGTTATTAATGACCGAATAAGTACTCAAATTTGCCAACAATCGAGAGAGTTCAGTTGCTGTGTCTGAATAGGGGGTAACTTCAAACGCTTCCAAACCCTCCAACAAGGTGCCCAGTAAAGAAGGGTTCAAAGTTAACCTTAGGTCACCCGACGAAGGGTCAGTTGAAGTCAGCAAGCTAACCAATTCAAGTTTCTTGTCAGCTTCTATTATTTGGCCAGCGCTGCTAAACGTTTGCGGCATAAGGTAGCGCTTAACCTTTAAATCACCCCAAACGGGAATACTTGAATCTGTCAGATCGCCCGACTTAGCCCCAAACACAAGGCTAACGGTTTCTACACTCTCAACTTTCCCCCACCAACTCACAAGCTGGTTACGTCCAGCCGCAATTTTAATTTTTCTTGAAGGATCTTTATCAGCAAGGACCAAGCCAAGGGCTTTTAGTGACACATCTACTTCAAGCTCTTCATCGGTGTTATTGTAAACCACAGCTGCCAGCTCAACCATATCGCCATCTACAACAAAGCGCGGTGTAATCGGCTCGATCATCAAGGGTTTTTGAGTTTGAAGTTCTGCCTCAGCTTGCCCCACCAGGTATGTCTCACTCAACCCACGCACTTCAACAACCCATGTTGTTAACGTGTCAGGAAGAGGAATTGATAATTGAGCAGTGCCATCTGCACCCGTAATGATATGTGCCTCCCAAAACGCGGTATCAGGGAAGTTCTTTCTGGCAGATACTGTTGTAATCTCATCTGCACCACCGCCAAGCCCGCCTGCCTCAGATGAAGATAACAAAAGCTGCTTGGCGAATGTGTACAGAGATAGGCTTGTTTCAACCGAAAGCTGAACTTTTCCATAGAAAGCTTCCAAGATGGGAGTGTTGGTTGGCTCTACCAACGCCAATAAGGCTTTATCAACTACAGAGATCGAGAATTCGCCTTGAACTGGTTGCCCTTTTTGGTCGGTTATCATCAAATCCATTGAAACGGTTTTCCCCGGTTCGGTAATACTTGGTTTGAGTACAATATCAACATCCAATGTTTTGCTATAAGGGGGAATCGATAAGTTAATCATCCCCTGTCGAAAATCAGGCCGGTTCTGGGCATCCTTACCAAGAATAATTACAGAAACATAAATATTAGGGATCATTTCTTCGGTAATTGGGATTGAAAAAACCTCTCCCGATCCTTTGATATCAAGTGCTTGTTTTGTTATTATTTTCCCTCGTTCAAGGGTAACCAATGCTTTCGCATCTCGAGAGAAAGGATTGGGAATAAATATTTCAGCAGTTTGGCCCGGTTGGTATTGGTCTAAATTCGCAGTTAAATCGACCCAATTCTGCATTTGAATCGGCCAAATGGCAGCACTTTCACCTTGAACCCAAATTAGTACTTCAGTGAGAGCATCATTCGACTTTATTGTTAACCGGTAAGTTCCGGGCGATTGCGGGGTAAAAGATACCCGCGCTTCGCCAGCACGATCTGTAATTGGGCTTGCACTCCCAATCAATTCGGTAATCGCTTCATAACGATAAGGCCGCTCAGCCATCCCTGTTTCCAAAACATTCCAATGGATCGCTTCAAACATAGCTTCAGTTTTAATATTTGCAACTGGTTCCTTTTGCCAATCCACTGTTAAAATTGAAAAGTCAAATTCTGAGCCTGCACTTCCAAAATATTGGTTGGGCATAATTCCAATATAAAAAGTTTCGGGGTGTATTAAAAGTGAGGTGCGGTCACTCACAGGGAAACCGCCAGGCTCCATCATAGTGATTTCAAGGTTGTATTCCTGTAGGCCTCCCTCTTGAACATCAGTCGAGTTAAGCACTTGGGCGGGAATTGAAATGTCTGCTTTTCCCTCTTCACCTGTTATTCCTTCTCCACTGACAACATAACCACCTAAAGGCGAGAATTCTGGAATAAACGGTTCGGTCCAGAAGTTTTCCATGGGGCCCACCTGGTAGCCTGGCAGAACAAACAACTTGTCCTTACGGAAAAGCGACCAAGTGAAGGCTTGATCTGCCGAAGGTGAGCCAAAGAAATAATCCGCTTGAACTTTTGCTTTAATATCATTTCCAATTAAAATCTCGCTATCATCAAATTCGATCGCCAAATCGATATTGGGCTTCCGGTAAGTTGCAACATCAAAATATAGCGATTTGATTAGATTCTCACCAATGTAAATTTCAATCCAGTAATACCCTGTTGCTGCATCCTCGGGCAAGTCAACCGACCCTGAAGCTGTACCAAATTGGCTAAGCATAAGCGTTTTAGAATAGAAAGTTCTTGTTCTACCTGAAACACCAGGGTTACCATTTAAAACAACTCTTACACGATCCTCATTTGAAAAAACAGGGAGCCCATTTTCGCGCGAGAAAATAATTGTTTTAAAATGAATCGTATCACCAGGACGATAAATCGGTCGGTCAATATAAATATCTGCATCCACTTGAGTGGGTGAAGTATTTAGGTTAATCCCCTTCTGGTAAAGGAAATACCAGTCCTGCCAAGTTGAAATTGAAAAGCTAAAATCTTTGTCTCCGGGCTCACCAACGATCGCAAAATAATCCGAATAAAGATCATCACGCCTTTCGTAGGACTCTACATAAAATCCGCTTGAATCAAACTTACCTTCGCTAAGAAGCTCGCCTTGGGTATCATAAACAGCAACCTTCGAACCGGTCAAGGGCATCAAGTCGCCCGATTGTGTCCCCCAGATTAAAACCTGGTCGGGGGCAATTTTTAACACCAGGTTATTCTCGCTAACGATAAGGTAATATTTTTGATACCTGTTCCACTCTTCTTCGATTTCAGGGCTGAATAAGCCCAGATAATAAATTCCAGGGTTTAGTGATTCGCCCTGGTAAGAAAGGGGCAATGTCACCACTTCGCTCCGATTTCTTTTTAAATTCAGTTGGTGTGTCGTTGTTTCACGCACCTCAGGAAGAAAAATATCACGATATTGATAGTTTTCTGGGTTCAGCAAAGTTAGCAAATCGCTAAAACGAATAGGTGAGATTTCAACAGTAACGGCGTTGATATTCGTTGCCTGCAGAGCTAATGTTGATTGAGAAGCTGGCACAAAGAATAATCCATAACTGGAATAACCGCTGGTGAGCCCCATATAAGCCTTTGCCGGCGGAGTTGAAAAAGTAGTCGAGAATTTATCTTTTAAAGACTCACCCCAAATATCTTTTAAATCTTTTTCTACCGTTAACGTATAAATCGTATCAGGTTGAAAATAGCCTGATACCCAAAGCGTAGGGTCAGAATCCTCAGTATGGAAAAACAAATCAGAAACTTCAGGCGAAACTTGAATGTAACTTTCAAGGTTTTTAGGTTCAAGCATGGTCGTAAAATTCAATCTAAATTGACCGTACCCTCCATAAAAAGATTCAAATTCCGGCTGAACGCTGGTATTAACCGCAAAAGACGGGAATGTCTTCCAAGAAGTATCCAATCCAGAGGAGAGAGGTACACGCCCCTCTGATAAAGCAGCTGTATCCAACTTAGCTTGGTAAGATTCATCACGATCGAGCAACAGGTCGGGCACAAACGAAACTTGCTTATAAGATTCATCCCACTCAAATTTTCCTTTTACCTGCTGTTGTTGTGAATCGAATAATTTAAAATTTTCCTCAACACTCTCTGGATCCATACGGATGTTAAAGTCGATTGTTATCGGTCCATTTAAACTGAGCTTTTCGCTTGCCTGGGGTTGTACTTTAATAATCTCTGCTTTGGCAGTCATAAAATCAATTGCTAATGTGTCTTGAGGGTCTAAGGAAGCCCCTAAAGTAGAGCGTAAATTTTGGTTAATCTTTATAGAATACTTGGTTCCACCCAGCATTGTTGGCTGGGGTTTGAAGACATACGTACTGGTATTTAACCAGGAGCCCTCACCCTTTATTTCCGGTTCAACTATAAAGCCTGGCTCTGAACCTGTTACATCACCCAATGGCACCACCGGTTGATTAAACGACACAAAAATAATACTTTGGGGGTCAACATCTACTGTCCCATCTTCAGGTAAAGATTGAGTCACTTTCAGCTGGTCTGTAACCTGAAAATTTAATTCAATTGGGGTTTGAAGGTTTTGCTTATTGGATGCCTGTGCACTGGTATCAATGGTTAATTGTTGCCGGCTGCCGGGAGTTAAGCCTTGATCTGGAGTAAATGTCAGTTTGGTAGCGTCTTCCCAAGTGAACCGCCCGCTAACCCGCGGGTTAAAATGAATTGAAGCTTCAACAGAGCCAGGTTCCATCTCTTGGTTAAAAAACAAGGTTATCGGTTGCTCAATAGATATGACACTTCCAGGCAATGGAGATGCCTCAACTAACGCAGGGGGTAAATCAAGCCTTGGTTCTCGAGTAGGTGTTGGTGTAGAAGGGCTTTTGGCCTGACTTATTTCAGCCTCTGTCGGTGATTCTGGTAAGTTTTCCCAGGGTGATTGACAGCCAAGAATGATGCTGGAAGAAAAAATTAAAATAAAGACAATTTGCATCCAACGTTTAACCTGTTTTTTTGAGCTTTTAATAATCATTGCTCGCTCCTTATCATTAAAGGGAAAACAAACCTTACCCGTTTATAGTTGGGTCAGCGTAAAGTAAAAACATATTAGTCAATACGTTAATTATATAAGATTTTTACCGGTAATTAAATACTGATTGACCAATTTATATTTTTTCAATTCCAGTCTACTTCAGAGAAAGCGGTAAATAAGGGAGTATTAAAATCTTCAACGATATAATCGGCAAGTTCCAGCTCTTCTTTTTTATGGCTGGTTGTTACTGCAATGCATTTCATCCCCGCGTTTTTTGCACCCATCACACCCGCTAAAGAATCCTCTACTACCAGACAATTTTCAGGTTGGCAACCCAGTTCGTAAGCTGCGTTAATAAAGATGTCTGGTTCAGGTTTTGTGGGCATATTTGTCCCCGATACAATCGCCCCAAAATAATGATTTATTCTAAAGCTCTGCAGCATCAGGTTGACATTATTGATCGGACCTGAAGAAGCAACAGCTTGTTTAATCTTCAACTCAGCTGCGGTTGACAGCCAAGTTTCTACACCAGGTACCAATTTGCATTGATGCGGTGCAATTTTCAAATACGCTGTTTCTTTCTCTTCAATCAGTTTTACTAAGTGATCAGGGTCAGGCTCAAACCCTAAAAATATTGGCACAATAACTTCGTTAGTGCGCCCAAAGTTTTTATTGAACAACTCTTCATCTAATTCATACCCAAGGGCATGGAGTGTGTTTTTCCAAGTAATAAAGTGGCTTTCTTTTGTGTCTATTAGGGTCCCATCAAGGTCCCAAAGGATAGCTCTTCGTTGGTTCATGTTAGTTAATCTCCTTTGTACCAGACCTTATTATACTGCGAATAAAAAGTGTGTCGAATTCGTTCAGTTTATGTTTATTCACCTCACCTAATAAGCTCATTAACTCTTTACGTGGTATACTTCGAAAATCTCTTTTATCATTTACCAAGGAATTATCGATAATGAAACAAGCGCTAAGCATTAGCATAGGTTCTTTAACTCGCAATAAATCTGTCGTTATTAATCTTCTGGGGGAAGATGTTCACATTGAGCGTATTGGTACCAACGGCGATATGGATGCCGCTCGGCAAATGTTTAAAGATATGGATGGAAAAGTAGACGCTTTTGGCGTTGGTGGCACTGATTTAGGGCTCTTCTTTGGGGGTAAATGGCATCCTTTTCATTCTGTATTACCCATCGTACAAGATGTTCGCCATACACCAATTGTCGACGGACTTGGATTAAAAAATACCCTTGAAGTTCGTAGTGCAGACATTCTCGAATCTGAAATAAGTTCCTATCTTAACAAAGTAGGTAGGTCTGTTCTGGTTACGACTGCGGTCGACCGTTACGGTTTAGTACAATCCTTTATTAATGCGAACTACAAGTGTACTTTTGGCGATGCGCTCTTCTCGCTGGGGCTCCCTTTACCTCTCCATTCTGAGAAACAAGTAAACTCCATCTTTTCGATATTAATGCCAATTGTAAGCCGTCTGCCCTTTGAGTGGGTCTACCCCACAGGCGAAAAACAGCTTGAGCGAAAACCGAAATTTACCTGGGCGTTCGAACAAGCCAGTGTGATCGCCGGCGATTGCCAATACATCACTCGGTACATGCCCGACGACCTTGAAGGCAAAATAGTCGTTACCAACACGACGACGCCAAGAGATATAGACCTGTTCAAACAAGCCGGCGTTAAATACTTGCTTACAACCACCCCGGTTTATGATGGTCGGTCTTTTGGTACGAACATGATGGAAGCGGCTTTATTAGCAGTTACCAACTACAAAGGCAAGGTTGATTATCGCAATTTCCGTCCACACTTCAAAAGGTTGGCAGAATTAATAGATATTGTTGGGTTTAAGCCAGCATTACAGGTGTTAAATTGATTAAAATGAATGCCGTTGTCCTCGCCGGGGGAAAGATGTCACCCGAAGACCCTCTTTATGGTGAGGGGCAAGATGGCTCTCGTAGTTTGATTCATATTATGGGTAAACCCATGGCACAATGGGTCATTGATGCACTGGATGGTGCCCAATCTGTCAACGAAATTTTTGTAATTGGCCTGCCCGCAGAATGCGGCTTAACTGCAAAAAAGCTTCTTCATTTTATACCAGATCAAAACGGTATTTTTGAAAACATCAAAGAAGGTGTTTTCCAAGCCACGAAAGATAGCGTTGTCTCTTCTAAGGTTATTACAGCCTCTGCTGATATTCCCTCCGTTAAGCCTGAAATGGTCGATTGGTTAGCCTCGATTGTTGAATCAAATCCCGATCAAATGCTTTACTACAACGTTATTGATCAAAAAGTAATGGAAACAAAGTTTCCAAATTCTAATCGGTCATACGTTCATTTTAAAGATGTTTCCGTTTGCGGTGGAGATTTAAACGTTATCGATAAGAGCTTTTTTTCAGCAGAATCACCGGTTTGGCATCAATTGACAGAAGCACGCAAAAACCCCATTAAGCAAGCAGGTTTACTTGGGTTCGATACGCTTTTGCTGGTCGTCTTTCGTTTGGTAACTTTAGAAGGCGCCGTTAAAAAAATTTGTAAAAGACTCTCCATCAAGGCAAGAGCATTACTTTGCCCTTATGCTGAAATGGGAATGGATGCCGATAAGCCTTATCAGTTGGAAATCCTTCGCCAATATTTGGAGAATAAAGCGTGAAGCCATGGAGAACAAAGCTCCTTCAATGGGATGCCAAATATTCTAAAGCTTTACATATTACCAACCCTAATTCATTTGTGGGGTTATTATTAAAATTTTTTGCGCATTCTGGTGATTCTTGGTTTTGGTTAGCTGGATTAGGAGCTGTGTTTTTTCTGACAGGCAACGATTGGCACCAGAGGGTGTTTTTTTTAACCAGCGGGCTTGTCATTATGGCGATTGCTGTCATTTTATTAAAGTTCACTATTCGCAGACCACGCCCTGAAGGAGACTGGGGGCAAATTTATCGCCTCACCGATCCACATTCTTTTCCGTCTGGTCATGCTGCTCGTTCAGCTGTGTTGGCAGTCATGGGGCTTGCTGTTGGTCCTCCCTGGTTCACGATTCTGTTAATTCTTTGGGCTCCATGGGTAGGGATTGCCCGCGTTGCCTTAGGCGTGCACTACTTATCAGATATTCTTGCAGGCTGGCTAGTAGGTGGTGCAATGGGCGTCTTAGCCATTATTCTAAAGCCTCAACTCCTTCAGTTTTTTAATACAGCCTTAACTATTTTCACGAATTAGCTTTTTCACCATATATAAATCCCCCATCTTATAACCTCGATCAGCATAATAAGCACGGGTGCCCACAGCTGCAATCACTGCCATATATTCAAACCCTTTATGGCGTGCAATGTCCTCAGCGTGCTCAATTAATCGTCTGCCAATGCCACTGTGTTGGGCAATCCCAGATCTCTCCTCACCCAATTCTAAGGATTGTCCGTAAACATGTACTTCTCGAATAATCGCAGCTCCAACCAGGTCTGGCATTCCGCTCGTAGCAGGTTCATTTGGTAAAGAAAGGCGTAAAAAACCAGCCAAATGGTCATCTTGAGTATCAAAAGAAAGAAAGTGTTCTTCAGCATGTGCAGGGAAATAAACCAGGTCATGAAAGCTAAGCTTCTTCGCTGAAATTTGTTTTGTGCGAATCTCTCGGCAGCGAATACACTCACAATGTGTGCCCCGGCGTTCCATCTCTTGTTGAACATCTTGGCGAAGGCTTGAATTTTTATTCCCTTCTACCACATAGGTTGAGGGGATATCACGAATCACCCGGTTGATGCGACAATAACGCGGCACACTGGTCTTAATATCTGCGATTAAATTCAAAAGTGTGTCTTCAGAATAAGGCTGATATTCGCCTGCTTTCCAATAATTCATCAGCTGGGTACCCTCGAGTAATTGACAAGGATAAATTTTCAATTCATCGGGGTTATAGGCACCATCCTCCCACAGACGCATAAAATCTTCTCGATCACTATCTGGGGTTGCGCCTAACAAGTTCGGCATCCAGTGCAAGACAATTTTAAATCCACCGGCTCTTAATAGGGCTGTTGCCTCTAATGTTTCTTGTGCAGTATGTCCGCGTTTGTTTATTTTTAAAATATGATCGTTAAAACTTTGGGCACCTAATTGTACTTTTGTTACACCCAAATGACGGAACCAAGCCAAAGACTCAGTATCAACCAGGTCAGGGCGGGTTTCAATTGCCATCCCTACGTTACGGTGAGCAGCATGAACATTAAGATCCTGCGCTTCTTGAAGTGTTGCAGATGGTTTCCCTTTTCCGGGCTCATTTTCATTCATCGCATCAAAACAACGTTGAACAAACCACGCCTGGTAATCTCTTGGGTAAGCACAAAAGCTTCCTCCCAAAATTAGCAATTCAATTTTATCTGTAGGATGTCCCACTGCTTCAAGCGCCTGGATCCGATTGCTAACCTGTAAATATGGGTCAAAAGCATGTTCAACGCCTCGTTTTGCGCCTGGCTCTTCACTCAGGTAGCTTTTAGGGAGTTCATCCTCCTGTGGACAAAAAATACACTCTCCCGGGCAAGGGTGAAAGCGGGTAAGCACCGTAACCGTTGTCACGCCCGATAACGTACGCGTCGGCTTCATTCGGATTTTTTCGAGCAAGCTTTCATCTTCATCCCAATCACCATTTGCGACTTTCTGTGTATAAACAGCCACCAGGGCGTGCTTGGGGATAAACCCACCCCCATTCGATTTTGGGTATGCCCGCTGAGCTTCATTAAGGCTCATCCCAGCTTTGATTGCATTTAAGATCTCAAGTGCAAGGTCAAGTTCTGCTGGGGTATAATCTCGTTTCTTTCGCCAACTTTCTGCCTTCATAACCTGCATTGTACCCAGTAACTCTCAAAAACGCTTCTTTTTATTAACGTTTACTGCCCAAAATAATGCTTAAAAGCCAATAATTGATGCGTTATGCCAATTTTTACGTGATGATATATACTCATATTAATCATGGATGCAACTACCCGAACCAAACTCCTTCAGATCAACCAGGCTTTCTACGATCGTTATGCGCCATCCTTTAGTGCAACGCGACACCAGGTCCAACCCGGTGTGCGCAAAATTGTAGATCAAATCCCTCTTGATATCAACATCTTAGACCTTGGTTGTGGTAACGGTACGCTGGCAAGGGCCTTAGCTGCAAAGGGTTTCACCGGTCAATATCTGGGGGTGGACATGAGTGAAGGACTCCTTGAAAGCGCTCGCCGTTTGACGGGAGAACCGCCGTTGGGTAGATATCAGTTTCAGCTGGTTGACCTGGCACAGAAAAACTGGTCTGCTGAAATCCAACAATTGAATAATCACTGGGTAGTTTGCTTTGCTGTATTACACCACCTACCCAGCAATGATCTTCGGTATCAAACCGTTAAGTCAGTAGGCAGTCTTCTAACACCGGGCGGACATGTTGCGATCTCTGTTTGGCAGTGGCAAAATAGTTCTCGTTTACGCAAACGTGTGTTACCCTGGGCAGTGGTTGGTTTACAAGAAACCGACCTTGACCCAGGAGATGTGCTTTTAGACTGGCGAGCAGCAGATGAACCCGGGCTTCGTTACGTCCACACCTTCGATGATGATAGCCTGGGTAAATTAGCTGAATCAGCAGGGTTTACGGTTAACGGGGTTTTTTATTCTGATGGTAAAAAAGGAAACCTGGCACTTTACCAGGTTTGGCAACACAATTAAAAATAGCCGGACAGCTTACGCACCGGCTATCATTTTTTCTATCCTGCTTTTTTAAAAAGCAACGTCCAACAACATCATAATTGCAAAGCCGAGTAGCAAACCGATCGTGGGGATATCTGAATGGCCTTCGCATTTAGAGGCAGGGATTAGTTCTTCAGCAACGACATATATCATCGCGCCGGCAGCAAATGCCAGGGCATAGGGCAGTAACGAACGCATATGCATGGTTAAAGCAGCTCCAATAACAGCAGCGAAGGGTTCCACCATACCAGATATCTGCCCATAAAAGAATGATTTACCCTGCGACATGCCTTCCCGTCTTAATGGTGCAGAAACAGCTAACCCTTCGGGGAAGTTTTGAATCCCTATACCGATTGCTAATGCGATGGCAGTTGCTGTTGAAGCACCTTCAAGCCCAGCAGCTGCTGCACCAAATGCCACCCCTACTGCCAACCCCTCAGGGATATTATGCAAGGTAATTGCGGTGACGAGCAGAACACTGCGTTGCCAGGAAGACTTAACCCCCTCTGCCTGACTAATGTCCATCCCCATGTGCAGATGCGGTAATATTTTATCAATAACCCATAAAAAACCACCCCCTAATAAAAAACCGGTTACTGCAGGAAACCAAACAGGCATTTTTAATTCACGTGAAAGTTCAATAGCAGGCTCCAATAGCGACCAAAAGCTGGCTGCAATCATCACACCTGAAGCTAAACCAAGCATACCATCTAATAATTGTTGATTTATGTCTTTTGCAAAAAACACGAAAGAAGCGCCCAAAGCGGTCATCGCCCAGGTAAAAAGGGTTGCTAACAAAGCCTGCATAACAGGCGGATATTGTTCGATAATAACTACCATTTATTTTTTTCTCCACATTAATTTCATTTAATAATTACTAAGAAATTATTATACGGTTATTTTTTAACATAATAAATTATACTCGTCCCCCGGCTCTGGTAAAATCATACCATGATTGATAGCATGCCACCCATTGAACGCATTAAGCAGGCCAGTTTATTACGGGCTTCTTTCGCCAAGGACACTCATGTCTATCGGCTATTTAACGGGTTTTTCGAAGGGCATCCTGGACTTGTTCTTGATCGCTTCGGGTCAACTCTGGTGATTATGAACCATGCTGAGAAAGCAATTAGCAACGCCTTTCTCTTAGAGATTGCCAACTGGGCATCAGCAAGCTTGCCGTGGCTAACAGCAATTTTATTCAAACAGCGACAAAGTTCCGACACCAAAGAGAAATTTGGGCGCCTCCTGAGCGGAATTCAACCATCTACCCAGGTTGATGAGTTAACTATAAAATATGCACTCGATCTTCAATTACATCAGGATTCGAGTTTTTATATCGATACCCGCAACTTACGCGATTGGCTTAGGCATAACCTACGTGGGATGCGAGTTTTGAATACCTTTGCTTACACCGGCAGCCTGGGTATTGCTGCTGGAGTGGGTGGTGCAGCCCAGGTCGTGCAGACTGATCTTAACCCAAAATTTTTGAATCTCGCACGCCGTTCATGGAAATTAAATAATGGTATTGCCGGGGACCAACAAGTTTTGGCTGGTGATTTTTTTCGCATTACTAACCAGCTGCGTAAAGCCCAACGTTTATTTGATTGTGTAATCGTAGATCCACCTTATTTTTCCATTACCAAAGCGGGGCGCGTGAACTTGGCTGGCGAAACAACTCGATTAATCAATAAAGTTCGACCGCTTGTCGCACACGAAGGTTGGCTAATCATAATCAACAACGCTCTTTTCTTTTCCGGCGCAGACTTCATCGCAGAACTACAAAACCTTTGCCAAAGCGGCTACTTGTCTTTTGAACAAATAATCTCAATACCGGCTGATATTACTGGCTATCCCCAAACCCGTGTAGCTTTTCCGCATGTTGACCCTGCTCCATTTAACCACCCCACCAAAATTGCCATCTTGAAAGCTTATCGCAAAGATCAATTAAAATAAAAGTCACCTCAAATGCACCATAACCTTTGAGGTGACAATAGATAAATAAGAATATGTACCTATGGTAAAGGCTTTAAAATTGCACCTTGCCAGGGCTTCAGTGATCCTTTTCGTAAATGCCCTTCTTCAACAACTGCCCCTTCACTGCCTATTAAATTCTCAAAGACCACCCCATCATTAAAATTTGTTGAAAGCGAGAAATCAAAATCCCATGTGGTCCCTCCTGCGTTGATGAGGACCAATATCCGCTCATTATCAAACTGACGGATAAAGGCTAATCGACGTCCCTCTGAGAATACCGGGTTATAGCCTCCTGTTCGCAGCGCGGGGTGAGCAAGACGTAAATGCGTTAACGTTTTTATTGTATTTCGCAAGTCATGGTCCCAACGTGATTCATCCCAAGGGAAAGCCCCTCGGCAGCCTGGTTCCTTCCCGCCCATCATACCAATTTCGTCACCATAGTATATGCTGGGCGCACCGGGGTATGTCATTTGAAAAAGTGTTGCCAGTTTAAATGCATCTTTGTTGCCACTTACCAGGCTCAAAAAACGGGGCATATCGTGGCTCCCTAACAGGTTCATTTGAGCCAACACATGTTGATGCGGGTAAATCTCTAAAAGCTGTTTAGTGCGTTTGGCAAAACCAGCGGCATCTAACGAAGGAATGTTGTAGATTCCCATGATCCCATCAACCAGTTTCTCGTCTCGGCTGCCCTCACCAAAAAAGCCCACACACGCCGCCGTAAATTGATAGTTCATTACGGCGTCGAACCGATCACCTTGCAGCCATTCCTGCGCATCAAAAACGATCTCTCCCACCGAGTAAGATTCAGGGTTAGCCTCTCTGGTGACCTGGCGAAATTGCTGCCAAAAAGTTTCATCTTTAATTTCAACAGGTACATCCAGGCGCCAGCCATCAGCACCTTTCTCTATCCAATAGCGCGACACCCCAAATAAAAACGCTCTTACCTGCGGGTTATAAATATTAAACTGCGGCAGGGCTGGAAGATTATACCAAGCTAAATAATTTGGCTTGTCGTCATTGTATGCATTCAACGGGTAATCAAGGATTGTAAACCAATCAATATAGGGGGATTGATTGCCATTCTCTAAAATATGATTGAATTGAAAGAACCCTCGACTGGCATGGTTGAACACACCATCCAGAATGATGCGCATTCCCCGCCGGTGGACCTCGTCTAAAAGGTTGAAGTAAACATCGTTGCCACCCAGGATAGGGTCAACCTGGTAATAATCATATGTATGGTAGCGGTGATTAGCCGCCGATGCAAAAATTGGGTTGAAATAGATCGCGGTAACACCCAGGTCTTGCAGGTAATCTAATTTTTCGTGTACGCCTAACAGGTCGCCACCTTTAAAGCCATGCACAGTTGGGGCAGAGTCCCAGGGTTCTAAATGCGTTGGTTTTTCAAGATGGGTCGATTTCGCAAAGCGGTCGGGAAAGATTTGATAGAAAATTGCGTTTTTTACCCAATCGGGTGTGAGGGTGAGGTCAGTCATCTAAATTAATATCCTCCTGGTCATTTTGTAAAGCTCTATGATTTTACTCGTAAAGAACAAATTAAGGCGCACAACTTGGCAGGATACCAAATTTAGTTGACAAGATAAGCAGTCAAAGTTATATTTATGAGTGGGAATGGTTAGGTCCCGGTGGGCCTCCCGGTCTTCAAAATCGGTGTCGGGTCGCGTGGCGAGCCGTGGTGGGTTCGACTCCCATCCATTCCCGTTTTTGGTAGGTAAAGATGGGTATTGTCTTGTGTTTTTTGGCTATTAATAAATTCCCTCTCTTGACATTCAACTGCTATGATAACTAAACTAAATAATTTTTTCATGCTATCTTTACTTCTCTAATACCCCCAAACAAAAACTTTTGCGGTAAATTTATCTTCACAAAAACAATCACTGCCTATATTTAATACTCACCTATGCGCAACAAATCGTCCACACTACCCATCGCTTTGACCATTCTTCTCCTGCTTGCGCTCTGCTGTCTGTGCATCAGCCTGGTCTTATTCGCTGGTGGGACCTTCATTATTAACCAGCAATGGTCAAAGCCAACATCAACGCAAACGCTCTCACCGATCCAAAGGGTTACCCCAACACATATCCCATCTTCAATCTTAGAAACAAATGTTCATCCCACTAAAATACCTCTCGAACAATTAGAACAAATCAAAACGCCAATTATCGCACCACAGCAGACAACTCTCGATATTCTCAATGCAGCCGTAGTCCCCATCAATGACCCTATCGACCTCGCGCACCGCCTGGGCGGCAAGACTAATATTACAAAAGCGCTCACCGACCCTCTTGCGCCCTACCAGGTGGGTGCTTCAAAGTCTTTTTGGGTCACCAACGTCGACGATAACCAAAATTTTAGTATCACTGCCACACTGCGTTATGCCGGCGCGCACATGTACTTTTGGATTCAAGACGAAGTTGACTATTATGAAGAAGACCTGCAAACTCTCGCCAATGAATTCGAAGGGCATATTTTCCCAACCACACAGGCACTCTTTGGCGATGAATGGGCTCCTGGACTGGATGGCGACCCCCGCATTCACATCCTCTATGCCAGCGGGTTAGGGCAATCCTTGGCGGGATATTTTTCTTCAGTCGATCAACTTCCCCCTCAGGTTCATGAATTTTCCAATGGCCATGAAATGTTTTTAATCAATGCAGATACGGTCTTCCTGTGGAACAAAGACATTTACAGTACACTTGCTCATGAGCTTCAACACATGATCCATTGGCACATCGATAGAAATGAAGAAACTTGGCTCAACGAAGGGTTCTCTATGCTGACAGAACTGGTTAATGGTTATGACCCCAGCGGTTTTGACTTTTTGTATGTTCAAAAAACCGACCTTCAGCTCACCGACTGGGGGACAACACCAGGCTCTAATGGGCCCCATTATGGGGCATCGATGTTGTTCGCAACTTATTTTTTCGACCGGTTTGGTAAAGAAGCCACCCAATTATTGATTGCTGAATCGCAAAACGGTATGCAAAGTATTACTACGGTTTTAGACAATTTAGGTTTCAAAGACCCATTGACGAACAAAATCATCACAGCTGAAGATTTGTTTGCAGATTGGGCGATAGCTAACGCCCTTGGTAACCTAGAGGTTGGAGATGGTCGATATCATTACAGGATCTATCCCAATGCGCCCCTTGCGAAAACCAGCGATACGATTTCAACCTGTCCCATAGAACCGCTTGTAGCTGATGTTGCCCAGTTTGGTGTTGATTACATCCGGATATCCTGCCCTGGCGAGCACACCGTTATTTTTAAGGGCGAAAATAAAACAAACCTGCTCCCTGTTGACCCTTTTTCAGGTAACAACTATTTTTGGTCTAACAAGGGAGACCAGTCAAATACCTCCTTACAACGCGCCTTCGACTTAACCCATGCCGAAGGTCCAATTGAGATGACCTTTCAAACCTGGTACGATCTTGAAGCAGGTTACGACTATGCCTTTGTATCTGCGTCTGTAGATGGTATAACCTGGCAAATTTTGAACACATCCTCATGCACATATTCCAATCCATCAGGTAACAGCTATGGCTGCGGTTTTAACGGTAAATCAAACGGTTGGCAACAAGAAACAATCGACCTGACGCCCTTTGCAGGTAGCCAAGTAAGCATCCGATTCGACTATGTCACCGATGCCGCGGTCAACGGCGATGGGTTGTTGATTGATGATATTCGCCTGGATGCGATTGATTACTTCACCGATTTTGAAAATGATGCCGGCGGATGGCAAGCTGAGGGGTTTGCACGTGTTCAAAACGAACTCCCCCAAGATTTTCGTGTTTCATTGATCACCTTTGGCGAACAAATTGAAGTTAAGCCCCTGATACTTGATGAAAACAATCAAGCTGAGGTTATACTTAACCTTGGCAGCAACATTGACTCAGTAATTTTTGTGGTCAGCGGTACCACGCCCTATACCCGCCAGCGCGCTCGCTACCAGATGACCATTGATTAGCCCAAACAAATGGATAATAACAAGCCCAAATTGCAAGTTTTGGAGTTTTAAAATGACAAATTTGCCGTACAAAATCGCGCCTGTCCCACTTACCACACCCTGGGCAGACCAAGTTGATCCACAATTGCCCTGGAACGAATACCCTCGCCCTCAAATGACACGTAAAACCTGGCAAAACTTAAACGGCTTATGGGATTATGCAATCACTTCACGGTCAACGTTTCAGCCTGGCTCATTCGACGGGCAAATCCTCGTGCCCTACCCAATTGAAAGCGCGCTTTCAGGGGTAAAGCGTAAACTTAAGCCCCGCGAGCGGCTCTGGTATCGTCGCGTTTTTACGGTAAATCAAAACTTACGAGGAGGGCTGATTATTCTTCATTTCGGCGCTGTCGATTGGTATTGCCGCGTGTTTATTAACGGCGTTGGTGTCGGGGAACACACCGGAGGATATGACCCTTTTTCATTTGATATTACAGATTATTTACTCGATGGGGAAAACCAACTGCAGGTCTCGGTGTATGACCCCAGTGATAAATTACCAATTCAGCGCGGAAAACAAGTACGAAAGCCAGGTTTTATCTGGTACACTGCCCATTCAGGGATCTGGCAAACCGTGTGGTTAGAAGGCGTACCCTCTACATTTATCGACTCAATCAAAATTGTTCCAGATATTGATCAGGGTATTGTCTCAATTGAAGCTCAAATTTCAAACCCGATTGAAGGCTTACACCTGCAGGCACGTGTATTTGATCAAACTATTGAAATCGCCAGCGCTGAGATAACATCACCTCAAAAAGTGCTTGTTTCGCTAAAAGATTTTAAAACCTGGTCACCTGAAGCACCTCATCTATACGATCTTAAACTCGCTCTAAAGAACAGCCATGGCACTCTCGATGAAGTCACCAGTTATTTTGGCATGCGAAAGTTCAGCCTTGCTAAAGACAGCAAAGGCACATGGCGATTTCATTTAAACAACGAGCCTTATTTTCTTTACGGCCCTCTCGATCAGGGTTACTGGCCCGATGGTCTTTCTACGCCTCCTACTGATGAAGCTATACAATGGGAGCTTAACTTCATCAAGCAAGCTGGTTTTAACATGTTACGGAAACATATCAAAGTGGAGCCGGCTCGTTATTATTACCACTGCGATCGTGCTGGCATCATCGTCTGGCAAGACATGATCAGTGGAGGTATCAGCCCCAAGCCGATTTGGTTCTTATTTGCACCCCGGTTTCTTAGGCTCAAGGACGATCGTGCTTATTGGCGGCTTGGGCGCCAAGGTGCTGCTAATCGACGCCAATTTAGAGCCGAATACGAACAGATGATCAAGACCTTATTCAATGTCGTCTCGATTGCCATTTGGGGCCCGTTTAACGAAGGCTGGGGGCAGTTCGATGCAGCGCAAATTGCCGAACTCACCCAAAAGCTTGACCCAACCCGGTTAGTCGACCACGCCAGCGGATGGTTTGACCAGGGCGCAGGGCATTTTAAGAGCGATCATATTTATTTCAAACCTCTACCGGAACCGCAAAGTGACCCAAATCGTGCTTGGGTGTTATCAGAGTTTGGCGGATACAGCTTAAATTTGCCCGACCATGTATGGAATTCTCGTAAAGATTTTGGTTATAAAAAATTTGAGACAATAGAAGCGCTTACCCAAGGTTATCTCGAACTGATTGAAAACCAGCTTATTCCCTGGGTAGAATCAGGTTTATCTGCTGCAGTATATACCCAAACAACCGACGTTGAAATAGAAGTTAATGGGTTTCTAACTTACGATCGTAAAGCAATCAAAATGGACTTAACTTCACTCCAATTGGTTCACAAGAAATTATTTCAAATATTTAAAGAAATGTTTTAACCAAAACCAGGATAATTAACTTTCAAAAAACAAAAAACCGCCCAAAAAATTGAGCGGATCTTAAATCCAAAATAGCTTATTTGGATGACTAAATTTCATAACGCTTATAAATTCCCTACGGCATCAATCAGGCTGTCGTAAACCGTAAAATATGACACAATCCCAACCAAGTCCATCGAATCCTGAATACGTTTATCCATATTAACCAGCACCAATTCTCCCCGGTTCATCTTTTTCACTTCTTTTTGCACGCGAATCAGCGCCCACCAACCCGCACTGGATACAAAATTTACGTCTTGCATATCTAAAATGATTGTGTATTGACCTTTTTCAATTAATTGGTTAAGAGCATCTTCTACCTCAGGAGCGGTATAACTATCAATCCGGCCGCTCATCGATAAAACTGTACTACGTTTGTATTCAGTAATTTTAAAATCCATATCATTCTCTCCTTAGCAATGGGGATTTTTGAACAATATCCAATTATAACCTTAAACCAGTGTAATATGCGAAAATTTAACAGAATTTTAAAAGAACATTTTGCTAAGAAACAGCTCTCAATAGGGTATTACTAAATTATTAATTGATAGATTTTTAAGAAATCATTTCTCACCTTTGACATGACCAAGTATAATAACGCCTTATGCATTACCATATATGGACCATCGGCTGCCAGATGAACGTCGCAGATTCTTTTCGTCTGGCTTCAGCCCTCGAACAACTTGGATACGAACCTACCAGCGACCCACAACTTGCTGATGTGATCGTATTGAACACCTGCGTCGTACGCCAAAGCGCCGAGGACAAAGCCATCGGTAGGCTTAGTTCGCTGCGCCCTTTGAAAGATCGCAACCCAAACCTGGTTATCAACTTGATGGGCTGCCTGGTTGGCGTACGCGGTAACCAAAAAATATTAGACCGCTTCCCATGGGTGGATGTGGTTTCAGCACCATCCGATCCTCGACCACTGCTTGATTACCTACGGGATCACCAGGCAAAGGATATCAGCAAGGAAACCCACCATACGATTAATGCAATCCTCGACGGCGATATTATCTTACCTAAATCAATTAAAGATCAGCATATTTCTGCGTTTATTCCGATTGTGTTCGGTTGTTCGCATGCCTGCACTTACTGCATCATCCCCTATAAACGCGGGGTAGAACACTCTCGGCCCTATCAACAAATATTAGATGAAGCTGGTAGCTTTGCTAAACAGGGCGTTAAAGAAATCACCTTGTTAGGGCAAATTGTTGACCGTTACGGCTTAGATCTACCCGATCGCCCTACCCTGGCACAATTGCTTCACGACCTTCAAGAAGTTGATGGGATCCAGCGGATTCGTTTTTTGACCAGTCACCCAAATTGGATGACTGACGACCTGCTCGATGCCATCCGTACTTTGCCTAAAGTCTGCCCACACATCGAAGTACCTATTCAGGCGGGTGATGACCGCATTCTTCAGGCGATGAGACGCGGTTACACGGCCGAGGCATACCGTAAATTGATTGCCAACATCAGAGAGCGTGTCCCCGGCGCATCCATTGCCACCGATATTATTGTCGGTTTCCCTGGTGAAAGTGATGCCCAATTCGAAAACACCTATCAGCTTTTAGCTGATTTACGCATGGACGTAGCTCATTTGGCACGTTATTCACCACGCACTGGTACTTATTCTGCCCGTAAATTAGCAGATGACGTACCCGAAAACGTAAAGATGGAACGTTTTAGAAAGCTTGAAACCTTACAAGAAGAAATTTCTAGCGAAATAAACGCCCGCCTTCTGGGTGAAACTGTCAGTGTTTTATTTGAAGAGAAAAAACGCAATCGCTGGCGCGGGCGTACCCCGACCAATAAACTGGTTTTCGTTGAAAGTGGTGAAGATTTACTCGGTCAAGAGCTGGATGTTCTCATCGAATGGACTGGCCCCTGGTCGATGATTGGTACACTCAGCTAAACCCACTATTCAGGTTTAAAGTTCTTTTGATCAAATTGGCATAATGCTTCAACTGGGCATCGGTAACAATGCCAGCGTCGTGCACCGCATACTTCTCTACCCAGGCGAATTAAATTTAAATGCAAATCGTAATAATATTCTTCTGGGATACGTTCTTCCAGGTAAGGGTGTGCTTTTTCCGCTGTTATATTTTTAGGTCGCAGTCCAATTCGTCCTGTCACGCGATAAATATGTGTGTCTACGGGGAAGGCAGGGATGCCCAGTGAGAACTCTAAAACAATTGCTGCGGTTTTTGGCCCCACCCCATTTACCGACATCAGCCAACGCCGTGCCTCTTCAACAGGCATTTCTTTCAAAAAGTCAAGGCTAAGGTCACCCCCATTATGTTCTGCAATTTCTCGCAGCGCACCTTGAATTCTCGGGCCTTTTTGATTCCCCAAACCTGCAACACGGATAGCCTCTATCACCTGGTCTGGGTTAGCATTCATAACGGCTTCCCAGGTTGGTAAAGCTGCCCTTAATCTATCAAAGGCTACATCTCGGTTGATATCGTTCGTATTCTGTGAAAGGATTGTCGAGACAAGCTCGTCCACCGCTGGTAATGGATCTCTCCATTCCGATAGTCCAAATGCGTCTATTAATTTTTCGCGGATCTCATCAACCCAAGCTGAATAATCAGAATAATTTTCCATCTTTACGCCTTTGCCATCGAAAATTCTAAAAGCGAAAATGCAGGCCTCATTTCACCAATTAAAACATCTCGCCAGTTTTTAACCTGCCTATTTCCATGTTTGCCCATCCGCATAATATCATTCTCATCTATCACACCTAAAGCCTGCAAAATAGTCAAGCTAACCAGGGCGCGGGCACGTCCAAGTGAGTCTCCGTCAGAAATTTTTATGGCAATCCCTACTCCTGGTGAACCTTCTCTCAAAACACCAGGCATCACTCCGATAATCTGATACCCCTCAGCCCCACCTTTACTAAACAACTTACCACCACCAACGTTCATCAGGTCTGTATCAAATTGGCCCAAGCCTGCCACCATAAAGGGGTAACTCATCATAGCCGCGGTTATCGTTCGGCAAGCCTTTTGCCGTTCATCAGGAAAATCTATTGGATCTGAAAGTTTAGCGATACCATGCGCCATCTCTTTCATGGGAACTCCATAAACAGGTGCAGAACATCCATCAATCCCAATTGGCATTTCTTCCGGTTTCATATCAAGAACCTCTGCCACAGTTTCTCGAATACTCACCTGTACAGGGTGCTCCGGGTTAAGATAATCCTCCTTAGGAAAACCTCTCAAGCGGGCATAGGCTAGCATACCGGTATGTTTACCAGAACAATTATGGTTAAATACAGTTGGGGTTTCACCAGCAAGTTTTAATGCGTCGCGGGTTTCGCTATCCATTGGCCAGTGAATTCCACAAGCCAAGTCTGCCCCAGAGGTGCCGATTTTCTCGTGCATGCCTTCTAACACCGCTTGATGAAGCGCAGTTCCCGCATGCGAACCGCACATAATAGCAATTTCCTCACCAAAAAAACCGAAATGTTCAGCACCGCCATGTTCAATGAAAGCCAGGGCTTGAAATGGCTTTAGGGAGCTTCGGGGGTAAGTCACCAAATTCAGGTCGCCTTCATGGGCTATCATGTTTCCTTCACGATCAACCACACAAAATGCCCCGAAATGAATAGATTCTACAATATCTCCCCTGGTTATTTCAACCAGTGGAGCGGTTTCAGCAGACAACATCGTTCTCTCCTTCAATTTCTAATTCGCCTTTTTTATAACGGACAAGTAATTGTTTTAGCCCTCGGGTTAAGCGATTTTTGTAATAATTCTCAAGGGAACACTCATAGTTTAAAGATTTCATTAATGTATTCACACGTTCTGCCAGAGCCAACTCACAATTTTCGACCGCTGAAAATTCATATATCGTATCATTCACAGAGGTCAGAAATTTTTGCATCTCAATAATTGAATCCTGTTCGATTACGCCATTTCTTCCCCCAACAATTTTATAGCCCCTATAAACATCTGAGCTTAAAAGTTCTAACTCGTTGATCCATAATTTTAAATTACAACAATCTAAAAACGGAGGTTGTTTAATAACAACCGAATCGCCAACAAAGACAACTTTACCAGCATCATACTGAACCCAGCTGGCTGCTGGATGTACACCAGGATGGTGCGATATGACGACGGGATTAGCATCCCACTGGATTGCAATTTCACCGGAATAGGTTAAATCAGGAATTGCCCAACGAATATTTTGAAACGACTCTGCTGCATCATTCTTCTGACGTTCAGTTGTACCGGGTTGATCTTGGATTGAGAGCAAACCTGGAATGACCCTTAGCGCATTTTTATGCGTTAATATTGGACATTCCATCAATTGTGTACTTGATAATCGGTCAGCATGTCCATCAAGCATTACCATTAGTCGATTATTAATTCCACCCAGTTCAGTGATCCTCTCCAGCCAAGATTGACGATCGTCAACCCGAAAGGGCGCATCGATCAACAATACACCTTGTTTCAATAAAAGTGCTGATGATACAACCTCAGGATATTCTTTTTCAATAAACATTCGTTCAGCAATTTTTTCCATCAATGCCCAATCTGCTCCAAACTTCTTTTAACAAATATCAACTTGATTATACAATAAATCT
>CAYPKT010000012.1:0-75789 GCA_964411385.1 uncultured Candidatus Brevefilum sp. | reverse complement strand
CAAGACATCTTCAAGCATGTTTTCACAGACCTTCAAATGATTATTGAACTGTGCTAAAATGAAAATATGAAAGATGAAAATTCAATAAATGATAACTCAACAAGCCAAGAACCGGACAGCTCTATTAATGAAGAAGCAAGCAACGTAGAGCCTGTTGAAGAAGAAGTCAATCGAATCGATCAGTCTGGCGAGGAAGACGTTAAGAGTTCTCCGCAAGTCGGTGATGAATCAATCGATCTGGATCTGCCTGATGAAGCGCCAATTTCAGAATGGGTAGCTGAAGTTGATGCTGATCATTCCCCTGAAAATTTGGCAGAAGATAGGCCAGAAGGGACTGGCATAGAGAGTGATGATTGGTGGGCAGGAGTACCCTTTATCCCTATTGATGAGTTCGCAGAGGACGAAGAAGACACGCAACCGATTAACCTTAAGCCCGATAAAATTAAGCAAAGCCCCGAAGAATTAAATAAAGAAACCTATGATTCCAGTATGGAAACCCGGTTAACCTCGAGCACACCTATTGATCCACACGCGCAACAGGTAACCCGTGTTATTCCAACGGCGCCAGAATTACGATCGAACCAGGACGATATTCCAACCATTCTACCGCCTCATGCGCCTCCTGGCTGGACCCCTGAAAAACCAACCCTTCCCAGGTCTGTGAGTGAGGTTGATCCCCAAGCCACACGTGTAACACCAGCTGCATACCAGGGCACAAGCCGTGAACCTCGTCAAGGTGTTGGTAAGTCTAAAGTGCAAAATTTTCATCACCAATCGACGCCACAGCCAAGTGCGAAACCAGGAAGACGCCCATCTGAAACAGCTCGTCCACAAAAACCAGTAAAAAGGAAATCCTTTGGGCAAAGATTGTTGAGATTTTTCCTTGTGGTGTTCTTTTTACTTGTATTAATTGGTTTAGTTGCAGGGTCTTTTGCAATTTATCAATATTTTCGAATTAAATCATCGCTTCCAGATGTTTCGGAGTTGCGTAGTAGGGCAGCTCAATTTGAGACCACCCGTATTTTGGATCGGGATGGAAACGTTCTGTATGAAATTCTTGATCCAAGCGCAGGCAGGCGTACTTACGTCGCCTTGGAAGATATCTCGCCATATTTGATAGCGGGCACGATTGCAACAGAAGACAAAGATTTTTTCACACACCCAGGTTTTGATGTGTTTGCCATGGGGCGTGCTCTTTGGCAAAATTATACAGCTGGCGAAATCCGTTCAGGGGCGTCAACAATTACACAGCAATTGGCCCGTGCTTTGCTTCTTGACCCATCAGAACGTTACGATCAATCTTACGAACGAAAAACACGTGAGATTGTTCTTGCTTTTGAACTTACACGCACCTATTCAAAAGAAGACATTCTCGAGTTGTACTTAAATGAAAACTATTATGGTAACCTGGCTTATGGTGTACAAGCTGCAGCAGAAACATATTTCGAGACCGATGCAGCTTCGTTAAATTTGTTTCAATCTGCTTTTTTGGCTGGTTTACCGCAAGCGCCTTCTATTTATGATATTTTCAATAACCGAGAAGCCACACTGTACCGACAGCGTTCTGTGTTAGTTTTGATGTATGAATTGAGCAATGAAAGAAACTGTATTGAAATCGGTTCGGGTCGTCCGCCGGTGTGTGTGTCTTATGAAGAGGCAACCGAGGCTGGGATCGCACTTGAAAACTATGATTTCCCTGAGATTACGTTTAGTATGCGTTATCCCCATTGGGTTGTTTTCATCCGTTCTCTGTTAGAAAAGGAATTTGATCCTCAAACCATCTACAGGAGTGGGTTTACCATTCATACAACATTAGACCCAAGTTTACAAGATGAGGCGGAACGCATTGTAAAAACGCAAGTTGCTGCCCTGGTGGATAATAACGCAACCAATGGTGCATTGGTAGCAATTAACCCAAATACAGGTGAGATCATGGCTATGGTTGGTTCAGCCGACTTTCATGATGAGGATATTTCAGGCCAGGTGAACATGGTATTGTCAGATACAAGACAGCCTGGATCTGCGATTAAGCCATTGACTTATGTGGCTGCCTTCGAGATGGGTTGGACTCCCTCAACCTTAATTTGGGATGTCCCCTCTGAATTTCCACCATCGAATGACCCCCATGATACCAGCCCGGCTTATGTACCGGTCAACTATGATGGCAGATTTAACGGCCCTGTAACCGTACGTTCTGCTTTGGCGAATTCTTATAATATCCCGGCTGTTAAGGCGTTAGATTTTGTAGGTATTTATGATAATCCCGATACGAAATTTGAAGAAGGTTTAATTTCCTTTGCACGTCGATTGGGAATTACGACGTTAACCAGAGAAGATTACGGTCTTTCGTTGACGCTTGGTGGCGGCGAAGTAAATTTGATGGAACTAACAGCAGCTTTTGGTATATTTGCAAATGAAGGGCGGATGATACCCTCGGTTGCGATATCAAAAATTGTCGATCATTTAGGAAATGTTGTTTTTGAATATGAGCCCCCAACTGGCTCGCAGGTTGTAAGGGTTGAACATGCTTATTTAATTTCAGATATTCTGGCCGATAAAAATGCTCGAATCCCTATGTTTGGGACGAACCCGGTGATTAATTTGCCGTTTCCTGCAGCTGTAAAAACCGGAACAACTAATGATTTTCGAGACAACTGGACAATTGGGTACACTCCCGACCTGGTTGTCGGTACCTGGGTTGGTAATGCCGACTATACCCCCATGGTCAATACGACGGGGATAACTGGGGCTGGTCCGATTTGGGCACAGTTTATGACTTTTGCGATGGATGAACTCATGGGAGGAACGCCATCAACCTTTGAACGCCCGCCAGGCGTCATTGATCGGATAATTTGCTCGATATCGGGAACAGAACCGTCGGAATGGTGCCCACAGCAACGAAGTGAAATATTTGCCGCTGATCAACCTCCCCTTCCGAAGGACGAAGACTTGTGGCGAAAAGCAATTATCGATACCTGGACTGGTCATTCAGCTTCTGACGCATGTGGCGACTTTGTTCAAGAGGTGTTTGCTATCAACGTTACCGATAAATGGGCGAAACGCTGGTTGCAAGAAGCACCCCAGGGGATCTCTTGGGCAGAAAGCATGGGGTTTTCATCTCCCCTGGTGTTTGTTCCCGAACGTGCTTGTCGCGCAGATGACCCACGTCCAATTATTACACTAACAGGACTTACCGACGGGCAGTTGATCAATGTTAGCCCATTAGAAATTCGCGGCCAAATTTCTGCCACAAGGAATTTTGATTATTTTCGAATTGAATGGGGACAAGGTGAAAAACCTTCAAGCTGGCAGGTATTGGTAGATAACGAACATGACCCTCAAGAAACGCCCGGTCTTTTGTTTGAGTGGGACCTTGATGACGTAAAACCTGGTTTGGTCACGATTAGAATTTTTATGCAAAGTACTGAAAACACGCATGCAGAGAAGCTTATTCGATTGAATATCCAGGTGCCAACGCCAACACCTACGCAAACTGCGACACCAACGCAAACGATGACGCCAACAGAAATACCTACAGAAGTGCCGACTTTGGAACCCACACCTACAGAAACAGCAACACCTATGCCCAGCGAAACGCCAACCCCGTGATTATTATTAAATTATAAGAGAGGCAATTGTGTGCTGCTGTATTCAGGGGGGTCAGTAAGTATTTGTTCATTAAATAGTTCGCGTGAAAGTAGGGGGTTTACCTCTAAATCTCGAACCTGACGGTACTTAATAACATAAAAATTTCGATCTAAATTTTCTTTTAAGATAGGGTCGCGTTGTTTTTTATACGCCAAGAGGTTGGCTCGGCTGCCGGGAATCACCAGAAGGTTGGTATTTGCGTAAGGCGGTTGGGGATCAAGATAAGGCGAAATTACCGCTGAGGTTAAAATATCGAAATGAAAGTGAGGCTGAGGGTCTTTTTCATCATGCCACAAAATAGGGTTTGAACCAGATGTGCGATAGCCTAATTTATGGGCAATAATTTTTAATGATCCTAAGATATCACTTTTGTCTTTTTCTCGTTCTATCGGCAATTCAAATTTTCGTAATTCCCATAAGCGTAATTTGGGGTCAACCTGTAGAGCATAGGACAAAAGGCAAATTGATACCAGTTCATTTTCAGGCGTAAAAATGCCAGGAAACTGCCTGTATATGATTTGTTGGATTTGTTCTGAACTGATGATGGGCGCATTGACGAAAAGTCTATAAATTTCTTTTTCAAGCTGATCGGTAATCGTTGTGTGAGATTTAGGAGGGATGGTTAACCACCACTCCCCGGCTTCCAATGTTGTGTGACCTTCGTCGATTCGTTTTAGCAATCCAGACTTTTGGAGGATTGTCTCGAGCCATCTTTGGGTTTCGGAAGCTGCCTGGTTGACATTTTGAAGAAAAGATATCATTGCCAAGTTGTTATTAGCTGCCAGCTTAGTGATTACAGCACTGTGGATTTGCTGAAAAGAAGCTGGCTCGCCTTTTTCGTGCAAATAATCAGCTGCAGCTTGATCGACAAACGCCTCATTTGGCATTGGTTTTATTGAGAAGTTGGGAAGATATTGCCAATGACACTGGGCGATTTGGTCGTCGATGGATTGCGCGAACCCATCTAATTTAAAACCTTTAGCATCAGCAGCTAATAAACAAGACAATAACAACATAGGTTCATTTTCTGCTATTATCCCAAAAAATTTTAACGACGGTTGGCCAAACTGGTATAAAGATTCAAACACACGCATCAACGCATTGCAATGCCAGTTCCAATCATAGCGTTGACGCCTCAATACTTGTCTGATTGGGCTTACTGCTTCTGAACCCCAAATCCAACCTGTCCATAACGCAGATAAAGACCAAAAAGCCTGATTCGGTCTTGGAATAGCTGCAATAGCAGCCGAAAAAAAACCGGATTTGAGAGAAGGTTGAAGCTCTTTGATCCTTCCCTGGTAAAGATAAATTCCATCTCCGCGACTGACTGGTGGGGCAATCCAATCATGGACTGGAACAGGGCCAGTACCTACTTGCCAGGTTGTAATAGCACTTTCCAGCGCCTTCCACAGGTTTTTTTCCTGATAAACCCCTGGAACAATCACCTGTTTCGGGCGGTGGCGAGGTGAAGGATATGCCCATAAAGTATTTCCATAATCTGAGGCCGAAATGATAAGCGCGATCAATAATTCCCGCCTTCGGGGCGTTTGGTTGAGCATTTCTAACTTGTTGAAGATTGTCTGTAGAATAATTAGCGAGCGAACCGGATAAGCTTGGAGAATACTTTCGACCTGTTTGCGAAGCGGGTCACTTTGATCTACGACTCGAGTAAGCGCTCGCACAAAATGTAGTCGCGCTGAAGAGAGCGGTTTAATGCTTTTAAGGGTTTCATCGTTTAACAACTGTTCGCCATAAGTCCCACAAACCGGGCAGTTGACCAAAGATGCATAAGGCTTATCTTCACCTTTCTTCCATAAAAAAGCCTCCGCTTCGACCTGGTGATGACAAATAGTGCATTCAACGTTATAAAAACTTCGAATGTAGTTTTCCATGCGATCATCACCTTTTGTGGCAAAGGCTAAGTCTTGTAAGGAAGTTACCAGCTCGTCGCGCTGTGGTGAACTGGCTAAGACTTGTAAAAGGAAGGCATGGATAGGATTGTTTACACAAACTAAAACCGGATACCCCGCATTGGCGATTTCAATAACCATTTGTGGGTTGGAACCAAAGGGTTCCAGCACCCAATCGCCTGGATTTAAATTTGCCCTGCACCAGGTCTTTGCCATTCCAGGAGGAATGGGCGGTAGGAATCGACCGAGGGGCAGCTCGGTGGGACGCTCTTCGCCTGGTAGATAGGGAACATTCACCAACTTCATCCTTTTTTGCCAAAAATACGGTGAGTTGTAATATATGTGTATTTTTGCCCTATTAGAAGTTTTTAAAGTTTTTTAAACAATCTAACGTCATAAGGGGCTAAGGTTATTAATTCATCTTCAGGATCATCTGGTCCAATTATTGAAGCCCACTTGCCTTCTGGTACATTCCAAACCAGCGCCTGACTTGAGAAATTTAAAACAACCAGCAATGTATCGTTTGCATATGTCCGCAAAAAAGCAAGGGTTTGGCGAGGATCACCATTTAAAGGTATAAAATCACCGCGTTGAAGGGCAGGTTCAGACTTTCGCACCTTAATAAGTTTTTTAAAGAAATTTAGTAACGAGTTGGGATCGGCGAGCTGCTTACTAACATTACGGTCGATATAATTTTTATGAACAGGCAACCAGGGGGTAACCGTTGTAAACCCTGCGTTAAGTTCGGCATTCCATTGCATTGGGGCACGGCAACCATCGCGACCTTTATGAAAGGGCCAATAATACTTGCCAATTGGGTCTTTCACGTCTGCTTTTTTGCGGATGGGAATATCTCTTAAGCCGATTTCTTCGCCATAATACATAAAAGGCGTACCTTTAATGGTAAGGAGTAAAGCGCCGGCAACTTTTGCTCGTCGATCGTCCTCATCGAAACTATAACGGGTTGCAGTTCGCGGCATGTCATGATTGCTAAGGAAGTTATTAGGCCAGGCATCAGCAGATAAAGATTGATACCAATTGAGGGCAGCATCTAAAAACCGCTTTGGATGCCATCTATTTTCTGCAAAATTAAAATTGAAAGCGGCGTGAAGTTTATGATCGCCGCAGTAATCGGCTGTTTGTTGCGGGTTTGCTAAAAAGGTCTCACCCACGACATAAGTCTCTTTGTATTCGTCTGTTATGGAGCGTATTTCATTTAATAAGGGGAACATTTCAGGTTGAGATGCATCGTAAACATGATATTGACGGTCGAACCCACGGATCCCGAATTTGGGTGGGTTATCTCGAAACTCTGCATCTTTGAAATAGATGTTAAACACATCAAGCCGAAAACCATCAACGCCCTGCTTAAGCCAAAAGCGAAAAACATCGAGCATGGCAGCACGTACTTCAGGATTGCGCCAATTTAAGTCGGGCTGTTCTTTATAAAACATGTGGTAATAATATTGACCAAGGTTTGAGTCATATTCCCAGGCTTTGCCCCCGAAAATAGAATACCAATTATTTGGAGGGCTCCCATCAGGCTTAGGGTTTTGCCAAAGATACCAATCGTGATAAGGGTTGTCCTTAGATTTTTTTGATTCAAGGAACCAAGGGTGTTGATCGGAAGTGTGGTTGAGCACCAAGTCCAGAATTATATGGAGATCTCGTTTTTTTGCCTCTTTTACTAACAACTTAAAATCTTCCATCGTGCCAAATTTGGGATCGATGCTGGTGTAATCAGAAACGTCATAGCCAAAATCGATATCCGGAGAAGGATAAATTGGAGAGAGCCAAATAGCATCGATGCCCAGCGCTTGCAAATAATCTAATTTACCTGTGATACCAGGTAAATCACCAATGCCATCGTTGTTAGAATCAGCAAAAGAGCGAGGGTAAATTTGATAAATAATTCCATCTCGCCACCAAAGGAAATCTTTTTTCATTGGTTGCACTCCTTATTGGTTATGTTGGGAATTGTGTAACAATGATTATATATTAATTATAACTTAAATTAAAGATAGAATGCTTACTAACATCAATTTAATGTTATTTATACTTGCAACTGGTTTTTAAATGTGCTAAAATATTGAATGAGTTGATAAGCCTCGGCTTATTTTTTATACCCTTTGCATCGAAAAGTGGGTGATCCCCACTTTTCTGTTTAGAAAGCATCATTAGGTTTTGGAGTAAGTGGATCGATGAAAAGTGAATTTATGCTCGCCTTCAACGAAGTCGTTGAAGACCGACAGCTTGGCAGGGATGTGATTCTCGAAGCGTTAGAATCTGCCTTGGTTTCTGCATATCGTAAAACTGTTATTGCTTCTGCCGCACAACATATTGAAGCAAAAGTTGATATGGATAACGGTGAAGTGGAAATTTTCGCTGAGAAAGAAGTTGTTGATGACGTTCAGGATGTGCGTACTGAAGTTTTATTAAGTGAAGCGCGAAAAGTAAACCCCGATGCCGAAATTGGTGATATGGTAGTCGTTGAAACAACACCGGAAGACTTCGGGCGGGTGGCTGCACAAACTGCGCGCCAGGTTATCCAACAACGAATTAGAGAAGCAGAACGAGAAATTCAACTGAATTATTTCGAAAAACAGGTTGGGGAGATCGTGAGCGGCGTTGTGCAGGCGGTAACACCACGTGCAGCAACGATTGGCTTGGATAAAAAGGCTGAAGGGCAAATGCTGCGCAAAGATATGATCCCGCGTGAACGCCTACGGGTACATGACCGCATTCGCTGTTTAATTTACGAAGTAAAAGAGACCAACCGCGAGCCCCAAATTATGCTTTCACGTGCGCACCGTGATTTTTTAAGACGGTTATTGGAAAATGAAGTCCCTGAAATTTATCATGGCGTGGTTGAAATACGTTCAATAGCCCGCGAACCTGGTCAACGCGCAAAGGTAGCGGTAAGTGCAACCCAACAGGGAATTGACCCGGTTGGTGCGTGTGTAGGTGTACGTGGTGTACGCATTCAAGCCATTGTGCGCGAATTAAGCGATGAAAAAATCGATGTAATTGAATGGAGCAATGATGCTTCGGCATTTATTGCTAAAGCGATTAGCCCAGCCCGTGTGATTGGGGTGTATCTTGAAGAGGAAGATGAAGAAGGAAAAACAGCCACTGTGGTTGTTCCTGAAGATCAACTCTCTTTGGCAATTGGGCGTGACGGACAAAACGCTCGGTTAGCTGCAAAACTGACGGGTTGGCGGATTGATATTAAGAGCCAAATTGAAGGCGCAACCGATGCATTACGCAAGCTGCATGAAGACCCAGCTTATGCTGAAATGGCGTTGCGAGAACAAGATGCCATGGAGAAAGTTTCCGTTATGCTTGAGAAAAAAGCTGAGGGCAGACCGCTCCCCATGGAAGATTATGACCTTATGGCTAAATTTATCGATCGCGTTGAAAGACGGATTGAAGAAAAACGACGTGAAGAAAACGTTGAAGAAAAACGTCGTTATACTGAAGCTTTGGCAACGGTGCCGAATTTAACCTTTGAAATCCCGATCTTAGATGTTGATTTGAAAGAACACGTCCTGATAATTTTGCAAGAAGCTGGTTTTGATTCCTTAGGCGATTTAGTTTTAAAAATGCGCCTTGATCCTGACAGCATTCTCGCTATCAATGGGATTGGACCTAAATCTTACCAGGAAATTAAAACACTGACAGATGCATTATGGGTGTCCCCGGAGGACAGCCATGAAGAGGAACTGGTGTCAGAGGTATTGACCGAAGTAGAAGCTGAAGTCCAACCTGAAACAAGCGGAGATGTTCCTGCTGCGGTTGAGCCAGAAGTTGAAGTTGAAACAACAGGGCTTGAGGTAGCAATAGAAGAAACACTACCGGTAGAAGAAACGATTGAAAAATCAGATGAAGCAGATGAGGAAGATAAATTTGACAAACTGTTTTCATTTGACGCTAAAAAATATGGATATTTTAAACCGGAAGAACGGGCACCCGACCAGGTTGTAGATGAAGAGATCAAGCCCAGCAAAAAGAAGAAACGGAGACGCCAACGACCTGACCCTGATGAATTGGACGATTGGGATCGATGGTAAACCTTATGGATAGGTAGCGAGTAGATGGTCAAAAAAATAAAGCATCGAGTGAAGCACATTCCCCAACGAACGTGTGTCGGATGCCGGCAAGTTTTGCCCAAGCGATCGTTGCTCAGAATTGTCAGGAGCCCAGAGGGTGTTCAAGTTGATTTGACTGGGAGAGCTCATGGAAGAGGTGCATATTTACACGATGATCCTTCGTGCTGGGAGCGAGGCCTCAACGGCGGACTTGATCATGCATTGAACACCCGACTTACAGATCAGGAAAAGCAAGCGTTAAGAGAATATTTTGTTAGCCATTTTTCTGAAAGTACGAATACGCAAAAGGGGGCAGAGGAAACATCATGATGAATTAATATCATCTGATCGCTCCTCAATAATCTATTGAATTCTTTCTGCCTGTGAACGGTTTTATAACGTTCATATGCAGACCCATCAACCTGGAGGTGTTGTATGAGCGACAGTGATATTAAAAAAATTACGCTACCTTACAATATTAGTGTGAGAAATCTGGCTGATAAATTAGAAACAAGCCCGATTGATGTAATGAAATTATTGATGGCGAACGGCGTGATGGCCAGCATTAACCAAAATGTTGACTTTGATACAGCTGCTGTTATTGCCAGCGAATTAGGGTATGAACCTGAATTACACCAGGTTGAAGAGACAGAAGAAAAAGACCTTAGTGAAGTTCCACTGTGGCGTAGAACAATTGCTAAAGAAAAAGAGAAAGATTTAGAGGATAGACCTCCGGTTGTTGCAATTTTAGGCCATGTCGATCATGGAAAAACTTCACTTCTGGATGCTATTCGAGAATCTAATGTTACCAGTGGGGAAGCTGGTGGGATTACTCAGCATATCGGTGCTTACCAGGTCGAGCATGAGGGACGAAAAATAACTTTTTTAGATACTCCAGGTCACTCTGCTTTCACTTCTATGCGTGCGCGTGGAGCTCAAGGAGCTGATATTGTCATTCTGGTTGTCGCCGCTGATGATGGCGTAATGCCTCAAACCCGTGAAGCCGCCAATCACGCCAAAGCAGCCCAGGTTCCAATTGTCGTTGCACTAAATAAAATCGATTTAGCTTCAGCAAACCCTGTTAAAGTAAAGACCGAATTATCTGAAATCGGGTTAGTCCCAGATGATTTAGGTGGAGACACGATGGTTATTCCCATTTCTGCTACGAAACGCATTGGGTTGGAAGATTTGATGGAAGCTGTTTTGTTAGTGACTGATAACAAAGAATTAAAAGCAAACCCGAAAGGTGAAGTGTTAGGGACTGTGATTGAAAGTGAAATGGATCGCTTTAGAGGACCAATGGCGACTTTACTGCTGCAAAATGGAACCCTTAAATCGGGAGATACAATTTTAGCAGGACGCTCTCATGGGCGGATTAAAGCAATGTTTGATTTTCGTGGTAACCGCATCCAAAAAGCTGGGCCATCTACCCCGATTGTTGTGATGGGGTTAAATGATGTGCCGAAAGCTGGTGATCTGTTTAAATCTGTCAAATCCGAAAAAGAAGCTCGAGCGATTGTTGCAGAGATGGAACAAGAAGATAATGAAAAAACAGTAGCCCCGAAAGTTACACTGGAAGATTTATTTGCCCAACTGCAAAGCAAAGAGGTAAAAGAATTACGCTTAATTATAAAAGCAGATGTACAAGGGTCTTTAGAGCCGATTGTCAACTCTTTAGAAGAGATGGGTGAGGAACAATCTGAGGTGTCGATTGTCATCTTGCATCAAGAAACGGGATTAATTTCTGAAAGCGATGTGATGCTGGCAGCTGCCTCCAATGCGATTGTTATAGGGTTTGCCGTGCAACCAGATAATGCAGCCGAACGATTGGCTGAAAAAGAGGGTGTTTCTATTCGAACCTATAACGTAATTTATCGCCTTCTTGAAGACATTGAAAAAGCTATTAAGGGACTTTTAAAGCCTGAAATGGTTGAGCGAACCATTGGCAGAGCACAGGTGTTAGCTATCTTTAGTGTTTCGAAGTTTAAGGCAGCAGCTGGCTGCCGAGTTATCGATGGCGAAATACGACGAAACGGGCATATTCGTGTGCTTCGTGGTAATCAATTAATATTCGAAGGTGAAATCGGTTCACTCAAAAGAGAGAAAGACGACGTTCGCGAAGTCCGCGAAGGCTTTGAGTGTGGGATTGCATTACGACAATTCCATGAATTTGTTGTCGGTGATGTGCTGGAATGTTACGTGATTGAACAACAGGCCCGCTAAGAAGTAAACAATAGAGGTGTAAAAAATGCCCACAGAGATTCGAATGAAGAGAATTCAGGACCAGGTTAAACGCGTTCTAAGCGAGATTTTGGAAGGAAAAATTAACGACCCCCGTTTGGAAGGTGTTTATATCACTGATGTATCGATTGACCGTGAATTAGATTATGCAAATATTTATGTATCTGCTATCGGTGGCCAAGATCGTTCTGTAGATATACTTTCAGGTTTGGAAAAAGCAAATGGTTTTATCCGCTTTACCCTTGGGCAAGAGGTGAAATTACGAGCAATGCCGAAATTACGGTTTTATTGGGATGAAACCCCCGATAGGGTTGATCGCATTGAATCACTTCTGGCGGAAATTCGTAAAGAACGTGAAGCAAGAGGAGATGTTGAAAGCGATCCCTCCGATACTCCTGAAGAGGAGGCAAATGACGAAGGGAATTGATTGTAAGATTGCTGAAAAGATTAAAGCGCACCAACATTTTTTGATAACCTCACATAAACGACCTGATGCTGATGCTGTAGGATCCGTACTGGGGTTAGGTTTAGCATTGATCAAAGCTGGAAAATCTGTACAAATGGTGATGAAAGATAGTGTTGAGAGCTATCGTTATTTGCCTGGTTTGGAGTTGATTACAACGAAGCCGGGTAGAAAGGCAGAATTTACAATCGTTGTAGACTGTTCTGACCTCGAGCGGACTGGAAACATTCTCGAAGGTTATGGGCCTCCTAGCCTGGTTGTAGATCATCATAAAACCAACCTTACCTTTGGACAGATCAATGTCGTAGAACCGCAACAGGCAGCAACGACCGCCATTTTATTTGACCACCTACCTTCCTGGGGGTTGCAAATTGATGAAGAAATAGCAACTTGTTTGCTGGCTGGCATAATTGGAGACACAATTGGGTTTCGAACTTCAAGCGTGAATGCACAGCTAATGCATAAAGCTGCAGCATTAATGGATCTGGGGGGGGATCTTTCAAGAATTTATAACGAAGAATTAGTGATGCGCTCCTTTGCAGCCACAAGGTATTGGGGCAAAGGTTTAAACCGTATCGAGTGTGAAAATGGCCTGGTGTGGACGAGTTTAACGCTTGAAGACCGACGAAAAGTTGGGTATATTAAAGATGATGATGCGAATTTGGTAAATGTCCTTTCGGCAGTAAGAGAAGCCAACATTGCCATAATATTTATTGAACAGGAAAACGGTAAAGTTAAAGTTAGCTGGAGAACAAGACCGGGTTTTGATGTCTCGGATATTGCGTTTCATTTTGGGGGTGGCGGTCACGCAGCAGCGGCAGGGGCAGACATTAATGGCCAGTTGGCAGAAGTGAAGTCACTTGTTATTAAAAAAACTTTGGCGTTGGTAAACAGCATCGACAACAAGGAGATAGACTAAAAAATAGTTTTAGGGGGCAGAGGTGTAATTTATATGACTGAACAAGAATTTAACATGAAAGATGCAATTTCAGGGGTATTGGTGGTTGATAAACCTGTTGGCATGACTTCGCACCAGGTGGTACAGGTTATTCGCGATGGCACGGGGATTCGCCGAGCAGGACATACAGGAACATTAGACCCACGTGCATCTGGTGTTTTGATAGTTTTAGTGGGTCCAGCCGTCCGATTAAGTGAATATGTTTCAGCTTCAGATAAGCGTTACCAGGCAATTATCCGCCTGGGCGAACGCACCGACACATATGATGGTGACGGTGAGATAGAAAGTCGTTCGCCAGTTGACATTACTGTCGAAGAAATTGAAGAAACCTTGAAGAATTTCGAAGGGACTGTAGAGCAAATGCCCCCAGCCTATTCTGCCAAGCGAATTAATGGTCAAAAGGCATATGAGCTGGCCCGTGAAGGTGAAGATGTCGAGCTTGAGCCGAAAGAAATTGATGTTTACCATTTGGAACTGTTAGAGTGGGATCCACCTGAGGCAATTATTGATGTCTTTTGTTCGTCAGGTACTTATGTTCGTTCGTTGGCTAATGACTTAGGCGAAATGTTGGGTTGTGGGGGTCACCTGGTTGGTTTACGTCGAACGAAAAGTGGCGAATTTGCCTTGCGCGACGCCATACAACTGCGAAAACTTCAAGAGGCGTTTGTAAATAGAGACTGGTACAAGTATTTAATTCCAGCTGCTGAAGCGTTATCAGATTGGCCTTCGCGCGAATTAAGCCATGAAGAAGTTGATTTGGTCCGTCATGGGCATCGAATTCCTGTTGATGTACCGCCAGAAAACCCTGATAACTGGGTTCGGGCCATTAGTGAACAAGGTGAATTAGTAGCTTTGATGGAATATTTACCAGAAGAAAATGAATGGCAACCAAGAAAAGTGTTCTTTACCTAAAGACAACTGGCTGGAAAATTTAGTAAAATATAACACCCTTTCCTTTAATATTAAGGAAGGGGTGATTTTTTAAAAAGAGTAAATTAGCTTGATAGAAAAAATATTAAAACCTGAAAAGAACACGCTCCCTTTTGATGCGTTAAAACCTTTATCTTTTTCGAATTCCTGCGTTACAATTGGCAATTTTGACGGGGTTCATCTTGGGCATCAGGCAATTATTAAACAAATGGTCCAAGAGGGTAGAAAGCATAATCACCCTGTGATTGTTGTTACTTTCTACCCCAACCCACTCGTGATTATCAAACAAATTAAAGCTCCATTTTACCTTTCGACACCTATTGAAAAAGAGGAATTTCTTCTCGATTTAGGAGTAGACAAAGTAATTACTTTAAGGTTCAACCAGGAATTAGCAAATCTCTCTCCAGAACAGTTTTTATTCGGCTTAAAAAGAAATTTAGACTTGAGCGTATTGGTGGCTGGCGAAGATTTTGTTATTGGAAAGGATCGAAGTGGGACCATTCCTGTAATTGAAAAAATCGGCAGAGCACAATCCTTTTTAGTCAGGGTTGTATCAAGAATCGAAAATGCCGGTGTCAGCGTTTCATCAACCAGAGTAAGAGAATCGCTGGATGTGGGCAATGTGGCCCTGGCTAGGCAACTTTTGGGGCGTCCATATCGACTGACCGGAATTGTCACCCATGGTTCAGACAGGGGAGATAAAATTGGTGTTCCTACTGCAAACATTACCCATTGGGAAAAGAAAAAACTGCCCTCTGTGGGCGTGTACGCAACCTTGGTGCACCTTAATAATGATATATATTACGGGATAACGAATGTAGGTTTTAGACCTACGTTCGAAAACCAAAGCATGGTTAATGTTGAAACTTGGATATTTAATTTTAATGGTAATATTTATGGTGAAATCATGAGCTTGGATTTCATCGAGAAATTAAGGGACGAGCAAAAATTTGCTACCCTCGATGCTTTTTTAAATCAAATTGAGCGAGATAAAAAACACGCGCAAAGGATTTTTCAAAATGTCAAAACTGAGACGAATTTACCTGCTTAGCCCAAAAGACTACAGCCCCGAAACTATCGCAGTGGCGTTTGCGAAAACATCTCGCTCACCGAAACCCTTTGATGAAATTGCCGCCGAGTTAAATGATGAAAGCTCAGCGCGCTTTCATGAAAAATGGGTGGTCGGTTATGGCCATGGTTCTGTTGCAGAACATGCGGTTTTACATTTAGCTTTAGAAAATATATCTCGTTTGGCTATTGAAAGTATTGAAGGTAATCGCCTGGCTTCCTATACTGAAAAGTCTACCCGGTATCAACAATGGGATGTCGATGCCTTTTATGTACCTGAAGAACTTACCGGAAACTCGCTGAGGGAAGAATATGTTCGCCTTTGTCGACATTTATTTAAAACTTATGAAAACGCCATACCAAAAGTAAAAACCTGGTTGGCAGAAACCCAACCAAGACAGCCAGAAGAATCACAGGCAGCCTTTGAACGAAGGCTTACTCCCGCAGCAGTAGATATTTGTCGTTTCTTATTACCAGCATCAGCTTTAGCTAACGTAGGTATGACGATTAACGCCAGGGCATTAGAATATGCAATTAGTAAATTGCTAAGCTCGCCATTGAAAGAAGTTTGTGCGATAGGCGAACGCTTACATGAGGTGGGTCAATTAGAAGCACCTACTTTAATTAAATATTCGGCGCGCAACCCTTACCTTGTTTCTTTATCTGAAAAAATGGCACAACGTCATAGAAAATTTGACAAGTCAGTAGGAACCGATACTGATTTTCAGATAATCACCTGGGATATTGACGGTGAAGACCAGATATTAGCTGCTGTATTATTCCGTTATGGATACAGCGTTGATTTTGAAAGCTGCTTTGATTATGTTAAAAACCTTTCTATAGAGGAAAAGACAGAATTGGCTGACGAATTAATGGCAGAGCGCGGAAAGTTTGACCAACCTATTCGGGAATTAGAATACGCTCAGCTGACATTTTCTGCAGTGATGGATCAGGGTGCTTATTTTGAATTCAAACGACATAGGATGATGACACAAACAGTACAACCCCTTTCGACCAACCTGGGATTTGCCGTGCCCAAAGGGATAACTGCCTCGGGATGCGAAGATGAATACTTAGACGCAATGCGTCAGGCAGCAGCACTTTATTCTGTTATTGAAGATGAGAACCCCCTGATTGCCAGCTATGTTGTTCCCAATGGGTATAATCGACAGGTATTGTTTACGATAAACCTGCGAGAAGTTTTTCATTTTTGTAAGGTTAGAGGGGCAGCCAATGCCCATTTCTCAATTCAACGGGTTGCGCAACAATTAGGAGAGGTTGTTAGGGATGTTTATCCGCTGTTGGGTCGCTATTTAGACCTTCCGGGTGATTTAACCTGGCAGTCTATTGAAGAAGAATATTTTAGCTCGATTAAAACGAATTAGTTGTTCTTGGTTTTTTTAGGGCATTCAACTTCGGTGGGTTCGATTACTTGTTTAAAGTCGGAACTAAACTATAAAACAAGGTAGAAATTTACAATAATTAATTTACCCTTGACAGAATTTGTGTTTTCAAGCATAATTGGCTCGATAAATGAATAATTAAAGACAGTGATGAGGAAGAGTACATACTGAACCGGTGTCACAGAGAGCAGCGTCAGATGAGAAGCTGCACACATGCCAGTATCGAATGGACCTTGGAGTTTTTGAAGTGAAAAGAGATGAGTAGCTTTAAACGGATTCACCACCGTTAGCAAGGTGAAGGGTATAAACAGCACAGCTGTTGTACCTGAGTAATGAGTGAGGCTGGCCGATTTTCCCGTTGCAACATCAACGGGTTTTTTGTTTAAGACGGGCGCCTAAACTGGGTGGCACCACGGACAATACGTTCGTCCCAAGCTGGGATGAACGTATTTTTTATTTTCATCACTTATTACTCTGGCTGAAAAACCACTATTATCAAACTTGGAGGATCAAAGATGACAACCGAACAATATAAATATATTTTGAGTGAAAATGACCTGCCAAAGCAATGGTACAACATTAACGCAGATCTACCTGTACCCATTGCCCCGGTTTTAAATCCTCAGACCAGGGAACCAATTACACGAGAATTTTTAAATGTGCTTTTTCCGATGTCTTTAATTGAACAAGAATTGAGCACCGATCGCTATATTGATATTCCGGAAGAGGTGCACGAAATTTACAAACTTTGGCGACCAACCCCTTTATTACGGGCAAGAAGACTTGAAAAAGCTTTAGGAACACCGGCTCATATATATTATAAAAACGAGGGAGCCTCGGTTTCTGGCAGTCATAAAACCAACACAGCAGTGGCGCAAGCTTATTATAACAAGCTTGATGGAACACGCTCATTGACCACAGAAACAGGTGCAGGGCAGTGGGGGGCGGCATTAGCTATGGCGTGCAAATTCTATGATATGCAGCTTGAAGTTTTTATGGTCAAACGCTCCTACTATGATAAGCCTTATCGTAGAATTATTATCCAAAATTATGGCGCTGAAATATTCCCTAGCCCATCGGACAAAACTGATTATGGACGAAAATTTTTAGAAGAACATCCCGATAGCCCTGGTTCATTGGGTGTCGCTATTTCTGAGGCAGTTGAGACTGCTGTTAAATCTAATGGGCAAAAGAAATATAGTCTTGGGTCTGTGTTGAACCATGTAATGCTTCACCAAACGGTTATTGGCCAAGAAAGCCTGATGCAAATGGAAATGGCAGACGAATACCCGGATGTTGTCATTGGATGTGTGGGTGGCGGTTCGAATTTTGCAGGGATCGCGTTCCCATTTCTACAAAATAATTTTAAAGACGGACGCAACACGAGATTGGTTGCAGTGGAACCGCAAGCAACACCGACGTTGACAAAAGGTTTGTATGCTTTTGATTATGGCGATACCGCCCAGATGGCACCGATATTGAAAATGTTCACGTTAGGGCATGATTTTATCCCAGCACCGATTCATGCAGGTGGTTTACGTTACCATGGGATGGCTCCTCAGATCTGCAGCTTATTTGATGCAGGGTACATTGAGGCTATTTCAGTCCCTCAACTTGATACTTTTGAAGCAGGAATCCTATTCTCTCAGACTGAAGGGATTATCCCCGCCCCTGAATCTTGCCACGCAATAAGGGCCGCAATCAATGAGGCATTGGATGCCAAAGAAAAGGATGAGAAGCGGGTCATTTTATTTAATCTTTCAGGACATGGGCTGCTTGATCTCGCTGCTTATGAATCCTTCCAAAAAGGAGACCTTGTTGATGAATCACTAGAGGTTGACCATGATGAACTTCGTCGCCACTTGCCAGTTGTAGATTTTTAATCTGCCACGCTTTACGGTTTTTCATCTTCTACGATAAGTATTAATGTTAACTAAGAAAACCATGTTAACAATAAGTAAATGGTAAGATTAAGAACATTAATAATGTTAGAATCATTAAAATAGTAAAAAGCGACTTAAAAATGGCTCGAACTTTTACCAAATATTAAAAGGAGTAATCTATGGCAGTTAATTTATATTTGTCGTTGATCCCGGAAGCGTTAATTGCTTCAATGCTCACCCCAGAAGAATTTGGTGCTTATTATGCCGTGGGCAGTAAAAAGAAATCCAGCGGACAGGCGATATTCTTTGAAGTTAATCCCGAGTTTCGGAGCAAGTATTTTCGAGTTCAAGAAGGAATCTCGCGGTGCACACCTCATGAGGATGGTACGCCGAAGGCTTCGATTTATATCAGCCTTTACCGGGTGGTTGAACATATCCCTATCTCTGAACTTGGCAAGTTGTACCTGACAACCCAAGATGGCAGGACCCTTGGGTTAACGCATGATGAAACTTACCCGACAAATGACGATGGTTTGCACCTCTATAAAGAAATCGCACCGGTTACCCCGTTAGTTGCCAGCAGATTGAATCCTGTGGATTTCTTTGACCTGATTGTTAGAAACCCCACGTCGTTAATCACCTTGCCGGCTGTTGTATTTGCAGAATTGCGATTAGGGGATCTGGCAACGGATCCAAGCTTAGGCCAGGTTGGAGATCTGCCATACAAAAATATTGATCACCTGAGAGAAGTACTGGTTGATTTAAAAACAAAACCAGTGGCAACGAAAATGGTCGACCGAATCAACCCAGCAATAATTTCTTATCGAACAGTAAAGAATGGGTTTTTTGTTGGTAATGAGAGTGCGCTACGTTATTACCCCATGTTGTCTAATGATGAGTTGCGTGATAAACATTATCGTTGGTGGCGGTCTGCCAATATGTAAAAATGAAAATTAATTAATTTAAACTGGAGTTATTTATGAACAATTATTGGTTAGTCGTTAGTATTGTCGCGAGCCTGATTTCAATTGGCGTAGCTGTGTACTTGTTCTTTTGGGTGAAACGCCAACCTGCGGGTTCTGAAAGAGCCCAAGAGGTAGCCTCTTGGATCCGTGAAGGATCGCAGACTTACTTAAAAAGATTGTATAAAACATTAACAGCAGTTTGTGTGGTGCTTGGATTTGTGCTGGCAATTGCTTTTAGCTTTGATTTAACAGATATTGCTGCAGGTAATGTACATGTCGTACCGATGACTGGATTGCAAACGGCGATTTCTTTTGTCCTTGGTGCTTTGTGCTCTGCCATTGCAGGATACCTGGGAATGGCAGTTGCAGTTGAAGCTAATGTTCGTACCGCTACCGCTGCAAAAGATTCAATCAATAAAGCGTTTCGGCTGTCTTTTTATGCAGGTTCAGTAATGGGCTTAGCAATGGTTGGGTTGGCAGTTTTAGGGATGACCTTAATCTTCTTAATAACTAAAGACCCAGATACCCTGTTAGGCTTCAGCTTTGGTGCATCCACCTTGGCGTTGCTCGCAAAAGCGGGTGGCGGTATTTTTACAAAAACTGCCGATATTGCTGCTGACCTGGTTGGTAAAGTGGAAATCGGTATCCCAGAGGATGATCCTCGGAACCCGGCTGTTGTTGCTGATAATGTTGGTGATAACGTCGGTGATGTTGCAGGGATGGGGGCTGATATTTTTGATAGTTACGTCGCTTCGGTTGTGGCAGTTATGATTTTAGGCGCAACTTCTTCAAAATTAGGTTATGACTATGTTATTTTACCTATAATTATTTGTACTTTAGGTATTCTCGCATCCTTAATTGGGATTCAGTTTGTAAACGTTGGCAAGCACGGCAAACCCAGCAGGGCATTAAATTCAGGAACGATCATCACGACTATTATATTCTCGATGATGGTTGTTGCATTTGTTCTTTCAACAAGCATTAACCGGGGCACAATTTGGGCAACGATTATTGGCTTGGTCGCAGGTGTGATTATCGGGTTTACCTCTGATTATTTCACCTCGGACGAACGAAAACCTGTCCAAGAGACTGCACGTGTTTCTGACTCTGGGGCGGCGATCACAATTATTACTGGGCTTAGCTACGGCTTGATAAGTATTGTGCCCTCGGTAATTGGAATTGCTGGCGCAACTTTGCTCTCTTATTACGCTGCAGAAATTAATGGCCTTTCAGGCATCTATGGGATTGGCATCAGTGCAGTCGGGATGTTAGCGATTAGCGGGATGATCGTCTCGGCGGATGCTTACGGGCCAATCGTGGACAATTCGCGTGGTATTGCGGAAATGTCGGGCATGGACCATACAGTGGTTGAAACTACAGACGTTTTGGATGCAGCCGGCAATACTGCTAAAGCTATTACCAAAGGATTTAGCATCAGTGCGGCAGCTTTAACAGTATTGGCATTGTTCGCGGCATATGCAGAGGTGATCACCGCCAGTGGTGCTGAAGTGAGAATGAGCTTACGCGAACCCATTGTGATTGTGGGTGTCTTTTTAGGGGCGATGACACCACCTTTATTTAGTGCCTTGACGATGCTGTCGGTTACAAAAAATGCCTTTTTGATGATCGAAGAAGTTAGGCGGCAATTCCGAGAACGGCCCGGGATCCTGGCGGGCACTGAAACACCTGATTACGCCACTTGTGTAGACTTAGCAGCTCAGGGGTCACTGGCTTCATTAGCATTGCCTGCGTTCCTGGCAGTTGGCCTTCCTCTGTTAATTGGATTTATCCTGGGGCCAAATGCATTAGGCGGCTTTTTAGGCGGAAGTATCTTTACCGGTGTAATCTTCGGTTTGTTCATGGCTAATGCCGGCGGATTATGGGATAACGCTAAGAAGTTTATCGAAACGGGCCAATATGGTGGGCCAGGATCAGAAGCTCACAAAGCAGGCGTTGTTGGAGATACCGTTGGAGATCCCTTCAAAGACACAGCCGGCCCATCACTAAATACGCTAATTACGGTGATGTCCCTGGTTTCTTCTTTGTTTGCACCGATTATTGCAGCATTTCACTTGTTCTAATTATAGAAAAGGTGAATAAAGCCTAAGGCTTTATTCACCTTTTTATATTTAAATAGGGAAAACTTATTAATAGTTAATAATGCCCGTTAATGAAAACCAGTTCTAAATTAATAAATAAATAAAAATTTAGAGGGGGATTATTTTTGGAAAGAAATTAAGAGATAATAGTTCGAGAAATCGTGCGAATCGTCTTGGCGAATTGTGTACGTGGTTTAATAACGAGGCAAGCAGCTGGATGGTCATTAACTGTTCATTTTACGGCTTTGTTATCAACCGAAACTTAAGCTGTTGAGAACATGATTTTGCACAGCGGTTGATAAGACGAACCAGCAAATGTTAAATCAAAGGGTGATTCAATATACCTCGTGTGCAGGCGTTTTCTAAGTTATCTTTTTAAAGCTTCTTTAAGTTGAGTTTGATTCTCTGGCGGGAAGAACGGCAAGCAATTTTTCACCAACCTAATGCTATCTGAATTGGCACTAAGAGAAAGAATTTGATTTAAATAATAACCAGTTTCTTGAGGAGAAAGCTCTGCAAGTACTTCAATAAGACCTTCCAGATCGTGGATAAAAACCGGATCTGGGTTTAATATAAATGGGTTGATCAAACGAAAAATAACGGGCAGATTTTTAAAATTATGATTTTTAGCGCCCTCAGCTAAAGCCTGGATGCCAAGCGCTGCCATAGGGGCATTATGAAGTGATAATAAAGAAATAATTAGTTCTTCCCAATCTTCTGTAAAGTGCCTTTGGAGAGAACCCATGCCAAGGGTAATGATATCTGTCTTTAAAATATTGTCGAGGTCAGGGGTGAGCCATGAACGAATTCTTGAAAGCAGGGGTTGGGGGTTTTCAAGGCGGGGAAGCTGCCCAAGAATAAAAACAGCGACCCGTTTGACTTCATAATATTCATCCTCCCATAATTCGTCGGCTAAACTAAGGGCAGCTTGGGGGTCTTGGTCGATATGCAACTGCATATCGACACTTAATTGGCGGATGACAGGGTGCGGCAGATGATACATAGGGATCAACGGCCGCATAAGGGCATTATCTCCCAACTTTAATGCATAATTAGCATACAAGCTAAAAATATTATTCAATTTCTGATGAAATTCAACTGGCGAATCGAAAAAAGCCATCAGCCCATTAATTTGAAATTTTAATCGAGTGGGGTTAACTGCTACCATTCAACCTCCGACCTAACCTTGTTAGGTTTTGTTTTGAGAATATTTTCAACAGTTAACCCCTAATTGATTAAACTAATAGGCTTTTGCAAAGTAGACTTTTTCGTGTGTTTCTTCACCACAGAATATGCAGCGCCCTGTTTTACCAGGTTGCTCTAAGGGAATGCAGCGAAGCGTGGCTTTTGTCTCTTCTTTTATGCGTGCTTCATTTTCTGCATTTGCCTTCCACCATACGTAACACCAACCATCCTTGGCAATTATTTCTTTAAATGCGTCATAATTATCGGGTTCGTAGATGTTTGCATCTCTAAATTCGGTGGCTTTGGCGAGCATATTTTCCTGAATGGCTTTAAGCAACTCATCAACGGTGTTTGCAATTCCTTCTTGAGGTACGAAGGATTTACCATCGCGGCCTGGAATATCCCGGCGAGCCAGAGCAACGGTTTGGTTTGCCACGTCTTTAGGGCCGATTTCTAACCGCAAAGGTACGCCGCGCAGTTCCCATTCGTTGAACTTGAAGCCTGGTGTTACCTCTGATCGATCATCAACTTTGACCCTAAACCCGCTTAATTCCTTTTTCACTTCTTCTACAGCTGCCATTACTTGGCTTTTTTCATCATCTTTTCTAAAAATCGGGACGATAACAACCTGAATTGGCGCTAAACGTGGCGGCAAGATCAAACCTTGATCGTCACCGTGAGTCATGATGATGGCACCGATAAACCGGGTGGATAACCCCCATGAGGTTGTCCAGCAGTGTTGAAGCGTGTTATTTTCGTCAAGATACTCGATATCAAAAGCTTTAGCGAAGTTTTGACCCAGATTATGGGTCGTGCCAGATTGAAGTGCTTTACCATCGCCCATCATAGCTTCAATGGTGTAGGTATGAACAGCGCCTGCAAACTTTTCACTTTCACTTTTGCGCCCTAAAATAACTGGGACAGCCGCTTCGTTGATGGCAAAATCGGCGTAGACATTAAGCATTTGAACAGTTTCGTCCTCTGCCTCTTCTGCGGTTGCGTGGGCGGTATGTCCTTCTTGCCAGTAAAATTCAAGCGTACGCAGGAATAAACGTGTGCGCATTTCCCAGCGGACAACGTTCGCCCATTGGTTAATTAATAGCGGCAGGTCGCGATAGGATTGGATCCACTTAGCATACATATGCCCAATAATCGTTTCAGAAGTAGGGCGCACAACAAGGGGTTCTTCAAGCTTTTCTCCACCGCCGACCGTAACCACAGCCAATTCAGGCGAAAAGCCTTCGACATGTTCCTTTTCCTTTTCGAGGAAGGACATTGGGATAAACAAAGGGAACGCCGCATTGACATGCCCGGTTGCTTTGAAGCGGCTATCCAGGGCAGATTGGATGTTTTCCCATAAGGACCAACCGTAAGGGCGAACAACCATACAGCCACGTACAGGTGCGTAATCTGCCAATTCAGCTCGTTGAACAAGCTGGTTGTACCATTCTGAAAAATTTTCTGACTTTGGTGTTAATTTCTTCTCGTCCATAATGATGATCTTTTCTTTTAAGTAGATAGGGTAAGGCGTTAAAAGAGCCCTAAAAAACTGTTTAACAATTCAAACGCAGACTTGGCATCTGGTGCAAATGCAAGGTACTGTCGATCGTCCATTGGAACATAATCTCCAAGCTGGGTGAAAAACGCCTCCATAATCGTGTGCCAACCCTTGCCGACCAAGATGAGCGGTTTAGGCTCGAGGATGTTGAGAACAAGCTGGTTCCAAGTTAGGCTAATCTCTAACATGGTGCCGATACCACCTGGTAAGGCGATTGCGGCATCACAACTTTCAATAAGTGTGTTTAAACGTTCTTTTAGGGTTTGACAACGCCATTCTTCTGCTACCCATGCGTTTGGTCCAGTTGGACGCCAGACTTCGATTTCTTCACTGGTGACCCCAATGACATGCCCGCCTGCTTCGCTTGCCCCGCGCGAGACGGCTTCCATTGTACCGGTATAACCCCCGGTCAAAACGGTTATGCCAGCCTTTCCCAGCAGATCGCCAAGACCTAACGCTTCCCGGTAGGCTGGTGTTTCGGGTTTAGGGACTGCCCCACCAAAAACGCTAATTTTTGTCAACAGCTTGTTTTCTTTCATCCGTTTGAGTTTGGCTCCATGTTCGATTGTAATTAATGACGAGTTTGTTAAGTACCGCCTCTTCTAAATTAATATTGGCAATCTTAGCGATTTGGAGTAGATACAAAGTTACATCTGCTAACTCGTTTGAAAGCGCATTAGCATCTGGTGTTTGGTCTGCCCACTGAAATAGTTCGAGAACCTCGGCTGCTTCTATGCATAAGGAAGCAGCCAGATTTTTTAGGGTTTGAGGGCGAGGGCTTTGTGGCAGATACCAGCCTTTTGCTGTCACAAACCGGTCCATTGCCTGGGTTAATTCTTTGATATTCATAAAGGGATATTATACATGATAAAAAGAGCTTTGGTGGTTGGTTTTTACTTTACCGCCAAAACGCCGAACGCACGCTCTTTTGGGGTAACTCGAAAGCCCTCTGCACGCAGGCGAAGGACAACACCTTGACCAGTTGAAGCGCCATAACGGCTGTTTGGGTTGCCAATGTAATGAAAAAGGTGCCCACCAGGCTTGAGGATGCGATAAAAGTGATGATATATTTCTCTGCTGTAAAGATGTCCAGCGAGTGCAAAAGTTGGCGGGTCGTGAACAATGGCATCGAAGTGACCATCGTCGAACCCAATTACCAAGTCTGCGCTATCCCCAAGAACTGGTTGAATAATTGGGTTGGTAAATAATTCAGCAGACCAAGGGTTGGCATGACAAATTTCATGAACTGCGGGATCGTACTCTATAGTAACGACCGATTCAGCTGTATGTGCTGCTTGGATCGCTGTATAGCCAAGCCCGGTTGTCGTATCTAAAATACGGCCGTAAGGCTTTTTGAGTGCCTTGATTTTTTGCCTTGTATCTTCAAACGGCGTGGTGTCTTTAATCCGGTGCATGGGTATACCTGAAATAAGAAGAGTTGGCGCGTTTTGTGTGGGGAATAGACTGTAATAGCGATTTGTGTTGTTGGAATAAGTTTCGATTTTTGTGAGAACTTGGCCTTGTAAAATAAAGCAGCTATTTTCATCTTTTACGATGGTGTTAACAGCCTCAAGGGTTAACCGGCTTCCGTTTGGAAAGGCCCAATCAGTACCATCACGATAAACCTCGGTAACGGTTACCCCTAAATCGGTTGAGAGTTGGACAAGTTTGTCTTCTTTGGAATTTCCTAAGGTCCTGACTTGAAAGTGAGACAGGATAACACGATCATTCATTGGCAGGGTCGGTCCAGAAAAAAAGTTCACGCCAAATTTGCCAAGGCTTGATTTCTTTAATAATTGGTGGGGGCTCCGTAGTTTGAAAGGGAGTTGTATCTAAAGGAGCCAAAACGATAAATGGAACATCTCCATCTCGAATTAACATTGCATCTTCGCGAGCCCAGCGAATAACAGCATCATCAGATTGAGCGTAGCTCAACTGGCTTTCTAATGCGTCACGCGTAGCAATAAGTTGAGCATAACGTTGGTCTAATTCTTTTTCGTGTCTTCGCAAGCGTGTTAAAAGACTCATTCGCTGGTTGAAATCGGTTAGAAGAAAAATGAGCAAAATCGCCAATGAAATGATGATGACACGTTTATCTTTTATGATTTTTTTAAACATATTAACAGGTGCCTGTTTTGCAAGTTTAGTTACAACAAGTATACCATTTAATGATACATCTATTAAAAAAGCCCTCCATTAATCGTAGAGGGCAATGCCGAAGGAGGGATTTGAACCCTCACGAGCTCATGCTCACTACGCCCTGAACGTAGCGCGTCTGCCTATTCCGCCACTTCGGCAATGAAAGTTATTTTAACCAATTACGTTGATTTGTCAACTATGGATTGTTTTTCTCGGCTGCCTGTACCCAAATTATTTTATTATTAAAGGAAGAATAATAATATTCGTATCAATGAATTTATTAATTTCGAGTAAAATAAATTACAATTCATTAATCATTTTGTCTTTGAAAAGTTGGGCTACGCCCATTCAGAAAGGATGGTTGCTTTGTCTAAAAAATCAATAGCTTCTCTTTGGCTGAATTTATTTGCCTTTATGTTATTAATTCCCTTGGTACTGTTATTTATTTTCCCGCGACCGCCTGCGAGAGAATTTTTAAGGGAACTTTCGGTTGTGCTTGGGTTTATTACGATGGCCCTGTTAGGCTTACAGACGATCCCAACCTCGCGAATTAAGTTTGTGACACAATATTTTGCAATGGAGAAGTTGTATACCTTACATCATAAGTCTTCCATCATCACGTTTATTCTTGCGCTGGTTCATCCGATCTTGTTGTTTATTAATAACCCTGAAACATTGCAGTTATTGAATTTTCGAACCGCGCCTCTTCGCTTTCAAGCTGCTTTGATTTCAGTATTGTTGATGTTGTTCCTGGTGATTACATCGGTATGGCGAGAAATTCTCAAGTTGAAATATGATGTGTGGCGCTGGGTGCATGACCTTATGGCGTTTGCTGCGTTAGGGTTTGGGCTGTATCATATGTTTAAGGTAAACTATTATCTCTCCCTCCCATACTTACGTGTCGTATGGTTAATCCTGACAGGGGTTTGGGTTGCGATTATTGTGTATATTCGCCTTGTTAAACCTATTCAGTTGATGAGCCACCCTTATGTTGTTGATCATGTCAAGCAAGAATTTGGCGATAGCTGGTCTCTTTATTTGCGCCCAGATGGTCATGAAGGTTTCAAGTACCAGGCTGGGCAATTTGCCTGGATTACGACTGAATCGCCTTTTATTTTTCGGGAAAACCCCTTCTCGATTTCATCAAGCGGCGACCGTGGTGATAATTTAATCGGTTTTACAATCAAAGAATTAGGTGATTTCACAAGCACAATTAAAAGCTTACAACCTGGAGATAAAGTTTACGTTGATGGCCCCTATGGCACATTTAGCCTTGACGAGCATTATGATAATCGGCTGGTGTTGATTGCAGGTGGTATTGGATCTGCGCCTGTATTGAGTATTTTGCGGACGATGAGAGATCGTGGACGTAAAGACCCAGTGTATTTCTTTTATGGCAGCCCTACCTATGATACGATCATCTTCCGTGACGAGTTAGAACAACTTGAAAAAGAAATGGAGTGCTTGAAAGTTGTCCACACCCTAGAACGACCGCCTGAAGATTGGGAAGGCGAAAAAGGCTTCATTACTGCCGACATTCTGAAACGTCACCTACCGTCTGACTATAAACAATGGGATTATCTTTTCTTCTTGTGCGGTCCGATGCCGATGATCCAAGCGGTTGAAGGGGCGCTTCATGGTATGGATGTTAAGCAAACAAGGATATTCTCAGAAAAATATGAAATGGCGTAACATCAAAAAGACCTTTCAATAATCCAACAAAAGAGCTGCTTTGCAAAACCGGGCAGCTCTTTTTCATTGGTATTTGCCTGTGAGATTCGGAATAAATTAGTTTAATTATCTTTCATCAGATTGTTGTTAGCATGCGGCCTTTTTTAGTTTAAACAAGCTTTATGGTTTATTAATAAATACAATTTCAATTATTCGCTGCACGCCGATTAATGTTGCAGGTTTTTTATGACTACGATAAGTGAACTATAAAAAATTTTTTACATATGGCCGTAAGAAAAACTTGTAAATTGCCTTTTGATTAAACAAATAAAAAAAGGGAAGTATAAATTTTTGCAGGAAAATATTCGGCATTTTGCTGTAGGTAAGGATTTTATGTAATAAGGTAGATGATTGAGGATTAAAAAATCTGCCTGGGTTCTCACCCAGGCAGATTTGTGCTAATTTATTTCGTAATTTTGAGGATCAGGGACGTACGATATCCGGCATTTTGAAAGTGCTTACAGAAGCGAGGTCTTCAATTGTATCATATAAAACCTGGATTGCGTACCGAGGATTATGGGCGAAGAAACCTGCTGAATGTCCTACCAAGTGATAATTGAAAGTTGCCTTGACGAGCCGCGGAGTCCACGCTTTATAGCTATTGCCAAAATTGACTTCATCAGGATCTGCGATGCCATTACCATTGGTATCGTTCATCCAATAGGGGTAGTGACTGTAAACAATTGGTTGGTCGAGCACATCTTTGGCATAGGTCTGGATCGCTTTCAAAAGCATTTCATGCAGGGTTTCAATTTCGTAGTAGATGCCTTCGGTACTGTTTCCATCGCTGTCGAAATCTGGCCTGCCTGCTTCGCGAATATCACGAAGAGTGGCCCAACCGGTTACCACAGAATGGCAGGTGGCACATTCATCAGTATTGATGTTTAATGAGTGTGGGTCGTGGCAATCTGTGCAATTTTGATATTTGGGAACGTGTTTAAAGAAACCATCATAGTGCTTTCCGGGGTACTGATAAGCCACTGCAACATCTGCACCATAGCGGGTGGCTGCATCGATTCGATAATGCACATTGATAAACCCTAAGTCGTCGTTAACTTCATCATCGGGCAGGGTTTTCACCATGTTGGTCACCGAAACCATCGATTCGGTTCCCTGGTGACATTCCGCACAATTGGATGTCATGCCCAAACCTTGAATTTCAATACCAGACGGAAAACGTGTAAAGTCTTTTTCGTGTGAGGTATTATTATGACAAACTTCACAGCTGACAACAGAGCCAACTGGGGCAGGATGATTGACCACAAAGGGTTCGGTGCCATCTTCACCGAGGAAATCTAAAAACCCATATGCGCTATGGCATTTCGCACAATAAGGGGGAATTTCTGGTGGATCGTCGTCATTCCAGTAAGTAAATGGCTTATCTTCTCGATCAGCGTGCCCGGAGGTACTCCATTTTTGAGCGATAGCTTGGACGGTTTCGGCACGCGCCTTAGGCGGCAAAAGAACCTTGCCAAACAAGATGGCAGTTAATCCACCTAAAAGAAAGAAAACCAAAAGTACGGGCCAAATGTATTTTTTCATAATTTTCTCCTTTTATAAAAGGTAACCATTTGATGATATGAACAATTTTATCTGAAAAATTAGCAGTTTCGAAACACTAATTATAATATAAGTTTGAGTATAATCGTGATAGACATATTATAAACGAATTTGAAAAAAGTGGTGCCTCTAAAATTGGGAACCATCCTTTTTTAGACTTATAGCATAAACCAAAACCATAGTTTTGTGAGTTTGATTTAGTCATATTTATGTAGAATAAAGATCATAAATATTTTAATTTGAAAACTGGCATAGATGTTGTACCGTTTAGAAATGTAATTACCTGGTTAGGATGAACAACTTTTATTAATGATGATTAGTTGTTTTATGAAGTATCTTTTTAACATGATTAGAAAGGGTGACTAAAGCCTTTGAACAACAGAAAAACCCTTTTAGCCTTGATTGTTCTGTTTCTTTTAAGTGGTTGTTATAAGCCTGGACCCGGTGCAAAACAATGGCAAGCATCTTGGAAGGAAGAAAAACAAGAGTATTCAAATAGTTATTTTGAAGACGATGAATTAATCCCCCCAGTGATAGAGATTCCCGTAATTATAGAATCTACCCCTACGCCAAATCCACCAATTAATCTCCCACCACCCAGAGAGGAAACAATTGCCCACATTGTGCAAAAAGGCGATACGCTAAAAAGAATCTCATTTCAATACCAGGTGAGCATTGACCATATTGTTACGATTAATGAGATTGACAATCCTGATTTAATCGAAGAAGGGCTTGTCTTACAAATTCCGCCACCTATATTTGATGCATCTGCACCCACATTTAAAATCATTCCAGATTCAGAATTAATTAACAGCCCTGGCAATGCTGGCTTTGATGTGGCAGAATTTGTTCAAAGGTATAACGGCTATTTGCAGTCTTACCAGGAAGAAATAGATGGTGTGGAATTTAGCGGCGCAGCTATTTTAGCCAGGGTAGCTTTGGAATACTCGGTGAACCCCAAGCTTCTACTTTCATTGCTTGAATTTCAAAGTCAATGGGTAACCTCACCTGATCCAGCTGAAGACACACTTAATTACCCGATGCGGTATTTTGATGGGTGGTATGCTGGTTTGTATAAGCAGTTAGGCTGGGCTGCGAACCTGTTGAACGAAGGTTATTATTTGTGGAAGATCGAAGCAGTTGGCAGTTGGATGCTTGCGGATTCCACAATGATTGCGGTGGAGCCGACGATAAACGCTGGTACCGCTGCTGTGTTAAACTTAATGCGCCATTTAACCACGCGAACGGATTGGGAACATGCCGTTTCTGAAACGGGGATATTTGCCACTTATTTCCACTTTTTTGGATTTCCATTCCACGGTGCCGTAGAACCAATGATACCGGTTGACCTTGTTCAACCACAATTACAACTCCCAATTGAGGATGGCGTTGAATGGTCATTTACGGGGGGCCCTCATGGCGGATGGAATTCGGGTTCTGCCTGGGCGGCGTTAGATTTTGCCCCTCCGGGAGAAGCGCTTGGTTGCTTTACCAGCGATGAATGGGTTGTGGCGGTAGCGCCTGGAACAGTGGTGTATTCTGATCATGGTGCTGTTATTCAGGATTTGGATGGTGATGAAATTTGGCAAACTGGCTGGTCGATTCTTTATATGCACATCGCTACTCATGAGCGTGTACCAGCTGGTACTTATCTTCAAGCGGGGGATCGTGTGGGTCACCCATCATGCGAAGGTGGGTTTTCAACCGGTTCACACCTGCATATTGCAAGGCGTTATAATGGTGAATGGATCGCTGCGGATGGTGAATTGAATTTCATCTTAGATGGTTGGGAATCAAGCGGTTATGGTGTGGAATACGACGGGTACCTGATAAAGGGAGACGAAGTTTTGGAGGCATGGAATGGGCGTGCGCCGCTCAACGCAATCCAGCGCTAGGCACCGATATTACAAACGCCGTTATAAACGTGTTACCGTTTTAATTGGTGCTGCATTAATTTTGGCGACCGCAGTTTGTGGGGGCTTTGTCTACCCGGTTTTAGCTCCTGACTCGAGCTTGGCAATGGTAGATGCGAAAACTTCTTCTCCAACAGCTACTGTTAACATGGAGCTTATTGAAGAAAAACAGCCTACTTTAGAGCCAGTTGTAGAATTGGTGCCTTCTCTTACGATGGCGCCAGAAAACAAACCGACACAAACCCTTCAAAAACCATTAGTTTATCTGCCAACCCAAGGGCAAATAATTCCACCGAGCGATGACCCGAATATTCTGTATTACAGCGCTGCTGGTGACAGTTTACAGGGGGTAAGCTTGCGATTTGGTGTTAATATGGATGAAATTACATCCCCAGAAATGTTGGATAGAAAAGGCTTATTACCTCCTGGACAGTTGCTGATCATCCCAAACCGGTTAGGAGAGACCAGCTCTCGAGATAAATTGCTCCCAGATAGTGAAGTAACTTTTTCTCCATCAACAATTGATTTCGACATTCAAGAATATGTAGAAAATGCTGGTGGCTATCTATCGGATTATGCTCAATGGTTGGCAACAACCGGGATAACTTCAGGGGCAGATATTATTAGTCGAATTTCACGAGAATACTCTGTTAACCCCCGGCTATTGTTGGCTTTTCTTGAATATCAATCGGGTTGGGTGCATGGTCATCCTGAAAGTCAATACGCTAAAGATTACCCAATGGGCTTGGTAAACGATACACAAAAAGGCTTGTTATACCAACAAGCTGCCTGGTTTGCCAGCCGGGTTATGGACGGTTATTACGGCTGGAAAGAAGGCCGACGATTGGTGGTGAAATTTGATGATGGCACTGTGGTGCGATTAGCCCCTCAAATTAATGCGGGAACCGCTGGTTTGATGAATGCGTTTACTTTTATTTATAATTATGAAGATTGGGCATACCAGCTGTATGGTGGAGATAACTTTTTTCTATTTTACGAAACCCTGTTTGGTAACCCTTGGATCAGAGCCGGAGAAGTTGAACCGTTAATACCTGCGGATACCGTTCAACCGGATATGATTTTGCCTTTTGAACCTAATATTAAATGGGCATTTACGGGCGGCCCACATGCCGCGTGGAGTGCGGCAGATGTATGGGCTGCCCTTGACTTTGCCCCTCCCAGCAGCGAGGCTGGCTGTGTCTCATCTTCTGCGTGGGTGGTTGCTTCAATTCCTGGCCTGGTTGTTCGTTCAGAAAACGGGGTAGTGGTGATTGATATGGATGGGGATGGGTACGAGCAAACGGGTTGGTCGTTACTTTATTTACACATTGCCACGAATGACCGCATTCCGGTTGGAACTTGGGTTGAAGTTGGGGACCGGATTGGGCACCCGTCGTGTGAAGGAGGTAGATCTACCGGTACGCATGTTCATATTGCTCGAAGATATAATGGCGAGTGGGTACCAGCTGATGGACCTCTACCCTTTACATTGAATGGGTGGAAAGCGCGGGCTTCGAGCGAAGTTTATAAAGGGTGGTTGGTACGAGGGGAAGAGATCGTCTATTCGAATACTTCGTCCAGCGCAGCCTCTCATATTAAACGCGAGGAATAAATAGTTTTGTTTTGTCAACTACCCAGTATTATGTTGCCTGACGAGAACGCCAAAACTGGACAGATCCCATTCAAACGGGTATGCTTTTAGCGTTGATAGCCTATAATTTCCCAAAATTAACCTAATTCTTTATTTTCTATCGAAGTTGATGTGCTTTTTCATAATCTAAAAATTAAAAAAACAATTCTGCTTGTAGTGATATTTATCTCCACGATAACTGCATGCACACCTTCAGCTAAGCCAAGGTTAATTTTACCTACCCCTGAAGAGCCAAGTGAAATTGATGAAGTGGTAAATATCACGCCTTACCCCACCAGGCCCTCATTTGAACCTGGGGAACTGGTTGACTACACAGCGCAAGCTGGCGATACGATTGTTGCACTTTCAGCCCGGTTTAATACTACGGAAGCTGAAATTCATAATGCCAACCCCTTTATCCCGGAGAATGCTACAACCATGCCGCCGGGCATGCCAATGCAAATTCCAATTTATTATCGCCCTTTGTGGGGGACGCCTTTTCAAATCATCCCCGACGCAGCTTTCGTCAATGGACCTGACGCAATTGATTTTGATACAGCTGAATTTGTTGCGCAAACTGATGGCTGGTTAAAAACTTACAGTAATTGGGCTTATAACGGTCAGAGAAGCGGGGCAGAGATGGTTGATAATATCGCCATGAATTATTCTGTCAGCCCAAAGTTATTATTGGCACTGCTCGAGTTTTTTGCCGGCGCCTTAACACAGCCCGAGCTGGCTTCTGGGGTTGAAAGAACCCTCTTAGGTATTGACTCAAATCGATACCCAGGACTGTATTTGCAAATGCTCCATGCATCGGATCTTTTAAATGATGGGTTTTATCGTTGGCGAAATGGAGAATTACTCGAATTTGAACTGACGGATGGTAGCTTGGTTAGGCCTGACCCTTGGCAAAACGCAGCAACCGTGACCTTGCAACACTTTTTTACAATGACGTTAACCCTGGCTGACTACTACCAGGCGATAGGGCCAGATGGATTTATTCAAATTTATATAAAATATTTTGGTGACCCTTGGTTAGTTGACCCGCATATCCCTGGGTCTTTAGTTCAACCCGAAATGCTGCTGCCCTTTGAAACGGATAAAGTTTGGGCACATACAGGGGGACCGCATACTGGTTGGGGCAGCCTGGAACCCTGGGCAGCACTTGACTTTGCTCCTCCTTCGGTTGAATCGGGCTGTGTGTCTTCATCGGTGCCAACAACAGCAGTGGCGGATGGGCTGGTTGTGCGAGATGATACCGGTGTTTTAATTCTGGATTTGGATGGCGACGGGGATGAGCGCACAGGCTGGGTGATTTTATATTTACATATCGCTGGTGAAGGACGGGTACCAGTGGGTACCTATGTTAAAGCTGGTGACCCGTTGGGTTTTCCATCATGCGAAGGCGGACGATCTACAGGTACGCATATCCATATCGCCCGTAAATTCAATGGAGAATGGGTAGATGCTGATGGTGTGATTCCTTTTGTGCTTTCAGGATGGACGCCAATTAAAGGTGATCGACCTTACCAGGGTTGGCTTGTGAGAGATGGAATTCATGTGCTGGCAAGTGAAAATCCCGGTAGCCTAAGTATGATCCCAGCGGAAGAGGACTAACTGCCCGCAAACTTTAACCACTAAAAAATAAGCCCCTCAAAATTTGTGATTTAAACAACATGAAGGGCTTTCGGTTTTATTTCAAAATGGTATGTACATTATTGAATAAATTGCCAGGGGTTGACAGCGTGACCATTTAAACGAATTTCAAAGTGTAAGTGAGACCCGGTTGACCTTCCCGTATTGCCCATGGCAGCAATCAATTGCCCTTTCTGTACATTCGAACCGCAAGGCAGCATTGAATTATCCAGTAAGTGTGCGTAAAATGTTTGCCAACCGCGATCATGATCAATAACGATTAAGTTACCATAACCCCGATCCGACCAGCCTGAATATACGATCACTCCCGAATCAGAAGCGAAAATGGAGAACCCATCTCGACCGGCGAAATCTAATCCGTTATGTACGGGCGGGTTCCAATCGTAACCCGAGAGCCATTTTTCGGTAGTAGGCCAGGTAAAGGTGCCCGTGCCGACAATACCGTAAAGGTTACCTGCACAAGCGCCAGGGCCAAGGTACGATGCGGCAGAGGCTGGGCTATCTCGGGGAACAATCCAGGCAACTGTAGGCCTGACACCACCCGGAACGACGAGCATCGTGTCTGGAGGGATGTTGGGGTTAGCAAAATCGCCGACAACTGCTCGATCTAAGTTGTTACCTTCGAAATCCACAATCACATCAGGAGAAACGCCGTAAAAAGAAGCTACGCCATTCAAGCCCTCGCCCTCTGACCAGCGATGATAGACACCGTCCATTGGTAGAATATACAGTTCAATACCTGGGACCAATCCATCAGGCGTGTCGCCGATGATATAACGGTTCGACCACAGAACGGTTTCAGGCTTTAGGCCGAATTTGTCTGCGATCATAAAGATAGAATCGCCTTCTTCTACTGTGTAATTAATCACTTCGGTGCGATCACCAACGGAAACTCGCGAATCTATGTGGAGATTAAGCGCACGTGTTACACCGGTGTTTTGACCTAAATCGCTAAATTCTGGAACGGCTACGCCTTCAGGCAGGGTAAATGAAGTGGCAGTTGACAGAGGCGTGGCGGCTTGCAGTGGCATATTTTTATGTGCTATTAAAGATCCGACACCCCATATCGTCAGTATCATAACCATAATAACAACGCCTAATATAAAATATTTTTGAAAAAAAGGCTGCTGAAATAAAGCTGTTTTTGCCCCTGAGACTGCCTTGGGTGCTGGTAGTTCCTTGCTTTCATCACCAGGAGTTTCAAAAATATTTTCGTCTAAATTTTTGGTAATTTTGTTAGAATTTTTTTCATCGCCCATAAGGATACTCTTATTGCATCTTAGCATTAATCAAATGGTTGTCAAGTTTTAATGCGATAAATTATTTAGGGATTTACAGGAGGGTTAGAGAAGAATTCTTCAATGACCGGTGATAGATCGACACTAGTATGAGAAACGAGAGAGACCCAAAAATTTGTTCCGGTGGCAATTTCGTAACGATGGGATTGCGTGAAATCCTTTAAGAAATTAAAAAAATCTTCATCGCCAATCGCCTCACGCAAAGTTTTGTAAAACAGCGCCCCGCGACGATAGACACGATTGAAATATTCAGTAGTACCCCCATCAATATAAATAGAGGTGTCAATCGTCCCGTGTGGCAGGTGCGAATGAACCCGAGTATTCCACCACCAATCTAACTCTTCAGGGTAATAATGCTCATAAAACAAGCTTTCACTGTAAGTGGCGATGGATTCATCCAGCCAAGGTTCAATAGCCTGGTTATTGCCGACGAGGCTAAAGAACCATTGATGTGAAACCTCGTGAGGAACGATGATATGCAGATCGGATTTTGGAGGGTCGCGATATAGCCAGTAAAAACTGCTCTGGATCAATATTAAACCGTCAAACTCCATGTTGATGTCCATATCTGCTTGGACGATGCTGAAATGGTCTCGTTCATAGGGACCGAAGGTTTCAGAATATAAGCGAATTGCCTTTTCTGCCAGGTCAACTGCGACTTCTGAAGAATCAACCACCTCGGGCAAGGAGTAGCCTTTGATGGTGATATGGTCAACTTGGCGTTCAATAATTGTGTATGAATCGCTAATTGCCAGGGTGAACGTGCGTGCCAACGGAAGAAAAAATTTATACTTTCCATCTTCAATTGTGGGTTCTGCTCCAGCAGCAATCCCCATATTTTCTGCCCGGTCGGTAAATTCAACAATTACATAAAAGTCAGCAGATTCAAAAACCTGGTGTTCGCCGACAAACATACTGTTAACAAGAGAAAGATCATAAGCCAGCCAACCCTGGTCTTCATCATAGGGTGGTATGGTTGGATACCAATATGATAAAAGAAGCTGACGTCCTGTTTGCCCAAATACGCCAACGCGATCGGGCATGACCAGTTCGTATTGATGTTCAATTTCAATTGTTTCACCGGGTTGTAAAGGAGTTTCAAGAGAGATGATCATGCGGTGGCTTTCCCAACTGTAGTCTGTGGGGGTTTTATCTACGCCGATCGTCACAGAACGAGTGTAAATTGACTGAAATACAGCCGGGTAAATAATGAACATGATCTCGTTTAAGGGCACGGAAGTTTTATTGGTGTAAATTGCACGACTGGTTACTGAGATAAATCGGTTGTAATAATTAACTGTGGCGTTGATATGGTATTCTGTTTGCTGTCCCATTAATGGCAGCGGGGTAGCAGTTGGTGTAGGCAAAGGTGTTGCCGTTGCTGATGGCATTAGGGTCGGTTGGGGTGTCACACTGGGCGTAAGGGTAGGCTCCACCGCTGACGGTGGCGAACAAGCCCCCAGCAGTAGGATAATGGATATGACCAAAATTAAACTTCGTATAGCTTTATTCTTCATCTTAACATTCTTTAGTAGGTAATATTTTACCCGCAAACGAGATGATGCGTTTTTAATTTGTGCTTGTTATCATAGCTATTGGGTGCTATTTTTTAGTAGTGAATAAAATAACACCCCGGCTGGTATGCGAATCGTTGCTAAAAATTTTAACCGATTTCGCTGTGCCAGGGTGGTAGATTGATTTTTAATAAACAACCATTAAAACTATTCTGTTTCAATAATTGATATTTTACTACTAATCTCTACAGATTTTTCAAGCATTGCCTGGGCGGGGCAATACCGCGTTTCAGAAAGTTCAACAGCCCTTTCCACAGCTTTTTGATCAATGTTTTTGCCTGTTACTTTGTATTCAAGAACGATATTAGTAAAGACTTTAGGATGTTCATCTGCCCGTTCGATATGTGCCAATACTTCGAAATTGGTTACTTCCTGGCGTTTCTTTTTTAGAATCGAAATTACGTCCATAGCTGTACAGCCGACTAAGCCAATCGCTATCAGCTGAAGAGGCAAGAAACCAGCACCTTGCCCGCCTGAAACCGAAGTGGCGTCTAAAGGGAGCAGGTATCCAGAATCTGAGCTGCCCGTAAATGACATGCCGCCATTCCATACAACTTTGCTTTGCATGTAATAATGTCCTTTCTCACCTTCACCGAAGGTGAATAACTAATTATCAGGTAAAAGTTCCTGCTTCAAGAATGCCGCAATGCGGGCATACCACTTGAAGCAATGTGTTGTAATCTAATTTTTCTTGCCCACAGAACGGGCACACGATGCCAGCGCGTAAACGTGTGGTTATCACCAAACAAGAAACAGAGGTAAGGTTTTGCATCTCTGTAGGTGTTTCAGTGTGTTGGTGGTTATTTTTCCTCTGGCGTAACATCTTCTGCTGCAATGACGTCAAATACACGTTTTTTAATGTTTTGTGGCAAAGTTGCCTGTTTGACGTTTTTCTGGCATAGCTCAATGGTTTTTTTAAGGGTTTCAAACACAACTCGGCAGTCGGCACATGTGTCGATGTGAGCTTCAAGATGCCTGCATAAGGCTGGGTCTAATTCGCCATCAATGTAAGCGTTAACCTGACCTAAAATATCGAGGCATGTTTTGTGATCTGATACATTCATAAGGACTGACCAGAAACTTTCTCTGAAAAATAAGTTGAAAGCACCTCGCGAAGTGCCAATCGGGCACGCATCAAGCGTACTTTAAGTGCTGATTCACTGATGCCTAAAGCGTCTGCAGCTTCTTGGGTGGACAGGCCTTCAATATCTCTCAGCAGGAACGCTGCCCGATTAGGAAGAGATAGGGTTTCGATTGCCTGATCGATAATTGACCGTGTTTCGCCACTCATGAGTTCCTCTTCAGGCAGACAACACCAATCGACAATTTGCCTTGGTATAAAATCTCCGGTTTCGGTTTCAATTTCTTGATCAATATCGACGAAAATACCCTTTTGCTTTCGTAAAAACATCAATGCTTCATTGACAGCGATGCGATAAAGCCAGGTTGAAATTTTTGAACGCCCTTCGAAGTTTTGAATATTCTTATAAGCTTTGATAAAGGTCTCCTGGGAGACATCTTCTGCATCCTGTTCATTGCCAAGCATTCTTAATGCCACCCGATAAATTTGATCGCCATAGGCATCTATCAATGCAGCAAAGGCCTGTTTGTCTAAACGTTTTAAGGCTAAAAGATCAATGCCTTCTTGATTTACTTCTCTATTCATAAGATGATGGTGCGATCAAATTCGTTACACTTTAAGCAAGGTCCCAGTTGGGAAGAACATCAAAATCATAATCGTTAAAATTGTTTGCAATAAAATGATAATAACCTGCGCCGGCTATCATTGCAGCATTGTCGGTACAAAGAGAAAGCGGTGGGATATGAACAGGGCGTGTGCTTTCAGCAAGTATTTTTTCACGCAATCGTTTATTGGCAGAAACACCCCCTGCAACGATAATTTCGCTAACTTTAAATTGATCTGCTGCCATTAATGTTTTTTCAACCAACACATCTGTCACTGCGGCTTGAAAGCTTGCTGCCAAATTTTCGACAGGCAGGGTTCGCCGTTCCGTCTTTAAATCTTCCACTGCCCTGAGAACGGCAGTTTTAACGCCGCTAAACGAAAAGTCCCAGGTTCCATCGAGATTTGCCTTCGGAAAAGGAAAGGCTGTTTCTTTTCCAGTCGCACTGGCTTTTTGGATTGATGGGCCACCAGGATAGGGTAACCCTAAAAGTCGGGCAACTTTATCGAAAGCCTCTCCAGGGGCATCGTCAAGGGTGCCCCCTAAACGCTGATAATCTAAATGATCTTTGACTAAGACCAGGTCGCTGTGCCCCCCTGAAATAAGTAAAGCTAAAAGTGGAAACCGAGGTGCCTGGTGAGGCGTGGCATCCCGCTGGTAAAGCCAGGCTGAATAAATATGGCCTTCCATATGGTTGATGCCCATTAAAGGTTTTCCAGAGGCCAGGGCAATGCCTTTTGCCATGTTAACCCCCACAACCAATGAGCCAGCCAGCCCTGGCCCGCGCGTAACGGCAATCGCATCAATATCCTCGATTTTTAAATAAGCGCTTTGTAAGGCTTCTTTAACGACGGGATAAATGGCTTTAACATGTTCTCGCGAAGCAAGCTCGGGGAAGACCCCACCATATTGAGCATGCAGGTCAATTTGACTGGCGACGACGCTGGATTCAATGACACGACCATCACTAACGACTGCAGCTGCAGTTTCATCACAGGAGGTTTCGATACCTAAAATACGTGCTGATGGAAGAGCCATTTTTTCACCTCTACTTTCTTTTAAGGGGCAAACATAATTCCATGGGATAATCGACCATTTTTTCTATGTGACCATCGGGCTTAACATAATAAGTGTCTTCTAAACGGACGCCCAGGCCTTTTTCGGGATAATATAAACCGGGCTCGATTGTGAAAACTGACCCAGGGACTAACATGTTTAAAGGGTCATTCCTTTGACCAAACCAGGGTTTTTCATGTATGTTTAAACCGACCCCATGGCCTAAACCATGTACATAACCCGATTCTGCTGCCGGGTTTTGTCGGATCGTAGCATGCCCCATAGATTCAAATAAGTCACAAACACGATCCTGGTAAATAGCAGGATTGACGCCAGACTTAAGCTCTGAAGTCACCTGGTCGTAGACAAATTTAACCTGGTCGTATAGTTCCTGGGCTTCATCAGTGGCATAACCCAAGCTCCAGGTACGGGTGAAGTCGGAAAAGTAGCCGCCACCAGCTTCGCAAGGAAAAATATCAAACACAATTGTCTGTCCAAGGGTGAGCAAATCCGTAGGGTTTCCGCCGCTATGTGGAATGCCGGCATCTCTTCCGATGGCAAAAATCGTATCATTGGGATTTTCAGCGCCCAGTTCAGCTAACCAGAGGTTGATCTTCTTTTTAACTTCACCGATGGTTAAATAAGTTCCGTCGGTTTTTATCAAGGCGTTATCGCGTGCTTCAAGGTTGGTCAAATAGTCTGCCACACGGCTTACTGTTTCAACAATAACGCGGCCCATGTTATGAATGCGTTCTATTTCTTCAGGGTCTTTGGTTGCCATTGCCTGTAAAATCACCGCGTCGTTTACATCGCCATGAAATGACAGGTTAGGCAGCATTTCCTGCAGGGCGTTGACAAGTGAGTGTGTTTTACCGACGTCTGTTATTCCATAAAGGAAAACTTTACCTGCGGTTAAACCAATTTCTTCAAAGATGTATTTGTAAAGTAAGGCATCTGCTATCAGCCGATCCCCATTGGATACAGCCAGGCGATCTTTGAGAGGGAAACGGTTGTAACTCAGTGTGGGTAAACCTGTGTTAGCTGCTTCGTCGCGCTCCATTGGACCGTGATAAAGAATAGGGTCAGAACCCGCGCGTAAGATAACATCCGCCTTCGTTAAGTGCCCACCGCCCGTGAGGTAGTACATCGGGGGGTTTTGCTGGGCGGGGCCGGTAATCCAGAGCGCATCGACTTGATTATTAATAAGGTGCTGGTGTAGATCTGATTTCATTTTTAATTCCCATTTTATATTTTATTAGAATAGAGGTGTTTTTTAATATTGTTTTGTTTCGAGGGACTCGGAAAGAACGCGTAAAAAAGCAGCTTCTTGATCTGGAAACACAGTTCGAGGGTCCAATAAAACGCGATCTTCTTCAATACGAGCGATAACTGGGGGGTGACTTTCTCGAAGTTTATGCAGGAAATCGTCGGGTTTTTTTAAATCCAGGGCAAGCAGGTAAGTTGGCATTTCTTCAGTTGGCAGGCTGCCGCCCCCGACGGTTGATTTACTCATGACCACTTCGCCCGCTCCCAGATAATGATGCCAATTTTCTGCAGTTTTTCTAATCTCTTCGATAGGTTTAGTAATCATCTGCCAAATGGGCACTTCACGCTTGGCTTCATCTTTGAGATAATGAAGCAGAGTGGCGTTGATGCCGGCAAGTGTTAATTTATCAGAACGGATTGCCCGTGCAAGCGGATGAACCCTAATCTTTTTGATGAGATCAGACTTCCCAACGATGATGCCCGCTTGTGGACCTCCCATCAGCTTATCACCAGAGAAGCATACCAGATCGCATCCGGCTTTGATAGATTCCTGAACCGTCGGTTCGTGGGTTAGCCCATAAGGAGCCGTATCAAGCAGGGCGCCTGAACCCAAATCGTGAACAACCGGAACCCCGTATTGATGTGCCGTTGACACGATTTCTGCAAGATTTGGTTCACTATGAAAACCAATTAATTTAAAGTTTGAATGATGTGCAACCATCACCAGGGCGATATCTCTGTTTTCGAGGGCACTTTCATAATCATAAAGGTGGACTCGATTGGTTGTGCCAATTTCAACAAGTTGCGCACCCGATTGGCGCATAACATCCGGTATACGGAACCCGCCTCCGATTTCAACCAATTGTGTACGAGAAACAAGCACTTTTTTACCGCTGGCGAGTGCAGAAAGAATTAAAAGCACGGCACTGGCATTGTTGTTGACCACAAACCCAGTTTCTACACTGAGTAATTGCGCTAAAAGGCGGCTGGCATGTACAGAGCGTTTACCTCGTTTGCCAGTCTCAAGGTTGAATTCGAGGTTGGTATATCCATCGGCTGCTTGCTTAATCGCTGTTTGGGTTGCTGTGCTAAGGGGTGCACGTCCAAGGTTTGTGTGTAGGATCACCCCAGTTGCGTTGATTGTGGATACCAGTGAAGGTTTGGTCCAAACATTTAGCTGGGCTCGCATAAGATCAATAATTTCTTGTTCGTTAGATTGCAGAGTGCCCCCATTGATGTAGGCATGACGAATATCAACGAGGACAGTGCGTGCGGCGTTCAGGCACAAAGGTCTGCCATATAATTCTATTAATTTTTGGGTTGAAGAATGGCCAAGTATATGGTCAACAGAAGGTAGTTGATGAAAGTTTGTCATATTTTATCTCATTGTAACCGGTTAAATTAATCCTCATTTTTTGGTTGCCAGCGACTGCGTTCGAAAAGACGTAATAAAAATTCGAGAAGCGCAAATACACCGAAAAGGATTATTGCAAGGACTAAACTTAAAACCCGCCCAAGTTGCAGCCATGCAAGGGTGCTGAAATAAATCCCTACCCATAGAGCCTGACGAATGATAATTGCAGCTTCTGCTGGAGGATTACTGGGAAATCTTTGATTTAGATAGTAAGTCATCGGCAATGATGGCCCTGAAAATGCTAATACTGCCAAAAAGAAGAATAACCATCGCGGGCCTAAAGTGGGTAAAGTCGTTTGAACAAGGATCCACAAGCCGCCCCAACCTATAAGAGTTGTGGCAATAGAGAGAGGTAAAAAAGTTTGAATGAATGATGATCGTTCTTGCTTCATCTGTTGCTCCTCGATACTCTGAATAATCATTAAATCTTTTCAGAGCAATAGAACACTGCTTTGGTTCAAAATATTTGTTAAGATATCAGTTGGCTTCTATGCCTTTAAATATTGTATCGCATAACTAAAGGGATGTAGCCATTAAATCATTACATTATGTTGATTGGTATCCAGATGTGCATCGAACGCGGTAAAATATAAGTTATTAAAGCTGGACCCATTGATGATAGATAAGGAAAAAATATGAACGCAAGGTTTGTTGCCATTGATTTAGGGATGACAAACACCGATTTGGTTTGGGAAGCGCCAGATGGGTTGCAAATGGTTAAACTTGAAAATCGGTTTTCTCGAGTTGAGGATAAGGTTCACCAGGCTCTAGATACTGTTGGTGAAATGTTAACTTCATCTACAAGGATCGGGGTGACAGGGGGGTTGTATCGGCACTTACCTGAAGCAATTGATGGCTTTCAACTTGTTAAAGTAGAAGAAATTGACGCCCTTGGTAAGGGTGGTTTGCACGTTGCAAAATTGAATAAAGCTCTGGTGGTTAGTGCGGGGACTGGTACGGCTATGGTTGCAGCCAATGGCGCGAAAGTTTCGCATGTGACTGGTTCAGCGGTTGGTGGCGGAACTTTATTGGGGCTTTCTCGATTAATTCTTGGCACTACGAATTTCGAGGAAATTGATCATCTGGCGATGCTGGGTGATGCCGCCAATGTGGATGTGATGCTTAGCGAAGCGGTAGGTGGGGAAATTGGTCGTTTGCCAGCCAGCGCAAATGCGGTTAACCTTGGTAAATTAATCCACGGCGTTGAATTCGTTCGAGAAGATTTGGCAGCAGGATTGGTGCGCCTGGTGGCGCAGGTGATTGCGGTGATTGCGATCAACGCTGCAAACTCGACGAAACTGGACGAAATTGTATTAATTGGTCATACCATGGATTTGAAATCCATCCAGCAAGAAATTGCTCTGGTGGGAGAATTCTATGCAAAAAAATTCACCATGCCAAAAAATCCTGGCTTCGCTACTGCGTTAGGGGTTATCGATGTGGTCAAGTTGCGTTATTCACAAAGCAGTTAATGATGATGAAATTTTCGGGTAGCGATCTATTTTTTGGTAATGACCAACTTTGTTTTATTTTGATAAAGGTTAAGAGAAAGTTTCTAAACCTGTTTTGACTGAGGAACGACTTTCATGTTTTTAAAAAGTATATATCAGTATTTGGTTATTAAACGCAGCGGGTTATTTGATGAAAATTATTACCGCAATACGTTTTCAAGGCCGAGTGAACTTAAAGGTTACCCATTATTCCATTATATAACAGCTGGCTGGAAGGAAGGTAGAAACCCTTCCAAAATTTTTCATACAAAATATTACCTTGAGAATAACGATGATGTTTTAAAATCTGGCGTCAACCCATTGTTTCATTATATTAATTATGGGGGATTTGAAAATCGAGACCCAAGCCCTGATTTCTCAAGCCAATACTACCTGGCTATTCATACCGATGTAAAGAAATCAAAAATAAACCCATTGGTTCATTATCATAAGTTTGGACAGTTTGAAAACAGGTCTGTAAATTCGGATTATGAAATTAAACTATTTCCAGATTACCTCCCTGGCTCATCTTCAAAGAACCGAAACGAATATAAATATGAAAACATTTATTCCGAGCTTTTAAAACTCGAGACAACCAGCATTGTCGATATTATCATTTGTGTAGGTCAGAACCATAAAAATATTGAGGCTTGTTTAGCCTCCATCCGCCAAAATACAAAGAAAAACACTTATAAATTACACCTCGTTGTGCATGAAAAAGATTACCTTGAAATTAGAAAATTTCTACCTGATGATATCCAGATCCATTTACATCATATGAATTTATTTAATTTTGCAAAGGCAAACAACCTTGTGTTAAAACAAAGCGAAAACGATGCTATCTTGCTAAACGATGATACCGAGGTAACCGAAGGCTGGTTGGAGAAACTCCGTCATGCCTCAAAAGGAATTGCGCTAACCGGGGCGAGAACGGGCTTTCACCGTGCGGGGAACCCCCAGTCTTATGGCGAAGGACCTGTTAAGGTTACAAACTACCCGATAAATATGTTTTGTGCTTATATACCTGTTCGATTGAGAGCAATTATTGGTTTATTGGATGAGGAGTTCGTTTATTATGGGGGTGAGGATGTAGATTACTCTATCCGCGCACTTCAAAATGGGGTGCCATTGGTGATATCAGATGCGTTTGTGATTCATAAAGAGAGTCAAACCTTTGGCGATACAAAGGAGATTTTGATTGTTGAATCGGATAAAATGATTTTTGAAAGATACCAGATCCTTTCTCCATTTAATTTGTGTGAAATTAAACCAAAAGCATCAGTGATTGTTACCTCAAGAAATCGCCCTAAATTGCTTGAACTTGCCTTAAAGTCGATTAGAAATATTACATACGATCATTTTGAGATCATAGTCGTTGATGATAACTCAAACCCAGAAACCAATCGCTTGTTGCTTGAGCAACAAACAAAATATGGAGACTTAATTTCAATTCGGCTTCCAAAAAATTGGGGTACTTCTGAGGCAAGGGCATTAGGCCTGCGAGCTGCTAACGGTCAATTTGTTTTGTTTGCTGACGATGATGATACTGTTTTCCCAAATCGAATTATCGCGCCTTTACTTTGCATCAGTAAAAACCCGATTTTAGATGTTGTTTATTGTAACTTTAATGTTATCTCGGAGGATGGCAAAATAACGCCTATTTATTGTCAACCTTATCATGAGCAGGCTTACTTAAATTTAGAATTTGTGATAGGTTCCGGGATACTCTTCGGCCGTAAAAATACTTTTCTCGATGTTCCTTTTTATTCACGCTTTAATTACGCTGTCGATTATGATTGGGTTTTTAGATTAAGGCGGATGGGCTACACTATCGATTTATGCCCTGAAATTGTCATGAACTATAATCGCTCAGGGCCTGCTGAACTTCATCTGGCTGGGACTGAAACCTCTAACAAGCAGCATAAAGAGATTTTTGAAAGAGAAAAACTGTTGCATGAAATAAAACGCAAGGATTAATTAATGGCTTTTTTTTGATTGAAATTGTGTAAATAGATGGAATCCAAAGTTATTTTTTTATAAATTAAAAACAATAGATAAAGAAAATTATTGACTAAGCAACATTATTGTGATAATATTTGTCTTATTATTTAGCGACTCATCCAGAGAGGTGGAGGGAACGGCCCGTTGAAACCTCGGCAACCACAGCATGTTTGCAGGTGCCAATTCCGGCAGAGACCCTGGACAGGGAAATTCTGGAAGATGAGGCGATGTTTCACAGGAAATCCAACGCCTCTCACATTAATCGAGAGGCTTCTTTTTAAATAATAACTCATCTTACGCAGGAAAAGGTGCCATTTGCCAGCAAATACCAAACTTTTTACCAATCGCCGTTATTTGGACGCTATTGAACAACGAGTTATCTTGTTTGATGGTGCTATGGGAACGAACCTTGATCGACAACACTTAACAGCAGATCACTTCGGGGGTGAAAAATCTGCGGGGTGTAACGACTGTTTAGTGTTAACCTACCCAAAGGCGGTAGAAATAGTGCATCGTTCTTTTCTTCAAGCTGGTGCTGATGTGATTGAAACGGATTCGTTTCGATCTAACCGGTTGACGTTGGCAGAGTATGGGATGAGCGACCGCGTTTTTGATGTTAATTATGCGGCAGCTTCCCTGGCAAGGCGCCTGGCAGATGAATATTCGTCAGAAGAAAAACCTCGTTTTGTGGCTGGTTCAATTGGTCCCAGCGGGAAATTAATTTCAGCTGAAGACCCGCAAATGTCTGATATCAGTTTTGATGACCTGGCGGATTTATTTCGTGAGCAAGCGGTTGGTTTAATTAAAGGAGGGGTAGACCTGCTGCTGATTGAAACCTCTCAGGATATTCTGGAATTAAAAGCTGTTGTTTATGGAATTAAAGAAGCTTTTTCAGAAACCGGACAAGTGCTGCCAATCCAGGCACAAATTACGCTGGATACGACAGGACGGATGCTGATGGGCACTGATATCGGAGCTGCTCGCGCCATTTTGGAAGGCTTAGGCGTAGATATAATCGGTTTGAACTGTTCGACAGGCCCTGACTATATGCGTGAACCAATTCGTTATTTAACGGAACATTCTCAGCTACCGATTTCTTGTATCCCCAATGCGGGATTGCCACTGAATGTGGATGGTCAGGCGGTTTACCCAATGGAACCAGAAGAGTTCGCTGATATTTTGTTAGGATTTGTTAATGATTTTGGTGTGCGCGTGATTGGTGGCTGCTGTGGTACCCGCGAAGATCATATTGCCTTGCTCAATCAACGATTAAATCGAAGTCGCCCTGCGCCTGATGCACCCGTACCACTTGCCGAATTGGCATCCCCGGTTCAGGCAGTTTCTATGACCCAGGAGCCAGCACCATTTTTAATTGGTGAACGATTGAATACCCAAGGGTCACGTAAATTCAAACGATTAATGATGAGCGAAGATTATGATACGATAATCGACATGGCACGCCGGCAAGTTGAAAACGGCGCCCACGGTTTGGACTTGTGCGTTGCTTTGACCGAGCGTTCTGATGAAGCGGATTTAATGCAAGCCCTGGTAAAGAAACTTGCAAACGCGGTGCCCGTGCCTTTGGTTATCGATTCGACAGAATTTGAGGTTATTGAAGCAGCGTTAAAAGCAAACCCTGGACGCAGCCTAATTAACTCTACGCATTTTGAATCTGGAACCGAAAAGGCCAGCAAAATATTTGCGTTGGCTGCAAAATTTAATGCAGCTGTGATCGTACTGACTATCGATGAAAAAGGGATGGCAAAAACAGCTGAACGTAAAGTAGAAATTGCTAAGCGTATTTATGACTTGGCTGTGCACGAGCACGGATTACGACCACAAGACCTGGTATATGATACGTTAACCTTTACGCTGGCTACTGGAGACCCTGAACTGGCTAACTCGGCTGTAGATACGCTTAATGGCATTCGCCAGGTAAAAGAGACTTTGCCGGGAGTGCTGACAACCTTGGGGGTGAGTAATGTGTCCTTTGGTCTGTCGCAACCCGCACGGGCTGTTCTCAACAGTGTAATGCTTTACCATGCTGTTGAGGCTGGTTTGGATATGGCAATTGTTAACCCTGCGCATATTAAACCTTATGCAGAAATCCCTGATAACGAACGTCAATTGGCTGAGGATTTAATATTTAACCGGTCAGAAGACGCTCTTTCTAAATTGATTACGTATTTTGAAACTGTAGAAGACAGCAATGTTGGAGAAGACCAGGGTAAGGCTCACCTTGAGCTGCTCTCAGCGGAAGAACGACTACATTGGAGGATTTTGCATCGGCACAAAGCTGACGTGCCCGAGGATATTGATGAAATCCTCAACCGCGATGTAGATAAGCCAAAAGGAGATACTGCAGTAACCATCCTAAACGAGGTTCTTTTACCAGCCATGAAAGAAGTAGGCGATAAGTTTGGTGCAGGGGAGCTAATTTTACCCTTTGTGCTGCAAAGCGCTGAGGTGATGAAGGTTGCGGTGAGTTACCTTGAAAATTATCTTGAGAAAAAGGAAGGCGTGGCAAAAGGCAAAATTGTACTTGCCACTGTATATGGTGATGTGCACGATATTGGTAAGAACCTGGTTAAAACGATTCTTTCTAATAATGGGTACAGTGTGGTTGATCTTGGCAAACAAGTTCCAGCCGATACCATCATTTCTCGTGCGGTAGAGGAAAAAGCTGATGCCATCGGGTTGAGTGCATTATTGGTTAGTACCAGCAAACAAATGCCCCTGATTGTCAATGAATTGGATCGACGTGATCTTGATATCCCGGTGTTAATTGGCGGAGCAGCGATAAACCCGCGTTTTGCAAAGAGAATCTTACTGACTGAACAAGACCGTTATTATGAAGCCGGTGTCGTTTACTGTAAAGACGCTTTTGATGGCTTAACCACGATGGATGAATTGATGGATGCTGACAAAAAAACAGCCTTGATTGAGAAAATTCAAAAAGGGGCAGATTTTGAGCTTGGTCATAATTTGCGAAAAGGTGGAACTCAATCTGGAACACAACGTAGTTCTTCAGTACCAATTCTTGATGACTTACCCAAGCCGCCCTATTGGGGGCCCAGAATTGTTGAAACTATGCCCTTGGAGATTATCGCTGAGCACCTGGCGATCAATGAATTGTTTCGACTTTCCTGGGGGGCAAAAAACACACATGGCGAGGCATGGGAGAAACTAAAAGCAGAATTTGATGCTCGCCTGGTTCGTATGCGTAAAGCCGCTGATAAAGAAGGCTGGTTGAAACCACAGGCGGTATACGGGTATTGGCCGTGTCAATCGGAGGGGAACACCCTGATCTTGTTTGACCCAAAAACGATTGAAAGTAATGACCCCCAAGTTATTGAGGTTTTTGATTTCCCCAGACAAGACAGTGGGTTAGGCTTGTGCCTGGCGGATTATTTTGTACCGAGAGAATCTGGCAAGTATGATGTAGTTGCCTTACAGGTGGTTACTGTGGGACCTGAACCAACAGAACGATTTGCAGCCTTTGAAGCAGCAGGTGAATTTATGGAAGGTTATTTCTTGCACGGCTTGGCGGTGCAAATGGCTGAAGCAACTGCAGATTATTTGCATAACTTCATCCGGCGAGAATTGAGATTGGACAAGGAACGAGGAAAACGCTATTCCTGGGGTTACCCTGCTATCCCTGAATTAACCGACCATCGAAAAGTTTTTGACCTGTTACCAGCCGAATCAGCCTTGGGGATGTCTTTGACGACATCCTTCCAGCTTGTACCGGAACAATCAACCGCAGCTATCATAGTGCATCACCCAGATGCAAAGTATTACACATTGGGTATAAGCCGCGTGGAACAGCTTTTATCCGATTAAAATGAGGCAAAGAGAAAATGCGAGAGAAAACCAATAAATTTTTAAATCGTTTAACCACAAGCGAACGCCCTATTATTGCAGATGGTGCGATGGGTACGCTTCTACACGAACGTGGGCTTAAAAGTGAAGCTTGCTTTGATGCCTTGAATATCAATGAGCCAGCTGTGGTGGCTGAAGTCCATCGAGATTATATTCAAGCTGGTGCTGAACTGATAAAAACCAACACCTTTGGCGCTAATCGAACAAAATTAGACAGGTTTGGTTTTGAAGAGCGGGTGGGTGAGATAAATAAAGCTGCTGTGAACCTGGCAAAACGAGTGATTTCAGCTTCTTTTAAAGATGTGCTGATAGCTGGTGATGTGGGCCCCCTGGGTGTACCCCTGGCCCCTTTTGGCCGTTTACAAGCAGAACAAGCCGTTGGTATCTACCTGGAGCAAATTTCGGCGTTGATATCTGCTGGGATTGATGTGTTGTTAATTGAGACCATGGTTGATTTGTACGCTGTCAAAGCTGCGGTAGATGCTGCAAAATCTATTGACCCTGATATGCCGATTATTGCATCGATGACTTTTACACGCGACCGGAGAACCTTGCTGGGCAACTCTCCTGAGGAGGTGGCGCTGAAATTTGCTGAATTAGGTGTAGATGTGATTGGCGTCAACTGTTCGGGCGGGCCAGCGCACCTGTTAAAGATTTTACAAAAAATGAAAGCAGCTATGCCCAATGGTTATTTTTCAGTAATGCCGAATGCGGGCTTCCCGGAGAACCTGGGCGGAAGGGTGATGTATCCTGCAGGACCTGAGTATTTTAGAGAGTATGCGCTTTCCTTTTGGCGTGCTGGTGCTAATGTTATTGGCGGGTGCTGCGGGACAACGCCAGATCATATTGCCATGGTTAGCGATGCAATCTTGAATACCCCAAAGGAATCGATAATTAGCATCACCACCAGAACTGCTGTTGAAGCTGAAATTGAACCGAAAGAACCTGGAGAAAATTCGCAACTCTCGCAAAAGCTCATGGAAGGAAAATTTGCAATCGCAGTAGAGATGGACCCACCTCGCGGCCTATCTGCCCATAAGCTGCTTGCGGGTGCTTCTTTGTTGGCAGATGCGGGCGCTGACGTTATTAACGTAGCCGATAGCCCGATGGCACGCATGCGCATGAGCCCCTGGGCAGTATGCCATTTGATCCAATCTACATTTGGGGTTGAAACAACTTTGCATTTCCCAACAAGAGGGCGTAACCTGTTACGTGTTCAGGGGGACTTATTGGCCGCGCATGCATTAAATATTCGAAACGTGTTTGTGGTGATGGGTGACCCCACCGCAATTGGTGATTACCCCGATGCCAATGATGCCTACGACCTGGTGCCTACCGGATTAATTCGACTCATTAAGGAAAAATTCAATGCAGGGCAAGATCACGCCGGCGCATTGATCGGTCAGCCCACATCGTTTTTGGTGGGCGCAGCTTTAGACCTTACATCGTGGCGCCCTGAACGAGAGATGCGCGTTTTGAAAAAGAAACTTGATTCCGGTGTAGATTTCTTTTTGACACAACCTGTCTTTGACGTCGAAAAAGCACACGACTTTATCAGCCATTTTGAAAACGAGTACGGTTGTTTGAGCAAACCCATCATGGTCGGTGTGTTACCTTTAGTTACCGATCGCCACGCCCGATTTTTACATAACGAGGTTCCGGGCATCAAAATTCCAGAAGAGATTCAAAAACGAATGGCAAGTTCCAGTAAAAATGCTGACCGTGAAGGTGTAAAAATCGCTATCGAATTGATTCAGGAATTGAAAGATTATTTCCAAGGTGTTTATTTTATGCCACCTTTCAACAGATATGACCTTGTGGCAGATATAATCGATCACTTATAAAATTTGATATTAAGCACAAATTAGATTTGAATTTATTGCTTAATATTAAAATAAGCATATAATCTGATAGTAATTGTATCAAATGTAACGCTTTTTATCCGGAGGATAACACAATGCGTATCAGCAAAACACTTCAAATTTTAGGCTTGTTCATTGTTACAGCTGTTTTTTTTACCGCTTGCAATAGTGATAATTCAATAGATTTATCGCTTGCAGGTACTTATGCCGCACAAACACAGGCAGCGATGTCAACAAATACAAACGAACCAACATCCGTTGAACTGCCGACAGAGACTGCAGAGCCTACCTCGACCCCTGAACCTGTTATTGAACCTTCAGGACCAACAAATTTCCCAGAAAATATTAATCCCCTAACTGGTTTGCCGGTTTCTGACCCAAGCATTTTAGACAGACGACCTGTGCTTGTAAAAGTTGCCAATTACCCGGTTAATGGGCGTCCTCATGCGGGTTTATCCTCTGCGGATATTGTGTTTGAATATTATATTGGGTCGGGGGGTAACCGTTTTAATGCAATGTACTACGGGCAAGATGCAGAGATGATTGGGCCAGTGCGCTCGGGACGAATGGTTGACCCCTATTTAACAAGTTTATATCAAGGCATCCAGGGCTTCGAAGGTGCTTATATCGATATTTATGAACATATTGTTGAGATTTTGGGTAATCGGGCAATTAGCGGTAAAGATATTTGCCCCGGTATTTGTGATGATGGGCGAGGCCTTGTCATTTCAGTGTTCGCAGATTCAGGCGCTTTGACCGATTACTCCACCAAACGTGGTGTGGAAAACCAACGCTACACCTTAGAAGGTATGGCGTTTGACCCTCAACCTCCACAGGGGGGTGAGGATGCTGAAGTCATGAATATCCAGTTTGCACGGGTAAACCCCAGTGAATGGCGATATGACCAGGAAAGCGGGAAATACTTGCAATGGATCGACAATGAAACTGGTCAGGTGATTGACTTGATCCCGTTGGTTGATCGTGTCAATGATGAACAACTTGCTTTTTCAAATGTAATTGTGTTATTTGCAGAACATGATGAAATTGCCCCCACCTGGCATGATATTTTTATGTGGGATAATTTCTCTGGCAAACGGGCGATTGTATTCCGTGACGGCAAAGCCTTTGACATTGAATGGAAAACACCCAGCAAGACACAGCCTATTCAATTTGTGGATAATTCGGGTGAAATATTCAGGCTTAAACCAGGCAATACCTGGATTATTATTATGGGTTTGAACTCAAATGTGATTACCGAAGGTGAAAACTGGACCTTTGAATTTTACATGCCTTAGGCAATGAAAACTCTGATTATTTCAGATGTACATGCAAACCTGCCAGCTTTAGAGGCTGTTCTCGAAGATGCTGGCAGGTTTTCGCGTGTCTGGTGCCTGGGGGACCTGGTTGGGTATGGACCATACCCGAATGAATGTGTTGAGCGTATCATCGAGCTGCCGGGCATCGTCTGTATAAAAGGTAATCATGATGCGGCGTTACTGGGAGAAATTGAGACACGCAACTTCAATGATGAAGCTCGCCAATCTTTATTCTGGTTGAAATCTGAAATCAAAGAGCGCAACTTTAACTGGCTCTCTGGCTTGCGTGAACGAGTAATACTGGAGGGTGTTACCCTTGTCCATGGGAGCCCGCGCAACCCAATTTGGGAATATATTTTTGGTGAAGTCATTGCGAATGAAAATATGAGTTATTTCAATACGCAAATTTGCCTGGTTGGACATACGCATGTGCCGTGTATTTGCTCAATTGAAGGGGATGACCTTCAGTCAACGGAATTTAAACGGATAGAAGCCAGGGTTTCTTTTCGGATAACCCAAAAATGCATTCTAAACCCAGGGTCTGTTGGCCAGCCGCGGGATCGAGACCCTCGCGCTGCTTATTTGATCTATGATGATGAAGATGAAACCTGGACCTTAAGACGGGTTGGTTATGATATTAACCGAGTACAAAAACGTATTCTGGCAGCTGGCTTACCCCGGATCCACGCCTATCGTTTAGAGCTTGGCAAGTAAATGAATAGCATTTATCATGTACAATCATTAGGATGCAGGCTGGTTAGAAATTTTATTGGAACTTAATCCATCGAGAAATCGTTTAAAGACATATAATGGTATATATTCAGAGATTATCGAAGGAGAAAAAATGTTTAGAAAAAAAATATTTTTCGTTGTTTCCCTCATTAGTTTAAGCCTAATGCTTGGGGCATGCGCTAACGCATCACCTAAGTCTGAGCCCTCATTGTCGCGAGGTCAATATGATAGCTGGAGCAACAATGATGGTTATTACGAAATGCCTGAGACGCCTCAGGAATTTGTTGCTCTTGAAGAAGAGGCTGGGTTTCCATCCGGGATAGGCGTGGCGGGAAAAGAGATTGAGCGCATGGTCATTTATAACGCCGATATGCGCATCGCCGTAGAAGACCCTGAAGCTGTTATGCAAACCATAACAAAGATGGTAACTGATTCAGGCGGGTTTATGGTTAACTCAAATGTGAATAAAGTCAACACAGACCGAGGTAATTTGCCTCAAGTAAATTTAATTGTGCGTGTTCCTGCTGGCCGTTTAAATTCAATGATGGAAGCTATCAAAGGGCTGACCATTAATCCAAAAGACGACGTCCTTTCAGAAAATATTAGCGGCCAGGATGTGACTGCCGAATATACCGACCTGGATTCGCGTTTGCGCAACCTGGAGGCTGCAGAAAAAGCCCTAGTGGTTCTGATGGAACAAGCACAAGACCCACAGGATGTCCTGGACGTATTTACAGAATTGACTTATTACCGCGGCGAGATTGAGGTAGTGAAGGGTCGCATGCGCTACCTTGAAGAATCTTCTGCAATGTCGGCACTGACAATTAATATCGTCGCCAAGCGTTCTTTACAGCCTATTGAAATAGCTGGCTGGGAGCCTAAAGGGACGGCCAAAGATGCGGTTGAAGCCTTAATTAACGCTGGGCAAGGACTCGTCGACGCGCTGATTTGGTTTGGTATCTTCTGCTTGCCGTTCTTGATCCCCCTTGGTTTAGCTGGATACTTCCTGGTCCGCTACATCATCAAGCAAAGGGCTCAGAAAAAAGCTAAAAAAGTTGAAATCGAACCGATTGAATAAGAAAAATAACCTATATAAACTTTACTCGTAGTATCATTAGATAACTTAAAGAAGAACACCTATTTTTATTAAAGGTGTTCTTCTTGTAAATTGTGATTATTTTTGATCATTCCCAGATGTATTTTTAAAAATTTCTTATGAAAGGTAAACCAGATGAACGTTAAAAATCAAGCCAAGGGGATGAGAACTTTCTTTATAATTTGGCTCGGGCAACTCCTCTCGATGATTGGCTCTGGATTAATTGGATTTGCCTTAGCGGTGTGGATATTTGAACAGACTGGTCAGGCTACCCCGTTTGCGTTGACGGCATTATTCGCAATTTTGCCCAGAGTTCTACTTTCTCCATTTGCAGGTGCATTAACCGACCGGGCAAATCGAAAGAAAATCATGTTGATTTCTGATTCGCTTTCGGGGGTGATTACGTTTACTACTGCGGTCTTGTTGGTTACAGGGAAAATGGAAATTTGGGTTGTGTATTTAATCAGCTTTTTGGGTTCTATTTTTGCAGCTTTTCAACAACCTGCATATACGGCTTCGATTGTCATGCTTGTGCCGAAATCACAACTATCACGCGCTAATAGTATGGTGCAAATGGGTGAAGCTATCGCTGAAATTCTTACGCCTATTTTGGCAGGTGTGATTTTTACCACCTTAGGTATGCGAGCAATCATTATTATTGACGTGGTTACTTATTTATTTGCAACGGCAACGCTAATAGCTGTTTCGATACCTCAGCCTCAAATAGATTTGAAAACAGAAGAGAAGAAAATATCAGTTTTAGAAGATGTTGCTTATGGATGGCGTTACCTGGTAGAGCGCAAGGGGCTTTTGGGTTTGCTATTCTTCTTTGCAGTTGTCAATTTTACAGCTAATATTTCAAGTGCGATGATTGGGCCATTGGTGCTCTCTTTTGCATCTCCTGCCAGCCTTGGTGTGGCTCAAACTGTGATGGGGATAGGTCTGCTTGCGGGCAGCCTGTTGATGAGTGTTTGGGGAGGGGTGAAGAAGAATTTAATTTATTCAGTCATTGGTTTTATTGCAGTAGCTTCGGTAGGGTTTTTAGTTGCTGGCATGCAACCCTCATTAACCTATGTGAGTGTTGGGCTTTTTATTTTGATGTTCTTTGTTCCGTTTTCAACAGGGCCCAGTTCTGCGATGTTTTCATCTAAAGTGGCACCGGAAGTACATGGACGTGTTTTCGCGACTCGCAGCATGATTTCACTTTCAATGATGCCATTAGCCTTTGGATTAAGCGGTGTATTGGCAGATCGGGTATTTAACCCCTGGCTTGAAGAAGGCGGCAAGCTGGCATCAACTTTTATTGGAAGATGGATTGGTGTAGGTCCAGGCCGAGGGATTGGATTAATGATGATATGCAGCGGTTTGCTCTTGCTTTTCGCTTCAATGCTGGCAATTGCCAACCCACATATTCGAAACCTGGAAACAGAAATCCCAGATGCGATATTTGATATTGAAGAAATTGAACTTCAGGAAAGTATTGTTTCATAGATGGGATGATTAACAGCCGTCAAAGGCTTCGACAAAAATCGGTTGTTGGCCTAATGCCAACTTTAATGGTTATAGCTGGTTGAAGAGTTTATTAATATCCTGCAAAGAGACTGGGCCTGGACGAAGGATTTTTATTTCAGGCCCAGAGAGGTCTATCACGGTAGACGCTATTGGCCCCGAAGTGGGACCTCCATCAAGGACCAAGTTTACCTGGTTGCCTAATTGGTCTAACACTTGGCGAGGGTCAACCGGGTTGGGTCCCCCAGAAAGGTTGGCGGAGGTTGCAGCGAGTGGCCCGGTTTCTTTTAACAGGGACTGGGTAAATGGGTGGTTGGGCATCCGAACGCCAACTGTGGGGTAATGTGTCAATTCAGGGGGGATAATATCGCTTTTTTGGAGCACCAAAGTTAGCGGTCCTGGCCAAAAAGCGTCAGCAACCCGCAAAGCTCTTTCATCGAGTTTATGGATCAACGGGAGCAGTTGGTCGAACGCCCCAATTAAGATCGGAATCGCCTTTACCCCTGAACGTCCTTTTGCAACATAAATACGCTGGATGGCGGCAGGGTTAAAAACATCTGCTGCCAAGCCATAGACCGTATCTGTTGGAAAGGCAATTAATCCGCTGTTTTGGATGATGGCTTTTGCTGTTGGTACTGCGATAGGATCATCGATTTTGAGGGTAAGGGTGTTCATAAAGAAACTTTTCTCAATCGGATACAAAATCATTTTATCCGGAATTGTTTTCGATTACAAGAATTCGATCATGCCCGGCCAGGTCTTTAACAAGATTAACTTTCGCTCGTGGGATGATGCGTTGTGTAAGTGTTTTTGCTGCCTTTCCCAAGCTGGCTTCGATTTCAAGCAAGATAATACTCGTGGAAGAAAGGCGGGTTAATGACTGGTGAAGAAGCTTTTTAATGGTACGTAACCCTGACACGCCCCCATCGAGGGCCAGCTGAGGCTCCCAGCGAGCAACAGGCAAAGATTGAAGCGTTTGGGAGGGGATATAAGGCAGGTTGGCACAAACTACATCAAAATGCCCAGTGAATGGAGATAAAAGATCCGCTTGAAGAAGAGAGACGCTGCCTGGGCATAGATGGTTTATATTTGCCTGAGCAACCTGAAGCGCAGCTAAGGATAAATCTACAGCAATGATAGATGCACAGGGCAACCCCAACGCAAGGCAGATGGCAATTGCACCCGAGCCAGTTCCCACATCGATGATACGTGGATGCTGAAAGTTTTTGGCATGTTGAAGGGCGATTTCAACCAACAGTTCAGTTTCAGGCCTGGGGATAAGGACCGAGCGGTTGACCAAGAATGTGTGCCCATAAAAATCCCAGCTGCCTAACACGTAGGGCAGCGGAATCCCTTGAATTATTTTTTTAACATCATTTTGGAGTGTGGTATTTTCTTGCTTGGTGGGAATGTATTCACCGTGGCTGAGCAGCCAGGAATGAGGTTTTTCAAGCGCTTTGTGCAGCAAAGCCAACGCGCTTACAGCAGGAGAATCAATGCCATGTTCGTCAAGCTGTGCTTGAAGTTTGTTGCGAACTTGCTGCAGGTTAATAGGTTTACCCCTCGGTTAATGCTAATTTTTCTACTTCGTCAACCAGGGTGAGCTCATCGATGAATTCATCGATTCCACCGTCGAGAACTTCGTTTAAATTGTGAGAAGAAAGGTTGATGCGATGGTCGGTCACCCGGCTTTGAGGATAGTTGTAGGTGCGGATTTTCTCAGCGCGTTCACCGGTACCAATTTGTGAACGACGGGTAGCCGCCTCTTCAGCGTGTTTTTTCTGCTCTTCAATTTCGAAAAGGCGGGCTTTAAGGATACTCATAGCGCGTTGTTTGTTTTGGAGCTGTGAACGTTCATCCTGGCAGGAAACCACCATCCCGGTGGGGTGATGGGTAATGCGAACCGCTGTGGCGTTTTTCTGGACGTTTTGACCACCAGCACCAGCTGATTTGTAAACATCAATGGTGATGTCTGAATCGGGGATGTCGATTTCAACATCATCGACTTCAGCCAATACAGCTACGGTAACGGTGGAGGTGTGGATGCGCCCTTGGGATTCGGTCTCGGGGACACGTTGTACCCGATGAACGCCCGATTCATATTTTAACCGAGAGTAAGCGCCACGCCCTTTGATTAAAAAACTGACCTCTTTTAGTCCACCAATCCCCGTTTCATTTAATGAAAGAACTTCAATGTGCCAGTTCTTCCGTTCGGCATAGCGGGAATACATCCTGAACAGGTTAGCTGCAAACAAGCCGGCTTCATCACCGCCTGTGCCAGCACGGATTTCCACAATTACATTGCGCTGATCACGAGGATCTTTCGGGATTAGCATACTTTTGAGTTTATTCTCAAGCTGATCGCAGGTATCTCGTAATTCAGAAAGTTCCATCTCTGCCAGAAGGTGCAGTTCTTCGTCATCTTCAGAGTTGAGCAGCTCTTGGGTTTCTTCAATTTTTGTCAAGGCTTCCTGGTAAGCGAGGGCTTCTTTGACTACGGGTTCAAGTTCGGCGCGTTCTTTTGAGAGTTCGATGGCTGTGGTGTAGTCGTCACCAACGTTAGCGAGGTGTTCTTCAATTTCTTTGTAGCGGGCGATAAGGCTGGATAATTTTTCTAACATAATGATTTTTAATTCTACTATTTCTTAAATTTAACCCCCGTATTATACTCCTTTTTATCAGTAAAAATTTTCGCATAGGAAATAATTATTTATTTAATTATTCCTTGATAGCATTTATCGTTTTAACATATTCTTCAAGGCGTGGATAATCTTCTGGCAAGTCCATATCCATGCCAAAGCCAGCGTCGGGGATGATTACGCCCCTGGTTTTACCACCGAACGCTTTTGAAAACGCATGCTCTGCATCTTTCATAGAGGCTCTGGCAAATAAATATTTGATGATCACCAGCCACATCTGTGGGTTTTGGGCTAAAAGACGAATCACCGGTGCTGCGTTGATCTTTCTGACCTTGCGATTAATTTCTCGTCTACGTTGGCTGATAGACGCAACCAACCCATAACCGATGTGGATGGCATGCGGGCTAAGGGCGTATAGCTCACCCGGGATGACCTTGTGATCTGTAAAGCGCAAAACTACCCGTCTGGAGTCGGGGAAAGCGGCTTCGATAATTGTTTCGGGAACCAGGGATAGCACGAAATCACTGTCTTGATTTTGTGCGAGCCCTTTAAAAAACAGGTTGATATCCGAGGTTTGGATGCCGGGAGCATCGCTGGAACTGACCACGACCTGGTTGGGGGTTTTGCCCGCTGCTGAAAGGTATTCCATGCCGGTTACGAGCTTATCGGCAAACAGGGCGGTTGTTGAAACTGGGACATAATGCACAGGAAAATTGAAGCGAATATCCTCTTCGGTTAACCCCAGTAAATATAGCCCCTCCACATAGGGAGAGCGAGATAAAGCTTCTAACTGCCACTCGATGAGGTGTTTACCGAGAAAGGGGATGAGCGCTTTTGATTTGTATTTGCCTTCGGGGTCAAGTGCTTGCAACAGCTCATGGCGTTGGGCATCGGCTCCACACATCACAAAAACAGGATACTTAATATTTTGCGTCATTTTTACCCCTCCTAAATAAAAATAGAACTTATCGATAAAGTGAGTTTACAACTATTATAAACCTGTACCTGGTCTTATTGATAAAGAGGTAGTTTATGTCTTTATAAACCAGCGAATCTATAACAAATTAAATTGGTTACCCTTTGTAATCGCTTAAAATGGGGCGTTGTTATTTTCTGGGCGGCCGATCTCGTGCATCCTTTGTTCGGGTGAAATGTGCATCTTCCCGTATTTGCGCACGTAATCAAACATGGCGTCCCAAAATAAGATGCCGGTATTTTCCCAATTTAGCAAATTGGCAATTTGCCCGGTATCGTTACCGCCTGAGGACATGTATTCAGACGAGGCCACAGAGTAGGTCGATTCAAAGTCAATTGGGGTTCCATCTCGGAGTGTGATTTTCTGCACCTTATGAAAAGCAGGTTGGGTATGATCGATATGGACGATAAAACCTGAAAACAGAATACCAGCGTTATTGCCGTAGCGTTCGGGGGCATGCACTAATTCAATTAAATCCCAAAGCTGTTTTCCGGTGATGGTTGAGGTATAAATCGGGTCGTTGAACCCGCAAACATTGCTGAGATCCTCAGCAGTAACAGGGCCAGCTTCAATAAAACCACCAGCGCTGGTGGCGTTCATATATGCCAGTTGTGTGCCGGCTGCTTCCAACATGCAATCTGCCAGAAAATTACCTAACTTAGTTTCTTCTGAAAGGCGCAACACCCATTTTTCATCGGCAGTGCCCAATACCGTATCAAAAAAGGGTTTAAAGGGCTCGATGATACGGTCTGCATAGGTACTGTAAACCGGGTTAACATCACCTTCTCTTTGGGTAAGATGGACAAAGCATTCTTTGCGCACAACTTTATTCAACTCGGGGTCAAACCACAACCGGGTATGCGGAAGGCTGACACCGCCGAACCCGCCCTTCAACACGGCTGTATCCAGGACAACATCGGCATAATCGCCAGGGATATGCCCACCAATCATGACGTCTACAGAGGGGATATTTACGAGGACATCATAAAGTTCACCTGAGATATTCTCATCATCATCGATATAAAAAGGGAAATGAGTCAATAACACGACAATTTGCGCGCCTGCGGCTCGCATCTCGGGGATATATCTTTGTGCTAATGGGATGCATTCTTGCACCTGGTAGGGCGCAAAGCGCGAGGCAGTAACCATATAAGGGGTGTACTCGGTGGTAAGCCCTAAAATGCCAATTTTAATTCCCATCCGTTCCAGCATAACCCAGGGCTTGGTTCCCTTCACCAAGGTGCCCGTTGATTTCTCGATGATGTTAGCGCAGAGAATCGGAAAATCTGCATGAGCGATACACGCTTCAAGGAAGGCCTGGCCTTCGTCAAACTCATGGTTGCCCAGCGTCAGGGCGTCTGTTTTTATTAGGGAAAGAGCTTCGACAACGGGGAGCCCTGGCCAGTACCGAGCAGTGAATTGATCGCCGGCATCTAGCAATAACGTGCCCTCGGGGTTTGCATCGCGGATTTTATCGATCTCAGTGCCAAAATTGGCAAGACCTGGTTTTCTCTTGTCCTGTCTGAGTGAACCGCCAAAATCTGCATGCCCGAGAATATCGATTGGAATTAAATTAGCCATAAAACGACCCAAGCCACCTTTCAATAATTAATTGTGTATGTATCACAAGCTGGTAAATCGGCGTAAACCGTGTCAGTTTGTTTAGAAAATGTTAGTGTATTATTTTAAGTTCGCTTTGAAATACGCGTAACGTGAAAGCAAGTGCACCAGGGGGGAGGACAACCGAGTGTGTGGCTGGGCATAAGGCAGGCTCTCTAAAAAACCAGCCTGATCATCAAAAGGGGGCATGATAAGGTTTGCACGCCCAACTTCCATCAGCGAATGTGCATCTGAGCCAACAGTTTTTAACAGCCCATGTTGGTCGGCAAATTGAGCAGCTTGCCAGTTTAACTGGTCTGTCGTACAGCGAGCATTAAAAGCCTCAACGGCATCAATGTGCGGGGCAATGGCGATTAACTCTTCAAGAGTCCAACGGCTACCGCGTACATCGAAGGGGTGAGCAATGCTGATGATGGCACCCTGTTTACGTAAGCGTTCGATCGCGTCCATCGGTTCCAGATAGGCTGGAACCAACTCTTTTACAAAGTAACCTAACAGCTCTCCCTGGGTAGTTAAAACCTCTTCGCCGATGATAACCCGTTCAGGGTCTATCTCTTTTGCTTTCAAGGCACCCTCGATGGTGTTATGATCGGTGATTGCTACCCGGTCGATACCCAGGCGTTTACAACGTTCAATGAGTTTATGGGGTTTGATTAAGCTGTCTTTTGATGCGTTTGTGTGCAAGTGCAGCTCGACCCGGATTAAATTATTACTTTTCACCTGTATGAGTATAGCCCGCCCCAGCCGACCTTTCAAGGGATGGGTTCCTTTGCTATGGATCCCTAAGGTATAATCAAAACCCGATGCGTACTTAAGAACCCATTTTAAAAAAAATTGAAAGCATATTGATGACGACCAACCCTTTTACATTTGAACTGCTCGCCCAGGACGGGGAAGCACGTGCTGGCGTTTTCCATACGCCACATGGTGATATCCCTACGCCGATGTTTGCACCAGTTGGAACCCAGGCAACTGTTAAATCTCTTACCCAGCGCCATCTTACCGAATTAGATACGAAGATACTCCTCGCCAATACCTACCACCTTTATCTGCGCCCTGGCGATGACCTGGTAGCAGAAATGGGTGGGTTGCATGCATTTATGTCGTGGGATGGCCCGATTCTAACAGATTCAGGTGGGTTCCAGGTGTTTTCGCTGTCGGAAACACGTAAGGTGGATGAGGACGGCGTGACCTTTAAAAGCTATATTGATGGATCATCTCACCGGTTTACGCCTGAAAGGTCGATAGCTATTCAAGAGAATTTGGGGGCAGATATTATTATGGCTTTTGATGAATGCGCCGAGCCTTACGACAAAACTTACAGCACAGAAGCCATGAACCGTACGCACCGATGGGCAAAGCGCTGCCTTACTTCAAAAAAGAGAGATGACCAGGCGTTGTTTGGGATTGTGCAAGGGGGAATATTCCCAGATTTGAGAGAACAATCAGCTGAATTTATTGCAAGCCTTGATTTCCCTGGTAATGCGATTGGTGGGCTTTCTGTTGGTGAAACCAAGGAAGAAATGCATGCTATGTTAAAAGTGGTTAATGCGGTTTTGCCAAGCGATAAACCCCGCTACTTGATGGGCGTGGGCACACCTGAAGACTTGGTCAATTGTGTGGGGTTGGGCGTTGACCTGTTTGATTGTGTACTACCTACCCGGTTGGCACGCCACGATGCAGCGATGACGAATTCAGGCCGAATCAATATGATGAATGCAAAATATGCCAGGGATGAACGCCCAATCAGCGAAGATTGTGCATGTTATACCTGTAAAACCTATTCCAGGGCATATATTCGCCATTTGATCAACGCTGGTGAAATGCTCTCAGGGACGCTGCTATCGATTCATAATATTTATACTTTGCGCACGTTGGCAGAACGCCTGCGTGAGGCAATATTTGCTGGGCGGTATAAAGCTTTTGCTAACGAATACTTATCTGCTTTTTAATTATAAGGATTAATTATGTCTTTTATCCAGGCTATTATTTTAGGGATTATCCAGGGTATCACCGAATTTTTACCGATCTCAAGCTCTGCACACTTGGTACTATTGCCGTATTTCCTTAAGTGGAATTTACCTGAGAAGGAATTGTTTATCTTCAACGTACTGGTACAAATGGGCACCCTTGTGGCAGTGATTATTTATTTTCGCAAAGAATTGTGGCAGATGATTGCTGATTTCTTTAAACAACTCTTTGCCGGTAAACCCTTTGCTACCCATCATGCACGGATTGCCTGGTTGTTAATTGCTGCCACGATCCCAGCTGGGTTAGCGGGGTTGCTTTTATCTGACGTGGTGGAAGAGGCTTTTTCATCCCCGCTATTTACAGGGGTTGCACTGTTAATTACAGCTGGATTGATGGCCCTGGCAGAACGTGTTAGCCTAAATATTGGTGACGATAACGATATTACTTTGCCAACAGCGTTATGGATGGGTGTTGCGCAGATTTTAGCGATCTTCCCTGGCATTTCGCGCTCTGGCTCTACTATTTCGGGTGGGATGCTGCGACACCTACGCCGTGAGTCAGCTGCACGGTTTTCGTTTTTGATGTCGATACCGATAATGTTGGCTGCAGGTGGGTTATCAACCTATAAAATGGTTAAAGAAGTCTCCGACCTGGGAAGCTTTATACCGATAATTAGCGTCGGATTTCTCGCAGCCTTGGTGGTGGGTTATGTTTCAATTCATTGGCTCCTGCAATTTTTAAAAAAACACTCATTAATTTATTTTTCAATTTATTGTGCTCTATTAGGTGGTTTGACGATTATCGTTTGGATAATCCGTTGAGGTGGTTTTGCGAAATCAAAAAATCTTTGCAACTCTGTTGATGCTGTCTTTATTTGTTGCTGGATGCAAGAAAATACCTGCTGCTCCTGATGAACCAGTTGAACCGGAAATCGTTGCCTTACAAGTTGTACCAGCTTTAGCCAACTGGCTGCCGAAGGTGGCATCCTGTGCAAATGAAATCCCTAATTTTGGGATTTCCACACAAATCTTACCACGTGATGAATTATCTATTGAACACAGCGACCTGATCTTACGCCTTGGGGAAAAAATGGAAAACGATCCTTTCGTGTCGGTTGTGGGTACCGAGGAGATTGTCCTTGTCGCTGGCGTTGAGGTGCCGGTTAACGAGTTAAGCTTACAAAGTGTTCGTGCAATCTTTAATGGTGAATATTCTGATTGGTTTGATGTGCCTGAAACGAATGGTAATTCTGTTGAAGGTAAAAGCAAAATTAATATACTATCCTTCCCTCCTGGTGATGATGTAGAAAGCTCGTTTAGACGTATTTTTTTAGACGATGTTCAAGATATTGCTGCCGAGATAAAATATTTTTCAACAGTCGATTTTCTTCAAATTCAAATGGAAGAAAACCCAGGCAGCTTGACTTATCTACTCCGCAGCCAGGTGCCTGGGCAAATGAAAATCGTTGAAGTAAAGGATGAAAATTTTGTTGCCGAGATTCTTGTTTTGGCAGTAACAAAATTTGAACCCGTTAACCCATTAAAACAATTTTTATTATGCCTACAAACCTCAACGGCTAATTTCAATAATTGAACTTTGATTTATTAATGTTACGATCTATTGTTGTTAACAAAACTTGACAACGGTTCACCTTGGGGTAATATACTTTTGCTCTATTAAGAGCAGAACCTTAACAAATCCTAGAAAGATGGAGTATTAGTATGTCTGAACGTTATGTTGGAACCGTGAAGTGGTTTAGTGCCCCCAAAGGGTACGGATTTATTGGTCGCGTTGATGGTGAAGAGGACGTGTTTGTTCACTTTTCTGCAGTGCAAATGGAAGGCTACAAACGGCTCAAAGAGGGGCAGGAAGTAGAATTTTCAATCGAAGATGGACCGAAGGGATTACAGGCAGCAAATGTAACCCCAACGAATAACGACAAAGAAGAAGCTTAATCTTCAAAAAGTACAATCGGGTTGCCGGGCAGGCAGCCCGATTTTTTTATTTAATAGTGAAATACCAGGTAGTTAAAGATCTTCCCGATTTCTAAAAACATATAGTTCCAGCCATCCAGGGTAAAAAACCAATTTGTGGAGCGAAACCAATGGCCCACAACCGGACGAACATAAATTGAAATACCGCTTGCGCGTAACTCTTGCCGAAAAATTAAGCGAGTGCGCAGGCTGTGGGGTGGGTCGGTTACAATCATGAAGGCTTTCCATCCCTTTGATTTTGCAAATTCTTGAAGGGCTCGGGCTTCATCTAATGTGCTGTTAACTTGTGAATGGGTGATGTAAATATTCTCAGGAACAAAGCCAATCCGAATTGCATCCTGAACCAGTTGCTGATTCGCAACCTCGTTCGTATTTGTGATGACCAAATTGTTGACAAACCCGCGCATAAGCAAATCACCAGCCATACCTAGCCGATCGCCTTGATCGCCACTAAGGATGACCACGGCATCTACTGGATGAATGGGATCTGCAATGATCAAGACAGCCCCTAAACCAATTAAACCAATGTAAACCAGAACAGGGATGATGAAAACAGCCAATAAAACGCTCGACCATCCCAGGCAGCTCGATCGTGTTGTGTTACCCCCAGTAGGCCCGGTTGATTTAGTTGTTTTGTGCGCCATTTAAAAATTCTTTATGTAAAGCCACCTTCATTCGATTTAATCCCTCGTTCAGGAATTCTCGCGGGCAGCCAAAGTTAAACCTTAAAAAGCTCTTACCTTCTTCACCAAAAGTAGCCCCATCGTTAAAGCCAACTTTAGCCTTTTCAAGGAAGAAGGTATGCGGCGATTCCAAGCCTAAATTACGACAGTCAAGCCAGGCGAGGAAGGTACCTTCTGGCTTCCAGATTTTGATGCCAGGTAACTCAGTTGATACAAAATCAACCAGGAGGTCGCGGTTCTTTTCGAGGTATGACAACATTTCGCTTAGCCACCCACGGCTATCTCGATAAGCGGCAAGTGCAGCGTGAAGCCCCAGGATGTTTGGATGTCCTAACAACATTGGAAAGGTGCTGGTTAATTGTTGCTTAATCTCAGGGTTTTCAGCAACAAAAACTGATGTGGACAAACCAGCAATATTGTAAGTTTTTGAAGGCGCAAAATACGTGACGGTGTTGTCTTTAACCTCTGAGGAGAGACTGGCTATAGGAATATGGTGGTTTCCAGAAAAAATTAAATCCCCGTGTATTTCATCGGAACAGATTCGCACGCGATGTTTCAAACAGATCGTTCCCATTTTGGTTAATTCTTCATGGGTAAAAACCCTCCCCACGGGGTTATGAGGGTTACAAAGAATAAAGAGTTTTACGCCTGACGCAGCTTTTTGCTCAAAATCGTCAAAATCAATTTCATAGCTGCCATCTTCACGCAAGACTAATGGATTATGGACACTTTTACGCCCGGTGGCAGCAGCTGCTTTTAAAATAGGCGCATAAACTGGCGTTTGAATGAGCACACCATCGCCGGGTTCAGTAAGGCTATAAATAGCGTGAGCAAAACCAGTAACAACACCACACACAAAATTAATGTCGCTGGGTTCAACCGTCCAATTTTGAAAGTAAGCCAGATGTTCAGCGATAGATTCTCGTAACCCATCGGGTGGTCCGCCGTAGCCAAATACGCCATGCTCCACCCGATCCTTTAAGGCTTTTATAACGGGTTCGGGTGAAAGGAAATCCATATCTGCCAACCACATGGGAAGAACGTCTTGATCGTAGACGTGCCATTTAATGCTTTCGGTTTTCTGCCTGTCGATTATTTGATCAAAATCCATCGATGCTCCTTTAATCCATTAATTTGCCAGTGTTCAGCATATAATTATAGCAGAATTCCTGAATCACCTGTTATATATAGCGAAAATTACAAAAAGATTATAAAAATGACTTTTGATGTGAGGGCGATCATTATAGTTTTACAAGATCGTTAGAAAGGGTTAAGCGAACCATAAATCATAAAAATATGTTCAATGAAAACGATAAAGAAAATGTTATTTTAAGCCTGGTGTGAAAAATAACTTAAAAGAGATTAAAATTGTTTTTACAACGATACAAACGGGTTTATTTCATAAAAAAGTAGAAAGGATCTCATGGAAGCTGAACTTTATTTGCTTTCTGCACAGGTAGGTAACGCTTTACTGGAACATGGGCTTACCATCAGCACTGCTGAATCATGTACAGGTGGTTTGCTTGCCCATATATTGACGAGCATTTCAGGATCTTCAGCGTATTTCATTGGCGGCGTGGTAGCTTACAGTAACCAGGTTAAAGAACAGGCACTTGGTGTTCGCCATAAAACGCTGCTTGAACATGGTGCTGTAAGTGGTGAAACCGCAAAAGAAATGGCAGAAGGTGTTAGAAAATCATTTAATACCGATATTGGACTATCTACCACCGGGGTTGCTGGCCCGACAGGGGGAACACTAACAAAACCCGTTGGATTGGTGTGGATTGGGCTTAGCACACCAGAAGGGACGAACGCTTTTGAATGTCACTTTAGTGGAGAGCGATTAGAGGTGATGACAAGTACCGTAAAAAAGCTACTTGTCAATTTACTTACAGAATTAGAGCAGATCGATTAGGAAGGTTAATAAAAAAGTTTACTTCGTTTCTTTTGATTCTTCTGGTAGTGGTGTAACCAGAACACGATCAACACGTCGACCGTCCATGTCTATAACCTCAAACAGGTAACCTGCAAAAGCAAATTTCGCCCCCACCTTTGGAATACGCCCTAATTGATTCATAATGAAACCGCTCAAAGTATGGTAGGTTGATCGATCTTCACCGGGCATATCAGGAAGGTGCAAAATTTCTTTTAATTCATCGATCACAATTAAACCATCAAATAACCAACTCCCATCTTCATGTTGATAAACCTGTGAATCTGTATCCATGCTGTCTTCGGGGATTTCGCCAACAATCGCTTCCAAGATATCGTAATCTGTTATCATCCCGATAATTCCACCAAATTCGTCGATCACCATAGCCAAATGAACGCCGCTATTTTGAATCGCGTCTAAAGCTTTAAGCGCAGCCGTGTTTTCTGAAACAAAAATGGGGTCTTTGATGAATTTTTTTAAATCAAAACCAGGATCATAAGGCGAATGCCCTAATAGCTCGCGAGTTTGGATATAGCCTAAAATATGATCTAAATCGCCTTCAGCAATTGGAATGCGTGAATGGGCAGAATTAAGGATCTGCTGCCAGGTTATTTCTATGGGCGCATTAATGTCTATCCACAGCATTTCCAGGCGCGAGGTCATCAATGCTTCAACTCGACGGTCTCCAAATCGAAAAACGCCTGAAAACAAATCTTGTTCAGCCTGCTCGATAACCCCTGTATCTCTGCCCTCCTCAATGTAGCTTTTTATTTCTTCGGTTGTGATGGCGGGTGCGCTTTCTGCGTTTATTCCAAGTAGTTTTAATCCCAGGTTTGTAGATGCGCTTAGAAACTTAATTAATGGTGTAAACAAGATGGAAAGGGCGTACATCATCTTAGAAAAGCGAGAAGCGACCTCTTCAGGGTTAGCAACTGCAATTCTTTTAGGGATCAATTCTCCAATGACGATAGATAAATAAGTAATGATTAACACAACGATAACTAAGGCTGCTAAATCGGCGTAGGGAGAAAGCCAGGAGATGCGACGTAAGAGATTCGCAACAGGAACCGACAAGATTGCGCCACCAATTGCGCCTGAGAGGGTGTCGATCAATGTGATTACAATTTGTACGGTAGATAAAAATTGATTGGGGTGGTTAATAAGCTTCAAGGCTTGAGACGCACCAGGATCCTCATTTTCAATTTTTTGAACTAACCGAACTTTGCGTGAAGAAACCATGGCGATTTCATACATAGCAAAAATTGAGTTAATTAAAATCAGAATAATGACGAGGGCAAAATTCAATTGAAATGTCATTTTATTCTCTTTATTCTTATTGAATGGCTAACATTTTTAGCTTTGAAAATAGGTTAAATTATTACTTTGTTAGGTTAAACTGAAGAACCCGTGATGAACTAATAATCGTGTTGGTAAGGCGGTTATGTTTCGTTAGAAATTTTATCACTTATCCTCTGCGATATGTACGAGCTGTGCACTGGTAAGCATTTGGATGGACATGGGCGAAAGACCCATAAGCACGTTTTCTGCTCCCGCTGATGCCCAAACCTGCTGATAATGGGTTAGCTCAATATCCATAATCACTGGTTGAAGAAAATTAATCCCTAACGGCGGTACCGCACCAACTGGGTACCCCGTCTTTGAAAGAACGAAATCTGGGGGTGCAGGTACAACAATATCGGTAAGGATATAGCCAACCTTTTTTAAGTCTGCCCTGTTTATCCCTGAAACTAACACCAAAAAAAGCTCATTCGATGATTTTTTTACAAAAACCAGGGACTTAACAATCGCACCTAACGGACACTTTAAGAGGGCAGCGGCTTCGGTCGCCTGGCGCGCGGGGTCATTGAAGGCTTTTAGGTCAAAATCGACATCATTTTCAATCAGCACCTTCAAAACTTTTTGAACGCTTGCTTGGTTTATTTCGTCATTAAAACTCATGCTTTATGTAGACTTTTAACCATTTGTGCATATCCGGTGCCAAGATATTTAGCCCTTTGCTTGCTTTCGAGATGAATTGCCTTAACTTTAAAACCATGTGTTTCGTAAAAATGTCTTGCTTTTTTATTGTAAAGGTCAACCATTAATACCAATTCAGTGAAATCTTCAGCCCGAGCTTTTTCTTCGATATGAGTCAAAATTTGAGCCCCCAAACCCACACCGCGCTGACTTTTTACCAAACCGATATTGCTTATGAAGAATTGATCTTTAGCAGCTTCTTGAATAAAAACCATGGGAAGCCTTAACATGATGCTTCGCAGCTTCTCTTTAAAGGCTAAGGGCTTTAAAACAAGCTTTGAAAAGCGCCAATTTAATCGATTTAACATATGCCCTGGGTAAGCAAAAATCATGCCAACAGGCTTTGCAGCAATAGTAACCATTTCAGCTAATTGATAACTATACCGGTGTGCTTGAAGGGAGAATATGTTTTTGAAAAACAGCTTTGCCCGGCGAGCATCCCCGAAGCCATAAATATAGATTGCCTCTTTAGGAGAAGTATCAAATAACAACCGGCTGGCAAGATGAGCATCTTCAGGCGTGGCTGGCCGATATTCAAGTTTGTTGTTTGGATTATTGATCGTTGTCATCGATTAAATTTAAAATTTATGTAATCAGGTGGTTGGGTAAATGATCAACCTTATTCGTATACATAAGGGTCGGACGCTCGGTATCGGAAAAATCGAGTCGACTGATGGCACAGTTATTCATATTGAACCAGAAGCGTTCAGCTTTGATTTGATAAATTGTTGAAAGAATATAGCCAAAAATACCGCCATGCATAACGATGCCAACCCGATCATCGGTTCCGGCATGTTCAGCAAAAAGGCGATCAACAACAACTTTTGCCCGTGCGCGATAGTTGTCGCGAGACTCTCTTTCACCTTTATACCAACCTTCTTCAGTAAGATCATCCGGTAAAATCAATTGGGGAAACTGCGATTGAAAGAACGATCTTCCGGGCCCTGGCTGGCCAACGTAAACAATTTCATCATCTACGGTTGTAATGTCAAATAAGCCGCCGGTTTCATGAACTTCGGGTAAGGCTACCAGGGGCAACCCAGTTTGTTCAGCAATTGGTAAACTTGTGCGAATTGCCCTAAGCATTAAACTGGTATAAAGGTGTGTTAACCCAAACCCAAAGCGGTTTTGAGGATCAAAATCAACCGGGGTGAAGGGTTGTGCCAGGCTTTCCCCAGCTAGTTGTGCTTGTTCTTCGCCAATTTCGGTTAAGTCGGGGTCGATAAATCGTTCGAAAAGGTAATTATCATTGTCCTCTTGGAATTCAAGGACGTTATTGGCCGATTGACCATGACGAATAAAATAAAGTTGTAACAATGTTAAAGCTCCTTAATGTGATGAATATTCTTAAGTTGTTCAATGATTGTGTCAACCTCAGCTCGACCACCAGGTGAAAGTCCATAGCGACTGGAGAAAGCACTACGGTCGCTGAGAGCTGCCAAACAAGCCTGGATATTCTCTTTCAACGCCAGTGGATCATAGCCTCCTTCTAAAACAAACAAAATCCGTCCATGACAGTATAGATCTGCAAGTTCGACCAGGATTTGTGTGATATGGTACACCCCTTCGGTGTCGAGTGTGAGGGTTGTTAATGGGTCAGAAAAATGAGCATCAAACCCAGCGGACACCATCAAAACCTGAGGTTGAAACTCTTGTATCCAGGGAACAACAATTTCTTTAAACAAACGGATAAATCCGGCAGTATTGGTAAAAGATGGGACAGGAATATTAATCATCCTGCCAGGCGCATGAGGTACTGATTCAAGGCGTCCGCTTCCAGGGTATAAATTCGCTTCGTGGATAGATAAAAAACCCACTTCTGTGGTATTCCAAAAAATGCTTTCGGTGCCATTGCCGTGGTGAGCGTCAAAGTCGATAATGGCAACTTTACCAATTCCTCTGGTAACGGCGTCTGCAGCAGCAATAGCGATGTTATTCAATAAGCAGAACCCCATTGAACGTGAAGGTTCGGCATGGTGTCCCGGCGGACGGACAATCGCAAATCCACGTGCGTGTTCTTCTTCAATAATACGGCGACTTAAAGCAAGTGTGGAACCAGCTGCCATCAAGGCATCTTGGTAGCTGCTGGGCGTTACATATGTAGGCGCGGGTTCAATTTCATGAGCCTCTAATTCGCAAGCTGCTTTTAATTCATCAAGCAAAGACTTGGAGTGCACCAATAAGATATCGGCTTCGCTGGCTGGACAGGCATCAAGTTGAACCATTTCTGGAAAAGGTGGTGTTTTTATCCAATTACCCATCTGATGTAAACGTTGAGGAGATTCCGGGTGCCCAGGAAATTGATGATGCGGTGCATCATATAAAGTCCAGTAAACCTTGGGTTTGTGTTTTTGCATGTTATTTTTTTACCAGAGATAGTATACCGCATGAAAGAGAATTCGTCGTCTTTCTGGGTGTTATTGAATAGAAATTTAATATATATTAATAAAATCTTGACAAGTGCAAGGTTAGATTGTAACATCACCTAATGCGATAAAAAACGCTAAGCAAACGTTACTTTTATTTAATCATGGAGATTAAGATCAGTATATAAAGGAAATTTTCTAATGGCTGAAAAAATAAGAACCATAAAAAAGATCATCCACGGAAGACCAGCTGTTGATGGTGCGGGTGTTCATCTCGTACGTTTATTTGGTGGGAATGATGCACACGACTTTGACCCCTTTTTATTGATGGATGCATTTGATTCGACCAACCCTGAGGATTACATTTTAGGTTTTCCCTGGCACCCACACCGTGGAATTGAAACGGTAACCTACCTGATCGAAGGAGACTTAAAACATGGTGATAGCTTGGGTAATCGAGGCAGCATATTAAATGGCGATTGTCAATGGATGACGGCGGGTTCAGGTATTATTCACCAGGAGATGCCACAAGCAACAAAACGTTTATTGGGCTGTCAACTTTGGTTAAATTTGCCTGCTAAAGATAAAATGACACAGCCTGCCTATAACGACATTCTTCAAGCAAATGTGCCTGTATTGGACGAAGGAGAAACGCGTGTTCGTATAATTGCGGGCGAATATAAGGGGATACAGGGTGCTTTTGAGGGTAGATATGTTAAACCTTTATATCTCGACATTGACGTAGAGCCTGGTGCCGAATGGTCTTTGGATACTGATTTGGGATCAACAGTATTTATTTACTTAATATTGGGCGAAGCACGGTTCACAGATCAATCTGGAACGGTAATTTCTGAAAAAAGTGTTGTACTATTCAATGAGGGTGAAAAGTTTTGGGTACAAGCGGAACGTCAAGGTGCCCGGTTGTTATTGCTAAGTGGAAAACCTCTGCGCGAGCCGATTGCCTGGGGCGGACCGATTGTGATGAATACCCGTGAGGAGCTCGACCAGGCTTTTAAAGAATTACGTTCCAATACTTTTATAAAATGAATAATCCTTAAAAGCTTCCTCTATCATGAAAGATTGATTAAGGCCGGAAGTTAAAAAACAGCACGCGTGTTAACGTGCACGCAAATTGAAAACATATCCATACAGGTTATTTATTATCATGAAATCTTAATAATGCAGATTTGTACCTTTATAGCCTATATTATACAAGAGAAAGTACCATTATTACACGAACATTGCGATTAGTCATTGGAAGCTCTTTTTATTTCATAATAAACTAATTGTAATAACGCAATAACACCGCATAATTAAAATAGTTTTTCTAGCATTTGATATATTTAATATTATCTATTAAGTAGCATTTTTAACGCCTTTATCGTATCCTCATAAGCAATATCTACTGCATATGGGTAGTTTTTTGAATATCTTGTCCACCTATCCTTTAATATTCCACTTGTTTCAATGGCCTTTATCCTTTCTAGAGTATCATTAAGTATATGTGTTGTTTCTCGGTGTTCTATAGTCTTTTTTAATGCTTCAGAAAATACTAAGCTGTTAAATTCTTGGGTATTGGTTAGTATATAAATATCATAAAAATCTCTTGGTCTGGTGTTTAACTCTCCTCTTTGCAATATTGTTTCTACTTTTTCTGCAAGGATAGTTTCAATATTATAAGCCCATACCCCAATAGTACCTTCATCAAAAATCATTTTAAATGGGTAAAAAACTTCTCTTGGAGTTATAACATCCCCTGTGGTTATATCAACTGAAAGTGGAGTAATTATAGTATTATAATCTGCTTTAATTCCTACTCTGTATCCACCGTATATGTCATCATCCCTTATAGGTTCAATTCCCATGAAAGAAAAATTTACATCATCATCTACTTCTATATTACAAATTTCTGTAATGGCTTTTGTCAATGAATCTATGGTTATAGGATAATTTTTAATTGTAGCATCCATATCCATTGTGGAACGATTATCAATTCCAACAAGAGCAGCTATTAACATCCCACCTTTTAATATAAAGTTATTTTTATAATTAGATTTGGACAGTCTTTCAAGAAACCTTTCAAACATATAGTTTTGTAACATGACTTGAGCTGACATATCTTTTTCTTTTGCTAAGTTCCTAATTTTAGCCTTCAAACTCATGGATTTTATACTCATATGAGTACCTCCATATAGGTGTTTAATATCTTTTCTACATTAAGTTTTTTTGCGTATTTCATAAGTAAAGCGTAATCTAAATTCTTTTTCTTTGCCACTCTTTTAAGGGCATCAGAAAATATTTGAATGTCTATCCTGTTCCTTCCTCTTAATATATCGCAAATTGTTCTTTCCACATTATATA
>CAYPKT010000011.1:0-77026 GCA_964411385.1 uncultured Candidatus Brevefilum sp. | reverse complement strand
TAATTATGATTAAAAAATACAGTAAGTTTTTAGGCGTGTTGCTAACCCTGGCGCTTTTGCTGGCTGTTCTGCCGGCGGGGGCAGCCCAGGCAGATGGCTCGCTGGTACTTAACCTTACTCTGCAAGAATCAACCGATCTTACAAACTGGAACAAGATACCCGGTAGCCTGGAGGATGGTTTTTTTGTTGGGCTTGACCCATCAATGTCACCAGTGGAAATGAAGTACCTTGATGTGCATTCTTTGACCGCCACCCTATCCTTAAAAGACGGCAGATATGGATTTTTTATCGATACTCACGATGCACCGGAACACTTTTGGGCTTATTGGACCGGGCAGGACGTCGTAGATGGTGCTACAGGCTGGCAAGGCATCATGTGGAGCATTCTCAAAGGGGATAAGCCAATTTTCTACATTGATGTCAGCACTAATGGAACTGCCTTCAAACTGGTTGATGGGCTCCAATTTCAAAACACTGGTGCAGTCAACCCCCTGCGGGTAAGTTCTGTTTTTCCCTTAGGCACCTACTCCTACCATGGGAAAGTTACCGACCAAAGCGAAGAAGACCACGATATCACCGCAAAAATCACCTTCTATGACAAGAAAAATATAACCGAAACCTGGGTCGATGATGGCTGGGTTGGCAAACAGCTGGGTGATATCGTCGATGGCCACATTTTCGGTTATGATGCCTTTGCCACCATCCAGGAAGCTGTCAACGCAGTTTCAGAAGGCGGCAAGGTCAACGTTCACCCCGGCACCTATAAAGAAACTTTAACCATCGATAAACCCGGCATTACCCTAAAATCCACCGAAAGACATGCGAACACCACTATAGACGCTGATGGTGCTGAGCATGCAGTGTATATCCTCAAGAATTTAGGAACAATCACCATTGAAGGGTTCAAAGTCACGGGCTGGACTGAAGGTGGCCTTACTCAAAGCATGGGAAATAAAGCTGGAACAAAAGTCCAAATTTTTGATAATCATATCGTTTTTGGCGGCGGAAGTGTTAACCATGGTAATGGCATTCAGGTGTCTGGCGATAATTCAATTGTAAGAAACAACCTTGTCGAAGGCTCAAAATACGAAGGTGAAAACAGTTATGGTGCATCTGGCATTTATGCAGTAATGGCCAACGGAGCCCTGATTGAAAACAATACTATAAAAGATTCAGATTACGGGATTTCGGTTTCAGGCGGAAGAAACTGGGGAAATGCACCAATAGCTAATGTAACCGTAAAAGATAACACAATTGAAGGTCGTTTCGACGATCAAAATGGTGATAGTTGTATTGGTGTAGCATGGGATGCAACAAACACACAAATCACAGGTAACCATTTGTCAGGTTGTTACTGGGGCATAACCGAAGAAACTACTCTGGTTGGCGACACAATCTATGAGCCGAAAGGGACAACGGCTTTGAAAAATAAGTTTTTAGATGGGATTGGGGTTTATCTCGAAGCTTATATTTACAAGGAAGGCTCCGAAGAGGAAATCGTATTTCCCGAAGGTCACATTCTGGACGCCAAAGAGAACTACTTCGGCAGCCCCTGCGGCCCTGACCCCGAAAAAATCGAAGGTCCCGTAGTATACTCCCCATGGTACATCGACGAAGCGATGACCACCCTGTCTAACGTTCCCGGCACATTCACCTTCCCTGCCGATATGGAAACTTCAGAAAAGAACGCCATCATCGCCTGTGCCGCACCCGGCTCAATCTTCAACTTTGAAGAAGGCACACATGATGGCGGGATCGAAGTTTTCCGAAATGACGTCACCTTTAACCTCAACGGTGCTACCATCGAGGCGGGCTCCCCTGCCTTCACCCTGGATGGTGATACCATCACCATCAACGGCCCCGGTCTTCTGGACGGTAATGGCACAGATCACGCTATCTTGGTCAAAGACGGCTCAGCCAACATCACGATCAACTTGCTCGAGATCAAAAACTGGGCAGACGGCGTTCATTATGCAGGTGATATCACCAATACTCAGGTAGTGGATAGCTACTTCCACGAACTTTCAGGTAACGGCGTTCACTTTACAAATGCACCAACTATTCAAACCGATCTCAGCTTCTACATCCAGGGTAATATGTTCCTGATGGAAAGCATTGATGGTTTCGGCGTCAACGCCCCTGAAGCTTTGGACGTAACCTATAACTCCTGGGGTAAATATGTTGGCCCTGAATTGGGTGACTTGCCAGTCGTATTTACGGCCGCTCACCACACCCCCTTCACCCATGTCGACCTGTACTTGGAGCCGGTAGACCACCCCCTTGCAGCAAATCCAGGGTACGGGGATTGGCCTTGGCAGGTCTTTGTGGGAGAAAGCATCAAATACGAAGTCAAAGCCAACCTGGTCAACGCAAGAGGTGCAGCCTACAAGTTTAAATACGACCTGGATAAATTAACCAATCCCCACGTTAGCAACGAAACTGGCTTATTCCATCCTGTTTTGGGTGATTTAGTGACTGTAGACAGCGTCAACGGCGTTATCTCCTTCGATGGTGATTCCGGCGGTACTCATGTTTCCGGCAAAGACATTGTGTTGTTCGAGGTCACTTTTACTGCCACTGCAGATTACGGCCAGGCAGACCTGAAATTCACTGCGGATGACGTATTCTCAATGTTCCCCGGCACGGGCCCCTCACATAATATCTACGCCTACAAATTGGTTGACCGCGAGTTAAGAGTCATTACAAGACCAACGCTGGACTTAAATGGTTTAGATCCTGATTTAATCGCTGGAATTAGCCGCGAAATTGTTGCTGATATTTGTAATGACACGACCGGCGGTATTTGGGAGTATGATTGGACAGCAACCCCGGGAGTGACTGCAGCCATCGCTTGGATTCGTATTACGGATGTCAAACTGGAAGATATCGATAGCCTGGAGTTCTATTACTACGACGGCCAGTGGCATGACTTTAACGTAATGGGCGGCAACCCTGTTCGTCAAGATGGCGATGACCTGTTAATCCGCTTTGGCAACCATGATCATGGCTTTAATATCCTTCAGCATGGGTGCGATCATGACCCGTTCCGGATTACCTTCAAAAAACCAGGGACACACAAAATCAGTGTCGAAGTTTACGATTTACTTGGTGAACAGAACGGGGCTGAGCCCGATCGTATACCTGATTACTATCTTTTGACCAGCTTTGGTCCAAAAGAATTTACAGTTAAGGGTGATTTTGGGGTAACTGGCACAGTCTCTATGCAGGGCCGCACGGTGCGCGCTGGTGTACCCTTTACCCTGACGGACACCCGCACACCAGCCTTGTTTGGCCCAAACAGTGTCGTTTCAACCGCACCCCTGGCGCACAACGTCAAGTTTGCAGGCGTCAACGGCGGGATCTTCCGCATCACTACAAACCAACCTCGCTACCTGAATGTCCTCGAGAGTTTGAACAAAACCATCCACGTAAATGACGACTTTATGCTCGACCCACTGGAACTCAAAGGTGGAGATGTCGTCCAAGACAATATAATTAACGTTTCAGACGCCTCCATGGTCGGTACCGAATATGGTAGCACTGACGACCCACTCACATTAGGTGCTGATGCCAACTTCGACGGTAAGGTCAACATTCAAGACCTGGCCATGGTCGGTGGCAACTACGGGTTGACGTCTGCAGCTGCTTATGGGCTTTTCCTGCCAACCGGCAACGTCATCAACTTAACCACGGTTGTGAATTATGAGACACTGGCAGAAGCGATCGACGAAGCTGCTGACGGTGATGCCCTGGCACTTCTGGACAATTTATCCATCGCCGAAGATGATTATATGCACCCAAAACGTTATGCAGTTATGGTCTCTGGTAAGTCGCTCACGCTGGATCTATTTGGGCATACTCTCTCCTCCGATGCTGACGCCACCATATACATTTCAGGTTCAGGTAGCTTGCACTTAAAAGACAGTGTTGGCGGTGGAGTAGTTCTAAATGAAAATGGTTATGCGGCAATTGGCAACTATGGTGTATTTGTTATGGAATCCGGCAAACTCCATGCTGAGAAGGGATATGCACTCTATAACTATTATTATTCAAGCAGTCAATACGGCACTGCAACACTTCTTGGTGGCAAGCTAACCAGCTTTGACTTAGCTATCGCCAATAGCGGTGTTTTAACCATTCATAATGCAACCATTCAAGGCAATGAATACGACCTTAATAATTCAGGTCATTTAACCATTGCCGGCGAACTCAGTATTTATTTCTTGTATTTAGCTGATGGAAGCGATGCAAAGGATTTAACAGGTAATGGAACAATGGTTTTAACCTCATCTGCTAATTTAATTGTCGCCTCTGATAGCGAGTATGAAGAAGCCGCAGAAATAAAAGTTGAATCTGGCGCACAGGTAGTTGGTATACCTGGTGTATCAGCACCTGCTTCTGGAACATCCACTTACAAATTTGTCAGTGGCACATGGGTTTTACAACCCTAATACTCTTACCCACTATCCTCTACGCGGGCCCATCGACCCGCGTAGAGAGCTGGCAACACCGCCAGCAGTTAACCTAACCTAAACCTTAAGGGAGCCCGCGCTTCAGCCTGGGCTCCCAGGGAAAAAAACTTGATGCAACGCGGTCTTATTTCTTTTATTTTGTTCTTGTTATTATTATCCCTCGGGCCCGGCGCACCCGCCCGCGCCCAAACCCTGCCCATGGTGCACGTCGTCCCCGCAAAAACTGCGCTCGAACCAGGCGAAAGCACTACCGTTGCCGTATGGGTTGAGAATGTGCCGGGTATGCGCGCCTTTTCAACCAAGATTTTATTTAACCCCAACTACTTCGAGGCCTCGGGTTTAACCCTTGGGTCCTTCCTCCCTGATGGAATTTGGATCCTGCGCGATATTGATAACAGCGCCGGCACGATTGTATACGAGAACGCCATCTTCGGGGATGATGTGCAAACTGGCAGCGGAGTGTTATTTTCTTTTACCCTCACGGCAAAAAAAACCACTTCGGGCACAACCCTGCATATCGATGAATCCATCCTAATCGGTTTTAACCATCTTTCAATTGAGCACAACCTTCAAGATGCAACCCTCACCATCATCGGCGACCTGCTGGATGAGGGTAAAACTATTTACCTACCTCTATTTTTATCTCCTTAGCGCATCTTTATCCATGGAGAGCCCTTGCCGATGAAGAACCTTCAGCCCACAACCTTCAAAACGTCCTTATTTTTTATTCTCATCCTGTCGTTGGGCTTTTTACCGGCTTCTGCCCGTGCCCAGCCCCCCACCGTGGTGTATTTTGATCCGCCTGCCGCCGAGCTCGCCGTTGGCGACACCTTTGAAGTTGCCGTGAAAGTCAGCGATGCAGTTAATGTCAACGCATTTGATATCATCATCAAATATGACCCTAAGTTTTTAGAACTGGTATGCGAATACAATCCGGGGGCAAACAAATGTGTAAAACTTGGCGATTTTCTAAAGAACCCGCTGAATTTAGGCATTCAAAATCCTGAAATTTCTCCTGGCTCGTACCAAGTCGTTGTAATTCAAATAAGTCAACCTGGCCAATCTGGTGATGGAACCCTGGCATTCTTTAAATTCAAGGGCATTGCTCATGGGGCCTCAAATCTCACTCTCAGTAAAGCGCAATTTGCCGATCCAAACGGGGATGGTTATAACCCAACTCGGCAACACGGCAGCCTGGATGTTAAAATCGTACCCACCGCCGTAGTTGACACTTTTGAGCTGGCAAAAGATACACGCTTAACTGTCACAGCACCCGGCACCCTGGCGAACGACAGCGGCGGACCCGGCGCCGCGTTAACGACTCACCTGGTAACCAATCTCCTCGCCGGTACAGGCACCCTTGCCCTGGCTGCAGATGGGGGCTTCACTTATGACCCGCCTGAGGGTTACACCGGTCTCACCTCTTTTACTTACAAAACTTGCGATGGCACGATTTGTTCTGCACCCGCCATGGTGAATTTAGCTGTCAAAACCGTGCCGACGGCGTTAGCCGACACCTTCGAAAGCGCAGAAAACCAAACCTTAACCGTCGCACCCCCCGGCACCCTGACGAACGACAGCGGCGATGGGCCGCTGAGCGCGGTTTTAGATCAAGACGTAACCGATGGCACATTAACTTTAGCCCCTGACGGGGGCTTCACCTACACCCCACCCCAGGATTGGACCGGTGAAACCTCCTTCACCTACACCGCCTGTGATGGGGCGATCTGCTCTCCCCCTGCCGCGGTGACACTGGTGATTAAAACCGTGCCGACCGCCCTGGCAGACACTTACGAAATGGCAAAAAGTACAACCCTTAATATGGCTGCTGAGGGGGGCTTATTAGCCAACGACAGCGGCGGTCCCGGTGCTGTGCTCGCTGCCCAACTGATCACCGACCCTGTCGATATCCCCGGTGTGCTCGATCTTGCACTGGATGGGGGCTTCAGCTATACACCGCCCGAAGGCTACACCGGCATCACTGCTTTTACCTACAAAACCTGCAATGGGACGATCTGCTCTGCGCCAGCCGGGGCGAGTATCGCGGTAAAAACCATTCCCACCGCGCTGAACGACGCCTTCGAAATGACGATGAACGAAACGCTAACCCTGGATGCACCCGGCGTGCTGGGTAACGACAGCGGCGACCCGGGCGCAACCCTCGTGGTTGAATGGCTCACCGACCTCGAACCTGACGAGGGTCAACTTACCCGTTCAGCTGAAGGTGGCTTCACCTATACCCCACCTGTAGATTGGCGGGGTGTAGTCAGTTTTACCTACAGGGCCTGCGATGGCACCATCTGCTCAACCCCTGTCGAGGTGCACATCGAAGTCTTCCCACCTCGAGACTTGTTGACTGGAGAGATCTATTTGCAAAGCAGCTGTGCTTCTGGGGGGCGCGGCGGCATCCCCGTGATGCTGGTCGGCGAAACCTGGGACTATACTTATCAGGTCAAAAGCTTGGAACAGGTAGGTAAAAACCTGCCCTTCGGGTTGGTGGTACTCGATTTTTACCAGCTCACCACGCTTCAGCCACGCTACCTCAACCTGCACCCAGAGCTCGCTATCTTCATAAATTTTGCCCAGGCAAGGGAATTCTCACCCCTTATGCTCGTTGGGGGGAACACCCATGATGCAGACAACGTGATCAACATCAGCGATGCTTCACTGGTGGGCACTTATTATGGCTTAACCCTTGCAGAGCTGGAAGAAGGCGAGTTGTTAGCAGGCGATGCCAACTTTGACGGCGTGGTAGATATCGCCGACCTTGCCCTGGTGGGCGGCAACTACATGCTCACCTCGGCAGATGCCTATGCAGACTGGATTAATGGACTGAATAATGAGGATGGATCATAATAACACCTATGAGGTTAACCCGAACTCATGTTTATCTTTTATTAATCGTTTTGGGACTCCTCCTGGGGAATACGAAGCCAGTTCAAGCAGCCGATGGAACCTGGGTGGGTTTCGAACCCGCTGCGCAAGCAGTTCCCTTAGGGAGCCCGGCAGCGCTGAAGCTGGCAATCAAGGATGGGGTTAACGTGAACGCCTTTGATATGTTGATAACTTACGACAGCAATGCGTTGGCTTTAAGCTCCTGGTCGCACGGGAGTTTCCTCTCAAATTTAAGCTGTGTTCATCAGGTCATAGAACCGGGCAAGTTAGCCTTAGCCTGTACCCAAATTGCCCGCCCCGGCGTTTATGGCGATGGAACCTTGCTTAACTTAAGCTTTACCACCCTTACCAGCGGGTCTCACGAGATCGTCGTTCAAAAAGTCCTGCTGGCAGCCCCCCAAGGCGACACAACAACACCAGAAAAGCAAAACGGGCTTATCATTGCCCTGCTTGCCCCAACTTACACCTACACGCCCACCCGGGTTGCTGCCCTTACGCTTACCCCGCCTATCGCTACCAGCACACCCTACTTCACCGTCACCTTCTCCCCTGCTACCCAGGTGCCAACTTTTACTCCGTACATTCCGCCAGGGGTAACCCCAGGTAACCCAAACACAGCAACAAACATCTTCATCGCCACTACAGGTATCCCCGGCGAGGTCACCTCAACCCCCACGAAAATTCAAATAGCAACCGCATCGAACACCGCGCCAGCTGTAATCGCCGATTTGCCCAGCCCAACCCTCACCACACAGTTAACAACCAGCCCTACACATGAGCCTATACCGCCGCTAATCACCCCAATGCCAACTGAAACCAACCCAGCTACCATCAACATGGTCGAAGGATTGCTGTGGGCGGCCTTGGGTTTGGGAAGTTTTGCTATTTTTTTCATGCTCGTCATCATTATCCGGCGTAAAACACGCCCACAAAACAAGGAAGAAAAGGATTTGCTGTTATGACATTTCAAAAGTTTTCTCGTGTGCTAATCCTGTTAACTGTTTTGACCCTAACCCTGGCGATCACAGGTAAGGTTAGCGCCCAACCCAAAGCTGAAGTCGGTTTTTTTGAGGAAGTTAAAGTCAGGCCTGGGGTTCAGTTTGAAGTCCCAGTAAAAGTACGTTCGGTTAACAATTTGTTTGCTATCGATATTGAAATCAAGTTCGACCCAACCTTATTGCAAGTTGAAGACTCAGCACCTTCCATAGAAGGCATCCAGGTTGGTCTGGGCGAATTTTTAGATGCCGGTTTAATGCTGTACAACGAGGCAGACAATCAAAAAGGCATCATCCGCTTTGCCATGTCCCAGGTAAATCCCAGCGAACCCAAATCGGGAGACGGGGTGATCATCGTCATCGGATTTCTGGCGGTGGCAGAGGATGAGGCCAAACTCGAGATCAGCATGCTGGAAGGCTCCACCAACCTCGGCGAAGCTATCGCACTCGACAAAAAGGAGGGCAAAGTCACGATCTCAGAAGGAGCACCCGATATCATTGCTACCCCCATTCCCACCCAGGATATCGAAGGCGCAATCCCCGTGCCTACGCTTTCACCTGAAGAATATCCAACTGCAATACCTACCGAAGAAAAGCCCGAGGTAGAACCGATTGATCCAGAAGCACCAGTCGAACTACCAGGTGAAGAGAATGAAATATCGACACCTATCTCTGAAGGGCAAGATCAAGAAGAAGTTCAAGATGCCAAACAGGAAGAAAAAGAAGAAAAAAGAACCATCCTTGATTATTGGTGGGCTGTTCTCGGCGTCATCGTGGTAGCTGCTGGCTTAGGCACCTACTTAATCTACAATAAAAAACGGAAAGACCAATAACTAAGGTTCGATTTTTCCGGTCACCGACTAACTTAGTGGAGAAAGGAAACACAATATGACAACAAAGAAACCAAAAGCATGGCTGGCCTGGTTAGCCAGTGGAATGCTATTATTCGGGCTGGTATTTACCGCCTTTCACCCATCTAAAGGCCTGGCTGCCGACGTTCGCCAGGGGTTGATCACCGAGCTCACCCTCAAAGGTTCAAACGACGGCACTACCTGGGACCCATCCATTGGCAACCTGGCAGAGGGCTTTTCAGTCGCTCTCGACCCCGCAAACAACTTCCAATACTTGGATGTGAACACCCTGGTTTCCAGCCCTTTATTGAAAGATGGAAGGTATGAATTTTATTTTGACAAGCTGCGCGTCCCAGCTGGCTTTTGGGATTACTGGGCAGCCCAAGGCGTTGCCCAGGGAGCTGGCAGCTGGCAGGGCATTATGTGGCAGATCCTCAATGGGAATCAGCCGATATTCTATATCGACGTTACCAACAACGGGACAGCCTTCAAATTGGTCGATGGACTTCAATTTCAACATACTGGCAACATCAACCCCTTGCGGGTCAGCTCGGATTATCCCTTAGGTACCTACCACTACGGCGGTTGGGTTACCGACACAACCGATGCCCAAACCTATATCAATGCTCAAATTACCTTTACTAAACCAGCTGGTGTCTCCCTGCGGATTGAAGAAGATGACGATTGGACGATCGATGGCTGTGGAACTTTAGATGTAATCATCCACCTGGCTAACATGCACGACCTGTACGGCGTAGACCTTGCATTAAGCTTCGATCCCAACGTACTGGAAGTGGTGGACTTAGACAGTGATGAAAACAACGGGATCAACCTCAAGCCGATTGACGACTGGTTCAAAGCGGGCTTTTGGGTATATAACGAGGCAAATAACACCGCAGGGACCATCAGGTACACAGCAACGCAGCTCCGTACCGCTCCGCCTGTCTACGGCGAAGGGAATATTGCTAAAATCCGCTTCAGGGCGAAGGCCATAGCTGAAGACAGCGAACTAAAAATTACTAAAGCAGAGTTTTCCGACCGCAATTCCTTCCTGGTCGGGCGGCCTGTCACCTATACAGATCCAGCTGCTACGATTACAACAAAATTTGATGTCAATAGCTGGTCAAACCTGGATATTATCCGACTTACCCCCACCACCGTCCAGCTGCAATGGGCAAAACCAGCACTGAATTCTGGTGTGGAGAGTTTTATTTTACATCGCTCGACCCTTCCCTATTTCGAGCTTGGTGATGCTGGCAGTGTAGAGATCTCCACCGGCTTTAATGATACCGCTGACCCTGTCACTTACGACGACCCAGTGTTGGGTAATGTGGCAAATAACTATTTTTATGCCCTGCAAGCTGTGTGCGAGAATGGTTTTTCAAGCCCTCTTTCGCAGCAGGTAGGCAAATTTGAATATCAGCTGTATGAAACCTCCACCACAGATTTCACCTGGGTTGGCCTGGTTTTAGAGACGTCCCCGGAAATCAATAACGCACGCGACTTGGCAAATCATATAACCAGTAACCTTTACCAGGGTACAGCCTCAACCACTGCAATCAGCAAGTGGAACCCGGTTTCTCAGGGGTTCACTACTTATGCCCATCACCCAGATATCGCTGGGTTTAAAGTTGACCTCAATCAGCCCTACCGGGTTGAAATTGACATTAACGACGTAACCACGGGCAGCGTCATTTGGGCGCAGGTTGGCAAACTGCCTGAAATTACCCCCAACACGTACACCTTGCGCGAAACTGCAACAACTAGCTTTAACTGGATATTACAGCCCCTCAACCGGGTTGATATTACAAATACAAACCAATTAACAGCAGCAATTAAAACCGAAGCCAGCAGCGGAGTTGATGTCCTTTCAGTCTCTCGCTGGAATGGCATTGGCCAGGTATTTTCTACATTTGTCTCACCCATTTCAACAGCCACTCGGTTTGGTTACCCTTACCGTGTAGAAGTTGAGATTGAGACTGGTAATTTAGTCACCTGGCCTTAAATGGAGGGTACTCCACGGTCTGTTACAAGACACAAGGATGAAATAAGGAGAACAAGATTATGAACAAGAAAATTTTATTTTCAATCACATTGAGCGTCGCTATGCTTGCCTCACTCGTTTTCCAGGCGGTTGCAGGTTCAGGCTTCGACGTTGGCACCCTGGAAGGCGAGCCCGCTGTGGGCGAAGCCAATTGGGTTGCCTGGTTTTTTGAAAATGATGATGGAATCCCCGCAGAAATTTTAACCGATGAAAATACAAACTCAGGTGAAGGGGATGGCGTTGGATATTCAATAGGGAATATCGACCCGCTCGATAAACCGCATTGGCTGTTTCAAGTTGAGAACTTCTCAAACGCTGGTCAATTGCGGGCAGACCCACCACCAATTCGTATGATTTTTGGCGGTTTAGGGGCTCATACCGGTTCCCTGTGGAAGCTCACGATTCCTTTCTGGAATATCACAGAGACAATTACAAGGCATGGCGAAGTACCAGTTGATACCACTGAAGCACCTGCCTGCCCGGTGATTGTCGACCAGCCAATTATTGGTACGGAGAGAGTCGTCGATTTTGCAGGTGAGCCTGGGGCAACCTACCATGTTTACCGCAGCCGGAATGCATCAGGTGCTGAAAACGGCCTCAGCAATGGGCAGTATTTTTATATCGCGACGGTAACCGTCGATGTCACCGGTTTAGGAAAGTTTTCCGAAGCCGATGATTGGACGCAGGAAAATTGGTACCTGGTTATCCAGGCAGACCCTGAAACAAATTCGATCATTGGTTGCCGCAGCCAGGAAGGGACACCTTCGGGTGAAATCGCCTTTACTGGTGAGTACAACGAAGATAAAGAGCAAGTTGACCTCAGTTGGACTCTCCCCGATGAAGATGCGATCGCAGACCTGGAAGAATTTAACATCTTGCGTAGCACCAACCCCGATGATACAGATCCTGAAAAGATCAACGATGCACCCATCTCAGCTGATGGCTCAGGCAGCTATGAATTTGCTGATGATGACCTGGGCGTTGAAGGCGTTTACTACTATTGGCTCGAGGTTGTCGACGATGAAGGCAACGTCATCGACCTGATCGGCCCTATCAAAGTGGAAATCCCACTCGAAGCTGAAATTATCTTCGAAGGTGAATACAACGAGGACGATGAAACCGTTGACCTGACCTGGACAATCGATGACGAAACTTTGATCGAAGACCTGGAAGAATTCAACATCTTGCGCAGCACCGACCCCGATGATACAGACCCTGAAAAGATCAACGATGCACCCATTCCAGCTGATGGCTCGGGCAGCTATGAATTTGCCGATGATGACCTGGGCGGTGAAGGCGTTTACTACTACTGGCTCGAGGTTGTCGACGATGAAGGCAACGTCATCGACCTGATCGGCCCTATCGAGGTAAAAATCCCTCAAGAACTTGAAGTTACCTTTGAGGGCGAGTACAACGAGGAAGAAGAGCAAATCGACCTTAACTGGACTGTCTCTGATGAAGAAGATATCGATGGCTTTTTGATCTTGCGCAGCACCGACCCGAATGATCCAAATCCAGACCAGCTCACTGATGAGCCCATCCCAGCCGATGGCTCGGGCAGCTACGAATTTGTCGATGATGACTTGGAAGACAACGTGGATGAATACTATTACTGGCTCGCCATCGTCGACGATGAAGGTAACGTCATCGAGCTAATTGGCCCAATTCAGGTAAAAATTCCACGCAGAGGCATCTACTTGCCAATCTTTTACAACTAAGTTTTAGCCAAAACGGGTCGGATAGATCTGACCCGTTTTTTTATTTAATTAAAGTCATAGATCTTATCTAAAAATTTACTTTTTGCGCATTCAGCTTTAGCAAGATATATCCTCCCCTCCCAAAGCCTATCAGACTTTATTGTTTTCCCCTTGACACCCATCCTGACTCATGTTATTTTAATCATAAGTTAAAAAACCATAAGTGCCATTAGCAGTAGAAGCTCTGTTCATATCGCCAAAGAGAGCTCTACCCACCATGATAGAAATAAAAAGGTGCACAATTGGGGAAAGCTGGTGCAATTTATTGTTTTTACAAACACCCAGCCAAAACCTTGATCGCTTGGGGTTGGATACTGAATGCAATCTTAAAAATTCGGGAGCACAAATACTCTCATAAAACAACAGTTCGATCATCCTTGCCGAATAAGCCTATACAATGGGGGAAAGGAGGCCGCCTATCACCACAAAGATCAGATAATTCCTTGTTTGCCTAAGTGCGCTAAGATACGCATAAATTTTTGTAATCCTAAACAACAATAAAAGGGACAGATTATTCATGTTCTTCAACGCCAAACAGTTTTTCTGCGTGGTAAACACATAATTGAGACCAAAGGCATCCACTTAGCATAACAGTTCGAAACAGTTGAGAAGATGCCAATCAAGCTAATAACGTCGAGGTAAAACACATGAAACATTATTGCAAAATAAAAATATATTCAGCCGTCTTGTTAACCCTAACCATCGCTCTAACCTCCCTGTCAACAAACAAAGCGCAAGCTGCTGTGCTTTGCGTAAATCAAGAGGGGTCAGGCGGATGTTATGCTACTATTCAAGGTGCTATTAATGCTGCCAACGAAGGTGACACTATAAATGTCGCAGCGGGCTTCTATGATGAAGAGGATATCCTCATCACAAAAGGGCTTACGCTTCTGGGGGCCGGGGAGGATTCAACAATCATCACTCCCAGCCAGGTGACAAATAAATCAATAATGGTTGTTCAAAACCCAAGTGGCGATGTACTAATCAGTGGATTTAATTTTGAGCCGCAGCCAAAAACCTCCCCCGGGGCTGCTGCAATACTGGTTACCGGTACGGCAATAGACATTGATTCAGCCACAGTGACAATTTCAAATAATGTGGTTTCCAGGTCATCCGTGAGTACAAGCTGGGAGATGGGTTTTTCTGGCCAACACAACCATGCCAGGGTAATTATTAAAAATAATCGTATTTTTAACTCAGTTAGTTTTGAACAACAAGCAGGTTCTACCAGCGTCGTTGACAACAGGATTACGATTTATACGAACCCCAACCATAATCCCTATCAGAACATCATTTCTAATGACCTAATCGTTTCTACACCACAGATTGTAGAGAGAAACACATTTCTATTGGGTTCTACCGGGTCTTCAATTTCTGAAGCTATCACTTTTAGAACAACGAAACTGGGTGTCCCCAATAGTGCTGGAACCTTTACTAATTTGCTGGTAAAAGATAATACCATTCATATCGAGGGGCCCACCACAGGAGCAATAGGTGTGACTGCAGATTCCGGAACAATTACAGGGGCGATCATTACCGGTAATGAGATCACCGTTGAGGAATTTAAAGAGGAAAGCACCTTTGGCGTTTCTCTTTTGGGAAATATAAATAATTCTCAGATAACAAAAAATTCGATCAATAATGTAGACATTGGTTTGTGGTTCAGGCCGGATTCATCTACCCTTTGCCCATCAGAAAATACAATTTCAAAAAACCAAATCCTTGATGTTGTCATAAGTATCAAAAATGAGTGTACACAAACGATCGATGCAGTTCCTAACTGGTTTGGTAGCGTTAGTGGCCCAACCCCAAACATGGTGTTCGGGTCGGTGAATTTTAGCCCCTGGTGCGCAAACAAAGCTTGTACCGATTTTTATGTAGCCGCAGGTGGTTTAATTCAAAATGCAATTGACGCTGCCAATCCAGGCAGCACCATCTTCGTTGGCCCAGGCACCTACACGGAAACCATACTAATTGATAAAAATGACCTTACGATTCAGTTTAAAGATCATGTCGTTATTGAAGGAGAAAATATCGATTCTGGAAACAATCTTGATGGTTCCTGCTTCATCATTGCCGCTGATGGCATCCTTCTTCGTGCAGAGCACCCCCTCGGCGCTGTATGCAAGCCTACATCTTCCAGTTTTGGCATTTGGGTAAATGCAGACCATGAAGATATTATCATAAATAACCTTGAATTTGATGGCAGCAGCACAAATGCGGAAAACGGAATTTATTTCGACGGCGCAATTAAAGATGTCGTATTGACAGATCTTTTCATTCACGGCATGTTAGGTGGTGGGATTCTCTTTTCAAATCAGCCCGAGGGCTATGTTGAAATTAAGGGTAATCTGTTCATGGACAATAGCGGTTACGATGTCTATGCACCAGGCGCTCTTGATGTGAACTTTAATTCCTGGGGCAATTACCATGGCCCTCGCTTGAATGGATTGCCAGAAGGGTTTGCTTATGAGTTCTGGACTCATGCAGGTGTTCATGTTAATTATGTTGCTAAAAGTAGCCGGTTCGAAGATGAGATCGCCCTTGGTGAAAACCCACCAGAAAGCATCACTTACGAGGTCCTTGCCGATCTCAAAAATGCTTTCGGCGGTCAGTTCACCCTTACCTACAACCCAACAAAATTACAGGTGATCAGCACGTCCACTGTCGACACAGTATTTCCGAATCTTTGGGTTGGCGAGGATGGCGATGAAGCCGTATCGTCTGGCGTAATTTATAACAATAATACCGGCAAGATCACCTTTGCCGGTGCCACAATGAACGAACCTATCAACGGTGAAAATCAATTCTTGTTTTCTATCACCTTTAAAGCAGTTTCACCAACCTCCGAAGAAAACCCGCTTTACTTTCACCCTGAGGACGAAGCCAGGTTCAGCATGAATCCTAAGGCGCAAAATCCACAATTTAAGAGTTCTTCCCTCTCCATCTATCCCGCCAAAATGGTAGGCATAAATCACGTTAATGTTTATGAATTGCCCACACTCAAACTTGAATTAGCAGGTGCATCCAGCTGGAACAACTTGGTTTGCGTCATCGGAGAACCTTGCGAGGTCAACGTTATCGTGGCTAACGATGATGAACACCAATCTGATTGGAAAAGAACCTATGAAGCGTTAAGAGTTGGGCTTCAGACTTTTGACAATGCAGAGGTCGAGTGTTTAGGAAGTGATGAAGAAACTTGGGTCCCCTGTTTAGAACCTGTGTTGAAAGGTAAGCTAGAAGCAGGTGAGGTAACAAAAATTAGTTTTCGTATCTTCTTTACAGAAGAAGGGGAACAAACGATCGCTGTAAATTCATTGGATGGAGAAATTCTTCTTGTTAATAAACCCTTTACGTTTGATGTGCTTGGCGCTCATGCCATCATCGGCTCCGTTCAAATGCAGGGTTACATCGTGCGCTCGGGCGTATTGGTCCAATTAACTCACGTTACCTTTCCCGAGGATTACCATTATGAGATGCTCTCCACCTCGCGGATCTCTAATAATTTCGGTTTTAAAAATGTCGCTGTAGGTATATACTCTATGACCTTATCGCATAAACATTATTTGACCTTCAGTACCATAGTCAATATGAATGGAGATATTCAAAATTGGGGTCACATAGAGTTGGTTGGCGGTGATTTACTTGCGGATATGGAAATCAATATTCGCGATGCCTCTCTGGTAGGCACCTATTACAGCACCGACAACGATGTTGCTGATACTAATTTTGACGGCGTGGTTAACATCTTAGATTTAGCAATGATTGGCGGTAACTATGGGCTCCAATCCCATTCGTCAGCTGCCCCCAATTACGCTTATATTGATTTTTAATAAATTTACCCTTCCTTGGAAAACAACCAGGGGAGGGTAAAGCTCCTCATAGAAAATCGAAACTCACAATATCCCCCTCAACTACCAGTTTCATACCTGTCTTTAGCTGGCAAATCTCTATCTCATCTACGCAGGGTATCTCTGCGATAATACACCCTACCGCGATAATCGTCTCACATTCTGCGTTTATAATTGCGGCTGGTGCACACCCATTGCGCTTTAACCGGTACAGGATATACGACCCCACAGTAGAACCTTTGCCCGTCGGGAAAACAAGCACTTTACCCGCAATAGACTGGCCTTCAAGATCATGCCCTGCTTCAGTAATTATTCCAGTTTCAGGGTCAACCCCGCCATAGAAAGAGATCGCCATCTGGCTGACTAGCGTCTCGCCCATGGCATAACCACCAAAAATAACCCGTCCGGTAATTGTCATCGGGTTGCCTCTTTGAGTACCTCATCAAAGGGTAACAAACGGGTTTTAAAGCCATTTTTTGCAGCGGCATAATAACATGCCTTCGCTGAATCAGTAGCCAACGCTTTAAATCGGCCCTTAATGGGTGCCACTACGCAGCAAGTATCTGTAGCGAATTTAGCGCCAGCCTCTTCAATAATTTTTGTATACCCCATACGGTCTGCCATACCCTTTACCGGTCGCGACGTGGTGATCCAAAATTCCCCCTTCACTTGTTTGCCCGCCAGAGCAGACGCAATTTTCTGGATCTCGCGCAAGGTTAGGTGAGGACACCCCAGGCTGTAAAAATCAACCTCATCAGGGTTAGCACCGGTTAACGCAATCTTAGCAGCATCAAGGTCTGCCTGGGTAACCGTTATTGCTGTTGAAGGCAGTTGGTAACATGGTGCTTCAGGCGTTACCCCGCTGATATGAAATAGAGCCACCCCGCCATAGGTAGCAATACTGGCACACAAGGATTTCAACTGCTCCAAACTGGCTTGTGCGATACCCGTCAAATAAGGCACCTTACTGCCCAAACCCATCCTGTCGCCGACCACCTTTCCTAAAGCCCCAAAATCAGATGTATCCGTTAACTCTGCATCCACCTGTACGTGAAGTGTGGGTTGACGATTTTCATCAAGATGAAAACCATAAGCTGGAGTACAGCCCGTTATAGCTGCCGCCAGGGCGGAAGGGCCACCTTCGCGGTTGGTTCGCGCACCCAAAACAGCGTTGGCATAACACACCGCACTGCTTTCAGACCAGGCAACATGTTCCCCATAACCGGGCAGGTTACCAAACAAATATGGCGTACACGAGCATGTTGTCACAACCCCCATGGACTCAAACACCTCGATAACCCGGCGTTGTTTTTCGGCAAATTCTTCAGAGATCCCCAGGGTTTGATAATTTTCAATGTCCATCCCTGCTGGGTTAAGAGTTGTAAAAGCCTTAACCTTTGCACCGTCAGCAGCCATCTCAGCTAACCACGCTAAACCAGCCTCACCCAGGTTATCAAAACTAACACCAGCGATCTGTACCGAATTGACTGGCAACATCTTTTTTGCATGATATATTCGCCCCAAGGTGGTCAGGATCTGCATTGCTTTTTGCACTGCTGGGCCATACGCTCCATCTAAATAAGCTTGTTCTGTGGGTGTTAAACGCATGGTGATATTATACCTTTAAGAAGTGTGGCTCAACTTTTAAAGGCTATGAATATAAATGGTTTTATGTTTTGAAAATATTTATCGTATCAAAGGTTCACGCCAAACCAATTCATGAAGCTGCCAGGTCTTTTGCTGGTTTTTTAATTACTAAATAATGCTGTTCTAATAACCAGCATTGTTTAGTTAACTAAATTTAAATACTCGTTACACAATAAAAGCTATGCGAATTATTTTATCTGCAGCTCTTTTTTGATGTCGGTCAGAGTTTCATTGATCCTGAAGAACAAAATTAACAACTCAGCGTAGATTCGAGTTAGCAAAGCGCCAAGGGTTGCAACCAGCACACCGCCAATTAATCCGCCAAGGAATCCCAAAACAACACTGCCAAATCCACCTTCTCTTATCCCCCCGATAACCGCACCAAAAAACACAGTTATGCCGCCGATCGCAGAGCTAATTAACCCAATATAAAATAATACTTTGATAATCACCGGCGTGATCATCCGTTCAAAATTAAGGAAGTCTTTAAATTTCATCTTATTCTCCTGGTTTATTAATATATCCTGATGGTTCTATATTGCTTTTATAATAACAAAAATTATACGATAAATCAACTCCTTTTTGTAATTATTTTCAATTTTTATTATAATATCCTTTCAACTGTCAAGCTAATACAGTAAAATTATTTAGAACAAGAACGATAATGGAGTAAAAAAAATGAAATACGGCGTTGTTTTCCCTCAAACAGAATTCCCCAGCGATCCGCTTGCCATCAAAGATTTCGCCCAAGCTGTAGAAGGCCTGGGTTATGACCACTTATTAGCCTATGATCATCTGCTGGGCGCCAACCCCGATCGCTCCGGGGGTTGGTCTGGCCCTTATACCTATACTGACCCTTTCCAAGAACCTTTGGTGTTATTTAGCTACCTTGCGGGGCTTACCGAACAACTTTCGTTTGTCAGCGGCATTATCATCTTGCCTCAAAGAGAGACTGTACTGTTCGCTAAACAAGCGGCCACCCTTGATGTTCTTTCACAGGGGCGATTGCGCCTGGGCGTCGCCCTGGGTTGGAACCAGGTTGAATATATCAGCCAAAACAAAGATTTTCACAACCGGGGTGCGCGAATTGAAGAGCAAGTGCAGGTCTTAAAGATGCTATGGACACAAGAGCTGGTCACCTTTAAAGGGCGTTGGCACACCATCCCCGATGCAGGGCTAAACCCCCTACCGGTTCAAAGGCCAATTCCGATTTGGTTTGGTGGTCATGCAGATCCTGTACTGCGTCGAGTTGCCAAATTCGGCGATGGTTGGCTGCCGAATTATCGCTCGGCCCAGGATGCAAAAGATGCGCTGTTAAGGCTTAGGCAGTATCTTGAAAACGCCGGGAGATGCATAAACGAAATTGGGATCGAGCCTCGTTTGCGCTATGAAAACGGTGACCCTGTCGTTTGGCAAGAGTTGGCTCAAGAATGGACTAAAGCTGGTGCGTCGCACCTAACGGTCATCACCATGGGGGCAGGTTTCTCTACTCCACATGACCACCTTGATGCCATCACTCGGTATGCCAAAGCTTTAGATATTAAAAAATAAGGCTCCGTATTTTGTGTCGTTATCATAATAAAAAACCCCTGGTGTAATGCCCAGGGGTTTTTCTGTTTAATTTTCCTTCAACGAAGAGTTCGTTGAAGTTTACTGAATTTCAGCGACAGCATCATTTGCTGCTTGAGTAAGCTCACCCAAGATTCGCACAACATCTGCCTCATCGGCCGCATTATACAATTCGGCTGCATAATCACCAATCAGGCGTCGAACTGCCGACCAAGCGGGGAATGTTTGAGGTTCTGCTGGGCCAAGGGCTGCTAATTTTACGCCAGCTTCCCAGATGGGGTTCTCTTCACCATAACCAGCCAGTAACGCTTCGGTTGCATACTGGGTACCGTAGTATCCCTGTAATGGGACCCAACGAGCTTGGATCTCTGGCGAGGTTAGCCATTTGATAAACAGCCACGATGCAGTTTCATATTCGGGAATACTGGGAACTACGCCCATCGTTTGTAAGAAAGCATTTACTGCCAGATGTCCATCTGGGCCTGGGGCAGCAATAAAGCCCCATTCATCATCATTATTGGCGTCTGCAAATGCTTCTGTGTAGTACGGCAATCCAGCAGTTGAACTCATGGTGATAATTGCACGTCGTTGACCCTGTTCCGGGTTGGGGTAATCATCAGTCTGCCAGGCACAGCCATCAGCTTTCAGATCCAAAAGATACATCGATGTATCAATGGCTTCTTGCGAGTTGAAGTCATAGGCGTCCTCTGCATCGCTGAGTTCATTTCCACTGAAGGCATACAAGAAATGCAGCCAGTTAGTGGTATTGGGTTGATACACAAGCCCACCGGTACCGGCAAAGTCGCCACCAATTGCTTCATTATCTGCAGCTGCAGCGCATAAAACATTTTTCAATTCTGCTGATGTTGTGGGGGGATTGGTAAAGCCCAGTTCTTCTGCCCAGGTGTAGTTATAGACCAACACATTTGCAGATTGAGTCAATGGATAAGCAATCCAGGAACCATCAGGCGTGCTGCCTGCTGCTTCTAAGTGAGGGTACAGGTCAGCTTTTTGTTCAGCGGTAAGACCATAAACAGGATCGTTGATGTAAGGGTTCAAATCAGCGATAAAGCCAACTGAATACCAATCAGCAAGAGTGTTCGTATAAGCCATCACAACATCTGGCAAATCACCCGATTGGATACCGGCATTCATTTTATCTTCGATATCCCGGTAACTACCCTGGTCTAAAGAATTAACTTTAATCCCATAAGGGTTTGTGTCATTGAACTCATCGACCAATTCCTGTAAAGCTTCGCCTGGTTTATCAGAATAAACGTGCCAGAATTGAACTTCAACGCCATCAAAGGCGGGTTCTTCGGCTACAGGTTCTTCAACAACTGGTTCTTCAACGACAGGTTCTTCAACGACAGGTTCTTCAACGACGGGTTCTTCCACTACTGGTTCATCGTCGATCGGCTCTTCTACTGGTGCTGGTGCTTTTGGTGCACAAGCAGCAAGAACAAGTGAGAGCGAGATCACGATTGCCAGTAAAGCTGTATATTTTTTCATGTTTTTCATCTCCTAATTAATTAGATTGGTTAACAATTCTTAAGCTTTATTTATTTTTTCTTCAACTTCTGCCCTACCACCTCCTATCTAACAAATTAATGTTATCCTTTCAAACCTGATCTTGCAATGCTATCAGTAAATTGTTTTTGGGTAAAGAAATAAATTATCAAAATCGGGATGATCGTGATAAACGCACCAGCCATGGTTAGGTTAATCATTTGGCCTGCTTCATCCACAAAATTCATCAACCCTACGGAAATCGGGCGCCAATCTGGTGTATTGGTTACCAGCATCGGCCAAGCCAACGAATTCCAGGTTCCGATGAAAGATAAAACAATAATAACCATCAATGGTGCTTTAGATAATGGCAAAACGACCTGGATCAAAAAACGAAAATGTCCCGAACCATCAATTTGCGCGGCATCAAACAACTCGTTTGGAACCTGAGCAAAAAATTGCTTCAACATAAATATCGAAAATATATTACCCATAAATGGGATGGTTAACGCCGGCCAGTTATTAATCCAGGGTAATGGCCCAATTCGCCCTAACCAGGTTACCGTCAAAAAATTGGGGATGATGATCACCATAGCTGGTATCATGATCGTACTTAGCATGATGCCAAAAATTAAATCTCGTCCTGGAAATTCCATCCGGGCAAAGGCATAAGCTGCTAACACACTAAATGTCACTTCACCAATCAGTGTAATTGCTGTAATTTTCAGGCTATTAATAAAAAATTTTGAGAACTCAGCCCGGCGCCATGCTTCAGGATAGTTTTCAAAACGCAGAGACGACGGAAAGAAAGCCGTGCCCATCGCTTCCCCTATCGTTTTAAAAGAGGTTGAAATCATCCAAATGAATGGGATTAAAGAAATAAAGGCGCCTATGAATAAAACAATATAAATAAAAACTTTTTTACGATTAGATATTGAAAATGAGTGAGTCTCTTTTTGTTTTTTATCCATAAAACACCTTTGATCCTTGAACCTTATTATTGATCAGGGTCAACATTAAGATTATCCCAAATAAAACAAATGCCATTGCCGACGCATAGCCGTATCTAAGTTTTTCAAAGAATTCAATGAAAATTACCAGGCTTAATGTATCGGTTGTCCCCAATGCTAAGCTGTTTCTAAATATCCAAATTGTATTAAATGCCTTAAAAGTCCCAATGATGCCAATTAAAGAAAGGAAGTATGTCGTCGGTGAAAGTAGTGGGAAAGTGATATGCCGAAAAACCTGCCAATTATTTGCTCCATCAACTTCGGCAGAATCATTTAATTCTTTCGGGATGTTTCCCAAGCCTGCCAGGTAGATAACAGTGTTATAGCCAACAAAAGTCCACACGGAATGTAAGATAATAACAAACATAGCCAGGCTTGGTCCAGCTGCCCATTTTGGTATTGTCACGCCTAACAGGTTGCCAATTATTGTAAATATCCCCTGCGGTTCAAATAGCCATTGTTGGGGCGGTAAACCCAAGCTTCGCAACAACATATTAATAGGCGCAGTATGTCGATTTGAGAACATCTGCTTGAAGATAGCCGCGCTTGCGATAGCTGGTGTAACGTAAGGGATAAAGTAAATAATTCGAAAGATGTTTGAGCCCTTTAATTTTTGGAACAACAACACCGAAAGAAATATTGAAATCACCAATTGAAAAGGCACTGTACCAATAGAGAAAAAAGCAGTTATCTTTAATCCATCCCATACTCGCTTGTCACCAGCGCTAATCACAACCGGGATTTCACCAATTAATAGCCACCCCCCAATTAATAAGGCAATTGCAGCAAAAATGTGAAGCCAAAAACCTTTATTCGTATATTGCTTTTCGGCACGTCGCCATAATAACCAGGCGGCGCCTAAAAGAAGTACCCCGCTGCTGATAGTAATCACTTGAGGCCAAATCCCCGGGTCAGTACCGCTATTGAGTGCATCAGCGTAAGCTGACGCTATTTCTCCATAGGTAAAGGTCAACAAACCAATTCCAACAATCAAAGCAATAAAAATCAAAGAGAATTGGGTCTGGTAATTAATGTTTCTACGATTTCGCCAAATACGTAAAATGATAATACTGACAATAATGCTTAATAAGAAAACCCCAATAAATATTTTCCAAGATGGCAGAACACTTTCATCCCGCAAGGCTTCAGATAAAAGATGGATGAATGATATTTCTCCCCTTGCAGATCCTCGAATTTTTGAAATTTTACCGCCAATGTCAAGCACTTCTGGCAAAGCCCTATAAAACCAGTTTAAAAATGCGATTGCCAACCCTGCAAAAAACACACCGGGAATTGCCGTAAGCCACCACCGCTTATCACTGTTTTCTTTGCCCATGGCAATAATTCGCCTGGTTTGAAAGAATGCCAATACCAGGGCACCAATTCCCAAAAAGAAGGCAACGACATAAGTGAGGTTCCCTATCGCCGTTACATAATTCTGTAACCCAATCATCTCACCGCGTAAAATACGCCATTTATGTAAACTAACATACAGCGCAAAAAAAACAGGGAAAATCCCAAACAAAAATATTAAGATTGTAGCTGGTGCGATAAAGATGTAAGCTGTTAGGTGTTCTTTAATTCGTCGCCCCCGGCGGCCAGTAAATGTTCTTTTAAGAAGGTTAGTTTTTTCCATGCACTCTCATAATTCCAGTAATGATTTCAAATTCAACGCTTGCAATTCAGTTACGTTATTTCTATTCTATTGCAATGTAAGAGGCTTTCACTTAAAAACCCAGTGGTTAATTATACCGGATATGCGCGGTAAAACCCATAAAAGTTTAGTTTAATCGATAATTTAAGCTTCATTCACTCCATCACTCAACAATTATTAAAAACATAGAAAGATTATTTCTTGATTAGCTAACAATCCTTTCGATTAATCATTATTTGCTCATTTCTAAAATTTCAGCAACATCTTCAGGTTTAATATGCTTATGCTCACCTAAAACCTGTTCGCGGGAATTAAACCTTTCACTAATTCTTATCGCAGCCTCTTGCAGGTTAACCTTATAATCGGTTAACTTGGTGGGCATTCCAAGTTTGTTAAAATAATTTATCATCATATCCAAGGCCGTGCGAATGACTCCATCACCTTTGCCTTCCAACCCCCAAACACGCTGCGCATACTGAACCAGCTTTTCTGCTTTCTTTTCCCGTTGGTGCCAGAACAAATGGGGCATTACAACTGCCAAGCTCTCCGCATGCGAAAGTCCATATAAGGCGGTTAGTTCGTGCCCGATTGCGTGGGTAGACCAATCTTGCGGCACACCTTGAGCAATCAACTTGTTGAGTGCATTAGTAGCTGCCCACATAAAATTCGCTCGAGCATCATAATTGGGTGGGGTCTCAAGCGCTTTTTCACCGACTGCCTGCAACGTTAATAACAAAGCCTCTGCCTGGCGGTCTTGCAACTGGGCGTCAACAGGATATGTAATATATTGCTCTAATACATGCACATAAGCGTCAACGATGCCATTGCGCACTTGCTCTTTTGGCAGCGTATATGTCGTCGTTGGGTCTAAAATCGAAAACACTGGAAAAACCGCTTCACTGCTCCAGCCATATTTTTCTTCGGTTTCGCGACGAGAAATGACCGAGGTGCCGTTCATCTCAGAAGCTGTAGCTGGAAGCGTAAGAACCGTTCCTAAAGGCAAAGCTTCACCCTGTTTAATTTTCACTTTGCCAGTAACAACATCCCAAAGGTTATCGAATTGGTAGGGTATACCCACCGCTACCAATTTTGATCCGTCAATGACCGATCCACCCCCTACAGCTAACACAAAGTCAACGTTCTTTTCGCGTCCTAATTCAATTGCCTTCTTCAAAGTATCGATATCGGGGTTTGATTCAATCCCTCCAAATTCAACTATTTCACTGGAAGCAAGGGCGGTTATCACCTGATCGTATACGCCGTTATGCTTAATCGATCCGCCACCATAACACAAAAGAATTTTATAATCTTCAGGAATCAAATTCTGCAATCTGCCAATTGTTTCAGTTCCAAAAATAATTCTGGTCGGGTTGTAAAATTCAAAATTGTTCATTAAACAGTTCCTTTTCGTTGTCTTTTCTTAATATTCTTAAGATACTTCTCGAAAACAAATACTCATTTCCAAACTTTTAAAAAATGGGACAAAACATTAATTCAATCAGTTGCTTTTTACTGATAAAATTACAGCCATATATTTTATTTTTCAATTTTCTTCAACCGGGTTACTTTGCCAAGCCTGCTGTATAGAAGCAGTCAAATGAGCACCCATCAACATAATTGTGGCAGTTAAATAAACCCAAAACAAAAGCGCAACAACAGTCCCAAGGGAACCATAAATAAGTTGATATTGTGAAAACCCGCTGCTTAAAAACAAAGTGAAGCCATTATTCAATAAAACCCATGCAACAGCTGCAATCAATCCACCAAAAAAAGAAGCGCGATGACTGACAGGCACAGTAGGGACCCATTGATATAACGCCCAGAACATAATCCAATCAATAACTACAGTGACTAAAAACGCACCAATTTGCCAAAATATTGTTTCATGCAAATACACGCCATTAATTGGAATTTCAATTGCGGGAATCAACCCCGAAACCGTTGAAGCTGCAATTGATAACAAAAATAAGAGTGCGATGCCAATAAAGATAATTAGGCCGCGCACACGCCCCTTAAAAAAGTCCAATAACGTTGCATGCGGAAAAGCGCGATTGATATTCCTGGCAAGGATATTAAATACATTGGATGATGACCATATTAAAGATATCAATGCAATAAAAGTAGCAGCTCCCCTCAGCCTGAGAACATGATTAATATTCTGAATGACCAAGTTTTCTGCACCGGGCAAAACACCTTCAAGCAACAACAATAGCTGGTTTTGTACGACTTCTGTATCAACAAAAAAACTACCTACCACGATAAACACCAGCAGCATAGGGAAAATTGAAAATATTGCATAGTAACCTAAACTGGCAGCTGTCTCAGCCCCCCGCTCTTCTGTGAAGCGCATGATAGCAATTCGAATAATCTCCAGTGTCCCCCCTGTAAATTGATTTGCCCGATTATAGAAAAGGCTAAACCGCTCTTTTGCTTTGTTTAATAAATCATTAACCTTCATTAGCGTTTCAATCTTGTTAATTGTTCTTATATTATACTGTCTATTGAGGCAATGCTTATTAACCTTCATCCCCATGCCACCGTAGTTATGAGATCAATTTTAAAACAAGTATAATTGCAGCTAATCTAAACAATCTTTCTCTTGAGGTGACCATGGATATTCAAACCATTCAAAAATACTACCAGGCAAGAGGCTTACAGTGGCCTTCAGCTAAAGATGCATTATGGTTCTTCCTCTCTGAGGTAGGTGAATTAGCAGAAGCCTACCTTGTTCACCACGAAGATGAATTAAGTTCTGAAGAAATTGACATGCTAAACCTGTTCGCGCGTGAAGGTCTCCACGCTGATGTAATTGTTTCACGGGTTGATGGTTGGATTCGCAATAATGACCGGGTTAAAAAAGAAGATATTAGTAAAGAAGTTGCAGATTGCGAAATGATGTTAGGGGTCTTTATGTACAGCCTCACAGGTTCAACCCCTGATACTGCCCTTCGTGAGAAAATGAAAGAAAAATTAGGCGAGAAGTCAGGGTTGGTTTTTTCATCGATAGAAAGTTCAGACTAATTATCCTATCGAAGGGAAGATCTTTAACAAAAAGATAATAAAGGTTAATTGTCCGCTTCTAAAACAAAGGTTTCGCTTAACTCCCCAGCTTTTACCAGATAAACACCCGCATTTAAACCCTCAACGTCAAGGGGTATCTCTTCTGCAAATGGGATTAACGCCATTATACAGGCTACGTCGGGCCCCGGGCTTTCAGTTATAACTTGAATTGTGAAAAGGTTGCCTTCTCGGGAAGAACGAACTTCACGAATCGATACGCACCCATTTGGAAGATAACCAGCTACGATAATACTGACGTAAACGGGGTAAGTTTCTTTCACCAATACAGATAAATCTTCGATAACCGCTCTTGATTCCATTACATTTCCCTTTTGCTCAAACGCCGATTTTTCTAATTCAGGTTGTAGCTTATTATCGACATCCAGGTTAAATTGTGCCTGTTGATCTTGCGCAATCACCGAATAACGACCAGCGGTAAAACCCTCAATGTTTAGGACAATGATTTCTTTAAATGGTTTTGGTTTACTCTTACAATCCTCGTCGTCTGGGTCGCCTTGGGTAACAAAATTCAAGGTGAAAGATTGAGAAGAAAATTCAACCGGCGTATCAACAAGCTGAATGCATTCATCTTGCAAAACGCCTTTCACAACCACATGCGCCTTAACTGGGAATGTTTCAAGTAAAAAGATTTCTATCGACTGAATGAGGATGGGGTGATCGAAAGTGGGATATGCATTCATGTTGGAACCGTTTTCTGGCTGTGAAGGATAACACGCGCTTAAAAGTAACCCGCTTAAAATAACATTTATAAGAAAATAGCATATTTTTTTCATCAAATCCTCTAAAAAGCTGCGTAGACTCTATAGATTAAACGAGGTTTATATTTGTTTTGTTCCAACCTCAAGCAGTTGATTGACTGTAATGTTTACCCGTGGCCATACTCAATTGTGAATTGCCGGCCCCAAACTAAAAACTTATTAAGTTAGTGAATTTGTAACACCTCAGAATCTTATGGTATAAACCAAAGAGGTTTATTATAGAATAGCTTAAGGTTATTTCATCATTGCATGGAATAAACAAAGTAATATGCAGCATGCATAGAGACAAAAATAATCGACATCATTAGCAGATAGGACAAAACACTTTATGGAACACACAACGCTACCGGTGATAGACAAAAAACGAATAAGTATTTTCCTCATCTTTGCCTTTGGGCTTTCCTGGGCAACAGCTTTAGTTATTCTTCTAACAGGTGGGCTAGAAAATAGCCCCGCAATAGATGCAGGAGGGCTTAATATTTCTTTGGCATTTATTCTTCTCGGTACAATTTATATGTTTGCGCCAGCAATTGCTAACGTACTGACCCGAATTATCACAAAAGATCGTGGGCAATATTTCTTACGTCCACTTTTTAGTAGCCGCCGATGGCTCTATTTCTTAATCGCCTGGCTGCTCCCAGGCATATTAACAATTTTCGGCATGGCTTTATTTTTTTTACTTTTCCCTCATACCTTTGACTCTGGGTTATCGATGCTTCAAACACAATTGGAAGCTGTTGGGGCAGTTAATGTCAACCTTTGGGCAGTCGTAATTGGGCAAACTTTATCAGCATTTCTGCTTTCACCATTATTAAACGTAATTTCTACTTTTGGAGAAGAGTTTGGCTGGCGAGCTTACCTTTTACCCAAATTGATGCCTTTAGGAGGTCGCAAAGCTGTTATCTTATCTGGTGTAATTTGGGGCGTTTGGCATTGGCCAATTATTTTAATGGGTCACAATTATGGGTTGAATTATTTTGGGTCTCCCTTTTTAGGCCCGCTGGCAATGGTTTGGTTTTGTCTTATTATCGGTATTTTATTTAGTTGGTTTACCGTCAAGTCAGAAAGTGTGTGGCCAGCAGTTATCGGTCACGGCGCGTTAAATGGGATAGCAGCACTTGGCCTGTTGTTTATCACAGGCAACCCAAGCTCACTTCTTGGGCCCGCACCAACTGGATTAATCGGCGGAGCAGGCTTTACCATAGTGGGTTTAATTTTATATTTGCACCCAAGGACATTTAAGAAAATATCTCATCAAACAAATACAGAGGTTGTAGATTCCACAAATAATGGGTTGCGAGAAGAAAATCTTCTTTAATCTTTCCAACCTTTTTTGCCAATTAATGGGACAAACATCACCGGGATATTAGTTATGCTGGAGAATTTATCACCTTCACGCACCCACGTTTCCAAATGCTGCGAGTAACGTGCTCCCACAGGGATCACCAAGCGCCCGCCATCCTTTAACTGATCTAACAATTCCTGAGGGACCTTTGGCGCGGCTGCTCCAACAATAATCCGATCGTAGGGTGCACCCGGTTTATACCCCTGGGTTCCATCACCGATCACAACCTCAATATTCTTATAGTTCAGTTTTTCAAGAACCTGTTGGGCAGAAGCAGCCAGGTTGGGGTAGCGTTCAATCGAATAGACCTTTGCGGCTAATTCTCCTAAAATTGCCGCCTGGTAACCAGACCCAGTTCCTACATCTAAAACACGATGCTCTGGGTGAACATCCAATAGTTCAGTCATCAAAGCCACAATATAAGGCTGCGAGATGGTTTGCCCTTCGCCTATTCGAACCGGGTTATCGGCATAGACATATGGTTGAGCCTCCTCAGCAACAAATAAGTGTCTGGGAACCTTTCGCATTGCTGCCAGCACCCTTTCGTTTTTCACCCCTCGATTTATTATCTGGCGTTGAACCATCTGATCCCGCTCAGTTTGATAAGAACTCATTATTGTTATCCTTAATTAATTGTGTTGCAATTAACCGATCAACCTTACCCATTGGGAAATTTGGCAGCTCATCCAAGGTTAGCCAAGTTATATTTTGCCCCTCCATCGAACGGGGTACCTGATCGGGAAATAACTTGCATAAAAAAGCGTGCAGCGTAATTTTATAATGGGTATAAGCATGATTGTAACTGCCATAGGCTGCTTCAATTAGAATATCAACACCCAATTCTTCCTGGATCTCACGAGACAAACCCTGTTCTAAGCTTTCATCTTCTTCCTCTAAAGTTCCACCTGGGAATTCCCACAACCCACCTAACAACCCACCGTGAGGGCGCTGCGCTAACAACACATTCCCATCTTCCCTTTTGATGATTGCTGCGGTTACCGTTAAGTGTGGAACCTTCTTTTTTGGCAGCCTGATTGGGCGCAGTTCCTGAACACCTTGTTGACGGGCCAAACAACCAGGAGAAATTGGGCATTGATCACATTTGGGGTTTTTTGGTCTGCAGATCGTAGCGCCTAAGTCCATTAACGCCTGATTGAAATCACCGGCATTTTCTTGTGGTAAAGCTTCATCCGCTAACTTCGCAATAATTTGCTGTCCTTGTGTGCTATCAATGGGTACTTTGACATTGAAATATCGTGAATAAACACGACGAATATTGCCATCCACAGCAGCAATATTTTCACCAAAGGCAATTGAAGCAATCGCTGCGGCTGTATAAGGACCAATTCCGGGCAATTTATTTAATTCCCTGCTATTTGTTGGGAGTTTGCCATTAAATACAGCCATCACTTGCTTTGCAGTTCGATGTAAATTCCGAGCTCTTCCATAATATCCTAAGCCTTCCCATAATGCTAAAAGCACTTGTTCATCAGCAATTGCCAGGCTTTCAATATCCGGCAGTTTACTCATCCAGCGCTCGAAATAGGGGATCACAGCCTCGACCTGGGTCTGTTGAAGCATGACTTCAGAAACCCATGTGCGGTAAGGAGAGGTAACACAACGCCAGGGCAATACCCTGGCGTTGTGTTGATACCATTGTAAGAGTAAAGAGGCAAAACTCATCAGAACTGAAAGCCACCTTCTAACCGGGCTATCTTAAATTCATAATTCGTCACATAATCTTGCAGCCGATTGTTCAATCGATACCAATCATCAGAGTTAATAATCGATTTAGCATTTTTTAATCCTGGCACGACTGCACCAACTAAGATTTGCGGATGTTCACCATAAATCGTTACCCAGGCATCACTGAGTGTCATACCCATTTCTTGCACACGGGGAATAAAATGGCCGATAACAAATTCAAAATAATCCTTTTCTCGCCCCACTATAATATCCCAGGACATGATCACTTTTATATTCATAATGCCCATCCTTACTTCTAAATCATTAATCGAGGCTTTAGCGGTTCAAATCCAACACCATTACACGGGTTTCATCAGGGAGGGCGTTTAGACTTTGCAGTTTGATAGACTCCTCCGTTTCAACAGTAGTCAAACCCATTTCCTTCAGGAATTTCGAAAGCGGGTCTAATTGTATTAATCCACCCGCCATCCCGTAGTGCATGGGGATCACAATACTTGGTTCTAACAAGCTAACCACCTCGGCGGCTTTGGCTGCATTCAAACTGGTTTGTCCTCCAATTGGAACCAATGCCACATTAATTTCACCAAGACCTTCAATTTCAGTTTGGCTGGGAACGCTGTTTAATTCGCCCAGGTGGACAACTTTCAACCCTCCATAGTTAATTAAATAGACGGTATTGCGCACAGCACCCGAGGATGTTTTTTTATTGCCACCGTTTATGCGAACGCCGGTAATAAATACCCCGCCAATTTCATACTCTCCAGGTCCAACAATTTCAAAAGCCTTGCCGCGAATCGCTTTTAAATAGTTATGAGCAGGGTTATCACAGCTGACGGTAACCACATCAGCCTTTAGTTTACCAGGATCAAATCCTACAACTTCGGGGTTGTATGGGTCTGTTACCACCGAAGCCATACCGCGCTCACTTATTCTAAAACATGAATGTCCATACCAGGTAATTTCCATAAAACCTCCGGTTTATTAATTAAAATCCTTCCAAGTAGCTTAAATCTGCCACACCATGTGCCAACTTTGCAATTCTTTGCATTAATCCAAGCCTGTTATGCCGAACTTGTTTATTCTCATCCATAACCAACACTTCATCGAAAAATTGGTTGATAACCGGCACCAGCGGTAACACAGCATTTAACATTTCATCTACGTTATCTGAATTGTCGATTTGAGATTCAGCTTGTTCGATCGATTTAAATAAATTTTCTTCCGATTCGGTAACAAAAAGGCCTTCTTCAACGATAAAGCTTTGTTCCTGACCACGCATAATTCGAACACAGCGGCTAAAGGCTGGTAAAATCTCGTGCCAGTCATCCCGGGTTACCCACTCTGTAAGTGTTTTTACACCTGCCAAAGCAGCGAAAGGGTCATTCCCTTTCTCAGCCAAAACAGCATCAATCACGTCGTAAGGGTAACCCATCTCTAACAGCATCACCCGTAATCGTCCCTGAACAAATGCAAGGCATGCATCCAGGTCTTTGTCAGCAACTTCTACAGGTAATCCTTTTGCAGCTTCTTCTAAACCCTTTTTTATATCAAAACGCATTTCCCAGACGATCAAATTTTGACAAATCCCTAATGCTGCTCTCCGTTGCGCAAATGGGTCTTTCGTACCTGTTGGGGGCATCCCTAAGGCAAAAAGCCCCATCAAGGTATCCAAGCGGTCTGCCAGCCCAACCACAAGGCCAGGCTTTGACTTTGGTTGTAGATCACCAGCAAAACGTGGTAAATAATGTTCTAAAATTGCATCAGCCACAGCTTGTGTTTCATCGCTGTGTAAGGCATAATAGCGCCCCATAACACCTTGTAAAGAAGTCATCTCAACCACCATGTCTGTGGCTAAATCTGCTTTTGCTAAGTAAGCAGCACGGCGCGCTGTCGCCATTTCTTCGTCCGATAAGCACAGGTCATCACCAAGCGGTTCCACCAGTTTAACAATCCGGTGTGTTTTATCCAGAATTGAGCCCAATTTTACCTGGAAGGTTAGTGTGGTCAAGCGTTCTACAAAGTTTTCGAGCGGCTGTTCCATATCTTTTGCTACAAAGAATGCAGCATCATCAAACCGGGCTAAAACCACCTGTTCATTCCCATCTCTTACGATGTCAAGATGATCATCATCACCGTTACGAACAGCAATAAAGTAAGGTAACAATTTTCCATTGCGATCTTCTACGATAAGGTACCGCTGATGTTTTTTCATGACCGAGATTAACACCTCGGGTGGCAAATTATCCAGGTATGATTGGTTAAATTCTCCGCGCAGAGCGTAGGGTTTTTCTACCATTTGCGTCACTTCTTCAAGGATTGCAGGGTCATCTTGAATGACACCACCAACTTCAGCTGCCAATTGTTCTGCTTGTTTTCGTATTTCAGCCTTGCGAAGGTCAGGATCGAAGACAATACCCTGTGCTTCTAATTTCTTAAAATAATCCCGAGGAGATTTAACCGCGAATATTTTTTCTTCTGCAAATCGCAAACCGCGCGTCTGGCTGCTGCTGGAATAACCCGCATAGCTAAAAGGTACTAAATTTTCTTCGTGTAAAGCCAGCAACCAGCGGATTGGCCTTGAAAAAGACACTCCGCTTTCATTCCAGCGCATCGATTTTGTAAATCGTATTTTCGAAATCAATTCAGGCAAGGCTTTTTTTAATACCTTAAAAGCAGGTTCACCTTTTTGTACATCGCGGGCAATCACATATCTCCCCCCATCGAAGTCTTCAACGGTTAAGTCTGATAAAGTAAGGCCTTTACCGCGAGCAAAGCCTTCAGCTGCCAGAGTCGGGTTACCAGCTGGGTCAAACGCGCGCTCGGCGGGGGGCCCTTTGAGGATCAACTCCACATCAGATTGGTGTGCCGCCAGGTCTTCGACCAAAACAACCAACCGCCTGGGTGTACCTAACACCTTTACCGCACCGTGTGCCAGCCGCAAGTCATCCAACATTGTGGGTATATTTTGCGATAACTGCGAAATTGCACTTGAAAGATCATTAACCGGCAGTTCTTCTGTTCCAATCTCAAGCAAAAATAATCCTGAATCTGCGAGTATCGTTTTTCCATCTTCGATTGGTTTTTCGCTGTAACTCTTGCCAGGTTTAGTCAGCCAGGGGTAACCAGCCTGTTTCCTTTGTTCTAAATAAGACTCTGCCACCCGTCGCGCCAGTTCGCGGGTATGAGCAAACAAAGCTTGACGCTCAGTTACCCCTACTGCACCTCGGGTATCTAAAATGTTAAAAGTATGCGACATTTTCAAAATGTAATCGTGGGCTGGAAGTACCAAGCCAGCGTCAATCGCTCTTTCAGCTTCATGCCGAAATAAATCATACATCGAGCGCATGTTGTCTACACCTGCCAGGTCAAAATAATAGGTGCTATGTTCTCGTTCACCTATCAAATTAATATCCCCCGAAGTTCGATTTGCATTCCAATGAATATCTTTGAAGTGACGTACGCCTTGCAACGCCATGGCAATCCTATCTAAACCGTAGGTAATTTCAACCGAAACAGGGTCAAGGTCAATCCCGCCGCATTGTTGGAAATAGGTAAATTGGGTAATTTCAGCACCATCAAGCCACACCTCCCAACCCAAGCCCCAGGCTCCAATTGCCGGCTGTTGCCAGTTATCCTCAACAAATCGAATATCATGCTGAGAGGGGTCAATCCCTAAAGCTTGTAAAGAATCGAGGTAAACCTCTTGTGGGTTACCAGGGTCTGGCTTTAATACCACTTGAAATTGATAAAACTGCTGTAGACGGTTAGGGTTTTCTCCATAACGCCCATCATCGGGGCGGATAGAAGGTTCCACATAGGCAACATTCCACGGCTCTGGGCCCAGTACCCGTAAAAAAGTTGCTGGATTCATTGTTCCGGCGCCTACCTGGGTGTAATATGGCTGCCATATCAGGCAACCACGCGCTGCCCAAAACTCTTGTAGTTTCATTATGATCGATTGAAAATAATATGCATCATTCATAAGCGTTCCCGCTCTTCATCAAATTTATTAGTTGGGTTTCACGTACACAGCCTAATTAATTAAGCTTCATCATTATACCATCTCAACGATGAAGGTTATTCCGTCGCTATTTTTATTTGTAAACTAAGATTTTTGTTACCACACAACCCGGTTTGTTAAGGTTTATTGCAAACCTTTTTATTTAATGTCCCACCAACATGTATATTCAAGCTCGTTCAATCTACAAATTTCCCCCATTTTGCAACCCTTGAACTTTCCGTAAAAATTCAGGCGTATTTAATCGGCGCTCCAGTAAATAAGAAAAGTAGGCTTCAAACAACGCTGCCAAGCCCTTATGAACTGGCTCTGGTATTTCAAGAGATTTTACCGCCGCCCAGCTGGAACGTTGTAGATGCCGCAAATATCTTAACACATTTTGTTCTATAGGCCAGGCTTCTGCCCGCATCCGACCACATTTAGGGCAGGCGATTCCACCCCCCAGGGGTGAAAAAAATTGATCTTGCGCCTGGATTTTTTCCCCGCAGTCGATACACTCAAACAACTGGGGACGGTATCCAACCAATTCCAGTAATCTAATTTCAAAATAGTGGATAACTGATTCAAGGTTCGCCTGGGCTTCAAGTCGACTCAACGTGTGAGACAACAGGCGAAATAAATTTGGGTTTGGGCCCTCGTCATAAGTAAAACGATCCAACACTTCAACAATATAAGAGGCTAAAGCCATACGCCGCAAATCCCCCCGTAAACCCATCATCAAATTAACTGCTTCTGCCTGGGTAATGATATCCAAGTCTCGTCCCCGTGCCAAAAACACATTCACTTGTGTAAACGGTTCAAGGTGCCCTGCCTTTCGAGAGCGAATCTTGCGCACACCCTTAGCGATGGCAGAAATTTTGCCCTTTTCCAAGGTGAATAGCTTTAAAATTCGGTCTGCTTCACCATACTCAAAATGCCCCAACACAATTGCCTGGGCACGATAGGTACGGCTTTCCGCTGCAGCCATCATTGATTTATGGTTCCTTTTTTATAGTAGCCTTTACAGAAAAGAATCCCCTTTTACCCGCGATGAAAAATCAACCTTCTCTGCCAGCTTCAAGGTCAGAATCGCCAAAAGAGTGGGGCAGCAGGTCGCTAACTGTGGCTTCTAACAGCAGTTCACCCTGTAAATTAGCAATCAAAACAATGGTATCAAAGCCAAATTCAGCCAGCACCTGGCGACAGGCACCGCATGGGGTTCCCCCGTTTTTGGTTGCAACCGCGATAGCTTTAAAAGATTTATCGCCTTCCGAAACTGCCTTGAAAACGGCTGTGCGTTCTGCGCACAGCGTTAATGGGTAAACAGCGTTTTCAACGTTAGCACCCGTATAGATTTTTCCCGAATTGGTTAGTAGTGCAGCACCTACGCGGTAATGCGAATAAGGCACATAAGCCTTTTGTGAGGCTTCGATCGCTCTTTGAATAAGGTCTTGGGTTAATTCATCAGTCAGCATGGGTACCATCCTTTTCTTTTATATGGTGATCGAGCCGTTTTGCGTGCACCTTCATAATTCGCCGCCCGTCCACCTGTTCTACGGTTAAAGTCACATCATCCGCCTGGATCTGCTCACCACCCGTAGGGACATCGCCAAATTCACCGTAGATATATCCACCAATAGTGTCAGCATTGTCCGTGGCAATCTGTGTCCTCATCACTTCATTAAAGATATCTAATTCAACTCGCCCTTGGAAGATATATTCATCTTCGCCGATCTGAGAATAAGGTAATTCTTCACTCTCATCATACTCATCGCGGATCTCCCCCACTATCTCCTCGACGATGTCCTCAAGAGTCACCACCCCGGCAACCCCGCCATACTCGTCAACAACAATCGCCATGTGCATATTGCGTGTTTGCATTTCGGCTAAAACTTCGTCCGCTTTTTTTGATTCAGGAACAAAATAAGCAAGTCGCAACAAATCGCGATGATGAACAATCAATTCATCATCTTGCTGTAAACTTAATAAGTCCTTGGCATATAAAAGACCAACCACATTATCAACCGTATCTTCATAAACAGGCACCCTTGAATGCCCGCCTTGTACAAATGTTTCTCGTGCTTCACCTAAGGTTGATTGAATATCTAAAGCTAATACGTCGATCCTGGGTACCATTATTTCTCTGGTAAGCGTGTCACCAAATTGGAAGATAGAATAAATCATCTCCCGTTCACCCTTTTCAAGCGAGCCTTCTGGTTGACCCATTTCAACCCAGGTTTTTAAATCCTCATCGGTCATTGATGCCATCGACATTCGGTTCACATTCGGCCCCAAAATTAACACAGTAAACGAAGATACAGGTAAAAAGAGCCAGTAAATCAATTTTCCCACGAACCACAAATGAATAGCTGCACGCTCCGGGTTGTTTAATACCTTGGCTTTAATACTGAATTCAAGAGCTGCCACCAGAAGCATCCCAACAATTAAATAAACAATTAATATCCAAAGCGTGATTTCAGGTAATAGCGAATTTAACAGGTAAACACCTAGCCCAGCAATTAAAAAATGGATGAGCATGGATGACAAAATCAGAGCACTACGAAAGTGGGGAATTTCAATTAATTGCATCAAATTGTCAACCGCGGTTTCGTGCTCTTCACGTAAATTCAACAGGTATGGCAACCGCGAATAGCTAAAGCTGGTATTTACCATCACAAAAAGAATATCTAATAGCAGGCACAAACTAAATAGAGCCCACATTAAAACGTTGTTATTGTTCACTTTTCTCCCGCTTATGTACTTCCTTAGCTGGTACGCCAATAACCAGGGTGTCCGGCGGTACATCGTGTGTAACCACCGCCCCTGCTCCTGTAATGCTGCGATCGCCGATTGTAACAGGCGCCACTAACATCGTGTCGCTGCCAATAAAAACTTCATCGCCAATGATCGTCAGGTTTTTTCGTAATCCATCAAAGTTACAGGTAATAGTTCCTGCACCAATATTTACATCACTGCCAATTTTTGCATCCCCAATATAAGAAAAGTGACCCATTTTTGTACCAGGCCCTAAATAAGATTCTTTAACCTCAGCAAAATTGCCCAAATGTACTTTTTCATCCAGGATGGCGCCTTCTCGCAGGTGGCAATAAGGCCCTATAGTAACCTCATCAGCCAATTGAGCTTTTTCTAAAACTGAGGCACGAATGTGAGTTTTATTCCCAACCCGGGTGTCTGCAACAATCGCATCTGGTCCGATGACGCAATCTTCACCAATTACAGTCTCGCCGTTCAGATGCGTATTAGGCAAAATAATCGTATCCTGCCCAATTTGAACGTCCGTTTCAATATAGGTAGTCTCAGGGTCCACAATGGTGACCCCATTTAACATCCAGCGTTCATTGATTCGCTTTCGAATTACTTTTTCAGCTTCCGCAAGATGTACTCGAGTGTTAACCCCCATTGCTTCGTCTGGGTCACTCAAAACCAGGGAACCTACAGTAAAACCCTCTTTAACAGCAACGCTTATAACATCTGTCAGGTAGTACTCGCCCTTTGGCGAAAGGGGCAGTTTTTCAAGCGCCGGCCATAGCCATTTGGCGTCAAAACAATATCCGCTGACGTTAAATTCGCACACCGTCAATTGCTCGGGGGTTGCTTCAGCTTCTTCGACGATAGCTATCACATGCCCTTCTTCATTTCGGATAACCCTGCCAAACCCGCGTGCCTCCCTGCCAATAAAACTGGTCATGGTTACTGGACCGCCAGAAGTTTTATGAAGCTCTACCAATTGTGCGAGCGATTCACCAGAGAGAAGAGGCATATCCCCAAACGACACCAGGATCGTATCTGCCTTTTCTACAAGTTGTTGTTTTGCCATTAACACAGCGTGCCCGGTTCCCAGTTGTTGGGCTTGAAGAGCGTAATCCACACCTGTATCGATCACAGCCTGGATCTTATCTGCCCCGTGCCCCACCACTAATACAGGAGGATAATCAACCAAAGGCATCACAGCATGGATGGAATACCATAACATCGGTTTACCCGCCAAAGGGTGCAACACCTTGGGTAGTTTAGACCGCATGCGAGTTCCTTCACCAGCAGCTAAGATTATTGATGCTAATGCCATATCATCGTTTCCTATCGAATCAATTAGGATTCTTTATTTTTGTTACCCAATTAAAAACAAACCCACGAGGAGGGCAAATTTTCATTAAGTTTGCCTTGCTCGTGAGATGTCTAAGAGGGTCAGTTTCTTGCTTTTTCAAAGTGTTGCTTTAAAATAGCCGGGGCACCAGGATTCGAACCTGGATCAACGGATTCAAAGTCCGGTGTGCTGCCATTGCACCATGCCCCAGAATTCCGAATATGATTCTAACACATTTAATTAAATAACCCAAACCATTTATAAAGAAAAAAAGGTCAATGTTCTTTTATTATAAAGCTAAAAAACCATCGACCCTTATTTGTTTGTTTATGCCCTATTTGTATTTATCGTCTTGGTTTCTTCGTATCTTTACCACGTGTACTATGCCCAGAAAACCAATAAACATGCCCGCAACAGATAAGCCATAAGAAAGGAAATTTAAGAAAATAGTCGACTTTAGCATATGTAAAACCATTAACCATGGTAATACCATACTCATCAGCATCATAATAATGCCGATTACAATCATTTTCCAGGGTTCCCAGCGTAGTATCATCGGTACAACCAGCATGCAACCATTTGATCTGGCTTGGGTGTAAAGTGTGGTGGTTCTTCAAATTCACACAAGCCTTTAATAATATAGGGGCAGCGGGGGTGGTAACGACACCCCTGTGGAGGCTTAATCAAGTTTGGCGGCTCTCCTGGGGGCACGTCGCGATATCGGGTTGCATTGTCTGCATCGGGGTCGGAAGTGGCTTCCATTAAAGCCTGGGAATAAGGGTGCAGCGGATCATGAACAATGCTATCGATCATTGTTTTTTCAACTGTTTGCCCAGCGTACATCACAAACACACGTTCAGAGAAATAACGCACAGTCGAAAGGTCATGGGTAATATAAATTACCGCCATGTGGTATTTTTCCTGTAGGGACTGCATTAAGCGTAAAATCTCTACACGCACCGAGGCGTCCAGCATCGAAACAGGTTCGTCTGCAACAATTAATTTTGGTTCCAGCGACATAGCGCGTGCCAAAACCACCCTTTGCTGTTGACCACCGCTAAGCATGTGTGGATATTTATCCAAAAAGTCTTCCGGAGGACTCATTTTTACATCTTCAAGTGCGCGATAAACACGTTCCTGGCGTTCTTTTTTATCCTTTATTCCGTTGATGATCATCGGCTCTTCAAGAATTGTTCTAACATTCATGAATGGAGGCAAAGCGCCATAAGGGTCTTGCTGCACGTAGCCAACATTTGCACGGTATTTCCTCAATTCCATATTGCTAAAAGAGCTCAAGCTGCGCCCTTCAAATAAGATATCACCTGCAGTAGGTTGGTATAAACCCAGAATACTTTTCATTAATGTGGTTTTACCACAGCCCGATTCACCAACGATGGCGATTGTCTCGCGATAATGGAGATCGAAACTAACATCATCTACCGCATGGACATGACCGGCAACGCCAAAACCGAACTTTCGCAGTTCAAAGTAAATCTTTAAGTTTTGGACCGAGAGAAGAACACCGCTTTTTTTAGTGTCTTTAGCCTCATCTTCTAATTGGCCATCATGTGGTTTTTCTAATGTATTATCCATTGTTGTCATTTCTCCTTATTTCACATACAGCCAACATTTAACCGTACGCCCATCAATATTCACCGTTGGCGGGTCTTGAACACAGGGTTCAAATCGTGACGGGCAGCGGTCGTAGAATCTGCAGGATGTAGGTGGGTTAAGCAAGCTTGGGGGTTGACCCACGATGAAATCAGGCTCCTTACGAGCTCGCAGTCTGGGCACACTATCCATTAATTTTTTCGAATAAGGGTGCAATGGATTGGCAAAAAAGCGATGTGCATCCCCAGTTTCAACAATTTGACCAGCATACATCACTGCGACGTCATCTGCCAATTCGCTTGAAGTAGCAATATCGTGCGTGATGAGGATAAAACTCATCCCCAATTCTTTTTTAATACGCTTTAAAACATTAAAAATGTTCGCCTGGGTGAGCACGTCCAGGGCAGATGTAGGTTCATCCAAAACGATCAATTCTGGAAGTGAAACTAATGACATTGCGATCGCAACACGTTGTCGCATACCGCCGCTCAACTCAAAGGCATAACGATCAAGAAAGTCGACGGGAACGCCCACATGCTGGAACATAGTTTTTGCCTGTTCCATAGCTACTTCTTTATTCATATCGTTATGAATAATGGCTGGCTCCGCCACCTGGGTGCCGACTTTCATCACTGGATTGAGCGAGTTCATCGCCGCTTGCGGTACCATCGACATCTTTACCCAGCGGATCTTCATGCGGTACTCTTCATCTTTCAAGGTCATGGTATCCAATCCATTAAGCATGATCTTGCCTGAATAAGAAGCGACATTCTTTGGCAATAATCGTAAGATCGCCTTCGCCATAGAAGTTTTCCCACAGCCAGATTCACCCACAACAACAACCGCACGGTTACGCTTTAAATCGAAATCAACACCGTCAACCGCCTTCACAATACCTTTGGTCGTGCGGAAGTAAAGTTTTAAATCTCGAATACTTAATAAATTATCTTCAGACATGGCTCTTACACCTCTCTCAACTTGGGGTTAAAGATTCGGTCGAGTGCAAAGCCGATCATTGCAAAACCCAAACCTGTAATCATTAACAAGACAGCTGGTTGTAGAATCCAATAATAATACCCGTTAAACAACGCACCGTTCATCTGGGCATCATTGATAATCTTTCCCCAGGTAGGCAACACTGGGTCTCCTAAACCCAAAACCGCCAGGGAAGCCTCCAAAAATACATAACCAGGAATTGCGCTAATCAAACCTGGGATTAATACTGGGATAATTCTGGGCACAAGATAGCGGTAAATAATTCGCCAGCTACTTGCCCCATAGGAGCGTGCAGCCTCAATATACGCTGCTTCTTTAATTTGCATAAAGATCGCCCGATAATTCTTAATCTCAGCCCCAAATAAGCTGATTAAAATTACAACAACCAACATCATCCAAATACTGCGACTGTAAAACACCCCCACCATAATCAAAATTGGTAAAAGGGGCAACAGCATGTAAATTTCAGTGATTCGTTGAATAATTTCATCAATTATTCCTCCAAACCACACACCTACTGCTGCGATAAACATTGTAAAAAAGGTTGTTCCAATCGCAGCTAAAAAGCCAAAGGAAAGGGCAATTGGTGCCCCCCATAACAGAGCCAGAGAAAGATCACGTCTACGGTGGTCTGTGCCTGCAATACCGTGGACTTGCCCAAAACTGATAAATTGAGCATCAATATCAGAATCCTCTTCAAATAAAATCGTATCCACATGCAATTGGTAAGTTCCCTGTTGAACTTTATAAGGGTCACTTCCAGGTATCATGATCAAACCAATTCGAGGGACAACACCATCCAGTTTTCGTAGTAGTTTTTCCTGTTGGTCAAAACGTACGACCTCTTTACGACTGGCGGTAACATCACCAATTTTAATTTTTTCACCTTCAGGGGTAAACCAGGTTAAAGTTACAAATGGTGCTTTGTCTTTATATTTCGCTCTCAAAACAACCTGGATTTCCTGGGGGAATTCATCAAAGGGATAGTCAAATTCAAATACCATATGAACATCCCACATGCTTTCAGTGATCTCTGTAATTTCTTTCACAATTTCGTCGTCTGGGTTTGCACTGTCGATGACTATTGTTTCAGAAAGTTTTCTGCTCGAAAACCAGTTCACATATATTGGTCTGGCAGTCCGTGGTGCTGTGCCTTGAATTTCCTCACTCCCGCGCCATTCGTAAATGGCATCTTGATAAGGGATCTTAATCACCACGACAATAGATAAAACCACAAGAAACAGAATGATTATTGAACCGATAATCGCAGAAGGATACTGCTTAATACTTTGAAATAACCTTTTCATGCTTTCGGCCCTCCACTTCCAATACGCACTCGCGGGTCAACCAAGGCATACACAAAGTCTAAAATAAATACAGTGACTGCCAATAAATACGCGTAAATAACCTGAGACCCTACAATGACTGGTGTATCAAATCTTTGCACTGCTCCGTAAAGCATCCGCCCTAAACCGGGCCAGTTAAAAATAGTTTCTGTAAGAATTGCGCCCTGCCACAAACCAATCAACATCAAGGCAAAACTGGTAATAATATTCGGCAGCGTCGGGCGCAAAATATATCGTCTTTCGATATCTCTTGCCGAAAGACCTTTAGCTCGAGCAAGTTCAACATAATCCTCCATAGAGAAGATCAAAAAGAAAGTCCTCCATGAAAATACACTGGCAAAAAAACCGCTCAAAACCCATGCAGTAACAGGGAGGATCAGGTGCCTACCAACGCTAAGTGCATATTGAATTGGGTCTTCAGGCGGTGGTGCAGATACCATGCCCCCAAATGGCAACCATCCCAGTACGGCAGCAAATAAAAGTAATAAAAAGATGCCAATAAACCATGGTGGCGCAGAAGAGGTTGGAGAGAGGGCAATCACCAGTTTATCCATAAAACTACCATAATTTCGTGATAAAAATAAAGCGAACACCAGGCTAATAATAAATAAACTGAAACTTGCTGTTGTCATCAATAGCAAAGTTGGAGGCAGGCGTTCGAGAATAATTAATCGAACCAAATTCGAACCGCTATCGCTGGTGGTGTGTTGGGCCCTGCCAAGGTTTAACGACATTGCGTTAAATAAAAATCTAAAGCTGCGACCAATAAAGGGTTTATCGAGCCCCAGGCGTTGTTCTTCAACTGCTACGAGTTCATTAATCAGTTTTTGTCGTTCTTCAGGGGGCCTGCGACGCATTTCCGGGTCCATACTAACTTGAAGACCAATACCATCTCGAATTTGTGCTTTCATGATTTGGTCCACATAACCACCCATATTGGCAATTAAAATCACCAGGTACATGCCAATTAATACTGCTAAAAACAATGAGAAAAATTTTCCGATTGTATAACGAATAAGCCTTAGAGTAGCATTGGGTTTTTTCTTAGCTTCTTCTATTGGTTTTTCAATTTCATTAGGTGAAAAAGTTGTATCTGTCACAGCGTATCTCGCTTTCCTAAACAGACTATATATTAAGGATACTGGGGGCAGGGTGTTTACCCCGCCCCCAGTTCTAACTAAAAAGTTACCCGAAATTAATCAACAGTCACAAAAGTAAGTGCCGATGACACAGGTAAGGCAACTAAGTTGGAAACAACAACAACCTCAAGTGAGTTGGAACCAGCTTCTAATGCACCAGTGATCTCAGGTGTTAACACGATCTCAAAGAGACCATCTTCAATGCCAGTCGCCTCGCCAACATAGGCAATTTCGTTATTGGCGTCAACAATCAAGAAGTTTACACCCTTAATATCATCGAGAGCATAAGGTTCACCTTCAAAGGTCACCGAGACTTCGTAAACCTCTTCGTCACCAATGGTTACACGAGCTGATCCATCAAAGTCAACAACCGGGATGGGTGCATTGGCGAACCGATTCCAGCGTGATGCCAAATCAGGGAAGAATGGGTTTTGATTTAAGATAACGGTACCTTCAACGGGGAAAGCACGCTGCAGGTAGTAAGGACCGGTACCAACCCAGAAGTGACCGTAGCGGCGATGCCATTCTGCCAGGTTTTCCTGTCGTAAGGCAACTTCTGCTTCGTCTACAAATTCGCTAAAGGTTGGCTCGTAAGGCATACCACCTTCTTCACTCCATTGATCTAATTGTGCTTTCATGATTTCAACGGTCGGGCCAGCAATAAAACTGAAGCGATCGACATCTAAATCATTTGCTTTCGCTTGTGAGAACACAGCTTCGTGATTGGCTTCTGCCAGCAGTGCGATGTGTAAGTTGTGCCAGGCACCAGGACCCTGATCGTAGTATGGCCACCAGTCAGTCACACCAACTTCAGCATCTGAATAATAAACATCAGTGTAGGTTTCGATAACCAATGGATCAGTAGAGATGATCTTCACACCCTTAAACTGACCGAGGAAAGCCCCCAAAGTAGGAGCATAAGCAGCATCGAAAATGGCGCTTTCTTGTTTACCACGATCAAAGGTTAAGATCATGTTCATCAAGAAGTCACCAACTGAGAGTGGGCTTCCATCGTGCCATTTAACCACATCAAATAAATCATCCTGGTAATAAGCAGTGATCTTACGCATTGCAGTTACAGGGCCAGCTGCGACAGCTTCTTCAGCTTCTTCAGCTTCTTCACCCTCTGCAGGCTCTTCAACCTCTACGGGTTCTTCTAAGGCTGCTAATTCACCAACGGTGATAAAACGCTGTTCCACAGCATCCCAGTCAGCCCAGGCATCATCAGGAACAACAATCTCAGGTTCAAAGCTTAAGTTGACCCAATCCAAGTTTTGATAAACTGGCAAACCGTCTTGAACCACGACATCAGCATGGTCGAGGCGATTGGGGAGATACAAACCCGTAAAGGGATCTGGGTAGGCTGCTAATTCTGCGGTACCACGGATCAAGGTCATATCATAGATCCAGTTAGAACCGGCAATCGGGTTCCAGGGCTCTGTCAAAATACTGGGCATAGCCATAGAAAGCGACCCACCTTCTTCGCCAGCACGTTGGATGGTAAGACCCCACAGCCAACCACCACCGACGTTGCCGTACAGGTCAGCAGCTGCTGAAATGTTGGTCAGTTTGGGGGTGATGGAGTTCTCATCAACCAGCCATATGCGGGCACTGTCTTCCATTGCCAGGACCAATGTCCTACTAATCATTTCAGCGCGTTCTTCTAATGATCCAAAATCGGCATAAGCCAAACGCTCAGCAAGATCGTAGAATTCAGGGTCATTGACGTAATTCATCCATAACGGGGCAGGCAAGCCTAAATCGGTATAGAAGAAACCAAAGTTATCACCCAGGTCTCGAGGAATCACAGTGGTGATCCATCCACCGGTATAAATATGGAACAAACCATCGTTCGGGTCTCCGCTATACCAGATTGGTGAAGCGTCAGCAGCACTCTTGTAATCACGGATGACTGTGAAGCCAATATCCTCGAGTTGATTGGAGACATAATCACCGATCAACAGACGATTGTCTTCAATACGGATCAAGACGCTAACCTCAACAGGTTCGCCTTCATAAGTCCACTTGCCACCATCTAAAGTAGCGCCCAATGCTTCCATTTCTGCGCCGATGAGTTCAGCAGCCAAATCTTTGTCATAGGCATACTTTAATTCGATTGCACGAATTTCAGCAGCGAAGTCGGCAGCATCTGTTGATGCACTATTGAAGGTCGTCCAACGGGGAGTAGCCAAACCGCCCATGATTTCTTCTGCCAGGTAATTACGGTCGATAAGAATGTTCATGGCTTCGCGAATTTTAGGTACACCGAAGGGGTTCAACTTACCATTTTCCCAGACAGGACCAGTGGTATTGAAGGTCAATTCATCGTAAGAACCGGAGGATCGATAATAATCGATATTGGGTGCTGCTTCAATTTTTTGAACTGCTTCCACGTTGTTGACGGTATAGACGTAAATGTCGATTTCCTCAACCTCGAGCCGTGTGATAGCTGCATCAATGTTGGGCTCTTCAATGACCACGATTGTGTCAAACCAGCCACCGGTTCGAGTTGATTCTACAGCTTCAGGTTCATCAACTGGTTTCTCAACCTCAACAGGAACCTCTACTTCAACCGGAACCTCTACTTCAACTTCTTTGATAACCTCAACGGTCTCAATGATTTTTTCGGGTTCAGGTGCAACAGCGGGTTCACATGCGGTCAAAACCAGGGCCAGAACCATGATAACGCCTAATAAACCTAATAGTTTTTTATGCATTTTTTTCTCCTTCTTAACAAATTAACATTTGTTAAAATATAGTGAATAGAACAATATTTCGTGGGGGGGGGTAGGTATCTTCATTTTAATGGGTGGCAACCACCTCCTTTAATAACTAAAACGTCCAGGTAACGAATAATACTTAAATTAATTTATAGCAAACCATACCCTTGAGAGGCAATGATTAGCAATCGATTAAACACAAAATATAACACAAATCGGTTTTTTCGTCAAGAAATATATTCCTATTGAATTCATTGTTTACAAGCCTTTAACGATAAGATTTCCTACAGGAATAATAACGATTAGTTTTCTTATTATATCATTAATTATTATAACACAAGGGCTAAAGTTTTAGGTTGATTTTAAAAAAATAAGTGTCAATTTCATGAAATAAGTAATCATTGTCTCATAATCAAAAATTACTGGGCTAATTTTTATTGTCGCATTACTTTCAATGATCCCATCGTAAGTACCTAAAAAGCATCATTATTTAACCAAGCGCCATATTTCAATTTCAGGGATTGAAACCAGGGGTACTGCAGGCAGTAAGTCGATAAAAGCCTCTTCAGCTGTCATCAAGGCGATGTTGTAATCATCTCTATTTGATAATGAAGCGTTCGCACATGCACTGTTATACCTTTCACTGTCAAGCCCAGCAATATTTGTGCCGATCCAACCATTTTTAGCGTTAGGGATATTCCAGCTGGTATATAAACCACAATCGAGCACAGGTAAAGATTGCCAGGCAATGAGAGCCAGGTCAAAAGATCTCCCAAATAGAGGTCCTTCGGGGCCAGGGGCATAGAGCTCTTCACTCGACAAAACATCAACATTCAGGCCGATTCCACACTCAGCCAGGTTTTCTTCGATCATTACAGCCAGGTCCTGATGAAACGCTGAATTGCTCACCAGTAAATTCAGGTTTAGCAAAGTGCCATCAAAAACGTTTTCCACACTTTGAGCCATACGAGGGGTATCAGGGTCGTTATCATGGTCTCGCCAACCAGCAGTTTCAAGTAAATCCGATCCTCCTTGCGGGTCGTACATAATCATCTTGTCAATACCCAATTGTGATAGCCCAGGCGGCAGAAAACTAGGCCAAGGGTTATCAAATCCTTTTTGCGTTATCTCCGCGATTACATCGCGATTTAAACATTGGGCGATCCCCTGTCGAGTTCGTTCATCTCCAAGGTAATTTGGGCGTTGAGCAAATAAAGCGTTCGCTAACGCATCGTATTCAGCTGGGGCAATCCCAAAAACAAGTTGAGTCCAACTCTTACCTTCACGTACACGCATGTCATAACCAGTTAACGCATCAAGCTCGTGCTTAATTTTAGGGTCTCTCGCCAGTTGGAAGCTGGAATCTAATACATCGCAAGAGCCAGCTTGCATCGCAGACCACGCGGCAGACGATCCGCCCTCAATCGTTCGAAACGTTACCTGATCTACACCCGAAAGAACTTCATCAGCATAAGGAAAAGATGGATTTCTTACCAGGCTAAGTTCATCTACGGTGCGTTCAGCAAATTTAAAGGCGCCATAAGCCGGCGGGGAAGAGATCCAAGCTTCATCTACCACGATATCTGCCCATCCTGCACTCGATTCATATTTCGTACTTGGCAGTGGCAACCAGAAGAATTTCGTAATATCTGTGCTGGTAAACCCCAGGTAACCGTTCCAAGATACTGTTTGTTCATCTATCGCTATATAAGTGCGAGTATGATCTTCAGCCCATCCAAAAAAAGGTGAGTCTGGGTCATTTGCCAAGTTAAAACTAAAAATCGAGTCCTCTGCTTTCACCGGTGTTCCATCCAGCCAGGTTAATTCCTCCCTAAGTGTATATTCAATCACCATTTGGTCCATTTCCAAAGGGTCAAGCCCATTCCATGTGATTGCACAGTCTGTGGCGTAACAACCGCTGGGGCGCAACGAGGCACCCTCAGTCGCAGTCACCAATTCACCTCGAGCATCTACGACAGTTTGTCCTCGTCGAACTTCCACCGGCTCAAATCGCACGGTTCCATCGGCCTGGTCGGGCAATTTTGTTAGGATCGATGAAGTAAAAGGGTCGGTTTCATCGGTGACAACTGTTGGGTACAGTAAATTTAAAATTCTTTTATGAGCCGGGGAGTGCAAATCAGCATAGAGAAACAGCGAATCAGGCAATTCACTGGTGCAGACAGTCAGAACCACTGGCGGTTTATCAGTTGGCGAAGGGCTGGCAGTCTCTCGAGATGTTTCAGTTGGCGTTTGGTCCGGGGCTTCAGGCTCAGGGTAATCTGCAGGTTTACCGCATGAAGATAATAAAAATATGGTTACAAGAACCAATAAGAATATTCTTTTCATTAACAAATCCTTTATTAATAAATGTTAAGCCAGCTATTCCCAGATTTCATCGTCAGTGAGATCATCCAATTCGTCGCCAAATCTTAACCGAAGGTAAGAATTATATCGTTCAGGCGTAATTTCACCAGCGGTAACTGCTTCCTGTACCGCACAGCCAGGTTCATGGGTGTGCGTACAATCTGAAAACTGGCAGTTCGCAACCAGGTCACGCATTTCAACGAAATAAGCATCCAACTCTTCTGGTTCAGTATCCCATAAAGCTAACGATCTAATACCAGGGGTGTCAGCAACGTATCCCCCCATATCCAGGCGGATTAATTCTCGCACCCGAGTCGTATGACGCCCTTTTGAAGTAGCTTCGCTAACCGTGTTTACTTGTAACCCTAAACCTGGTTGAATTGCGTTCAGCAAGCTTGATTTTCCTACGCCAGATGGGCCAATTAACGCAGAAATCTTCCCTGCTAACTTCTTTCGCAATACATCCACGCCGTATCCTAAACGAGCAGATGCGTAAATAACCGGGTAACCTAATTGTTCATACAACTGGAAAATTACTTGGGGTTGACCCTCTGGCACTAAATCAATTTTATTTGCCACAATCAGGGCATCTACCTGTTCTTTTTCTGCAATTACCAAAAAGCGATCTAACATCCGCAAGCTGGGTTCGGGGCTGGTACAGGCAAACACGATGATGATCTGATCGGGGTTGGCCAACAAAATTTGGCGATACTCTCGCTTTATACCAGTTCGCACGCGAGAAAATTCTGTTTTTCGGTCATGCACTTCTTCAATAACGCCACTGCCATCTTTGTGGGGTGTAATTGTTACATAATCCCCCACGGCAACAATATCGCCTTCTTGTGCCCCTTTTTTTAACCGCCCGCGCAGCCGGCAGGTAAAATCTCCTTTATCGGTCGTCACCGTTAAAAAGCCGGATTGTGCCCGAACAACTAAACCTTGTAGAGAGTCAGCCAATAAAGTTATTCCTCGGGTTCGTCGGTTTCTTCACCTGGAAGTGGTGTCTCAGTCGGCCAGGGAGTTTCAGTTGGTACAGGCGTATCGGTTGGAAATGGTGTTGGAGAAGCGACAACGTATGGATAAGCTTCCCAGGGAAGTACTCGCCCTGTATCGGCATAATTTGAAAAGTACAGCGAAACTGCACGCCTTAATACAGGCGCTGCCATTTCAGAGCCTTCACCCGCATTTTCAAGAATGACCACCACCGCAATATCCGGTCGAACGGTTCCATCGTACTGTGTATATCCCGTAAACCATGCATGCGATTTACCAAAGGGGTTTTGAGCAGTGCCGGTTTTGCCATGGGGTTTATAGCGTAATGTGCCCAGTTGAAGTTGTGCTGTACCGCGCTTATTGGCAATAACTTCGCGCATTGCGTTTTGAATGACTGTCAGGTTTTCCTGAGAGACCGGCAGGGTACCATTTATTTCGGGTTTAAATTCAAAGGTGGAATCGCCTTCTTGTGAAACAATCGCGTCAATTAAAGATGGCCGGTAAAGCGTTCCGCCATTGGCAACAGCCGCGGTAAAAGCGGCTACCTGTAAAGGCGTACCCGTCATTTCACCTTGACCAATGGCAAGCTGGACGTTTTGTTCACAGCTTGTTACTTTTTCAGGGAGGTTACCGGGTTGTTCTCGTATTTCAACACCGGTTTCTACGCCTAACCCAAAGCCTTGTGCCATCTCAAGCAGAGCATCGGGTTGACCTGTAAGCATCAGCTGCTCCCCAATTGTGTAAAACCAGGGGTTACAAGACCGCATTAAGCCTTCAGGCAGGGTGAGGTCTCCACTTGGCTTCACATCTTTTTCATATGTCCAATCATAGAGCACATTTCCGCAGACTTCAATTGAGTGACCGCAATAGATTATTTCTTTTGTATCAAAGGTTTTCGTTTCCAAAGCGGCAGCCATCGAAATAATTTTAAAGATAGACCCTAATGGGTACTGACCATTCGTTGCCCTGTTAAAAACAGGTTCATTCACCTGGGCATAAGGGCTTTGGGCGTAAACAAAGTTTTGGTTATTAATATCAAATAAATTCGGGTCAAATTGCGGATTCGATACGATGGCGAGAATTCGGCCAGTATCGATTTCAATCACCACAATTGCTCCACGGTAATCGCCCAGGGATTGCTGTAAGCGATACTGTAAGCCTGGTTCGATTGTGGTCGTAATAGATTGGCCGGACACAGCAGGTTGCTCTGCCAGTTTGGCGACGATCTGCCCGTTTGAGTCTTTCAAATAGAGTGAAGCGCCTCGCTGACCAGCAAGCACGTCTTCAAAGCTAAACTCCAACCCGGTGGCACCAAAACGCTCATTGGGTGAATAACCCATCCGCAAATAGCGATCCATGTCCTCTTCAGATATATAGGAAAGGTGCCCAATCGCCTGAGGCGCCAGCCCTCCATCGGTATAAAAACGAGACGTATAATAATTAAGAAATATTCCACTTAACGCATTGATATTGCCGAGGTTATCTTCAAGCTCCTCTCGGCTTACTTCGCCCAGGGGTACATAATCATAAGGGTTTGCTTTTTCAACCATCTCGCGCAGTTCATCAATTTGGTAAATCGTCAACCGCGACATCGTTGTGTAAAACAAAGACATTCGATTTTCATCAAGGTTGATGGGGGTAAATCCAATCGCGACAACTTCGTCCTGGCTTGCAAGCGGATATCCATTGTTAGCATAGATATTCCCGCGCTGTGTCGATTCCCGCACAATTTCAAGTGTATTTCCACCAGCCAGATCGGGAAAGATCATTTCTTTTTGCCAAACCAGCCGCCACTGATCATCCTTCCGCTCTAACGGGATTTCAATGTCACGATTGAAATCTCCGAATAAGTAGGTGTGGTAATTTACACGTAGTCGCGCCAGGGCATTGTGAGGGTTCGTCTCTTGCGACAAAATCTCATAACTAATTCCATCATCAAAACGTAGGGTAAGTGCAATCGCTGTGTCGGTATGTATCGCAATAAATTCTTCTTCAGAAGTTGAGCGCTGGCTTTCAGGTGAAAGCAGGGCATACATACTGGCATACTGATCTTCTCGCCAATAGCCCATAAATTGATCAAGAATGCCTTCGACATCTGGCGCAGGGGTGATATGAACTTGCGGGTTTGGCAAGGTAGCGGTTGAAGTTGGTTCGCCTTCGTGTTCGTTAACAGGTAAGCTTGGCGTACAGCCAATCAACATCGATAAAAGCAAAATAATGCTCAGAAATTTCGTTTTCTTCATGAAAGTTCTCTACAAGACGAGTTCTAACTCATCTACTTTTTTATTAATAATCAGCGATTGATTATACTTTGTCAACTTGCACTTGTGGAATAATCCGTCATTCGGCGTTTCCTGTTAGTAGGGCCAATAAGGTTCGGCCTCCCAAGGCATCACGCCGCCGGGGTCTTCACCGTCAGAGAAGTAAAGCGAAATCGCCCTACGAAATACAGGCGCAGCCATAACCGATCCTTCTCCACTGTTTTCAATAAGTACAGCTACGGCTATATCTGGCCGATCCTCCTGATGGGCGCGGCTGTACCCGGCAAACCAGGCATGAGAAGTCCCTGAATGTGTTTGAGCTGTTCCGGTTTTACCCGAAACGGGTATATCCAAATCTTCCAGTGTCCAATATCCCGTGCCGCGCGTATTTTCCACAACCATCTGTAAGCCTTCCTGAACGGCAGTCAGGGTTTCATCCGACACTGGCAACTTCCCCAGGATCTCAGGTTGCATTACGTAAGTTTCGCTGCCAGATTTAGGCCCAATTTTCGTAACCAAAGCAGGTCTGTAAAGTGTGCCGCCATTCGCAAGTGCAGAGAATACCGAGGCAACTTGCATCGGGGTAACTAATACCTCCCCTTGTCCAATAGAAATTTGGGCACTGTTGACACAGGTTTCTGCAGTTTTTGGGATATTCCCAGCTGCTTCACCAATCTCAATACCCGTTTCAGCACCTAAGCCAAACTCATAAGCCATCTCAGAAAGAAAGCCATCCATATCATTCAAAAAAAGGCTTTCTCCTATTTTATAAAACCATGGGTTACAAGAGCGCATTAAGCCTTCTTTTAAGTTTAATTCGCCACTTGCGGCCGCGCCCGAATTGTAGGTCCAATCATAAAGTGTGACGCTATTACACACTAACATTGAATGCCCGCAAAGGAAAGTTGAATTTTGCTTGAAAAGCCCAGATTCCATCGCTGCAGACATGGAGATAACTTTAAACACCGAACCAAGTGGGTATTGCCCGTAAGTAGTCCGATTAAACAAGGGCTGATCTGGGTTCGAAAAATAAGAATCTAATAAGCCGCGGTCGTTTCCTGTTAGGTCAAAGGCATTTGGGTCGAAGTGTGGGTTCGAGACGATGGCCAGAACTTTCCCCGTGTCTACCTCCATCACAACAACTGCCCCGCGAAAATCCCCTAAAGACGCCTGTAGAAGCATTTGTAATTTTTTATCTATGGTCGTTGTTATCGATTGACCAGGCTCAGAATCTCCACTTGCTAATAAGGATTGAACTTCACCAGCCTGGTTTAACAGGAATAGGGAGGCACCATACTTACCCGCTAATTCAATTTCAAAACTCGCCTCTAAACCCGCTGCTCCAACTCTTGCATCTGGTGGATACCCTAACCGTGAATAATAAGGTAATTGCTCTTCAGAGATGAATAACATATACCCCAGGGCATGCGGGGCAACTCCACCGTCTACATAATAACGCGAACGAAACTCATCAATGCGAACACCGCTTAAATTTCGCAAGATCTCTATATATGGTTCCACAGCTTCTTTTGTCAGCGTAACCACCGGTAAATACCAATCGGGCGGGGTATTTTCAACGATGCGTTCCAACGTTTCGGCGTCATAAAAGCTAAGCTCTGCCAGAGTAAGAAAAACCTGGTCTATTTGGTCTTCTCGCAGATCTCGAGGCACCAAGCCAATTGCGATTGCGCGTTCATACCCAGCCAAGGGGGCACCTGCCCGATCAAGAATTACGCCGCGAGAAGGGGTTTGTGTAGATAGTTCTAACCGGTTGCCATTGATTAATTCTGGCATAATCAGTTTCTGCTCCCATTGGACGCGCCACCCATCAAACTCACGCACCATGGAAGCGACCATTTCACGTTTCAGAGAACCAATTAACAAAGTATCGAAATCGACCCGGTAAGCAACCTCACCATAATTTCCTTCTGCCAAGGCCGAAAGGATGCGGGGCTCAATGGATTTTAAGGTTATCGTATCAGCAAAATTTTGATAGACTCTTGTAAAGTCATCTAATGAATGGGCATCTTTACTCAAATTTGAAAGAAACCCATACATTGCCGCGTAATCTTCTTCTACCCAAGCCTCAAGAAAATTGCTCATCGCCATCTGTACTGCAGCAGTATCAGCAATATTCCCCTGGATAGGTTTAACCTGCATTGGCCACAGTACTGCCTGGCGAGGGCTGCAAGCTGTAACCAGAAGAAGTAAGGATGCGAATATAACACTTCGGAACCAGTAGGGCAATTGAACAGTTTTCATTTCAAACGCCTCAATTTATACCTAAGATGTTACGGAAGACAGGGCAAGTGTAATTCAAGTATACCTGACACCGAAAAGGTAAATCGGATGGTAAGTGCAGATCAAAAGTTTTCATGGCGACCATTAAATGGCACAACGGAAAGCCCATAACCGATGCAAAACAACCATGCAAATCTTCCACAGGATGGAACCCAGCATGTTGAATAGCATAAGCGCCAGCTTTGTCCAACGGATCGCCTGAGGAGACATAGGCTTCAATTTCAGCATCAGTGTAATTTCTCATCGGAACATCAGTTCGACAGAGCATATCATACAAACGACCAGTGTCGCTATCTACCAGTGCCAGCCCAGTATACACCTGGTGCGTCCTTCCGCGTAATTGCTTTAACATTTGATACGCTTCTTCTTCGTTTTTTGGTTTTCCCAGTAGTAGGCCCTGGTCCGCAACCACCGTATCAGCGCCGATTATTAATCCCTCCTGTTGAGAAGCACAAACCTTCGCCTTCTGACAGGCTAACCGACGGACATACACATCTGGTTCCTCTCTGAGTATTTGGTCCTCATTAATATCAACCGGATATGTGGAAAATTGACAGCCCGTTAATATTAAAAGTTCTTTTCTGCGCGGTGAATTTGAAGCCAAAATTAACGCTTTCATAGCGAGAATTTTATCACATCCTTTTCTCGCAGATATTTACCAAGTCTGCCGTCCATTGATTATCTATAAGGGTAATCAAATCTCTTTTCTCAGTCAATAACCACCCCCTTAAGAAAAAGTATCTTTTCTTAGTTGTTGTCTCGTTTGATTTGAAAGCTATCAAAATCACGCGCGACCTGAACTGCCGGGAAGATAGCAGCAGCTTCTTCATAAATATCTCGTTCGCGATGACGACGCGACAAATGCGTTAAAAACAATTGTTTAACCCCTGCCTTGATCGCCAGTTCTGCCGACTGGGCAGCTGTTAGGTGGTCAAATCGTTTTGCTAATTCTTCAAACTCATTGGTATAGGTCGCTTCAATAACCAGTGCATCTGCTCCCTGGATATAAGGTAATACTTTATCTGAGTTGCCAGTATCGCCCACCACAGCCAGAATCATCCCTTTACGCTGGGGGCCTAATACCTGTTCCGGGTTTATCACCCGACCATCAGGCAGCGTTACCTGTTTTTCATTCACCAAATCTCGCCGCCAGGGTCCTGGAGGGATCTTCAGTTCATCTGCCATTTCAGGAAGAAACGGTCTTCGACTGCGCTCTTCAAACAGGTATCCCAACGAATTTGATCCCCGGTGTTCAACAGGAAATGCAGTAATAGAAAATTTTTCCGACTCCCAAAAAATACCCGGTTTTATTTCATGCAAAATCACCGGCGCAGGGCCCTGCAATCCTCGTAAAACAACACCAAACACCAGGTCGTACACCCGATCTAAAGTGTGACGAGACCCGTAAATCTCCATTTCTTCGATCATATCCCAACGCAAATAAGTGGAAACCAGTCCACCCAACCCAAGAATATGATCAAGGTGCCCATGCGTAAGCAAAATCTGGTTAAGTCGTTTGAACCCAATTCCTGCGCGTAAAATTTGTCGTTGCGTTCCTTCTCCACAATCGACTAAGAATCGAAATTCCTCATGCTGAATAAACAATGAAGAAAGGCCTCGATGCACCGAAGGGGCAGAGGCAGATGTGCCTAAAAATACAATTTCAAACAATCGAAGTGCCTATTTACAAAGGTTTACTCGTTACCGAGCCCGGCAATTAATCGTAATAAGCCCAAAAGGCCTAAGCCCACCTGAATGCCTTCACCAGGCGATAGTTTCGCAGTAGAACTTTCGCTTTCTGCTTTTTTAATCATCAACAGGGCAGAGACTGCACCTGCCACAGCACCGATAACAACGCCGGTTATAATTGTTTTAGCTTTCCAATTTTCTTTCATCTATTGATCCCTTCAACCAATGATCATAATTATTTAATAATATTCTCTACGTGTCAAAACCAGTTTCAAAATTACTATGCACAGTTCGAATAGGTGTTATTTTTCACGGCCTCCCGAAATCCCCTGAAAAACATTCTCGATGGCGGCTCCAAAACTTTTAATCGAGACGATCGGGCTTATAAGTTTATTTGCATAGGATTTAACAAACGCTGCGCCGAGGTCAACATAATATTGGGCAGTATAAGTATAGCCCGGCAAAACCTTCATCAAGCGTGAAATAAGATAAATTAACCCAATCAAAGCGGCTAAACTTAACAGCATAATCAAAACCAGTGGTGTAAACAGCCAAATTAATGACGCATTAGCCCATTGATCTACTCCGCTGTCCGGCCCATTTCCAACCACATCAAATATGACCAACCCAAGAATAACCATCATTAATAAAATGCCAATTCCAAGCGGGGCACCAATTTGCCAAAAGCGTTGCTTTTTGTGGCGATTATAACTTTCACTCATCGAATATTCAGTTTTAGTAACGGGCGTGTGTGTTTCCATAATATTTATTTTAACATCATTTACCTATTTAACCAAAACAAAAACCTATTTAGCTCGTTAATGTAAGAAATAACGCGAAATATCAAAAGGTTTTAATAGGAATATTTCCCGGTAGGCCTATTTTTGGTAATTTCTTAAAGCTATTCTTATTTTATTATTTTTAATGTATAATTAGCGTGAAGTTCATGTTTATGAACTATGTAATAAATTAACAAATTAGTTCATCTGCCGCCCATATTTAAGCGGCTGCGATCGATTTATCAAAGAAAACTGTACGATTTTTTTGCCGGCGCCTTATCCGGTTGATTATTGATGAAATAGCAAGTTATGGAATCTAAAGCATGGGTTAATTGTTTTATATTACCCATTGCAAACGTCAATATTAAAGTCAAGCAAAGTGTTGAGGATAGATATGGTCTTTCAACGAACAATCGCCCCATAAGAGAACTCCTGGGGTATTGACATGTTTCAGGTGAAAGAACTCGTTTAATAAAACATTAACCACCTAGCCTCGTTAAGTATTCTGCTAATCAGAAAAATTCGCTGATATAACGGCCGTAGCCTACTGGGCATTGTACGGCTGTTTTTGATTCAAGATAAGGTGTTATGGAACGAGAAGTCACCGCTGTTACCGCACAAAAGCGAAACCCTCAACGGGTCAATATTTATCTCGATGGTAAATTCGCTTTTGGTCTCTCTCGTTTCGTGGCTGCCTGGATAGAACCCGGACGAAAATTATCTTCAGCTGAAATTGAGCGGTTGCAAGAACAAGATAGCTACGAAATTGCTTTTCAAAAGGCAATGATGTTCATCAACTACCGCCCTCGTTCAATAGAGGAAACCCGACGACGCTTAGCTGAAAAAGGCTTTAGCGCTGAGGTTGTCGAAGCCACCATTGAAAAACTACTTGAAAAAGGCTGGCTTAACGACTATGATTTTGCCCGTCAGTGGATCGAAAACCGAAACACCTTCCGGCCGCGCAGCAGTCGGGTTTTGGCGTATGAATTGCGACTTAAGGGCGTCGCAGATGACGAAATAACACAAGCTCTCGAAGATTTTGGTGGTGATGAAACCGAGCTGGCTTTTCAAGCTGGACAGAAAAAAGCTCAGCAATGCCGTAACGAAGAAAAAAATGACTTTTTTAAAAAAGTTGGCGCCTTTTTAGGCCGGCGAGGGTTTAATTACGAGGTTGTTAAACCAGTTGTCGAACGGCTTTGGGCTACGGTAGCAACACAAAAATTAGAGGGCTTACACGATTCACAAAAAATGGAGCAGTAATGGAAATCAAAACAACATTCATGGTCTTAGTGCTACTTGGACTAGGTATTCTTGCCCTTGGTACGATCATCGGCTTTTTTATCAAAGCACGCCAAGAAGAAAGAAAGCGCAAAGAGCAAAACCTTAAAGCCGACTTTATTATCTCTGATGCCAAAGAAAAAGCACGCGAAATTGAACTCGAAGCAAAAGATACCGCACTCAAAATAACGCAACAAGCTGATGGCGAACTGAACCGTCGACGCCTTGAGCTAAACAAAGAAGACGACCGTTTGCAAAAACGGCGTGAAGAACTGGATTTACGCCTTGAAAAATACGAAGAACGAGACGTTAGGCTAAATAAACGTCAATCCAGCATTGATAAACGCGCCAACGAGGTTAACCAAAAATATGGTGAGGTCATACAGGAACTTCAACGTGTCTCAGAAATGACTAAAGAAGAAGCGCGCGAAATTATCCTGGAAGAAACAGAGAAAGAATCCCGGGCGGATATGGCACGTATCATTCGCCAAATCGAAGGAGAAGCTCGCGAAAAAGGCAACCAACGAGCGCGTGAGTTGATCGCCGACGCAATCCAAAGGGTGGCCTCAGAAAAGGTGGCTGAGGTAACAACTTCAGTCGTCAATCTCCCCAATGAAGAAATGAAAGGTCGGGTTGTTGGGCGCAATGGACGGAACATTCGAGCTTTCGAGCAAGTTGCCGGTGTGGATGTAATCGTAGACGATACCCCCGAAGCGGTAACTATCTCCTGTTTTGATTCTGTGCGCCGAGAAATTGCACGTCGCTCTCTGCAGCGGTTGGTGCTTGATGGACGCATCCACCCCTCTAATATCGAGAAAATCTTCAATGAAGAAACCGATCAAATGGAAAACGATATCGTTGAAGCAGGTGAACAAGCTGCATACGACGCTGGGGTAGCTGGATTACACGCAGAAGTTCTAAAAAAATTAGGACGGCTCAAGTTTAGAACATCCTACGGACAGAACCAATTGGCACATGCCGTAGAAACTGCCAAAATCGCCAGCGTTTTGGCTGCTGAACTTGGTGCAAACGTTGAAATCGCCAAAGCAGGTGCCCTTTTGCATGACCTTGGCAAGGCTATGGACCATAACACCGAAGGCACGCATGCACAAATCGGTGCTGAGTTTGCCGCCCGCTACGGCGTTAATTCAAAGGTCGTCAATATCATCGCATCACATCATCATGAAACTGAACAAGACACCGTTGAAGCTGTCATCGCCGAAGCTGCTGACGCGATCTCAGGGGCACGACCCGGTGCTCGCCGTGAAGATTTAGAGCAATACATCAAACGCCTGCGCAGCCTGGAAACGATTGCCAATAATCACAAAGGCGTTGAGAGCAGCTACGCCATTCAGGCAGGGCGTGAGGTGCGCATCATTGTTAAACCAGAAGAAGTTGATGATGTTGAAGCAAACCGCATGGCTAAAAGCATTGCCCAACAAATTGAGGAAACGATGCAATACCCCGGTCAAATTCGCGTCACTGTCATTCGCGAAAGCCGGGCAACTGAATATGCAAAATAATCCTTAATCGTTTGTCAAAAATAAAAAGCTGCCTTACGGCAGCTTTTTTGTTTCTTATTAAATAAGAAATTGATTTTTAATCATATAACTTCTTCCCTGAACGGCAATTATCGTTACAACAAAAATTGGTTGTGTGTCTTTTCAAACCCAACCGTGCTTTCAGGCCCATGCCCGGGGTATAAACGTGTTTCTTCTGGTAATAAAAGCACCTTCTCGCGAATACTGGTTAGCAAGGTGTTAGGATCGCCACCCTGTAAATCTGTGCGCCCTATACCCTGGCGGAAGATCACATCACCACATATTAAAGCGCCCAGTTTCTCCACATAAAACATCACATGCCCAGCACTGTGCCCCGGCGCATGCAAAACTTTGGCAACAGGGGATGATCCTTCATCCAGCTCCAACAACATGCCGTCTGCAAATTTTATTGTTATTTCAGGTAACGGGGGGATACTCATCCCAAATTGACCAGCACCTCCATCCTGTCGATACCAGGGTAAATCGTCAGAATGCAAACCTACAGGCAAGGGAGGGTCAAAGGCATTGGCAATTTCACCTGCTCCTGCAATGTGATCAAAATGAGCATGGGTTAACCACACTCCGCGCAGGTTCCAACCAAGTGCCTTAACCTTAACGAGAACAGCATCAGAATCAAAACTGGGGTCAACCACCACAGCAGCGCCACTGTGGTGATCTCCTAACAAGTAGACATTATTAGGCAAGGGCCCTAAAGTCAGTCGAATAATCTCAAGATCCATTACATCATCCTTTCCTCATCTAAGGTCGTTGTCGATTCTTCAATCTGTTGATCGGATAGAAACCGAAAGCTAAGCAGCATAGAAACCAACAACACGCCCAGGCTAACAGGGTAGATTGAAGCTGGGCTCCAATGATACAAATACCCTGCAATAATTGGAGCGACCATAAAGGCTAATGCATTCAAAGTTTCTACAACCCCAAAGGCAAGACCGATCTCGCTCTCACGTACCAGCGGTTGAACCAGCGCTATCGCCATTGCTCTGCAAAGTCGGTATCCGCCTAAGAACAAATACGCCAGGCTGTACCAGGCTAAACCGCTTCCTTTCCAGATAAATATTGAAAAAAGAGCCAACCCTGCCTGCCCAATCCACAACGCCACGCCTGCAGGAAGATGCCCAAAAAGCAAAGCCATCAATACGCTTCCTAACGCATAAATCGACCCTAGCTGCCCAATCTTGTCCAAAGACAACCCTTGTTGATTCTGTAAGAAATTTGCGGTCAAGGGCTGTGGAAGCATTATCGCCAACATAACGACCGCAATTATCGGTAAAAGTGTGGTAAAGCGTTTATTTTGGAAGAGATGACTATTACCATCAGTGATTATTTTTTCTTGAACTGGTTGCTTTTTTAACATAAAAATAATCAAGGTGGAAATTGTGAACATCACGCCAGCCGCGATGTAAACAGTCCGCAAACGGAAGCCTACTGCGATCATCCCGCCAATAATTGGGCCAAAAATGGCACCAACATTGTATGAGGCGGTCACAAAGCTTACTGCACGCCCCAGGGACCAATCCCCTTTTGCCCCTTGAATGTAAGTATTGAGAGGGGCCATCACCGACGAGGTCACCCCGTAAAGCAACATTCCCGCAACAAATGTGCTTAAAGAAGGCGCCAATGCCATCAACCAGGTAGCAGTTAAGCCCGAGCACCACGAAAGCCACAACACAGGACGGCGTCCAAACCGGTCAGCTAAAAGCCCAGAAGGAATTTGCGAAAGCGTCATCACCAGACCATTAACCCCCAGCAATATCCCAATTAAAACAGGGTCTGCGCCTAATTGCTGAAGATAAAGTGGCTGAAAGATAATAAATAAGCCTTCGCCAATCCCCCAAGCCAGCATCGACGCAGAAACAATTTTTAAATCACGCGTCATACCGATATTTTATCCACTTATAAAATTTTCTAAAGGAAGCACTTCACGGGGCATATCAGTTAATGAATCACTACCCGTGTCGGTTATCACCATGTCGTCTTCAATGCGCACTCCACCTTTGCCCGCCAGGTAAATACCTGGCTCAACGGTGTACACCATACCCGTTTTTAATTTAAGATTATTGGCACCATAGACATAAGGCTCCTCGTGCGCTTCCATACCCAAGCCATGCCCGGTTCGATGTGTAAAGGCTTCTCCGTACCCCCCATCGCTGATCACCTGTCGAGCTGCCCTGTCAACCTCGCCGATCGCTAAACCAGGGCGCCCAGCAGCGCGCCCAGCAGCATTAGCTTGCAGCACCAAAGCGCCAATTTTATGCAGTTCGGGGTCAACATCGCCAAAGGTAAAGGTGCGTGTAATGTCCGAGAGATATCCTTCATAATTGGCGCCCCAATCGAATAAAACCAAGTCGCCAGGTTTTAGCGGTCGATCAGTTGGTGTACTGTGAGGGTTGGCGCTGTTTTCCCCAAAGGCAACAATCGGGGCAAAAGGCAGTTCCGAGCCTGAACCAGTGCTCAAAAGCTCGATAATCAGCTGGTTGGCAACTTCTTTTTCTGTAATTCCTTCGTGCATCTTCTTCAACGTCGCAAGCAAGGCACGTTGCGCAATAACTGCAGCTTTTTGCATATAGCCAATTTCAGTTTGATCTTTACAAATTCGCAACCCCGCCAAACAGTTGCTGGCATCTGCGAATGTTTTACCCGGCATTGCATCCTGAAGATACATCATCTCTAAATAGCGCATCCGGGTTGATTCAACCCCCAATACTTCACCAGAAAGTGCTAAATAGTCTGCTGCGCGTTGAAAGGCAGCCGGTCTTTCCTTTGGGTCATCTCCATAGGCAAAGGAAGCGATATCCAGCGCAACCAGAGCTAATTTCCCCGTCTCAAGTTCTGGCAGTACAAGAGCCATCTTTCCCTGGTTAGAAACCAACAACACAGTAGGTCGTTCCATCAAGTGGAAGTCTAATCCTGTCAGGTAAGCCATCGTGGAACCGGGGTTTAATGCGATTGCTGGTAGATCAAATTCTGCCATTAATTGGGTCAGTTTCGTTATTCGGTGTTGCATTATCTCTCCTCTGATTTTTTCTCGCGATATAAATCAAGCGTTTCAACAGCATGGCGTAAATGTGGGATGACAATGCTACCACCTACGATTAAACCCACATTAAAGGCATCGTAAAGTTCGGCATCGGTCCAACCCATATCTACACATTGCAAAATATGGTAGTCGATACAATCGTTGCAGCGCAACACTAACGAAGCCACCAATCCTAACAATTCTTTAGTCTTTCCGCTTAAGACTCCATTGGTGTACGCCTGGGTATCAAGATTGAAAAACCGCTTGATCCCTAAATGATCAATCGCAGCAATGCGATCATTCATTTGATGGCGATAGCTTGAAAATTCATCTAACCGATTTTTCATCGATACTCCCATGGGATCTATTTAGTAAATTTATCTGTTTTTCTTGCGCAAAATTATTTCACGCAAAGTCGCCAGCAGCAAAATCATCATCAGAACCGTCCCCCACACGATAATCCCATCGGTATGACCAATTTCTTCAGGGTTAAGAAAATCCTCAGGGCCTGACAAAATTAATTCAACCTGCGGCGTTTGAACCAACGCCTGTTCAGGTTCCTCACTGGTAACCGTTAATGTGATCATGCGTTCGCCAGTGGGCTTTGAAATCGGGCTTCTCCAGGAGAACACTGCAAGGATTAAAACCACTACCATAACAAGAATTAAAGACCACAAGAATTTTGAATTCCAAAGTGAGTTGTTGTTTTCGTTTGAATGGTTTTTCATTTTGAATCATCCAAGCTTTCAATTGCAAACTGGGCTGCTTGATCGGGTTCAGCTAAACCTTGAAGGATTTGACGACCGCCATCTCTAAGGATGGGCCCCAGGCTCAAAACAACATCTTGAGATGGGCGTAACCGCGTCATCAAAGCGATTTGGCTAATTGTGGTGCGAATCGCCTGGCTTTCCCAACCCTCAAGCGAAGAGGGCCTGGTAGGAATATAACCAGCAGCCTGGGTCCACTCCGCCAGGAAACCAGGTTGAACCAAAAATTCAGCTAAGGCAACTGCAAGATGGTGCCTGTGCTCATTTTGAGAAGCCAAAGCCCAGCTCATCCCCGTGCCTAAGGCAACCAATTCTTCCGACCCTGCAAATAATGGGACCAGGTTGGTCTTCGTTGACGGCTCTTTTAAGACATTTGAAGCCCAGGTGACCGCTAAATCAACCTGTCCTTCATTAAAAGCATCCCACACCTGGGCAAAGGTTTGATATTGATTGAGCGAATCAGGGAACACGCCAACATCAACCCCGTTTTCCAACAACTCAAACACTTTCGTTAACGGGCCAACATCCAGTAAAGGCTTACGCTGCGAATCCTGTAAAGCACCACCTTCAGCGAGGTACAGGTTCATCAAGTATAGTGCCTGGTCTTGATCGGCAGGAAAAGCTAAGACTAATTCTCCTTGTTCTTCAAACAATTCAGCCCAAGAATCAGGTAAATGTTGGATAACCTCCGGTCGGTAAACCAACGAAAGGGCATCAGCAGCAAAAGGAAGTCCAAAAGTGCTCCCCTGGATCAACGCCATCTCGCGGGCAAAGTTATACCAATCCGGGTCATCAGGGTATTCTGTCATCCCTTCTAAGGGATAAACCAGCCCTTTAAGCGCTGCGGTTTCTAAATCAGGGCGGCTAAGAGCGATTAAATCGGGCAAATTGTCAGGTGCCGCTGATGCACTGGCTGTTAATGCATCTAACAGTCCCCCAGTACCACTGGTAGCTTTCACACGCACGAGAATTTCAATCTCGTTATTAGCGTCTGAAAAAGCCTGCAATCGATCGAGAAACAGATTGCTGGCGGGTGTATTCAAATTTGGGTCCATTTCCGGCGGAACCCAAAGCGTTAAACTGGTTACAGGTAATATTTCTTCAACCTCAGGTGAAACCTGAGGTGTTGGCACTTCGGTTCCTTTTTGATCAGGCAGAGATGTAGCCGTAGGCTCTTCTTTTATCAGCCAAGGCAGATCGAAAGGCAACGCCTCACAAGCTGAAAGCAATATTAATATCAGCAACCCCAGCAAAAAGAATTTTAAAACACGATGTTTCACACCAACTCCAATAAACTTAGCTTAAAACAATCGGCTCACGCAACAATTTAACTAAAAGCTTAACCGCGTTTTCTACATCGTCAGAGTCTACCATCTCGGAGGGTGAATGGATGTACCGGCAAACAATCGAGACGCAGCCTGCGGGGACGCCAGCTCGGGTTAATTGGATTGCACGTCCATCGGTTCCACCTGCTTCAAGAACTTCCATCTGGTAGGGAATTTCAGCTTCTTCAGCCGCTTTGATCATCCAATCAACCAGTTTGGGGTCAGCAATAAAGCTTGAATCTCGCACCTTGATGGCTGGTCCATCGCCCAGGGCAGTTGCCATTTTCGGGTTTGTTCGGGGTGTATCTCCGCTTCTTGTAACATCAATGGCAAAGCCAACCTCCGGGTCGATTCCGTAAGCAGCCGTTGTGGCACCGCGCAAGCCAACCTCTTCTTGTGTGCTAAACACAAAATACACTTCATGAGGTGTGGTCTTTAATTGCTTGAGGGTTTCAATTGCAATAGCAGCAGAGATACGGTCATCCATCGATTTAGCCACCATACGTTTCCCCAGGTCGAGGAAGGGACGATCAAATCCGCACACATCGCCCACCTTAACCGGGCAATCTTCTTTACTGGTCGCGCCCACATCGATAAACATATCAGTTAGCGCAGGGGTTTTTCCCCTGTCAAGGGAATCCATGCCAATGACGCCTTTTACACCATTCATGAATAAAACTCGTCCGCCATAGCAAGTTAGCGGGCTCACACCACCGACATTGATAAAACGGGCGAATCCGTTGTTATCGATATGGGTCACCATCAAACCAATCTCATCAATATGGGCAGAAATCATCACCCGCATTCCCTCTTCGGTTTTGGCTCCTTTGCGGGCAATCAGGTTACCCATCGCATCCACACGAATTTCATCTGCGTCTCCGATTATTTCCTCACGGATGACATCACGAATTTCGTATTCAAAACCAGAAGGACCGGGGGTTTCGACAAGTGTTTTAATTAAGGATTTCATATTATTTCTCCTGAATAAAATAACCTAATGAATAATTTGTTCACCATCTTCAAGTTTAATCGCGACGTTCATTAGCCAACAAATCGGGGGATACTCTTTGTAAAGCGGCATGCAGCAGTTGAAAAGTATTAGACCAATCGTCCATGCGGGCAATACTGGCGGCAGTATGGGCATAGCGCACAGGCACCGATACCGACACGCTGGGAATGCCACTGCGCACTTTGTGAATTGAACCAGCATCCGTTCCGCCCCCGCCCGGTTGACGCAGCTGGTAGCGGATATTCGCTAAATCGCCAGTTTCAACCAGCCAGTTCACTAACCGTCGATCCGAAATAGTTGCAAAATCCATTACATAAATAGCTGGCCCCGCATCTAAACGCGTGTTGTAGCGTACATTTTCGTCTTCATCATCCCAGGGGGGCAAGTCATAAGCTGGGGTAGCATCCACCGCAATTGCCATATCCGGGTTAAACGTATAAGCTGCCACCCTGGCGCCCCGTAAACCAACCTCTTCCTGAACAGTAAAGGCTAATAACAAATCAATATGGTCAGGAGCATGCTTTAGAAGTTCGACTAAAGTTGCCACGCCCAACCTGTCATCCAAGGCTTTCGCCCGAATACTTGGCCCGAGCAGTTCAAATTGGGTGGCAAACGTTGCCCGGTCACCTGGCTTTACATTGTCGCCAGCCCCCAACCCCACATCAATTCGCATGGCAGAAACAGCGATCTTATTCTTTCGCTCGTTGGCAGTCGTCAAATGAATGGGTTTTGCACCGATCACGCCTGGTAAATGGTCTTTGCCAACCAAAACCGGCTTTCCCGGTAACTGGCGTTCATCAATTCCGCCAACACACTCGAATTCAAATAAGCCGTCATCATGCTTCTTCACCAACATAAAGCCGACTTCATCCATGTGCGAGGCGAGCATCACCTTAACTCGACCTTCTTTTTTTCCAAATTTTTTTACCAAAACATTACCCATGGTGTCGATTTTCACTTCGTCGGCAATCGGTCGAACAGCATCGAGAATAATTTGACGGACTTCTCCCTCATCACCCGAAACCGCATTGGCATTGGTAAGTTTTTCTAAAAATTCAATCTGGCTTGCGCCAACTTCTGGCAATTTATTTGTTGTCATTTCAAAATTCTTAGTCATAGATCATTCTTCCCATTGAATTCTTTCGAGGGCATCGGGCGCAAGGTCTGCAATAAAAGCAGCCATTAACCTGCCGGCGCGCCGGATATCTTTTAACGAGACCGTTTCTACCGGTGTGTGCATGTAGCGTAGTGGAATCCCCAACACCATACAAGGGATACCTTCCGCGACCACCTGGACTGCCATCGCGTCTGTGCCTGACATCTTTGGCATCAAATCACGATGAAATGGAATCTCTAAAGCTTGTGCTTTTTCTTCAAATATTGTATATAGAGCCGGGTGAATGTTAGGGCCAAACCCCAACCCAATACCTCCGCCAAGGGGCAAGCTGCTCCATTCATTCGAGCCAGGGCCTATTGCAAAACACACATCGATTACAATGGCAATATCTGGCTTAATGTCAAAAGGTGAGGTGAATGCACCTCCCAGGGTTTCCTCTTCCTGGGCAGTTGCCACTGCCCATACATCCCAATTATGTTTCTGGTTTTGAAGTTCTTGCAAACATAAGGTCGTGGCGGCAACCGAAACCCGGTTATCCAGCGTGTGCCCTGCAATGGTCTCACCGCTTAGCTCTAAAGGTTCTTGCGCATAAGACACCAGGTCCCCAACTCTTACTTTTGCAGCAACCTCATCAGCACGAAGGCCAACATCCACAAATAAATATTTCATTTCTACCGGTCCATCACCAGCAGATTCAGGCAGTAAAAAAGCGGGCGGTTGAATAATCATACCAGGCAAAATTTCTCTACCATGCACGAAAACCATTTGTCCCGGCAAAATGCGATGGTCAATTCCGCCAATCCTGGTTAAACGCAGCAAGCCCTCTTGAATACCGGTAACCATCATACCGATGGCATCCATATGCGCTGAGATCATCACCTTGCGGCGTGGCTCATCCCCGGTTCCTTTTTTCAAGCCGTGCAGACTGCCAATTTTACTCACAGAGATACGATCAGTGAGAGGTTCCCAAGCCTCATGGATTATTTTTCGAATGGGCTCTTCATGCCCCGAAAGCCCAGGGGCAGACAACATCTTTTTTAAGTGGGGTAACAAATCATTCATGTATAGCAAAGTCCTTTATCGTGGTTAAGGCGATTCATTTTCAGTTTCAGTGGGCACTTCAGTTGGTGTTTCCGTTGGTGTTGGCGTATCCGTGGAGGCCTCGGTTTGTGTTGCGGTAGGGTTTGCTGTTACCGTAAACGTTGATGTAACCGTTCGAGTTGCCGTTTCAGTTGGGGATAAAGTCGTCGTCAATGTGATTGAGGGCGTCAAAGTAATGTACAGCGTTGGCGTAATGCTTGGTGTGCGTGTGCCAGTCGATGTACTCGATGGAGTTACCGTCCCCATTTTAGATTGGTTAGCCCTTAACATCCCCAGTCCCAGGCAATAACAAGGGACTGTAACCAAAATGACCAGTATTAAAAAATAACGAGTTCGTTTGTTCTTGCTCAGGCTTTCCAAAGCACCTCCACAAGTCGAATCATAACACCGGGCTAAAAGCTCGACAAGTTGGAATTTTACCGTTCACCAGACACTAATATAATCAAGCCTCAAACAGGCTTACGAGCAACAAACCAAACACGAGGCGAAGTCTCTTGCAGCTCGGTTTGTTTAGTAAGGTTTCCATAGGTTGCTGTAATTTCAAACCCAATTTGTTCTAATAAAAATTGGATATCGTCAATTGGGTAACCACGCTCACGATGCGTTTCATCAATTCGTTCCCATAGCTGGTGTTTTTTTTGAAAAATCATCACATGCATGGTCGCAATTAAATTTTCATAATCAAATTCCTGGCGATGAATTTCAACAAAATCATCCGTTTCATTTTGAATGTATGTGGTTGCCCGCATCCAATCCACAGCCAAACCAAAGATGGTATTCATGTCGAAAATAAATAAGCCGCCGGGTTTTAACGCGTGATAAGCACCACGAAAAGCATCATTTAAATCTTTGACTGTCAGCAGATAATTTAAACTATCAAAAAAACAAGTGACAAGGTCGAAGGTTTCACAAAAAGACAAGTCTCGCATGTCCTCAACCTCAAAGCTAACTTCAACATCTGTTTCTCTTGCCCGGGCAATCGCCAAGTCGATCATGGCTTGTGATTGATCCACACCTGTAACCTGGTAACCCTGCTTTGCCATCAAGACAGCAAAGCTGCCTTCTCCACAGGCGATATCCAGAATACGTTCAGGCACATACCCCAAGGTGGTTAAATATTGAGGGAGCACAGTTTCTGCAATATTTTGTGAAAATCGCACGTACGGACCGCGTTGATAAATCGGTGCGAATCTGTCGTAAATGGTCACTTATTCCTAACTCCTTTTTTATTGGCAGCAATCACTAAGCTGTATTGCTTTACATTAAATTGTCAATTGCCTCACATTAGCCAAACAGGTCTTCTCGTTCAAATTTCTCATCCAACTTAGATAGCCAATAGGAGCATAACGCCCCAAAAATAAACAAAAGAGCACAATACACAATTTCCCATCCTACCACCCCAGATGGGACAATCGCCAGCGTTGACCCAACGACAACGCCTAAGATGAAGTGATACATCACCGCGTAATATTTATTAAATAACCAGGAAATTAATTTTGCAAGAGAAAATACCACTAAGATCCCGCCCACTGCCAGGGGAATGGCAACGCCGAGGTCTAACATGCGCAAACCTGCAGCCATGGGTTGGTAAAGCCCCAAATAAATTAAAAAATTTGATGGGCTCATTCCCGGTACAACAACCCCTAACCCAATCAGCGCACCGCTCAACAGCCAATTGAAGGTGGAGGGTTGCAGCTGTACAGTATGCATAGATTCCATCCAACGCATTAACAACAACGTCCCAAAGGTAAAGGCTGCCAGCATCGCCCAATGCCACCATTTTCTGCCTTCTTTACCGGCAGTTTTAAATAAAGAAGGGAAAGTGCCAGCAATAAATCCAATAAATAACCAGGTAAATAACGCTGGGTAATAGGTAAAAGCAATATCGACAACAGCAGAAAACGCAACGACACCGATGATCCCGCCTACCCCTATTGGAAGAAAAAATAGCACGTTTTGGATAAATTTATGTTTTAAATTACCCAAAAATCGGATCATCGGTTCATAGATGCCAAACACAACAGCCAACACACCACCCGATAACCCCGGCGTAATAAAACCAACCCCTACCATAATCCCTTTTAGAAAACGCACAACCCAATCTAAGATTGGATTGGTTGGTTTAGCTTGATTTTCGATCGTCATAGAAAATAGGACTCCTTGCCTTTTCGTGTGTACTGCAAAGTTTCGATGATAAGGTTCTGATAATTACTGCATCGCAGCTATCAATCTTACCCGCGTTTATGGTGGGCTGTAACTTCTTCTTGGTTGTTCTTCTTTTTAACCTGCTAAAGCGATCAAGCGAAGACTGGTAAACTTTAGCCTCCACTTATCTTTATTCCTCGCCCATCAACTGCAAAATTCGGGCAAAGTGTTGGGCAGATTTTTCGTATAGTTCCAAACTAATTGACTCATTTGGCGCATGAGCCCGATTTTCCGAATCCCCAGCGCCTGAAGCAATAATCGGTACGCCCAGGTACTTTTGAAAGATGTAATTTGGCCCAGAACCACCAATCATAGGATGAATACGAGATGGCTTGCCAAACACGTCTTCATCTGCCTGCATCGCCATCTTCACCGCAGGATGGTCAAGATCGGTTTTTGCCCCTGGGTTGCCACCCAAAAACACCACTTCAATATCATCAAACCCTTGGGCATCAAGGTGAGTGCGTAATTGTTCCAATACTTGTTGTGGCGTTTGATCTGGTACCAGGCGGAAGTCAATTTTTGCGCTTGCTTCGGCAGGCAAGACAGTTTTTGTGCCAGGGCCCTGGTAACCCGAGGTTAACCCGCAAATCGTGCAGGTTGGCACATAAACCTCTTCGATCGCCAGCGCGAGGGGGTCGTTAATTCCCTTCAAATAACCTTTTAGCCCATATTCCTCTTTGTAGTAATCCAACATGCTGGGCAATTGTGCAAAGAGCTGTTTTTCTCGGTCTGTTGGAGGGATGACAGAATCATAAAAGCCTGGGATTAAAATATTTTCATGCTCATCTTTCAAGGTATTCAAAGCCCAAACCAGGCGCCAGGCTGCGTTCTGGAAGATTGATCCACCTAAACCCGAATGAATATCCCGATTCGCTGTTCTTATACGCAATTCAAGATAACAGATCCCGCGCATCCCCAAAACTTGCGTAGGATACCCTTGATGATCAACACCACCCATTTCCCAAACGCACACATCTCCAGCTAATAAATCCTGGTGTTCTTTAATGAAAGGTTCCAGGTTTACGCTGCCAATTTCTTCTTCGCCTTCAACAACAAACTTCACGTTACAGGGAAGTTCACCATCCTCAGCTAAAATTGCATCAATTGCATGCAGACGGCTTGCCAAATTTCCTTTATTATCGGCAACACCTCTTGCATAAATACGCCCATCGCGTTCCGTCAGCTCATAAGGCGGTGTATCCCATAAGTTTAATGGCTCAGGGGGTTGTACGTCGTAATGGTCATATACGATGAGCGTTGTATCTCTAACCCCTTTTCGTTCACCAAATACGACCGGCGACCCAGCTGTAGGCATAATTTGCACTGTAAAACCGCGCGCTTTTAGTGAATCAGCTACCAGGTTAGCACATTCTTCAATCCCAAGGTTTTGCGCGGCGACACTTGGCTGAGCGCACAAACGAGAAAGTTCTTCTACACTGGCATCTAAATTTGTTTTAATATAACGGTCAACTGCTTCAATATTCATCTTATATGCTCCATTAACTAATCAGTCAATCAGTACTTGGATATCCAAGCTTAAAAAATATTTTCCCATAAGCCCATCAACCAACCGCCTGCATAGGCAAAGGTTACCATTTTTAATATTTTACCAATCATACAATAAAAGAAGAATTTCCACAAAGGCATTTTTAAGGCGCCTGCAAAAATTCCAGCCAGGTCAAATAAGGGGTTAGGAATAAAAGCCAGCAACAATATCGTAATGTCACCATTCTTTTTCATCCAATGGGCAATCCGATCATACCTTTCGCCTTTTTCTACCATGGCTTGTCCGCTATATCCGGCTATGTAGCCAAACAATTCGCCAATTGCTGCACCTGTTCCAGCAGCAACCGCCACCCATAAGGGGTTGAACACAGCACCCATCGCAGAGGTAAACACCACCCCCGGTACAGGTAAAAGAATAGTCGCATTCGCTAAAATAGAAATCAAAAATATTCCCGGATACCCCCATGCGTCAAGTTCAGCTATTCTTTCGCGATTCATCACCAATACAACAGTTAAAACAACGATCGTCATTAAAACAAAAATTCGGATAATGTTTAATGTTTGTTTTGAAAACCGCTGTGTTAATGGCGTTCGTTGACGAAATGGAGACCTTTCAAGAGGTATTTTTTCTTCGTTGGGAGTCAATCAGTATTTCTCCATTCAACAGGGATTGTAACCGGGCGATAACCATATCCAACGCGACGACGTTCAAGCCACCTTCCGGGACGATAATATCTGCATAACGTTTTGATGGCTCGACAAATTCAAGGTGCATCGGTCGGACTGTTTTAAGATATTGTTCGACAACTGAGGATAACGTTCGTTCTCGTTCTTCAATATCCCTGCGGAGCCGGCGGATAAACCGAATATCTGAATCGGTGTCAACAAATATTTTGGCATCAAACAACTCTCGTAGTGATTTCTCGGTAAAGATCAAGATACCTTCAACTAAAATGATCGGTCTTGGGGCAATATGAATGGTTTCTTCTTTACGTAAATGACGGGCGAAGTCATAAGCTGGCATTTCAATTGATCTGCCATCAGTCAGCTGGATGATCTGTTGAATCATCAGGTCGGTTTCCAGGGAATCTGGATGATCATAATTAACCTTTACACGCTCTTCATAAGGTAAATCTTTTTGATCACGGTAATAAGCATCATGAGGGATGTAAGCGATCTTTTCATTTCCCATGCGCTTCATAATAAGGGCAGCCAACGTCGTTTTACCCGAGCCCGACCCGCCAGCAATTCCAACAACCATTGTATGAGAAGTTTGATTTTGAGACATTATAATAAGATTATAACCGGTGTTCAGGTATAATTACTTATTATTTCAGTAAATGGAGGATTAATGGGAGCAACTTTGATTGATGGTAAAGTCATCGCTGAATCATTACGAGAAGAAGTTAAGCAAAAGGTAAGAGAGCGTGCAGAAAAAGGTCTGTCTACACCCGGGTTAGCGACAGTTTTAGTCGGCGAAAACCCAGCCTCACAAGTTTATGTGAAAATGAAGCACAAAGCCTGTCAAGAAGCTGGCATCATCTCCATCGGCCATACTCTGCCAGCCGATGCCACCCAGGAGGAAGTAGAAAATCTGGTGCAAAAGTTGAACGCAGATCCAGCTATTCATGGCATCCTGGTGCAGCTTCCCTTGCCTGCCGGCCTGGATGAAGAACGTGTCCTGAATACGATCAGCCTGCAAAAAGATGTGGACGGTTTTCACCCCATTAATATTGGGCGTCTTGCCCAAAAGGGACGCGAGCCCCTTTTTATTCCTGCTACACCCGATGGCGTGATGTACTTGCTTAAAAACCAGGGTGTAAAGGTAGAAGGCGCTAACGCTGTTGTTTTGGGAAGATCTAATATCGTAGGGATGCCCGTGAGCCTGCTTTTAGTAAGGGCGAATGCGACAGTAACCATCTGCCATTCTCGCTCTAAGGATATCCCCGCAATTGTGCGAGGCGCGGATGTTCTGGTGGCAGCAGTTGGCATCCCCGAATTTGTACGTGGCGATTGGATTAAGCCCGGTGCAACCGTGATTGATGTCGGCGTCAATCGAATTGAGGACGCTACCAGGAAGAGTGGTTATCGTCTGGTGGGGGACGTCGCCTTTGACGAAGCTGTAAAAGTGGCAGGTGCAATCACCCCAGTGCCTGGTGGCGTCGGCCCGATGACGATTGCCATGCTGTTACGCAATACCTTGCGGGCAGCCCGCTTGGCAGATGGCAACAATGCCGCTTAATTCAACTTGATATTTTTTTGGAGAATTAAAAATACAGGGCACATGCATAATGTGCCCTGTATTTATTTAGCTATTTTTAATCAATATCTTTTAGGTTTACTTTATGGTTTTAAAATTCCATGATAATCGTGACTGGTCCATCATTGACTAAAGAGACTTTCATATGCGCCCCGAACACGCCGGTTTGCGTTGGAATACCACGCATTTTTAGCATTTGGGCAAAATCAGTCACCAGGGGTTCTGCTAATTCAGGGTTGGCAGCGCCAATAAAGGAAGGCCTTCGTCCCCGGCTGGTATCTGCATACAAGGTAAATTGCGAAACTACGATCGCTTCACCAGCGATGTCCAGAATAGAAAGGTTCATCTTTTCGGCTTCATCCTCAAAAATTCGCAGGTTAGCAATTTTATCCGCCAGTTGTTCAGCGTTTGATTTTGTGTCCCCAGGTGCCACGCCTAAAAGGATCACCAAACCCTTATCGATTTTCGCAACAACCTCTCCCGTAACCGAAACCTGACCCTCGCTTACCCGTTGAATTACTGCTCGCATACATCACTCCAAACCATTTCTTAATGACGATCAATATTTATATCAAGCTACCGATATGATTATAACACCGTGGGCCCTTCTCATCTCAGTACGCAGCCCCCTTTGGGCTGTGTCATTGCGAGGACGCACCTGCAAGGTGCGGCGAAGCAATCTCGCGGGCGGTCGTAGGGTGTAAAAACCATTCCTCACCCCAACCCTCTCCCCGTGGGAGAGGGTGAAGGAAAGTCTTTACCAGCACCAACGCGTAGCGCCGTTCGAAGAATGATTTACGATGATCGTGAATAGCTTTTTTGAACTATTCACCAATCACAATATACCCTTTACAAAAATATTGAGATCGCTTCATTTCGCTTTGCTCCATTCGCAATGACAAATGAATAATCAAAGTGTGCTACAAATTTAACCTGAGGTGCGCAGAATAGCGGTGTGTCACGTGTTCCCTTCAGGATCGCACAGGGCTTACACCAGAGTAAACCATAAACAACACAATTTTCAAAATTCCAAATCCCTAACCCCTAAACTTTGCTTCCATTATCTGGTCCCTGTTATTACCCCTCACCATTCTCTACCCACCTTTCACTATCGTCCCCAAGTGCTATAATCAACCCATGCCTTTATTACTTGAAAATACCGAGTTGGTCTGGGTTGATCAACCAGCCAAGCTGCGTCAGGTAACCCAGGAGCTATTATCTGAAGAAATCATCGCTGTAGATACTGAATCTAACAGCCTGTATGCTTACCAAGAACAGGTTTGCCTGATCCAATTCTCGACCACCACAAAAGATTATCTCATCGATGCGCTTGCGCTACCTGATCTTTCTTTGCTTGCAAGTATTTTCAGTTCTGAGAATATTTTAAAAGTATTTCACGCAGCAGAATACGACTTAATTTGTCTGTTTCGTGACTACGGCTTTACATTCTCAAATTTGTTCGACACGATGATCGCAGCCCGGATTCTCGGCTATGATGGGGTCGGGTTAAGCTCACTGATTGAAAACTTCTTTAACATCAAAATCAACAAAAAATACCAGCGCGCCAACTGGGGTCAACGACCGCTCAAACCAGATATGCTCGAATATGCCCGACAAGACAGTCATTATTTGATTTCTATCCAAAAACGTTTACGATTAGAGCTCGAAGCTGCAGGACGTTGGAAACTGGCTGCAGAAGACTTTATTCGCTTAACCCAAGGGATTGAAGATACAACCGAATCTTGCGAAGATGACTTTTGGAAGTTACACGGCGCGCGTTACCTGGCACCAGATAAAGCAGCTGTGCTTAAATCCCTTTATCTATATCGAGAGGTGCTCGCCGAAGCGCAAGATCGCCCACCCTTTAAGGTTATTAGCCACCAGGCGTTGATTGAAATGGCTGAAACCTGCCCAACTCGTTGCGCAGATTTATATAAACTATCCGCATTACATGATAACCAAGCTAAACGTTATGGTCGTGGATTGCTCGAAGCCATTCGCGAAGGAAAACAAGCACCACCAGAGTACCCACCAAATAACCACACCCGTCCGTGTAACTCCACCCTCGAGCGCATGGAAGCGCTGCAAGAGTGGCGCAAACACACAGCCCAAAAAATAGGCGTCCCTTCCGATGTGGTCTTGCCTCGCGATATTATCTGCCGGGTTGCCAAAGCCAACCCAGGCAGTATGTCAGAACTCCAAGTTAAAATGTGGGATGTTCCCTACCGTTTTATCAATTTTGGGGATGCAATTTTATCAATTATTAAACAAGTTAATTAGAAACCACCAACGAAAACCGCAAAAAAATTTTATTTATTTACCAGCGATAAGCTGTTTTCACCTATATAATTTCGAGTATAATGGATATCTGCTGTTCGGAGAGGTGCCAGAGTGGTTGATTGGGGCGGTCTCGAAAACCGTTGTAGCCTTG
>CAYPKT010000010.1:0-79456 GCA_964411385.1 uncultured Candidatus Brevefilum sp. | reverse complement strand
ACTCACCACTTTTGTTAAGGTTCTGAATTTTACAGAAAGAATGTTACACTAACTTAAATGAAGCGATTAACAAATACTGAGTAATATTTTAACATCTATATAGCTATAAACCCTCTTATGTGGTAGAATAACTTGTTGTATGGATACGCAAACTAACCCCAAAATCAAAAAACCAAGCATTGTTCAAGCTCTTATATCTGGTTTCAATACGATCGCAAATAAACCTGGTTTGATATTAATTCCAATTATGCTTGACCTTTTCTTATGGTTTGGCCCCGCATTGCGAGTGGAAGATGTATTTAGTTCTTTTATTTCAGGATTAACCCACTTACCCGGAGGTAGTTCTATTGAAGTCACAACGATCCTTGATAATTATCAAGCTGTCTTGCGTGACGTGATCGCCAACTTTGACCTGACAAATTCATTGCATACCCTCCCCATTGGCGTTCCTAGTTTAATGGTAACGAAACCAGCCTTCTTAAATCCATTAGGCCAGCCACTTACTTTTAATTTAAATACTACTATTCAATTTTTATTATTTTGGTTATTATTCGTTTTGATTGGTTTTTTCCTGGGAAGCCTTTATTTTCATAATATATCTAACCAGGTTATAACGCTATTCGACAACTCTTTTAAGTCTTTAGTAAAAGCGTTCCTTCAAATTTTATTAATTCCAATTACTTTACTTATCCTAATGATGATAATTAGCATCCCCCTTGCTATGGTCATTACTTTTGTTACGCTTATCAGTCCAACGATTAGCCAGTTTTTAATCTCACTTGCAAGTCTTTTTCTTTTATGGGCTTTGATGCCTCTTATCTTTACACCGCATGGGATCTTTCTCTACCATCAAAATCTCATCGCCGCCATGGTCACAAGCGTAAAAGTTGTGCGCTTATCAATGACCCAAACAGCCTGGTTTATTCTCACATCTTTTTTGCTCATTGAAGGTTTGAACTATCTTTGGCAATCACCTAATGTTGATAACTGGCTGCTGCTTGTTGGGATATTTGGGCATGCTTTTATCTCGACAGCTGTTGTTGCTGCTTCATTTCACTTTTACATTGATGCTACTAAGTTCTCACAATCGATTCTCAACCATCATGCGAGTGCTTCTTAAACATCCTTCCATCATAAAAATAGATAAACGGAGAAATCAGATTGACAAAACAAACGCAATCATACAGTGCTAATGATATTCAAGTTCTCGAGGGGCTGGAAGCTGTACGAAGACGCCCTGGAATGTATGTCGGTGGCACAGATATTAAGGCACTTCATCATTTAATTTATGAAGTGGTCGACAACTCCATTGACGAAGCCCTTGCAGGTTCGTGCGATTTAATCTCTATAGTCATCAATGAGGATGAAAGCGTAACAGTTTCGGATAACGGACGGGGTATTCCTGTTGACATTCACCCAGAACGCAACGTCTCAGCCCTCCAGGTCGTGATGACAGCGTTACACGCTGGCGGCAAATTTGGCGGGTCTAGCTACAAAGTATCTGGCGGTTTGCATGGCGTTGGTGTGTCTGCAGTTAATGCGCTCTCAGAGTGGTGCGAAGTTGAAGTTTATCGCGATGGTAATATTTATTTTCAGCGTTATGAAAAAGGTATCCCTCAAGAGCCGGTCAAGATTATTGGCAATGTGCCTGCAACAAAGACCGGCACCTCCCTTTCTTTCAAATTTGATCATACCATTTTTAAAGATGCAACAACCTATAAATTTGATATTCTTGCTCAACGCTTCAGAGAAATGGCTTTTGTTACCCGCGCAGTAACGATCAAACTTGAAGATAAACGAGATGATAAAGAAGTAACTTATTTTTTTGAAGGTGGGATTTCTTCCTTTGTTAAATATCTAAATCGAAATCGCGACACACTTCATGATGTCGTTTACGTAGAGAAAGAAATAGATGGTATTGGCGTAGAAGTCGCCATTCAGTATACAGATGCCTATTCTGAATCAGTTTATGCGTTTGCAAACACGATTAACACCATCGATGGCGGAACCCACTTAACCGGTCTGCGGATTGCATTAACCCGCTCCATAAACGATTACGCTCGAAAGAATGGGTTACTCAAAGATTCAGACCCCAACTTCTCGGGTGAAGATACTCGCGAAGGATTAACTGCAATCGTAAGCATCAAACACCCAGATCCCCAATTTGAGAGCCAAACTAAGGTCAAACTGATGAATGCTGAAGTTCAAACCTATGTTCAGCAGGTAGCCTCAGATGGCTATATCAGCTTTCTCGAACAAAACTCATCTGCTGCCAGGAAGATCATTCAAAAGTGTCTCACTTCGGCTCGTGCTCGCGACGCTGCGCGGAAAGCACGCGACCTGGTAATTCGTAAATCGGCACTCGAGAGTCTAACCTTGCCCGGGAAATTAGCCGATTGCTCCGAGCGAAACCCACTACGCACTGAACTCTACATTGTTGAGGGCGATTCTGCAGGAGGCTCAGCAAAACAAGGCCGTGACCGCCACTTTCAAGCCATTTTGCCCTTACGAGGAAAAATCTTAAACGTTGAGCGAGCACGTCTCGATAAAATCCTTGCCAATCGTGAAGTTAAAGCTCTTATTTCAGCTCTTGGCACGGGCATTGGCGATTCCTTCTCACTCGAAGGGTTACGATATGGTCATGTAATTATCATGACCGATGCTGATGTCGATGGCGCTCATATTCGTACTCTGCTGTTAACTTTTTTCTTCAGGTTTATGCAGCCCCTCATTGAAAATGGTCACCTTTTCATTGCACAACCACCCTTGTATCTGGTTTCCTATGGCAAAGAAAAGGAATATATTTACAATGAAAATGACAGAGAAACCCTCATAAAGAAAATTACAGCCAATGGCGGTAAATATACACTTCAACGTTATAAAGGTTTAGGTGAAATGAACCCAGATCAACTTTGGGAAACCACCATGAACCCTGAAAAACGAACGCTTTTACGTGTTAATATCGAGGATGCAGCTGAGGTAGATAATACTTTTGATATTTTAATGGGCTCCAAAGTTCCTCCAAGACGTCGATTCATTCAAACGCATGCTAAAGAAGTACGCAATTTAGACGTGTAAAACTACAGGTAGACATCACAAAAGAGGTTGCAATAGATTCATGCAACCTCTTTTCTATTACGTTTTATCAATTTTCTAACCACACAAAAACGCTTTAAGGTTCTCCTTCATTTTTGTCGTCAACAGTTTGAGAAACACCTTTTTCAGCTTCTTTTTGGATATCTTCCAAGTTTGACTTAACCTCGTTTGAAACCTTGTCTAATTCGTCAGTCAGTTTTTGAAGTTCAACGTCATCCATGATTTTCTTCGGAAAATCGCGAATTTCATTGGAAGTTGCCACAAGTTCGCGCCAAAGTGGCGACTGAATAATTTTTCGAACCCAAACACCGGCTTCGCGAGCTGTTTTAATTGCTCTTTGCGGGCCAAGCACAATTAGCGCTAAAATTAAAATTAGCAGGGCTTCTAAAATGCCTACATTGAATACTTTCATGGCGTTGCTTGAAAGTTAAAACGGCTATATTCTACGATTATTCTTCTTCATCTTTTTCATCGGGCTGTGATGGTGGTATTTCTTTCTTTTTGTCTCCTGAAAGGCCATCTTTAAAAGCACGGATCCCTTCACCAAGCTCCCCAAATACCTTACTAATACGGCCAACCCCAAAGATAAGGATGACAAGCACCAAAATCAATGCAATTTCTGGCCAACCTAAATGCGGCATAATTTACTCCTGTTTTTCTTATACTTTCTTTATATCACTTATTTGCAAAGGATGCCAACAAGATACCTAAAAAATATAAACCTAATAACGGTATCATTAATATCACCATATTAATCGGGTCTGGGGTAGGCGTAACAACAGCTGCGATGATCGCTATTCCAATAATCGCAATTCGCCATTGCCGCAACAACCCTGCTGCACTGATAATTCCTAACTTAGCCAGTAGATACATCACTAGTGGCATTTCAAAGCTTAATCCAATCCAAAAGATCAGGCTGGTTATAAAATTTACATAATCAGACCATTTTGGCAATACATGAGGGCCCGGGAATTCGGTCAAAAACGGTAAGGCAGCAGGCAGCATCACAAAATAAGCAAACGCAGCACCCGCAACAAATAAAGCCATCGCAAGGGGAACAGCAATCAAAACCCACCGTCTCTCAATTCCTGTTAAGCCTGGCGCAGCAAATAAATACAACTGAATTAAAGTAAATGGCAAAGCAAGAATAAAACCACCTAAAAGAGAGACTCGAAAGAACACATTAAAATTTTCAGTCACCTGGATAGAGAGTAAATTTTCAAATCCACCTATCGGGCGTGCTACGAGTTTGAGCAAATATTCATTAAACGCCATGCAAATTCCAACCCCAACAATTAGGGCGATCACTGAATAAAATAACCGCTTTCGCAGTTCTTCTAAGTGCTTCCAAATGTTCATTTCCGAGGATTTTTCAGACATATCATCACCAGACTAATGCATGGGGTTAATTAATCATCAACCCATTTGCAAATATAGCCTTCAGGTTAAAAGTATAACATTCGTATGGTAATTCTTCAATCTTCGTATGTATTTACTGGAGATGAAACAAATGATACCGGTTGTCTCTCAGCCTCGACCCACACGCAATGCTGTATAATCATATTATGGTCAGAAAAGTTTTACATCTCGATTTAGATGCCTTTTTTTGTTCTGTTGAAGAATTGCGTAACCCCTCTTTACGAGGAAAGGCATTTGCAGTAGGCGGTAAAGCCGATCAACGGGGTGTAGTTACCTCTTGTTCATACGCTGCCCGCCAATTTGGGGTTCGCTCCGCAATGCCAATGAGTAGAGCTCTGCGTTTGTGCCCGAACCTGATTATTATCCCAACAAAGCATGGCAACTATCGAGAAGTCTCCAGGCAAGTCATGGCATTAATTGATATTTCTCCATTGGTTGAGCAAATCTCTATCGATGAAGCATTCATCGAGGTTACCGATTTACCAACTTCTTTATATGGTATCGCTAAAGGTTTACAAAATCGGATAAACACAGAACTTAAATTGCCTGTGTCAATAGGAGGGGGCACAAATAAATTGGTTGCAAAAATTGCAAACGACTGGGGAAAGAAACAAAATCCGGGGGCAAAACCCCCTAACACCATTACAATTGTTCCACCCGGCAAGGAAGCATCTTTTTTCGCACCTCTGTCAGTACAGTCCTTATGGGGAATTGGCCCTAAAACTGCTGAAAAATTAGGGGGGATTGGTATAAAAACGATTGGTGATTTAGCCCAAACCCCCAGTGAGACATTAAAAATGCTCTTTGGTCGCTTTGGCCCAGATTTGCAAAAGCGGGCTATGGGGATTGATGACCGCCCAATAGAAACTGAACAAGTTGCAAAATCAATTAGTAATGAAACGACCTTCCATCGCGATTTAGTCGATGAAGATGAATTGCTCTTTCACTTACGCAAGCTTTCTGAACAGGTTGGGGCACGGCTGCGAAAAGCCGTCTTAGCAGGGCCAACAATCCAAATTAAACTTCGTTGGTCAGATTTTTCAACAATCACCAGGCAGAAAACGCTCCCAACACCGACTAACCTTGACCAAGAAATTTTCGAAATCGCAAGGGTTCTTTTTCTTGAAAATCGTCCAGCGGGGAAACGGGTTCGTTTAATTGGTGTAGGGGTTACCCAATTAAATCCGCCAGTCCGTCAATTGAACTTATGGGATCATGAACAAGAAAAAGTAACAAATTTAATGACGGCAGTTGACACCCTTCGCGAACGCTACGGTGAAGATATCATTCAGCCAGGTCGACAAATTAAACAATCTCCTTTTCATAGAGAAAACGGGCAGGACGAAAAGAAGCCCCTATAAAAGTTTGCGCAAAACTTGCTTTTGTAATAAAATCTTTCAGGTTTATGAAGCTTAACTCTTCTTCGAATATAAATAAGTTTGCGATAAAAGTTCTTGCCATTACCCTTTTCATTATTGGGCTGTCAATTACTTTGTATGTAAATATCCTATCTTTATGGGTAAACCTTGAGGGGATGTCTTTTTGGGGCTATCCAGAAGCGCTTGCGTTTGATTCATCCTTAACCACAAACGCTCGCTTAACCTCGCTCAAATGCCCGACAATCCTTGCACCAAATGAAACAGGGGAAATTAAAGTAATTGTAAAAAACCCAAACACTGAGGAAATAACAACCTGGGTAAGCGCACATATCAGCATGCCAAACGCCCACGAGGATATGGTCCGCGAAACCAAGAATGCACTTCTTCAGCCTAAAGATAACACTACTTTTGTTTGGGCTGTCAATCAGAATAATTTGATCAATAAAAGAACAATTATGGTCAGGGTTTTTCTAAGGCTTACCGAAGCCCATCCACCTGCCCGGACAAAACATTGTGGGATTGTAACCATTGACCTTTGGGGGCTGCCCGGAAAAACGCTTACCGCATTATTTTTCTTAGTTGGACATACGTTTCAAATTGGTGGAATCTGGTTATATTGGCACATTCTCGAAAAACGACAAAAAACAAATAATCTGCCACTCATTGTAACAATCGCATTAAGTCTTTTATCAGCAGTAATGACCTATGGCAGTTTAGCCCATAGTTGGGTTTTCGGAATGGTCGCTCTGTTGCTTTCTTTGTTAATTTTTTTCACATTCTTGGGTTATGGCTTCGGAAGTTTCGAAAATTCAAGTTCTTAACCCTAACGCAATAATCAAAGCCGGTTATGACCTTAACTTCAGGCCTTATATTTTGAAATCATTTTCTCATAGAGTTCTAAAACATTAAAGGTGATCTTCTCCCAACTAAAATCGTTGGCAAATGTCGCAGCATTTTGACCTAATCGCAACCGCAGCTCTTTATTTACAAACAATAAGCGCAATTTTTCAGCCAAAGCTAAAGGGTCTTGTGCAGGAACGAAATAACCAGTACAACCATCCTGGATGAGATACTTAAGCCCGCCCACCCGAGAAGCAATCACCGGCGTACCGCATGCCATCGCCTCCAGTGCAACCATCCCAAAACTTTCATAATGCGATGGCATCACTACAACTTCTGCAGCTGCATAATAATATGGCAAAGTAGCTTGTCCGCGTTTTCCCAAAAATAAAATCATGCTTGTTAACCCTAATTCCTGACACAAGCCTTGAAGTCTATTCATCTCAGCAGACATTTTCTGAGGGTCATCTTCAGGATCACCACCGATAATAATAAGATAATCTGGGCACTGAAAAAGCACACAGGTTTCTCTAACAATTGCCATCGCCCTAATTAAAGTGTCTACCCCTTTAAGCGGTTCGATTCTCCCTACAAACAGGGCGACACGATCCTCAGGCAAAAGACCAATAGCTTCCTTAGCCTCATCTTGAGGGATAGGATAAAAATGGTGAATATCAACCCCCGGTGGGATGATAGATATTTTGCCAACGTCAACATTATATAGTTTATTTAATTGGCTGCGTTCAGCCTCTGTCGCAGCAATAATCTGATCTGCAACCCTCATCACCTCTCGTTCGCCTTTAATGCGGTAATCGCCTTCGAACTCTTCCTCATTTTGAGCAATTTGCTGTTTCATTAACCCCAATGTGTGAAACATTTGAACCATGGGCACGTTCCAAGCTTTTTTGAGAATATCACCAGCCATCCCTGACATCCAGTAATGAGCATGAATTAAATCATATTTTATGCCTTTATTGGCTGAGAATTCGATAATTCTTTGCGCAAATTCGTCGGTGTAAGTCCAGATTTGTTCCTTGGGCAATGCGTGTTCAGGACCAGCTGGGATATGCACAACCCTGTTAAAATAACCTAAGTCATGCGAAACCGAAGGGATATGTTCATCCTGAGAGCGAGTAAAAACATCCACATGCACCCCTTGGCGTCCTAAAAATCTGGTTAATTCTCGCACATAAACATTCATTCCACCGGTGTTCTTTCCGCCAAGAATGGCTAATGGACAGGTGTGGTAAGAAAGCATAGCAATGTTCATAGGTAAAGCTCCATAACAACTTGTCAAGCGTAAAGGCTTACTGGTATAATATTTCTTGTGCCAACGTAGCTCAGTGGTAGAGCAGACGCTTCGTAAGCGCCCGGTCGAGGGTTCAACTCCCTCCGTTGGCTTTTCGTAATTAATGTTATTTTGAACCAATTAATTTTAACGGATAATTTCTAAAAAGGTTCAGATTTCAAAGTCATGATTTGTCGGGATTTTAAATTGAATTTAGCCTATTCCATCAAATTCAAATGTATAATGAAGAAGCTTAACAATCGCGGAGGATAAATATTTATGGCTAAGATTTGTGTAATTGGCACTGGGTATGTGGGTTTGGTTACGGGGACTTGTTTTGCAGACATCGGGCATACGGTTACCTGTTTAGATATCGATCACGAGAGAATCAATCAACTGAATTCAGGGATCATGCCCATTTTTGAGCCTGGATTAAAACAAATCGTTGACCAGAATGTTGAAGCGGGGCGTTTGGAATTTACGACCAGTTATAAAGATGCCCTGTCAGGCGCTGATTTTGCTTTTATCGCCGTCGGCACCCCTTCCGATGATGATGGTGACGCAGATTTAGGTTATGTTAAACAAGCTGTTTTATCCATTGCAGATCACTTAGACCATCCTATCATTATTGTAAACAAATCAACGGTTCCTGTTGGCACCGGCGATTGGGTCGCAGAAATCATCAAAGACATCAATGGGGGATCAACCCCACCCTTCGAAGTTGTATCTAATCCTGAATTCTTACGCGAAGGTTCAGCAGTTGGCGATTTCATGCACCCTGATCGGGTTGTTTTGGGATCATCCAATCGTGTTGCAGCAGATAAAGTCGCTGCTTTGTACGATCCCCTCAATTCGCCGATTATGATAACCGACTTGCGCACCGCTGAAATGATTAAATATGCATCTAATGCTTATTTAGCTGCACGGATTTCTTTCATCAATGAGATCGCCAATATCTGCGAATCACTGGGTGCCGATGTTATTGAAGTCGCTCGAGGTATGGGAATGGATAAACGTATTGGGCCTGCTTTTCTTGAAGCTGGCATTGGCTGGGGCGGCAGCTGTTTTCCCAAAGATGTAAAAGCTTTAGCCCATATGGCAGCAGTCCATGGGGCGCATCCTCAATTGCTCAAAGCAGTCATGAGTATTAATGATAATCAACGGCTGAGAGCCTTCGAGAAACTCGATCAGACCTTAGAAGGGGTTGCTGGTAAAACAGTTGGCGTTTTAGGGCTTAGTTTCAAGCCTAACACCGATGACATTCGGTATTCGCCATCTTTAGATATCATTCGAATGTTAATTAAAGCTGGCGCAAAAGTTCAAGGGTTCGACCCGCAAGCGATGCAGGTGAGTAAGACTGAAATACCAGAAATAACGCTGTGTCAAAACCCTTACGAAGTTGCTAAGGGCGCAGATGCTTTGTTTTTGGCAACCATGTGGAATGAATTCAAATCTTTAGACTTCCAAAAAATTAAAGAAAATATGCGGGGCAATGTCATCCTGGATGGTCGAAACCTCTGGTATCGTAAAGACCTTCATAAGTTCGGTTTTACCTATATGGGCATGGGCGTACCTGAGCAATCTTGATGATTCTTCAAAAAATAAAACCCAGCTTTAATAGCTGGGTTATTTATTTAATGACCAAAAATTTGGCGACATGTTATATCATTGGCGTGGTTGTCTCATCTTGATCACGATGTTCTTGACTACTAACCTGTAAATTCTCAGAGGTCAGCCGATACAGTACAAAAAGGTTTCCAGCCATTAATAATAGGGCAACCAAGATAACCCAACCATAGGCTACCCCTGCCTCTGCAAGGCCAAGGATTATCCCATTCACAAATATTTCAAGCCCAAAGGCAGCTGCTAACCAAGGGGTTCGTTTGTGGGTAAACACCTGTAAAACGAGCACCGTCACCGTTATGTGCATAATCATAGCTGCTAAACGCTCTACTGAGCCCGCCAAAGGGACAAAGGGTTTTATTTCCCACAATGAGATAATTTGGGCTGTCATCTCGCCATCTAAAGGTGTTGATGCAATATCCAGGTTAGTATGACGAAGCATGGTGATAAAAGTCATCAATAAGGGCAAACCGACCCCAATTAAGCTTTCGATCCCCCCATATCCCACACCAATTCCATAAGCACTTTTTAAATTATCCAGGTCTTCCTTTACATATTTCATCCCCGCCCATCGCACAAACACGCCTAAAGCTCCAGCGAAGATCACGCTGATCGCCAGTTGAAGAGTTTTTAGCCCACGGTCGGATAAATTAAAATCCCCTTTTTCAACCAACGAGGTAAATCCACCAAACAGGAAAACCATCAATATTTGCACAATAAAATAAGCCAGTGCTCCATACAAAATCACCCGCCAGGAAACTTGTCTTTTTTTATTAAGCCAGATAACTGCTGCTATTGGTAGCGCAATTGTCACAACCAATGCAATAGAAATTGCAACACTTAAAAGAATCATGATAGCCTCTCTTTGCTATCCCGATAGAATCATTCGGGCGTCTAAAACCATGGTGCCTTCCCCTTTTGGAAATACCAGTAACGGGTTGATTTCCACTTCAGTGATTTGCGGGAAATCAAGTGCAAGCTTGCTTAACCGACCAATAACCTCCACAATTGCATCAAGGTCATACTGAATGCCACCGCGGTAGCCGTTTAGTAGTTGCCCAGCCTTTGTGGAAGCAATCATTTTATGTGCTTGATTCAGCGTCATCGGCGCTACACCAAACCCAACATCTTTAAACAGTTCAACGTAAACACCGCCCATTCCAAACATCATTAATGGACCAAAAGAGGGGTCGCGCTTCATTCCTACAATGACCTCAAACCCCTTAGGCGCCATTCTTTGTACCAGATATCCTTTAATTTTCGCTTCCGGCGCCGATTTATGTATACGTAGATTCATTTGATTAATTGCTGTATTTACATCGTCCGGCGAGCTCAAATTAAGTGATATCCCGCCTAAATCTGTTTTATGTAAAATCTGCGGTGAAACAACCTTAACAACTACTGGATAACCGAGGTTTTCAGCCAGGGTTGTCGCCCTCTTCCCATCTTCAACAAATCCTCCCGGCACAAGGTTGAACCCATAATCCTCCATAATTGGTCGTGAATCTGCCTCTCCCAGCACATTCGTCTCCGACAACCTCAACCGCTTAGCAGCTTGACAATGGTCGACATCCATAAATTCAAAGGCTTTACCTTCTCCCTCAGAAACCCAATGGCGATAATCACGCATTGCGCCCAGCACTTTTCCTGGCACAATCGGATCCACAAGCATGGGTACTGAATTTTCATGCAGTATCGTACGGGCTTCTTTCAGGCTTCTGTCGCCAACCATGCAGGTTAACATGGTTTTTTGTGTGCCTTTTGCATTCTCAACAATCACACGGGCAATATCTGCTGGATCCACCAAGGATTGCGGAACCAACATCGGTAAGAATACATCAATGTCATCATCTTTTAGTAGAGTCTTAAAACAGTGATCAAACGCATTAGCCTCAGCCCCGCCCAACATATCCACAGGATTGGCGACCTGCGCGCTGGGATTAAGTTTTTCTGCTAATAAATTCTGTTTTTCTTTAGAAATATCAGCTAAATTAAACCCATGAGATTCTAAAGAATCAGAAGCAAGTGCTGCTGGGCCTCCCGAATTGGTAAAAATAACGGTACGGTTACCCTGCGGTAAGGGTTGGCAGCTAAGTGCCCAGGAAACATCAAACAAGGCGCTCAGGCTATCGACTTCAATCACACCAGCCTGTTTAAAAGCTGTCTGGTAAGCTGCATAAGATCCTGCCAAAGAACCTGTATGCGATGAAACCGCCTTTGCGCCAGCTTCAGTTCGACCAGCTTTTAGGAGTACGACCGGTTTTTGTTTTGAAACTTTACTCACAATTTGCAAGAAGCGCTTTCCATTTGTGATCGCCTCCACATAAGCTGCAATCACTTTTACCTTAGGATGGTCGGCGAAATACGCGATGAGGTCGGTTTCATTTACATCGAGCTCATTACCTAAACTGGCAAAGTGCGAAAAACCAATCCCTTTTTCTGCGATTAAATCAACCACGCCTCCACACACGGCGCCAGATTGTGAAACAAAGCCAATTGAGCCCTTTGCTGGGATTCCTTCAATAAACGTCGTGTTGAGCCCTGTATACAAATCCATCGTTCCAACACAATTAGGCCCAATTAGCCGCATCTGGTAAGACCTGGCAATTTCTAAACATTCAGCCTCTAACTTAACACCCGTTCCACCAACTTCTTTAAATCCCCCTGATATAATAATCACTGCTCTTATTCCTCTTTCGCCGCAGGCCCGTAAAATCGCTGGCGTTAATGGTGCTGGCAGTACCACCACTGCCAAGTCCACTGGGTCTGGTACACACCCGATTTCTGGGTACGCTCGTAACTCTAAAATTTCATCAGCCTTAGGGTTTACTGGGTAAATTCCGCCTTCAAAACCATAAAGCAGCATATTCTTTAAAATTCCATGGCTAAGCTTGCGGGGATCTTGCGAAGCACCAATAATGGCTACACCAGTTGGTGAGAAAAATGGAGCCAGGTCACTGGACATAGGAAGGATTTTCCTTTCTGGGTAAGGTGATGTTCACTTTCTTCGATATTATACACGAAATATACTGCGCTCTCGGTTAGCTTGGCATATAATAAAAAGTATGCAAATTACTTCCGAGCAGCAGTCCCTCGTAGACTTACCGCTTAAGTCGAAAATTTTCCTTCAGGGAACAGCAGGAACTGGTAAAACCACCGCAGGTGTCCTTTGGCTTCAAAAATTGATAGAAGCGGGCGTCCCTCCTCATCAAGTCTTGGTATTTGTTCCTCAGCGGTCTTTAGCTGACCCCTATTTGTTAAGTATGCGGGGTGATTATTTTGGGGTCCATAGCCTGATTAATGCCATGACTTTTGGTGGCCTGGCACGACGCACTGTTGATTTGTTTTGGCCGCTCATCAGCGACGTAGCAGGCTTTAAAAATCCAAACCAACCGCCATATTTTTTAACATTAGAAACCGCCCAATATTATATGGCACATATCGTGCGGCCGTTAATTGAAACCGAAGGCTTTTTTGAAAGCCTAACAATCAATCGTAACAGAATTTATTCTCAAATCCTGGATAACCTCAACAAATCAGCTATTGTTGGTTTCCCGCACCAAGAAATTGGACAACGTCTTAAACAAGCCTGGATCGGAAACATAGAACAATTACACATTTATGACGATGTTCAGTCGTGTGCAAACCACTTTCGTCAGTTTTGCCTTGACCACAATCTACTCGATTTCTCGCTCCAGGTTGAAGTGTTCACCAAATACCTGTGGACCTTACCTTTACCTCGTGGTTACCTCGAAAAAACCTATCAACATTTAATCGTCGATAATATCGAAGAAGATACTCCCGTTTCGCATGATATCCTGCGAGAATGGTTGCCAAGCTTTGATTCGGCATTATTGATTTTTGATGAAGAAGCGGGGTTCCGCTCCTTCCTTGGTGCAGATCCGCGTAGTGCAGCAACCTTGCAAAGCACCTGTAATACTCGACTTTGGTTCCGTGAAAACCTGGTTAACCAACCTGAAATCACCCAGCTCAAAAATGGATTGCGCTCAGTCATGGCACAATTAGGTGCCAAATTAAATGATAACCTAACCGGTTCCTTAGCGAAGGCCAGAAATGCCATTGTTGCACCGAACCAAAAGTTAAAATTCTTTCCTTCCATGGTTCAATGGGCAGCCGAACAAGTTGACGAGTTGATTAAAGAGGGCGTGCCCCCCGGAGAAATTGTGCTTTTAGCGCCATTTATGTCGGATGTACTCAGGTTCTCACTTGCTGAAAAATTAGAAGCGTTAAACATACCTTATCAAACCAATCGCCCCTCAAGAGCTTTACGAGAAGAACCAGCAACCAAAACCTTACTAACCCTGGCAGCAATAGCCTTTAATAACTGGTCAATTAATCCCCAGCCTGCAAATCTAACCCAGGCATTAATGCAATCGATCTTGGGAATGGATCAGGTAAGGGCACAGCTGCTTATCAACCAGGTTTATGACTTCAAAGCGCAGGGGATTCTCCTCAAACCCTTCGATACTGTGCACCCTGATGTCAGAGAACGCATCACATACCGAATGGGTGAACGATATGATCACCTGCGGAATTGGCTCCTGAACACAACTCATGATCAAGATCAAAGCCTCGACTTTTTCCTCAGCCGCTTATTTGGTGAAGTTCTTAGCCAACCTGGGTTTGGCTTCCACAACGATTATGAAAATGCCAACACTGTGGCAAAATTAATCGAATCAGTGCAAAAATTTCGCCAGTCAATCAACCTCCATTTACCAGACCTTGAAATTAATGTAGGAAAAGAATATCTCCAAATGGTGCTAGATGGCGTTATTGCCGCTCAATATATCAACACGCAGGATGAATACTCATCCGATTCCGTCTTATTAGCGCCTGCCTATACTTTTTTAATTAGCAACCAATCCGTTGACTATCAATTCTGGTTGGATATCAACAGCCCAAGCTGGTACCACCGGCTCGATCAGCCTTTAACCCATCCATATGTCCTTAGCAGGCACTGGGTGGAAGGCCAACTTTGGGATGCTGAAGACGAATTGAGGGTAGCAAATGACACACTTGCTAAATTAGCCCTTGGTTTGCTCAATCGCTGTCGAAAAAAAGTCTATATCGGTACCAGTTCACTCGATATCCGCGGGTATGAAAACCGGGGCCTACTCGTGCGGGTAATCAACGATGTTTGGCGTCAATCTCTTCAGGAGGCAAGATGACAACCCAGGTCATTCAACTGCGGCTGGGTCAACAAGAAGTTTTAAAATATCATAGCGGCAAAATGGGGATTAGTGCCGTGCCCGGTAGTGGGAAAACCTGGACATTGGCGTACCTGGCAGCCAATTTGATCAACGAAGGTGCCATCGGTCCCGATCAGGAAATCCTTGTCGTTACCCTGGTTAATGCTGCGGTTGACAATTTTTCAACTCGCATTGCAGCACAACTTCAATCGTTTAACCTGTTGCCCGATGTAAATTACCGTGTGCGAACTTTGCATGGTCTCGCTAATGATATCGTCCGTGAAAGGCCAGACCTGGCAGGGCTGAGCACCGGTTATCAGATTATCGATGAGGTCGAAGCAGATCGCATCAAAAAGAATATTGCCTTAGATTGGTTAAATTCTCATCCAAATTTCTTTGAGCCGTACCTTGATTACCTTGAAAAGGATAAACAAAAGATCTACCAGGGCAAAACAAATTTACCCAAGTTAATTGAAGATATAGCAAATGCATTTATTAGCTTGGCAAAAGATTACGAACTTACACCCCAACACCTTAAAAAACAACTAATGGACTTGCCAATTCCTTTACCCTTTGCTGTGATGGGCACAGAGATGTATAGCGAATATCAACAGGCACTTACCTATCGAGGGGCAATCGATTTTGATGATTTAATCCGCCTGGCATTACGTAGTTTAATCTCAGACCCATCATTACTCGAGCTCCTACGCAAACGTTGGCCTTTCATCCTCGAAGATGAAGCTCAGGATTCCAGTCGCTTACAACAAAAGATTCTTTCCTTATTAGCTGGTGAAGAGGGTAACTGGGTGCGAGTAGGGGATCCAAATCAGGCTATTTATGAAAGTTTTACCACCGCCAGCCCAAGTTATTTAATCAACTTTCTCTCAGATACTAAGGTCGATGCAAAAACGCTCCCTGAAAGTGGTAGGTCAACCCAGAGCATCATTGAGCTGGCAAATCACTTGATTGAGTGGACGCAGAATTATCATCCCAACCCTGCTGTACGTAATGCTTTGGAACACCCATTAATTCAAACCACCTCTCCGGGCGACCCTCAGCCAAACCCGACAGATTGCCCCGCCTGTATTCGCTTTGTTGAAAGCAGCATGACCTCTGACCAGGAGAGGGATTTTGTAGTTTCATCAGCAGGTGAATTTATTCAAGAAAACCCGCAGCAAACTGTAGCCATATTATGTTTGAGTAATCCTACAGCTTTTAAATATACCGAAGAACTTGAAAAGCGAAAAATCCCTTATGTCGATAGTTTGCTTCGTTCAACCAATGCTACCCGCCTCTCAACTGGCGCAATTGCCCACATTCTTCGTTATCTTAGCCAGCCTACGTCAAGCCCATACCTTTCTGATTCTTATCTTGTTTGGCGCCGAAAGCCAAGTGAGGTGCAAAAAGATAGAAAATTCACCCTCGCAACCGCCAGGCTTATTAAAGGTTGTCGCAGGCTTGAGGATTATCTTTGGCCCGCAGGCGAAGATATCTGGCTTGACGAAATAGCCATAAAACACGATATTCCTGGTTTGCAAGATGAATTATGTGAATTTCGCAACGTTGTACGCCACTGGCAGGCAGCAATTTTTTTGCCAATTGATCAACTATTATTAACAATCGCCCAGGATTTATTTCTCGACCCAGCAGAGTTGGCTTTAGCCCACAAGCTCTCCACGCTTCTGCGACAACTAAGCGATTCTCATCCCGATTGGCGTCTGCCCGAATTTCGGGATGAGCTTTTAGATATTGCTAAAAATGAAAGGCGCTTTTTGGGTTTATCTCAAGACGATGATGCTTTCGACCCAGACCGCTACCCTGGCAAGGTTATTGTTGCAACCATGCACAAAGCCAAGGGTTTAGAGTGGGATTGCGTTTTTCTAACAGCTTTGAATAATTATAATTTTCCCTCTGGTGAAGATTACGATCAATACTTCTCTGAAAAATATTTCGTTAGAGATCGTCTTAATCTTCAAGCTGAGACGCTTGCACAGTTAAATACAATCGTTAAAAATCAACCACACCAATGGTATCAGCCCGGACAAGCTACTTTACAGGCAAGAGAAGAATACATACGAGAACGTTTGCGCCTCTTCTTTGTGGGTGTTACCCGGGCACGGCGTTCGTTAACGCTCACCTGGAATACTGGCAGACCGGGAAATAATAAAAATGTGCCTGCAGCGGCTTTTTTGGCGGCAATAAACTATTTAAAAGGTAAATAATGACCCTTTTTGAGAACTTCGATTTCACACAAAGCAACTTACAGGATTATGTAGATTGCCCTTATCGGTTTTATATGCGTTACATTTTGCGGGTTGACTGGCCAGCCTTATATGTCAATGATGCCCTTGAATTTGAAGAACATCTTCAGTCTGGTGCTCGTTTTCATCGGCTGATCCAACAATATTTGTTAGGTGTCCCCAAAGCACGGATCAATGAAATCACTGCTGAAGACTCCAATTCTGAACTTCAAGCTTGGTGGCAGGGCTTCTTAGCCCACGTTCCCCCGTGGATAAATGACGGTGAAAGCTGGGTTGAAACCACCTTGACAACAACCCTAAGTGGTCACCGCCTTGTCGCAAAGTATGATCTCCTTCTTTTACTCCCAAAGGATGAAAGCTTATTAATTTTCGATTGGAAAACCGCCCAAAAAGTACCCCGAAAGGAATGGCTATTAGAAAAGATCCAAACCCGGTTTTATCGCCTGGTTTTAACACAAGCCGGGTCGGTGTTAATTGATAACAAAAACATCACCCCCGAAGATATTACAATGTGTTATTGGTTTGCATCCCAACCGAAAACCAAAGTTGAGCTCCCTTATCGTCAATCAGATTATCAAAAAGATTTAACGTACTTCACTTCACTAATTGATACCATTACTACATCGGAGCCAGGCTCCTTTGAGCGCACTGCTGATTTGAAAAAATGCCGGTTTTGCGTGTACCGTTCGCATTGTAATCGCGGGGTGGAAGCTGGCGCCTTAGCAGACTTTGGTGATTACGTGTTCGAAGTTGGAGACCTTACCACTGAATTAGCTTTTGAAGATCTTCCTGAAATAGAATTCTAATGAATGATGAAACGCTGTGGGTTTTTCCCGAGGAAATTAAAGTTCCTCCTACCTTTCAATCAACCATTGGAGGGCATCCACTTATTGCTCAAACGCTTTTTCAGCGTGGTTATACCTCGATTGAATCAGCGCTTGCTTTTTTAAATCCAGACCACTATCAATCAGCATCGCCATTCGATCTGCAAGATATGGATATTGCCTGCGAGTTATTAGATTCTGCCATCCGTAATAATCAGCTTATCCTTGTTTGGGGCGATTTTGACGTCGACGGACAAACAGCCACGACGATTCTTGTAGAGGGGTTACGCAGTGCAGGTGGGAGGGTCAAATATCATATCCCGGTCCGCGCCACCGAATCTCACGGTATAAAAGAGGAAGCACTAAAAGAAGAGCTTAAATCCGGTTTCGACCTTTTGCTTACTTGTGATACAGGGATTTCTGAGTATGAAAATATTCAGCTGGTGCGCAACCTTGGTATTCCGGTTATCGTAACCGATCATCATACGTTGGTAGAAAAATTACCTCCAGCCAATGCCATCATCAATCCGCAACGGCTTGACTCTCACCATCCTTTGCGCACTTTACCCGGCGCTGGTGCTGCCTATAAATTAATCGAAGGCTTATATAGCTGCATGGGAATTGCCCTTTCAACCGATTCGTTACTCGAATTAGCCGCTTTAGGAATTGTTGCCGACGTCGCAGACCTTATTGGAGATACCCGCTATCTGCTTCAAACAGGCCTTATTCAGCTGCGCCGTACTCAGCGTCTTGGTCTGCAGATGCTTTATCAAAACGTAGGCTTAAACCCGACTCATCTTAATGAGGGCCATATCGGATTTCAAATTGCCCCCCGATTAAATGCAGTCGGTCGCCTGGGCGATGCCAACCCCATGGTTGAATTCCTAACCACACAAGACGAAGCTCGCGCCAGCGCTCTTTTATATCAAATTGAGGCTTACAATACCAAACGGCGGTTCGATACTCGCCAGGTCGAACAGGGCGCTGAGCAACAACTTTCATCACCGAATGGTGACAAATATGCACCAGCAATCGTCCTCCATCATGCCACCTGGCCTGCTGGTGTCGTTGGCATTGTCGCCAGTCGCTTGGTTGAACGCTATAATAAACCAGTGATCCTCCTCACAGGTGAAGATACGCTACAAGGATCAGCTCGTTCGATACCAGAATTAAACATCACATCGGCAATTGCTGCCCAAGCAAGTTTATTGAACACTTTTGGCGGTCACCCCATGGCAGCTGGTCTCTCGATGCCTTCAGAAAACCTGGCTGCCTTTAGGCGCCAATTTTATGCAACGGTTGAAGAACAACTCAAATCCCTTGAAATTGTCAAGCAATTCCAGGTAACAACGACGATAACGCTTGATCAAATTACCGTTGACCTGGTACACCAAGTCAATCGCCTGGCGCCTTTTGGAGCAGGTAACCCTTCGCTATTATTTCAGATTAGCAATCTTAACCTGATTTCTGAAACTCGAGTAGGTACAAATCAGGAACACCGCCAGGTTGTCGTAGGCGATCGTCATGCTAACCAACTCCGGTTAATCTGGTGGAATGGCGGTGATCAACAGCTCCCAGAGGCTGATTTCGACTTATTATGTAAATTCTCACTCAGCGATTATAAAGGTGAACAACAACTCAGCGCAGAATGGATCGATTACCGCTATTCTAAAACAGGGTTGCAAACCCTGGCAAACCGGTATATCGAGATCATAGATCAACGAGCTGCAAGTAACTCACTTGGGTTATTAAAGCAGCTCATTCAAAAAACACCGGGCGTTAACTTATGGGGAGAGGGTAATTTACCCGCTGGATTACCTTTCAAAGGGCGTCATCAACTAAAACCAAATGACCACCTGGTTATTTGGACAGCACCGCCATCCCAGTCTGTCCTCAGAGATACCATCTTACACACGAAGCCTAAAAAGATCACACTGTTTTCTGAAGGTTCAAACCTTGATGATTACCCCGTCTTTATCAATCGCTTAGGGAGCATCGTAAAATACGCTCTGGCACATTACAATGGCAAAATTGACCTGGTTCGAGCTGCTTCTTCCTGCGCATCGAATATTGAAGCAGTAACCTTTGGCTTACATCTTTGGGTGGCAAAGGGAACTTTCCAGGTTTTATTCGATGAGGAATACGCACAAGTCACCCTGACAAAGGCAGGAGCAAACCATACCTTAATCGCACAATATGAAGAGCTTTTAAAAACAACGCTAAAAGAAAGCGCTGCATTTCGAAGTTATTTCAAACACAATGAAATAAATACCTTTATTAGTCAAATCGTCAATAAGTAACCCGTTTTGTTACCACCCCCGGTGAAGAATTAATCCCCAGCATAACCACATAAGGCTAATGCGCCTGGGCCAGTATTAATCCCCAAAACTGGACCAGTAATGTTGATTAACAATTCTTTAGGGTTAAATTGTTCGCGAATTTGCTCAGCCAGCTTTTGTGCTTCTTCAAGAATATTGCCATGCATGACAGCCACCCTCAAATTTTTCCCTGAACCAATTTTTTCGCAAAACTTTTTTAGCAACAAATTAACCATTGAACGGTGCGTTCGGGCTAAGCCCGCTGGTTCAACCCGACCGGTCTTATGGTTAATAGAAACAATCGGTTTTACATTAAGCAGGGTCCCCACCCATTTTGCAGCGTCACCAATCCTCCCTCCATATTCAAGGTGTTCGAGCGATTCCATCGCAACGATCTGCACCATACTGTGTCTCACCATCGCCACATGTTCAACAATATCAGCCAGCGTTGCCCCGTCTTCTCGGGCACGGGCTGCTGCTAAAACTTGCCAACCTAAAGACATCGTTGGCCCCTTGGCATCAATTACCGTCACCGGAACAGCTGTCCTTTCTGCTGCATTGAGCGCAGCTTGGTAGGTGCCACTCATCGCACTGGATATTGTGATAATCAAAATTTCGCTTGCGCCATTCTTTTGGGCACGATCAATCGCATCTGCAAAATCTGGCATAGTTACTTGAGATGATGTCGGTTTTTGAGAGGCTGTTAACAAGCGTTGGTAAAAAGCCATCGGGGACAAGTCAACCCGGTCCAACAATACTTCATTCTCCCACAAAATATATTGCGGCACAATTTGGATATTGTATTGCTTAATTAACACATCAGGAATATCACAGGTACTGTCAGTTATAATTGAAATCACGCCAAGTTCCTTTCCTTAATATGTTCTATTTTATCATGTTTCAAACGAAGGCTAATTAAAATTAGATAATCTGAAGACCATATTTACGAATCCATTTGTAATAAAAATTTTTGTTTTTTTAAGGTTTTGATGCCCTCTCAAGTTATCATGGCCAATTAGGCCAAACAATTGACAAAGAGTAGGCAAGCTCTTAAAATTTTAATCAAATCAATCATACAGAAACACCATTAACCATAATTTCAATAAACTTAACGATATTTCTTAGGTCAATACGATGAAACTGGAGAATTAAAGAAATGATAGACAACGAAAAAGAAAACGACAATTTAAGCGAGGCTAATTTACCAGAAGAGCTCGATTTGCCGGAAGTCCCAGCACCAACACAATTCAAAGAACCTTCTGAAGCGGAGCCAACCCCCATGGATGAATACGAAGAACCCGCTCAGCTGCAACCTGAAGCAGTCTACGAATCGACAGAAATTCACCCTCAAAAATTATCCAAACCCAAGCCCAGTAAATTTAAACGCACAATGCGAAATATATTAATTGTTTTGGCTGTTGCTTTACTTGTTTTCTTGGGAGGATACCTGACCAATTATTTTACAGCATTAAAACCAGCTACCGACACCTTGAATGCAACCAAAGCTGAATTAGAGTTGGCGACTGGGAAGATCGCTGAACTTGAAGCTGAAAATAAGGAAATAACAAAAGCAAAACTCCAGGCTCAAGATGATGTCACTACACTTGAAGCACAGCTGGAAGCGAACCAAATCAATATCATGTTCAACCAGGTGCTGCTCGATGTTAATGCTGCCCGCATCGCCCTTTTTATGGATGATTTAGATACAGCCAAAACCGCCCTGGATGATACAAAGGCTCACCTTGAAGAACTTCTACCTGCCATTGAAAAAGCAGATTCTGACCTTGCTCTTAGTTTGCCAATCAGGCTTGAGTTGATCATAACCGGCATCCCTCGAAACCCAGATATCGGTGAAATTGATCTTGAAATTTTCACCAGAGACCTGATGGATTTAAAACCTTTATTAGGTCTCGATTAAAACCAAACTTTAATCATCAGCGAGTTCTGTAAATGAACTCGCTTTTTTCTTCTTTCAACATTAATAAGCATGTTACACTTGTTAATATTGATGCTCACCGATTTTATTTGGTGGCTTTAGTTTATTTTTATCTGAAACCTAAATAATTAGGGGCAGGGTACTTGGCTGACACTATCTCGCTTGAAGGACAAGAATTCCAAACTGAAGGCGCTGCGGTTATTGCTTCTGCGCACGCCGTTCATGATACCTATTCAGGCTTTTTACCAGCCTTATTGCCATTATTAATCGAAAAATTTGTACTCACCAATTCCGCAGCTGGTTTATTAACTGTTTTTTATCAAATCCCATCTTTGCTTCAGCCGCTCATTGGGCGTTTAGCAGATAAACGAAATTTACGTTTATTAATCGTTTTCGCCCCTGCTCTTACCGGGCTCGCAATGAGTTCACTTGGCCTTGCCCCTGCCTATAGTTATGCAGTTTTTTTACTTATTATCGCTGGGATAAGCTCTTCCACCCTTCATGCAACTGGCCCAGTAATTCTCAGCGCCTTTTCGGGCAACCGCTTAGGGCATGGGATGAGTTTTTGGATGGTAGGAGGTGAAATTGGTCGGGTTCTTGGCCCTATTGTTACCGTTACAGCCGTGGCATACCTTGGGTTTGAAGGCCTTCCATGGTTAGCCCTGGCAGGCATGCTAACCTCAGTATTTTTATATTTTAAATTAAGTCATGTCTCAACCAATGGCGAAAAACAAATTGAACAACTCCACTGGCGCGAAGGACTACATCAATTGCGAAAAGTCATGCTTCCTCTCGCGGTAATAATTTTTTTAAATAACCTTGCATTAACTACGCTTACCAATTTTTTGCCAACCTACCTCACCCGTACAGGTGTCACCTTGTGGATGGCGGGTTTTTCATTAACTGTGCTCGAGACCGCTGGTGTCGTTGGTGCATTTTTAGCGGGCGGGTTAAGCGATAAGTTTGGGCGACATCGCCTGCTAACGATTTCATATCTTATTTCTCCAGTATTAATTGTTTTATTTGTGAACACAAAACTTGCTTTTAAATTACCTCTATTGATGTTGTTGGGCTTTTTTATCCTTTCAACGACACCGGTAATAATGGCAACGGTTTTAGAAAACGCCCCCAACCAGCGCTCCTTTGCCAATGGAATTTATATGGCAACTAATTCGATATTGCACGCCATTGCGATCCTCTTGGTTGGTTTCGTATCAGATCGGATCGACCTGCGCTTTACGCTTCTGCTCAGCGCTGGTTTACTCCCGCTATGTACACTTCTTGTACGCTTGCTACCTAAACCAGGAAATAACCAATGAATTAATGTTATTTCCCCTTAATATATACATGGGCGGAACAGGACTCGAACCTGCGACCTCTTCTGTGTAAGAGAAACGCTCTAACCAACTGAGCTATCCGCCCGGAATTTTTATTATACTTCAGCAGTTATTAAATGGTATCATTTTTAATATGAAAATTTGTCGCTTTCAATCAAATTTGTTTGAACCCCAATTTGGCTGGCTATACGAAGATAAGGTCGGCAAAATTGATGGCAACCCCTTCGGCGCCTACCGCCGCCTTGACCCAGATATATCCATCGATACCGTTAACCTACTCCCCCCTGTTATTCCTAGCAAAATTATCTGTGTCGGACGCAATTACCGGGCGCATGCCGAAGAACACGGGGTCGATGTGGGCGAAATCCCACTATTATTTTTCAAACCTCCTTCAAGCCTCATTGGCCCCGGTGATTCAATTGTTGTGCCGCCTCAATCTCGTCATATTCAACATGAAGCTGAATTAGCCATTGTGATTGGCAAGCGCGGGCGTTGGGTTCAAACCGAAAACGCTATGGAGCATGTTTTTGGTTACACCATCGCCAATGATGTCACCGCCAGAGATTTACAACGTGCTGATACAACCTGGGCGCGCGGCAAAGGCTTTGACACCTTCTGCCCATTGGGACCCTGGATCGAAACAGAGTTTGATCCCGCAGACGCGATTATTACCTGCCATGTCAGCCACGAGTTGCGCCAAATGGCTTCTACCCGCGATATGGTTTTTTCTATCCCTCGTTTAATTGCTTTTATCTCTTCGATTATGACTCTTGAACCCGCAGATGTCATTCTCACTGGCACCCCTGCTGGTGTAGGAGACCTCGTCGTTGGCGATATCGTCTCTATTAACATTGAAGACCTGGGAACCCTCACCAACCCCGTTGTAAGCGAAAAATAATCATTCCGTTTTTACCCATCATCACGAAACCACCCATCAAGACGATAAGCGATCTTTCCTTGACTTTTATCCCTTGCCAGGTTTAATTAAACTCATGTCAGTCGGCTTACTTATGCTTACCTTTCATCTTCCCAATTGTCACTCTCTTAAAGAGAAAAGAAGTTGGGTTAAGCCTATCATCGCACGCTTGCATAAAGAATTTAATATCTCTGTTGTGGAATACGACCATCAAGATGTGTGGCAAACTTGCGAGTTATTAATTGCACTTGCAGCCAGCAAAGATAACTACCCACAACATTCTCTCGAGCAGGTAATTACTTTTTTTGAAAGTCACTGGCCTGATCTTCTGCTCGTCAAAGATAAAATCGAAATTATTTCTTAGGGAAAGGATAACCATGGATCTTGGTTTAAAAGGAAAAATCGCACTATTAACCGGTGCCAGCCGAGGGTTAGGTTTTGCTACAGCAAAAATCCTTGCACAAGAAGGTGCCCTCATCGCCATCAATAGCCGTGATCAAAAAACACTCGAAGAGGCCGGCGAATCACTTTCTCAATACGGTACGGAGGTGATTTCACTCCCCGGTGACCTCACCGATCCGAAAACCGCTCAACACCTCATCGAAGCCACACTAGAAACCTACGAAGGTTTAGACCTGCTCTTTACCAACGCAGGTGGGCCACCGCCCGCCGCCTTTGAAGACCTCGATGATGGTGCCTGGTCAACCGCCATTGATCTTTCATTTATTAGTCATGTACGTTTGATACGGGCTGCTCTTCCAGCTTTACGTCTTTCAAAATTTGCCTCAGTCCTCACGGTGACCTCAATATCGATAAAACAGCCAATCCCAAACCTGGTGCTTTCAAATAGTGTTCGCGCAGCTACAGCAGGTCTCACAAAGACCCTGGCACTTGAATTAGGTGATAATGGCATTCGGTTCAACTCAATCTTGCCTTCTTGGACGCAAACTGAAAGAATTGATCAACTAATGAAAGATCGGGCTGCTCGTAAAGGAACTACACCCGAAGAAGAAATTCAAATCCAAAATGCCGAAAGCCCTCTGGGCCGGATGGCGAACCCCGATGAGTTTGGGCGTGCTGCTGCATTTTTACTTTCGCCTGCCGCGTCATACCTCACTGGGGTAATGCTTTCTGTTGACGGTGGAACTTACAAGGGTTTATTTTAAATGCAAACAACTTCAAAGAATAGTCTTCAACACCAGGTGGAACGCATTTTACCAACCGTACAAAAGCCAGGGCGTTATGTGGGCGGTGAACTCAACCAGATGATCAAACCTTGGGATGCAGTTCAAACCCATTTCGCACTGGTTTTTCCCGATATTTACGATCTGGGTCAATCTAACCTGGGGATTGCCCTGCTTTATGACATTCTAAATCAGCGAGATGATATTGCAGCAGAACGAGCCTTTGCGCCCTGGGTTGATATGGAAAGTGCTTTACGCAGTCACCAAATCCCTCTTTTTAGCTTGGAAAGCAAAAAACCGTTATCTGAATTTGAAATTATTGGCGTTAGCTTGCCCTACGAAACCCTGTACACTAACTTTCTAAATATTTTAGATCTATCAAAAATCCCTTTATTCAGTGCTGAACGGGAAGTACATCATCCTCTGGTCATTGCTGGTGGACAAGCTGTTTTCAATCCTGAACCTGTTGCACCGTTTGTCGATGCCTTTGTCATTGGTGAAGGTGAAGATGCCATTCTTGAAATTGTTGACACTTACCAGACCTGGAAATCCTCGAAGGGTCCTCGCCAAGAATTATTAAAGCGGTTAGCCAACGTTGCAGGTGTATATGTACCAGCACTGTTTGATGTGGAATATCACCCTGATGGAACCATAAAATCCGTATTTTCCCATCACCCTGAGGTTTCCCTGCCTGTAAATAAACGGCTGATGGCTAAACTTCCCCCTCCACTTACGCGTTTCTTGGTGCCCAATATCGAGGTCGCACAAGAACGGATCAGTGTTGAAATTATGCGGGGCTGTACTCGCGGCTGCAGATTTTGTCATGCCGGCATGGTTAACCGTCCAATTCGAGAACGTCCAATCGATGAAATTTTGGAAGCGCTAAGGGCTGGCTTGGATCATACCGGTTACGAAAAAATCAGTTTGCTCTCGCTTTCTTCCTCAGATTACAGTCATATCATCCCTTTGATCGAAGGCCTGCAATCCCTGTTAACCGAACGCCAGGTTGAAATTTCTCTGCCCTCCTTGCGCGTCGAATCCTTCTCAGATGAACTGATGGATATCCTCCAGGATCTTTCTCCCGGGGGGGGGTTCACGCTTGCCCCCGAAGCGGGTACCGAACGCATGCGCAATATCATCAATAAGCCTATTACCGATGCCGAATTGATGGCCACCGTACGATCGGTTTTTCAACACGGATGGACCTCACTTAAACTTTATTTTATGATTGGCCACCCCGGTGAAACTCTGGAAGACGTAGAAGCAATCGCAGAATTAAGCAAAGAAATCCTTCGTGAAGGTCGCCGTTTGATAGGTGGACGTGCACGTGTGCACACAGGCATTAGCACCTTCATCCCCAAGCCGCATACGCCTTTTCAATGGGTTGCTTATGATGAAGACGACCTTATTGCTACAAAGATCAACCTCTTGAAGGACGCCTTGCGTGGATCCAAAATAAAGATGACCTGGAATGATCCTAACGCCTCTTTATTAGAGGCTTGGCTTTCGCGCGGCGATAGACGAATGGCAGATGTCATCCTGGCTGCCTGGCGTAATGGCGCCCGCTTTGACGCTTGGGGGGATCAGTTTTCATATGAAGCTTGGACAAAGGCCTTCAAAACGATTGGTTTAAATCCTGACTTTTATAGTATCCGAACGCGAGAGCTCGATGAAATCCTTCCTTGGGATCATATCAATGTTGGCGTCAAAAAATCCTTCTTGGCTGAAGATTATCAATGGAGCTTAACCGGTAAAGCGCGCCCCGACTGCCGTGACCATTGCTATGCCTGCGGCATCCTCTCCTCATTTAACAAACAGCGCCTTGCTCAACCGGGTGGAGGTTGGAAATGTCCATGATGAACGATCAAATTACCCGTATACGAATCCGCTATGCCAAGGGCGAAAGTCTGCGTTTTATAGGGCATCTTGATTTACAGCGCTTATGGGAGCGTGCCCTTAGGCGTAGCCGTCTCCCGGTGCGGTATTCGCAGGGGTTTCATCCTCGCGCACGTCTTAATTTAGCTTCAGCTTTGCCTCTTGGTTTTCTCAGCGATGAAGAGCTCCTCGAGTTTTGGATGAATAAACCCCTCCCTTTATTAGAGATTGTGACAGAACTTAAACATGCTGTCCCACCTGGATTGATAATCCATAGTGCTCAGGAAGTCGACCTCCGAGAAGATTCTTTACAAAAGCGACTTCGTTCCAGCGAGTTCGAGGTTAGTTTTTTTGACTATCAACCTTTTGTCGGTTTAGAACAGAAGGTTGCTAACCTTCTCAGTCAAGATTCAATACCGTATTCTCGTCGCAACAAAGTCTACGATCTCAGACCTCTCATTCAAGGCATTCAGGTGGTAACTCTTCAAGCAAACGATATAGGGTTGTGGATGAATCTCAAAGCTGAGTCTGGGGCTACCGGTCGCCCGGATGATATTTTGACTGTGTTAGGTTATGGCATCACAGATTTCCTTGTAAAACGGACCAAATTGATCTTCAGCTAAGCAGTCGTAATAATCCAAAACTGTCATTTATGTGGTTCCTTAGTTTGTTTTGGGTATAATAACTTAGCTGCAGGTTATGCTTAGCTATCAATAAGTTCCCGTAGCCTAATGGATAAGGCGGCGGCCTCCGGAGCCGTAAATGTGAGTTCGAATCTCACCGGGAATATTTTCTTTTTAACCTTCCATCGTGTAAAATTTATTAACAAAAATATATACAAAGCGAGGGATCCAATGGCAGACGATACGCTCAAATTAGAATACCAGGCGCTAAAAGACGAGCTTCACTTTCACAACTACCGTTACCACGTGTTAAACGACCCGGTCATCAGCGATTATGAATTTGACGAAAAGCTCAAACACCTACGAAAAATTGAGAAAGATCACCCCGATTGGGTTACCCCTGATTCACCATCACAAAGAGCAGGTGCAGACCCCCTGGCGGAATTTATCAAGGTCGTGCATCCTGGCCCAATTCTTAGCCTGGCGAATGCCTTTGACGAAAACGATATTCGCGATTGGCGAGCTCGGATTGCCCGCCTGGATAGCCGCGTCACCACAGCAGATTATGTCGTCGAACCCAAACTGGATGGCTTAACCGTAGTTTTGCATTATCATCATGGCATGTTTGTCCAGGGTGCTACACGTGGCAATGGTGAAATCGGTGAAGACATTACAGAAAACCTGCGCACAATCAAGGCATTGCCCTTACATATTCCCGTTTCGTCCGAGGGCCCCAAAGTTCCCGATGTGCTCGTCGTACGAGGTGAAGCGTTAATTTTCAAAGCTGATTTTGAGAAGTTAAACGAACGCCTTGAACGTGCCGGCGAAAAAACCTACCTCAACCCACGTAACACTGCTGCTGGCTCTCTCCGCCAGCTTGATTCAAAAATCACAGCTCAGCGTCCGCTTACTCTTTTGGTATATGCTATCGTCCACCATGAAGGCGGCGAAATTCCAACCACGCAATGGGATACGCTCCAATATCTACGGCAGCTTGGCTTTCCAGTCGCTCAAACTTCCACGCATTTTTCTACGCTCACCGAAGCCATTAACCTATGTTTGAAGACTGATCCACTGTCCTTCCCCTACGAAGTGGATGGGATGGTTATTAAATTAAACGACCTGAGATTAACTGAAGACTTAGGGGTTGTCGGCAAAGACCCACGCGGAGCAATCGCCTACAAATTCCCCGCCCAGGAAGTTACCACAAAGTTGAATGATATCGGCGTTAACGTTGGACGCACAGGCGTGATCACCCCCTTTGCCATTCTTGAACCTGTTGAAATAGGTGGTGTGATCGTCAAGCAGGCAACCCTCCACAATTTTGACTTTATAAAAGAAAAAGATATTCGTATCGGCGATCGCGTGTTGGTCAAACGGGCTGGTGAAGTTATTCCTTATGTCATCGGGCCGATTGTAGATTTACGCAGCGGTGCAGAACAACCCTACTCACCGCCAACAGTGTGCCCCTCTTGTGGTGAACCCATCGTCAACCCAGATGGTGAGGTTGCCTACTACTGCATCAATAGTGCTTGCCCAGCACAATTCGTCCGCAACCTCGAAAATTTTTCTTCCCGTACAGCAATGGATATCGTTGGCTTAGGGATCAGTATTGTCAATCAGCTCGTCAGCGAAGGGTTAGTAAAAGATATTGCAGATCTATATCGTCTCACAGAAAAAGATTTATTAACTTTAGAAGGCTTTGCTGATAAAAAGGCTCAAAACTTGGTTAAAGCCATTCAGGCGTCAAAACAACAACCGCTTGGGCGTTTGATCACCGGGCTGGGTATCCATGGCGTGGGTGAAGTTGCTGCCCAGGCATTAGCAGAAAATTTTTCTAATTTAGATCAGCTTAGCCAGGCAACCCAAACCGAAATTGAATCCATCGAAGGATTTGGCCCCAATATATCCACATCCATCGTGGAATGGTTTCACAATGAAGAAAACCAGGTCATGCTGAACAAGCTAAAAGCCAGCGGTGTCTGGCCAAGTGTCGAAAAACGATCTGAAAACGGTGAGCAATTGCTAAAAGGGTTAACCTTCGTCATCACTGGTACCCTCCCTACGTTGAGCCGTAACGAAGCCAAAAGCCTGATAGAAGCCAACGGGGGCAAGGTGACGGGCAGCGTTAGTGGCAATACAAATTACCTGCTCTTAGGAGAAAACCCCGGTTCAAAGCTTGATCAAGCTCATCAACGCGGGGTCCCTACAATTTCAGAAGAAGGTTTGAGACAATTAATCGCTAACTTAGCGACTTAATTAATTTGCTTACTGCCACATTAAAATGGAAACTCGTATTGGCTTAATCCCAGTTTATCGCGCACAAATTTTAAATCCTTTTGCAAATTAGGGTTGATTTGCACACCAGAACACCGGGTTCGAATTGCATTTTCATATTCTTTTTCGCCAGCGGTATATATGCGATCCTGTCCTGGTGCTTTTCGTGATGCCCGTAATTCTCGTAGGATCTCACCAGTAGTGTGTTTGAATTCATCCAAGTCGACAAAGTTGTCTATATTGATAGCCATAAAGAAGTGCCCCACTCTAAAATGTTTGGGCGTTCCATCTGGGTTCACCCCTGTAAGCGCGCTTAAGAAAGCCCCCGTTTGGAAAGAAGCGCTGAGGATTTCAACGATGACTCCTAAACCGTAACCTTTGTGCCCACCCAAGACCTCACCGATACCACCCAAAGGCAATAAAGCTGCGTCTCCCCTTAGAAGGGCAGCCATTACTTCATCTGGGTCTGTTAAGAAATGGTTTTCGGGGTCAATCAGCCAGCCCTCAGGAGCTGGTTTTTCAGCTCTGGCCAAGGTTTCTATCTTGCCCCGTTGAGCAATCGGGGTAGCGGCATCAAATAGAAACGGGAAGGGTTCATCGGTCGGTGCGCCAAACGCAATCGGGTTCGTGCCTAATAGCGGTTGAGTTCCAAAAGTGGGGCTAACCGAAGGGCGTGCGTTGGTGAACGCCATCCCTACCATGCCCGCCTCAATTGCCATCGAGGGATAGTAGCCAGCGATACCAAAGTGAGTAGAGTCTCGCACCGCTACAGATCCCATACCATATTCCTTGGCCTTTTTAATTGCCAGTTCCATCGCATATTTACCAATCACCATCCCCAAGCCATGGTTACCGTTTAGCACTGCTGTGGTGGGGCTTTCTTTGATAATATCAATTTTCGTGTTGACGTCGTGTTGACCGGTAATCAAGCGATCATAGTAGTAACGCAAGCGACCGATCCCGTGGGATTCTATCCCCCGCAAATCGGATTCAATCAACACCTCGGAACAGGTTTGGGCATCATCGGGGGGTGCTCCAAAGGCAATAAAACTATCTTTTATAAAGCTTTGCAATAGGTCAACGGGTAAATATACTATTTGGTCGCTCATGAATACTCCTTTTTCATATTATTGTTTTCACAATCCTTTAATATAATCATGCATTATTCTCTATTAGATAATTATAACCAATAAAAAGTCCAAATTAATGATTTACTTCATTTAGTCTTCTCAATCAAAAATAGACTGTCAATTTATTTCCGAACCCTATATGATTCACTAATTCCTTTTAGTTACCTCCTACGACCTACAACCTTTTCCACCGCTTCCAATTCATGATTAACCACGCAACGAATAAACCAAAAAACCGCTCAATTGAGCGGTTTTTTTAGATGGAGATGGCGGGAATCGAACCCGCGTCCGAAAGATTCGACCCTCGGATATCTACGAGTGTAGTCAGCCTATTCGTTCTCGCTCAAGGTTAGCCGGCCAACCGGGCGACCCTTTTGCCAGCCGTTAGGACCCGAAAGCCCCTCTTTCGCGCATTTAACGGCGTCTTGCGCGGCATCCTGACTTTGTGTCGCCACACCCACTCCCGGCCAGGAATACGGAATATGGGGGACGTGATCTCTTATCGATCAGAGCTTATTACCTTACAGCTTATGCTGCGAGGGGTAAAGCTGCATATTCAGTGCGATTGGCACTTGTTTTTTTGTACTGATTTTACGAGGTCGGTACCTCTCGACTCGCAATCCGGAACCAGCCTCTCCCGTCGAAGCCGATCATCCCCGATTCAAGGTTAATTATACAACATTTTACATGAAATAAAAACTCTTCAATTGATAGGCATTAATCTTCTGCATTCCACAAAAAAGTGGCGGTAACAGGATCATGATCCGAAAACTGCCTGGTATAGTCAAATTCGCTATTTAAGTGCAAAATATCTACAGATATTACACTGCTAAATAGGGTTTCACTCACCAGGATATGGTCTAAGGCCTGGCTGTTGCCATCGTACACATAAGTGTATCGATCCTTTACGGGCAATGTATCAACCAGGTTAAACAAATGCTCCCCTTTTACCATATCTAATGGGCTAGAAAATTGAAAATCATTCAAGTCGCCCATCACAATTATCCGGCTGTTTGGGTTAACCTCTAAAATCGAAGTTACAAAATCCTGTACCACCTGGGCTTGTTGGTTGCGTCGGTCTTCTGAATTCAAGAGAGGTGGTTGGTTTGCACCAAACAAACCTGTATCAGCTCCTTTGGAAATAAAGTGATTATTAATCACATACAAAGGCTCCCCATCGAGCAAAAACATCGCTGCCAGGGGTTTGCGACTATTTCTAAATACATTATGGTCAGGCTCAACCCTCCCGGGGTTATGAGAAAATATCGCCACTCCTCCCCTATCGATAACACTTATCGCTGTTTTGGCATCTCCATGGGGAGCTTTAGCAAGAATAAGCCCCCGATCTGTCCTATAAAGAAAGCCTACGCGAATATTAGCACCAGGAGCGCCTCCGTCTTGATTCGCTGCTGGGTCTATATCTGCGTAAGCATAGTGTGGCCCCCCTAATTCCACGATTGTACCAATAAGCAGCTGCCAGGTTTCATCAGCAGAAACTACCTGGCTTTCTGTCAAACCATCATTGTCTGCAATTTCCTGCAAGCCAATAATATCAGGCGAAGCCATCACATTAACAATTTGATCCGCTAATGTAACAATCCGATTTGGCTCTTTAGGTGAAACCATCTCAACGTTGTAACTGGCTACTCTGATCTGTCCAGGCTCCACTGCTGGCAGTGGTTTGCTTGCTTCAAGACCGCCTGAAGCAAATTCAACATTTTCGATGGGCAAAAGTTTATAGTTTCCAAACGAATAATCCATCACACCAATAATTGGCTTGGTTGAATTATCCCCAACTTGCACAAACGGGAGCGCCAATAATGCGTCATCTAAGATGACACGTTCTGGGTTAAAATCATTGTGTTGAATCACGACCCCCCCTCGTGTAGTCCGAACTCCAGCCCAACTTCCATCATCAGGCAAAACAACAATTTCTTTATAACGGTTTGTAGCGCCAACTACAACAGCGTGGTTAACTTGTACCAGCATCCCTTCTAAGCTTTCAAAAAAGTCCAATCCTGCTTCACCAGGTTTAAGTTCCCGATCCCCTGATATTCTGCCATTTGTAATGTTATCAATCGTTTCTACTGGCGGCTTTCGCCCGCCTTCTCCAATTACAACCGGATTTGGTAGTCGGTTGTTATTCGAAAGGACTTTGATAGAAGGATAATTAATATAGGTAATTGTAAGGTCGTTTACCGAGTCGCCATTTAAAACACCCTCCTTGATCGTACCAGTTACCAAAACTTCTTCACCTGGCTTCACGGTTGGAACCAAACCCTGATACACGTAAATTCCTTCTGAAGTTGCCAGGTTTTCATCTGGATACATCGACTGCAAATAAAAACCATCAGCGCGGATTACGGTCACCACCCCATGAACATCTTCAACCTTTTGCTTAACATAGGGCGAATAGTGAAATTCTCCCTGAATTTCAGCTATCGAAGGACCGTATTCATTTTCCGGGTTTGTTATTTTGTTTGAGATGGTTTCAAGTGGGGCTGATTTATCCGGTTCGACAGTAGAAACAAAATTCAAAGACTTCAAATTGAATCCGCATCCACTTGACGCCAATATACTCATCAGAATTAAAGAGAAAAAGGTTGCTTTTAAAATTTGTTCAAGGTCTTTCTGCATTCAGTTTTCCATTTTCCACAGATAATAAATAAATATTTACACCTAATCAATTCATTATAGTTTATTTGGTCAATCAATAAAATATAAACGTGAAATTACATATTTTAAAATATTCTATAATGTACACGAATAATTTCAATGTCACAGAAAATTGTTTTTTGACTTTAAATCGTGTCGTTGTAAGAATATATTTTGGAATTGGTGCAGATGGTTTCATTTTATATAATAACCTAAAAAATCAAGTAAAATTATTTTATGGAAATAAAAATCGCTATTGAAAAAATTGATAAAGACCCTACAAGCTTGAGTGGTGATACAGTTGAAGTGATTGAACGCCCAAATGGTGGCATTTCCATTGTTCTCGTCGATGGAATATTTGAAAACATAAAAAGCAAAAGAATTTCTTCTGTTGTCACCAACCGTGTTTTAAACTCAATTAGCCAGGGTATTCGCGATGGTGCGTCAATCCGATTAGCTGCCCAAAATATCTTTACAGAATACCAGGGTAAGGTTCACGCAAATTTATGTGTCCTCAGTATCGATTTACAAACCAACACAATTATTCTTTCACGATGTAACCCTATTCCAGCGTTTGTAATTCGGGGCGAAAAAGTAGATTGCCTTTCTGAAAATAGTGAATCGATTGGAATCCATGCCGAAATTGAGCCGAATATTATTGAACTGCCTATCCAACCTGAAATGAGCGTTGTTGTCTTTTCAGATGGGGTTTTCAAAGCTGGTTACCAAGCGAAAAAAGTTTTAGATATTTGCACGACCATCGAAGCTTTTATCGAAGAGCAAGAACCAACTGAAAAAGAAATCGCTGAATTTCTCCTCAATCGATCAATCCGATTGGATAATGGCATACCAGAGGATGATATGAGCATTGTTGTTCTACAAGTTTCTTCTCGCCCTTCAGATTTAACCCGCCGTATGAGCATTTCTCTACCTCTTTTTTAAATGATTTCTAACTGGTTTGATATGTCTCAAGATTAAATATGATAACGATCAGCTATTTACATCAATTTTTTAATGAGTACAAGAGGAGGATTTAATGCGCCAAAAGGTTATTTTAATTACCGGTGCGAATGGTGAGATTGGTCATGGTTTAATTCAACACCTTGCAAAAAACTCTGAAAATCACATCGTCGCTTTGGACGTTGCCCCTTTAGACAAATCACTGCGTGATTTATGTAAAAGCTACATTACCGGGGATATTTTAGATGAAATGTTGCTTGGTAGACTGGTTGTAGAACACGAAATCAGTACGATTTATCACCTGGCTTCAATCCTTTCAACAAAAGCTGAATACAATCCTGAAACTGCCCATAGTATCAATGTGGAAGGCACGCTTAACCTCCTCCGGTTAGCGACTGAACAATCCCAATGGCAAGGAAAATCTGTGAAATTTATTTATCCCAGCACAATTGCAGCTTACGGAATTTCAACCCTTAAACAAAAAGCAGAAGCAGGCGCTGTTTCAGAAGAAGAATGGAATCAACCCACAACCATGTACGGTTGTAACAAGCTCTATTGTGAGCACTTGGGCAGGTATTACAATCTTTACTACAGACAGCTGGCAGCTGATTATGCCACCAATGCCCCAGTTGATTTTCGCTCTCTTCGTTTCCCGGGGTTAATCAGCGCTGAAACCATCCCTACCGGCGGCACCAGCGACTATGGTCCCGAAATGCTGCATGCTGCTGCCAAGGGGGAACCATATAATTGTTTCGTACGTGCAGACACTACCCTGCCTTTTATGGTTATGCCCGATGCGGTCAAAGCCCTGGTGCTCTTAGAAGAAACACCTAAGAGCCATCTTTCGCAATTTGTTTACAACGTCACATCCTTCAGTCTTTCAGCTCAACAGATACATGATATTATCATCAAAGTTTTCCCGGATGCAAAAATCAATTTCGTCGTGGACGAATGCCGTCAGAAAATTGTGGACACCTGGCCTGAAAAAGTTGACGATTCGGCAGCCCGCCACGATTGGGGTTGGGCACCCGATTATGATTGCGAACGCTCATTCTCAGAATATCTCATCCCTGCAATTCGCGATAGGTATCAACCCGAGTAAGAGTCAGCCCTCCGAGGGTACATGGTTAGACCATTTGACCTTCTAAAACCTTTACGATAAAATTTTCCAATCTCAACAAACCCAGCAAGTTAGGAAGCAGCATGCCTATTTATGAATACACCTGCCTGGACTACCAGGCCAAATTTGAAACGATCCGCCCCATCAAGGATGCAGACACAAAAATTTATTGTTTTCAGTGTCATAGTGAGCATACACGTCGCAAACTTTCTCTTTTTAATGCCTCCAGTCAGGGTCAAAGGCTTTACGGTGGCAACAGCTGCAGCACTTGTCCTGGCGGTTCTTGCAGTACGTGAGGGTCACACTAGCCATGAATGATTTCAAACTTGCACTCGTTACTGGCGGTTCCAGTGGAATTGGATTAGCCCTTGCAAAGAAGCTTTTTTTAAATGGTGCGAATATTTGCCTTCTTGCCCGTAACAAAACCAAATTAGAAGAAGCGCAACATGAGCTTATCAAGCTTAAAGTTCACGAAAACCAATTCATCGATATACTCTCTCAAGATGTAACCAATTACCAAGCTGTGAATGACAGCTTACACACCTGGATTGAAGCTCGCGGGCTGCCCGATTTGGTGATCAACTCCGCTGGTGTCGTTTACCCCGGCTATTTCCAAGAGCTGGATATAGACACCTTCCATTGGCTGATGGAAGTCAATTATTTTGGGACCTTGCATGTGATTAAATCCTTGGTAGATGAGATGATACAACGCGGCTCAGGCACGATCGTTAATCTTTCCTCACAGGCTGGTTTTATCGGCGTATTTGGTTATTCTGGCTACACCCCAACTAAGTACGCTGTTCGTGGCCTTACTGACGTGTTACGCTCTGAACTAAAACCCCTGGGCATCAACTTGCATATTGTCTTCCCACCCGATACCCAAACCCCACAACTGGAATTTGAAGAACCCCTTAAACCTAAAGAGACTCGCGCTTTGGCTGGAACCTCGGGGGTTCTTACGGCAGAACAGGTTGCAGATGAAATTTTACGTGGTGTTCAAAAAAGTAAGTATGTCATTTTGCCCGGGTTTGAGGGGAAACTACTTTATCGCTTGACGGGGATCTTAGGAAATTTGGTTTATCCAATCCTTGACCTGGTCATCAAAAAATCACAAAGATAATAAATCCCTCAAAATTGGTAAACCAAACCAATATTTCATTACTCGTTTATTTTTCTACGCTGGTAAAAAGTATTTCCCTTGCTTAATAAACGAATGAATTATCGCGATCAGGGGGACCATTGAAGTATATTATTGCATCCGCACACGAAAACAATTATAATTATTGAAACAAATATTCGAAGAATTCGATGGCAGACAAGATAAAATCCCTTCTCAGTCGTTGGCGCAGCAATCCTCAAATTGTTGAAAATGTCGTTGCTTGGCGTGTTCTGGCGCCTAAATCTGCCGATTTTTCCTCTTTCCCTAACGAACTATCCCCTAAACTGGTAAGTGCACTCCAAACTCAGGGGGTTCACTCGTTGTACACACATCAAGCTCGGGCATACAACCAAGCCACACAAGGGGAGAATATTGCGGTCGTGTCAGGGACTGCCAGTGGCAAAACCCTCTGTTATAACCTACCTGTTGTTGATGGCTTATTGAAGCAACCTCAATTCAAAGCCCTGTACTTGTTCCCGACGAAAGCCCTCGCCCAGGATCAATTATCTGCCTTACAGTCCATCGTATCGCAAATCGACAGCCCGCACATTCGCCGGGTCAGTATCTACGATGGTGACACACCTCAACACCTTCGACCTGTGCTTCGAAAGGAATCATCCATTATTTTTACCAATCCAGATATGCTGCATACGGGTATTCTGCCCCACCATACAGCCTGGAAAAATTTTTTCAACGGTATTCGCTTTATTATCATTGATGAGATGCATGCTTATCGAGGTGTGTTTGGCTCACATGTTGCTAATGTTTTGCGACGTCTTCAGCGCATTTGTCGTTTTTATGGTAGCCAACCGCAGTTTATCCTAACTTCAGCAACAATTGCCAATCCTAAAATCCTGGCAGAACGCCTAGTGGAACAGCCAGTAAACGTTATAGAGCAAGATGGCTCCCCCCATGGAGAGCGGAATTTCTTAATTTATAATCCACCCCTTGTGGATAAAAAACTAGGCATCCGTCGTAGCTCTATGCTTGAAGGGACTGCACTCGCAGGTGAATTAATCAACGACGGTATTCAAACCATCATATTTGGTCGGACTCGACGTGGCATTGAATTGATCCTCACTTATTTACGCCAAAAAGAAAAACATGGAAACCCCAGCCAGGTAAGAGGTTACCGCAGCGGGTATCTTTCACATGAACGCCGATCTATTGAGGATGGGTTACGCCGTGGTGAAGTAAAGGGTGTTGTCGCTACAAACGCCCTGGAGTTAGGCATCGATATCGGCGACATGGATGCCTCTGTTATCATTAGCTACCCAGGAAGTATCGCCTCAACAACGCAACAGGCCGGCCGTGCAGGACGGAAAACAAGCGCATCACTCTCTATTTTGGTTACTTCTGCCAATGCCATTGACCAATACCTTGCACGTCACCCAGAGTATTTCTTTGAGCGATCTCCTGAACATGCTTTAATCGAACCGAATAACCTTCTTATTCTTCTTCAACACATCAGGTGCGCAGCCTTTGAACTTCCCTTTTCAAAAGGGGAAGGCTTCGGCACCATCCCTAAATTAGAGCTTGAAAATTTTCTTAACCTCCTTGCAGAAAGCGGTGAATTACACCAACAAGCGGATCGCTTCTACTGGATGGCAGACCGATATCCTGCATCAAGTGTTTCTTTAAGGAACGCATCACCAAACAATATTACTTTAATTCACCATAACACTTATGCCCAAGAAACCATCGGTCAGGTTGACTTAGATAGTGCTTACTGGATGGTACATCCCAATGCTATTTACCTGCATGAAGGCGCTACCTTCTTGGTAGAAAATCTGGATTTGGAAACTGGCGTTGCCCATTTGCGTGACGCCATTGTTGACTATTACACTCAAGCAACGATAAACAGCCAGGTTGAAGGCCAATCCCTTCAAAAACAAGCAGTTGTTACGGGTGCAATCAAGTCGTTAGGCGAAGTTTTGGTGACAAACCAAGTAACGGGGTATCGGAAAATCCGCTGGTTCACACATGAATTTTTAGGTGGAGAGGAGATCAATTTACCACCAACTTTTCTCAATACCGTTGGCTATTGGTTTTCACTAACATCCCACACAATCGATAAACTCAAAAGTCAAATGGTTTGGCATGAGGGTGGTAATGCGTACGGCCCAGATTGGGAAAACATTCGTCAGCAAGTTCTTAACCGAGATGGTCATCAGTGCCAGGTATGCGGAGCATCCGGTAACAAGCAACCTCTTCATGTTCATCATATTCAACCTTTTAAGACTTTTACGAACCTTAGCGCTGCCAACCGCCTACAGAATTTAATCTCATTATGCCCATCCTGTCACCGTCAGGCTGAGGTTCGGGTGCGTGTGCGCAGCGGTATAGCCGGAATCAGCTATCTTTTACATAACCTGGCACCTCTTCTCTTAATGTGTGATACAGAAGATATTGGCGTACATTACGACCCAAATTCGACCCTGGGAGACGGGCAGCCTACCCTGATAATTTACGATAACATCCCAGGCGGCTTAGGGTTATCTGAAAATTTATACCAAAGGCATGATCAACTCCTCAGACAAGGGTATGAAACCATTACACAGTGCGAATGCGAAGATGGCTGCCCGTCCTGTGTGGGGCCCATTGGTGATGAAGGCTCAGGAGGGAAGGCTGAAGCCCAGGCAATCTTTGAGGCGTTAATCAATTATGGCTAATTGGGAATTGCTCTCAAGTCAACTCAAAGCGTTAGGGGTTCAATTGGGTAAAAATGCCCAGTTAAAACCTCAAAAAGGAAAAAAATATCCCATCGACCAGGTGTTAGGGGGACATTTTTACGAAAGTGTTTTTGGACAGGTATTTTATAATGAAGAGCACTACCCACACGACCATCGACATGGATCACAGCAACTCCTTCCAGACCATCCTATTGATCGCTTATGCCAATGGGCAAATACCAGTCCATTAACGGGCGACAACATCCAAAATATTATTTTTTTGGATACTGAAACAAGTGGATTGGCTGGTGGAACGGGAACCTATGCTTTTGAAGTTGGACTTGGCCGTTTTACGCATACAGGTTACCAGTTAATACAATTTTTTATGCGCCATCCTGGGGAAGAACCCGCATTATTAACAGGAATTTCTTCCTTTGTTCAGGGCATGCAAGCAGTGGTTACTTATAATGGAAAGTCATTTGATGTTCCTCTGCTCAATACTCGTTATGCCCTGGCAGGGTTGCCAAGCCCCTTCGAAACTATCGACCATTTTGATCTTCTACCTTTGGCACGTCGCCTTTGGCGGAATCGTCTCGAAAGTCGAACTCTGGGAAACATCGAATCAAAAATATTGGGGGTCACTCGCAGTGAGCAAGAAGTTCCAGGTTATTTAATCCCCGAAATGTATTTTGAATACTTGAGGACTGGAGATGCACGGCCTATGGTAGACGTTTTTTACCATAATGCTATCGATATTTTAAGTTTAACAGGGTTGTTCAGCCATATGGCTTTTTTGCTACACGAACCAAACTCTGAACAAATTACCCACTCAGAAGATACTGCAGCCCTGGCATGTTTTTTCGAAAGTATCGGGGAGATCGACCAATCTATCACTCTTTATCAACAAGCATTAGATAAAAACCTACCCGACCACCTTTATTGGGATACCGTATATCGATATTCTTTTCTACTAAAACGAAGCGGTCGTTGGGCTGATGCACTCTCACTCTGGAGCCAAGCTGCAGGGGCAAATAAATTATACGCCTTTGAGGAGCTGGCAAAATACTATGAACATCACGCCAAAGACCTACCCACAGCCCTCGATTGGACACAGCGCGCCCTCAACACCTTACATGCCCATTATGCATGTGAGTTACAATTTCAAAACTGGCAAGCTCGATTGGAACATCGTCTCGCAAGAATCAAACGAAAAATAAGCATAAATTAAATCTACAGATTATGCGATAAAATTATTATTCTGGCATGCTGATGATGGTATAATTAAAGAGTAAGGAATTATTTTCAAAGTATTGAGAATTAGGAGATCCATTTATGTCAGGACATTCACATTGGTCAACCATTAAACGTAAAAAAGGCGCTGCTGACGCCAAAAAAGGGAAGGTTTTTACCCGCATTGCCCGAGAAATTGTAATTGCAGCACGCGATGGTGGCAGCGATCCAAGTATGAACGTTCGTTTGGCACTCGCAATCGATAAAGCAAAAGCCGCAAATATGCCAAAAGAAAGTATTGAGCGTGCCATTAAGCGTGGTACAGGGGAGGACAAAGAAGGCGCGAATTTTGAAGAAATCCTTTACGAAGGGTATGCAGCCAATGGCGTTGCTTTAATGATTGAATGCGTAACTGAAAATCGTAATCGCACCGTAGCTGACTTGCGCAGGATTTTATCAAAAGCCGGCGGTGGGTTAGGTGAAGCTGGCTCTGTCAGCTGGCAATTCGATCGGATGACATACTTTGCAATCCCCAGTGAAGGGCATGATTTTGACGCTATTTTCGAATTGGCTGTTGAAGCCGGTGCTGATGATGTTCAAAGTGAACATGATTTGATCGAAATTATCGGCGAACCAGGCAGTTTCAAAACCATTGCCGATCACCTTACCAATAAAGATATTGTCCCTGATGAATCTGGCCTTCGTTTTCTTCCCAGGCAAGAGGTTTCTCTTGATGTTGAAAAAACAATCAAGGTGATGAAAACAATTGAAGACCTCGAAGACCTGGATGATGTTCAAAATATTTACTCTAACCTCAACATCAGCGACGAAGCTATTCAAATGTTAGAAAACGAATAGGTAGCCATGCTTATTCTCGGAATTGACCCGGGACTAGCGACCACAGGTTATGGCTTAATTCAATTGACGAGTCAAAATGATTATAAGTACATCACCTACGGCATTATCTCCACCGCAAACGGCCAGCCCGATTCACAGCGTTTAATTGTGGTTTATGCTGCTTTAAAAGATCTCATCGAATATCACAAACCTGATGTTGCTGCGGTAGAAAAACTTTTTTTTCAAAAAAACGTTAAAACTGCTCTTTCAGTTGGTCAGGCACGGGGTGTTGTTTTATTAGCCTTAGCGCAAGCTGGGTTAGAGGTGTACGAATATACCCCTAACGAAGTAAAACAGACTGTTAGCGGTTATGGTAACGCAAGTAAGAGCCAGGTTCAACATATGGTGCAAGCCCTACTAAGGCTCGAAGAGTTACCTAAACCTGATGATGCAGCTGATGCTCTGGCAGTCGCTATTTGTCATAGTCATCATCAAGGGTTAATCGATCGTCTTCGTCAATCTCCTGCCTCATGATCATCACCAGCTTCTCCAATCCAAAAATTAAAGCAATCCGAAAGCTTGAAGATAAAAAGTATCGAGATGCTTCCGATACTTTTTTTATCGAAGGGCTTCGGATTGTTGGCGAAGCTATTCAAACCGGAGCGCAGATTCAATCCCTGGTGGTCTCTCCTGAACTTTTGATAAGCAGTTTTGGCAAATCTCTTTTGGAAAATTCCTCAATTCGAAATTGCGAAAGGATTGAAGTCAGCGGGGATATTTTTAAAAGTCTCACGAATAAAGAAGGACCTCAAGGGATTGGTGCTGTTGTCAAACAAAACTGGGGTAATTTACAAGCTTTAGACCTTAACCCTACTGACCTGTGGATCGCGTTAGATCAAGTCGCAGACCCGGGCAATTTAGGCGCAATCATGCGAACTGCAGATGCTGTTGGTGCCTGCGGGGTCATTATAATTGGACCTTCAACCGACCCACATGACCCAATTGCAATCAAAGCCAGCATGGGGTCGATTTTCTCGCTCCAATTGGTTCGAACCGACTGGCAAACATTCCATTCCTGGGGTGTTCAAAACAAAATCAATTTAATCGGCACTTCTGACCGTGCCCCAAAAGATTACCAGTCAATTCAATACCAGCTTCCTGTGGTTCTGCTGATGGGCAATGAACGCCATGGCTTACCCGAAGTAATGATGAATGCCTGCCATGACCTGGCGAAAATCCCAATGATAGGCAGGGCAGATTCACTCAATCTTGCGGTTGCCACAGCCTTAATGTTATACGAGATCTTCAACCAAAACCGCAAACTGGATACAATATAACTATGATTGCAAGCATAACCGGTGAAATCACCCAGGTATTAGAAGGCAAGGTCGTCATCAACCTTGGAGGTGTTGGCCTATTTTTGCACCTAACAGATGATGAGAGTCGATCCTGCCGCCCTGGAACCAGGCGTTCTTTTTTTACCCATTTGATCGTCCGTGAAGACCAGCTATCTTTATATGGCTTTGAAACGATAGAAGCACGCGATTTATTTATACTGCTCATCAGTGTAAGCGGCATTGGACCACGCATCGGTTTGGCGGTTCTTTCTGCGCTATCCCCCGAAACCATTCGCCGGGCAATAACCGCTAATCAACCTGAGATATTTGTCAAAGTGCCAGGAATCGGCAAAAAAACTTCTCAAAAGATCATCCTTGACCTTCAAGGTAAAGTTCAACCTTTGGAGCCCTTAGAAGCTATTTCTAAAATGGATGAAATTGACGCTGAGGTTTTGGAGGCACTGGTTGCCCTTGGTTATTCCATTATTGAAGCACAATCCGCACTGCAATACCTTCCTAAAGCTGATCAAGAAATGGACGCTGAGGCACGCCTACGTCAGGCATTAGGTTATTTCTCTTAGCATGCGATAAAAAAGTATATATCCTTAAATGGGTTAAACGTAACAGCCGATTAAAATACCTGAAAATCTTAAGGAATTAATAATATTATTAAAGCCTGAATAAATTTATTTATTTTATATATAAACACAAGGAAAACCTACACGAAATTATACTGACTCATTATGACAAGTAAACAACAAATTATTAAGCCGATCTCACAGGTTTTTCTCTTTAGCGCAATTTACTTTATTTTTTTTGGAGCAAACGGGGTATTAATTCCTTTTATTAGTCTACATTTTTATAAAATTGGCATTTCCGGGGTTCAGGTCGGTACTTTAACCACCATACGAGTTTTAGTAAGAATTTTTCTTGTACTTTTTGTTGGTTCGTTTTTCGACCAAACCCAACATAAAAGGTTTTCTTTTATTTTTATTCTCTTGCTCTCCGCTACTTGCATGTTATTAATGGGTTGGGCAAAATCAATGATTCCTATCGCAATCCTTTTTACAATTAATAACGTTGGGGTTACATCCATAAGTACGATTATCGACAACTTAGCTTATCGAGTTGCCTCTTCGAAAGATAATTTAAAGAATGTTGGCTTTGGGTTTATGCGGTTGTTTGGCTCTATTTCTTTTGCTATCACAGCATTAATTGGAGGTTATGTTTTTGAAAACTCTGGGATAAGTATTAATTTTATAACCTATTTTGTATTGATCGTAATTTTAGTTGGATTGTCAATTTTTATAACGAATTCTGTATTTAATTATGACAATGAAAAACCTCTGCCGGAAAAACGAGCCCCCTTTTTTGAGGTGTGGAAAATATTATCTACGAATCACTACTTATTCCTGATGGTTTTGGCATTAGCCTTCACCTACCCACTTGATAACGGGTTACGACACTTTGAGCCCATCTATATGTCGCAATTAGGAATGCGGGAAAGCACAATTGGTTTAGCATTCACATTATCTGCGCTTAGCGAAATCCCTCTTTTCTTTTTGTCCGATCGAATTGTGAATAAGTTTGGGATTACAAATGTTTTAATCTCAGTATTTATTATTGATTTATTACGTCGCCTGGTTGTATTTTTATACCCGGTTGGCTGGGTAGTTTTTGTCTTTAATGTTTTAACAAGCCTAAGCTTTACCTTTCGGTTGGTAACAACCGTGGCACTTATTCATAAATTTTTTCCACAACAATATTCAACGACTGCCCTTACATTTGTTACAATGACATTATTTGGCATCTCTAATATTATCAGCGTACTTGCTAGCGGGATATTATTCGATAGCTTTGGAGGTCGCATATTATATCTGATGAGCGCCCTTGGTTGTTTGATCTCTGTTGTTCTTTCTCTCCTTGCTGCCAAGAAAGAAGGGAATATTACACAACCATTCGTGCTTCTTTAAAAGTAGTCTCCTAAAGGGTGGGTTTAATTTTAAGTGTTTTTTTCGAAAAACGGTATCTCGTACAAGTGTCCATTAATTATTTTACTTTTTTAATTTTTCAAGGTTATCATCATAAAACCAGAGCCATCAATTTTTACTCTGTTCATTTAATAGGTAAAAGGTTAAGGTCCTTAGCTCTAATAAATATTTTTATTCTTTTATACTTAAAGATGGGATTATTCAAATTATTCAATCACGTTCAAGCTTTTACGTTGAATCTGTTCAATTGTTTTACGATGAAATAGTTCGCCTAAGGCTCAACAGTTCAAAAGAAAAAAATATAAATGTTACAATAACGTCATCTGTTTCATTTGAGTATCTTAATCAATTCAAAAACCCTATCAATTATAAATCTTTAGTTCGCACAACAACATGAGCCACCATTATCCCAAGAAAATTATTTCACAAACATTGCTTTTTAGTTTGATTAATTTCTTGTTCTTCGGGGCTTGCGGCGTTTTGATTCCCTTTTTAAACTTGCATTTTTACACAATTGGGATAACAGGGGTTCAAATTAGCACAATTTCTACTACCCGAGCCTTGCTAGGGCTTTTATTTATATTTCTACTCAGCTCGTTATTTGATCAAACACTTCATAAACGGTTAATGTTTCAAATAACGCTCATCATATCTGGCTTGTGTATGTTCTTAATTGCCCGGGTAGATTCAGTCCTTATAATCATGCTGCTCATCACCATAAATCATATTGGCATTTCTTCAATTAACATCATCAATGATAACCTTTCTTACCAGGTGGCCGCCTCGAAAAGCAGCATCAAAAAAGCTGGGTTTGGTTCAATTCGGCTGTTTGGATCTTTATCTTATGCAATTGCTGCCTTTGCGGGAGGGGTTATTTTTGAAAGTCATGGAATTAAAATTAACTTCTTAATTAATCTTATTTTAATTGGTTTTTTATCTGCATCCGCTTTTTTAATTTCTAATGAAGTTCTAAATTATGCTGACAAGAAAACAGCCAAAGAAGAAAAAAGTATCCCTTTTGTGGAAATATGGAAAACCATTTCCAATAACAAATATTTGCTTTTTACGGTAATCGCATTAGCGATTACGCACCCCGCCGACAATGGAATCTCACAATTTGAACCGATTTTTATGTCTCAGCTTAATATGCGCGAAAGCACCATCGGGTTGGCAACCACCTTATCTGCAATCATCGAAATCCCATTTTTCTTTTTTGCCGATCGTATTTTAGCAAAAAGAAGTATAACGTCTACCCTGGTGGTCATCTTTTTAATTGATATGGTTAGGCGTCTTGCTGTTTTTTTCTACCCTATGGGTACACTGCTTTTCATTATGAAATTATTTACAAGTATTACTTTTAGTTTGCGCTTCGTTTCAACCGTCAAATTAATTAACCAATCTTTTCCTCATGAGTATTCAACTTCGTCTCTATCGCTAATCACAATAACGCTATTTGGTATTTCAAATATCATTAGCGTCCTTATCAGTGGTATCATCTTCGACGCTTTTGGCGGACGAATGCTTTATTTGCTTAACGCAGCGGGTTGTTTGGCTTCGTTGATGTTTTTATTGTTGGCCTCGAAAAACCAGGCTATCTCAGACGACCCGGGCCAAGCGTATGAGGTCCCATAATTTCCCGAAAATATCGTGGATAAACACATAACGTATTTGCATAATGTTAATCTTTTATGGATCTAGCCCAACTTCCCCCAATTGGCCACCAAATTTAGATAACGAAACCAATCCCCGCTGTCCTTCATTATAAATTCAACCATGGGTAAAATTAAACAGATTAGCTATTTTGAGGAGAGACAATTCATTGTCACGTATTATTCAGGGAAAGAACCACATTTGGCAGGTTGAAGATAAGCCGATTGGCAGCGGAGATGCCGGAGAGGTTTACCACGTCGTCTGCGTAGACCATCCACAGCTCTCCGGTGTGTTGAAAAAGCCAACCAAAGTGGCCACTATAGGAACCATTCAACGCCAGGCAAGGCAAATCGCGCAAGAGGCTGAAGCTTTAACCCTTTTGAACGGGCTTCCAACAAGTAAAGCTCATCCTCCCCACCTGCTTGACCAGGCTCCCGAATACACATTGGGGACTGCCGATTATTTCATCATCAGTGAAACTGCCCATGGTGAAGATCTGCCCGCCATTCTCGCAAAAACCCGTCAATCTGGAAAACCCTTCCCCAGGCGAATTATTCTTACCGTTCTTGACGCCCTATTTGATTTGTTTTCCAGAGCACATGAAGTTGGCATATTATGGAATGATGTCAAACTTGAGCATATTTTTTGGGATAATTCAACCGGGCAAATCGATGTCATAGATTGGGGCAATGCGCTTTTTATTAATAAAGTGGAACGACAATCTCCCCTGCGATGGGAAGATTACAAACAGTTGGTTGAAATATTAGGGTCGTTTTTACAAATCACTGCCCCTGAATTATACGATGACCTTGGATGGGATGAGTTTCAAGGCCTATCTTTAGATTCAACTCGCGTATCTGTATTGGCAAGGCGGATTTCTTACCACCAGCAGAATATCGCTCATCAAGTTATGGAGTACCAATCGCTAATTCAAGTCGTTTTACGATCGCATCCATCTGTAAAGGGATTGAGGAATATTTTAGATTATCGAAATATCCTCGAAAAAATTGGTGCTCCCTGGCCCAAAGATGATGTTCTTTCTTATTGTGTGTCCCTGGTTGAAGTTAAGATTTCAACAGAAGACCGGCAAGGCCTTGTAGCAATTGTCTCTCTTATTTGGGACCTATTTGACGAATCTTTAAACCTTCCTTGGCATCTTCTTCGTGAATATTGTCGTATCCCAGAAATTATTTCAAACAATTGTTTCTTTAATTTAGTTAAACATTCAATAAATTCAAATTGGAACGATTCACTTTGGGAGCTCAGCTCTATAGCGAGCCAAACCACCACCCCTACCTGGTGGGATCAATTAATGCCCGTCATACGTCAATCTGCCTTAGATGGTGTAAGTTATACCCCTTACGAAGTTTGCCTTAATCTTTATCATTGGGCACAGGAACAAGGCAACCTCAGCTTGGTTCAAAATCTACATAAATTCATAAAAACGTGGCGCACTGTCGGTGCTGACTTAAAAGAGAGCCCCTTTAACTATCCTATTCTAAGCCTTATTAAAAATGAACAAACAATACCCATCCGTTTGGGTTCAGAAATAAAACAAAGCTATCTCCAGGGAGGAGAGACTATCGCAGAATTACAATCAGCTTGGACACAGGCAAATTTAGAAGCTTTACCCAGCACCCTACGTAAAGTTATTTCCTGGGATCCTGATCGCTGGGGGATTTTGGCACTATCAACACGCATAGAAGAATTCCAAAAATGGCTCCACACCTTATATACAGGCCCGAAACACGGCATTGAACCAATGAGTTACCTTAGCCAACTCTCTAAAAACCGCCCTGTATTAGAACATCTTCTCGGGATGCCACCCTGGCTGTCCGAGTTGTTAAAAGCTATTGATGGCATTCTCCTGGGTGCGCAGAGGATGAGTTTTCACCCTATTGCTTTACAATTTTTCCCGTGGATATTAGGTTTTGCTGAAATCGGCATAAATGAAAATAAACCAATTGATTCTAATCCCGAGGAATATTCCCAATGGCTTTCTCATTTTCAAGGGCACTTAAAGACATGGAGTGATATTGACTCGGGCTTAGCTGAAATCCAAAGTCACGCTCCGCAAGCCTATCAAGTTTGTAATCAATTAGCAAAAGGCTTTGATGCTTGTCTTTCGCTTTTTTCTAATGACATTCATACCCATAACCTCACCGTCGAACCCCTCCCATCTGAACTGGATGAGGCTCAACTGGCATTGAATGCATTATCATCCTGGCGTGATTTTATAGCAAAACAAGATTTATCTGCCGCACTTGCTGAATTATCTTGCGAAACATGTAAAGGATGGGCCCTTTTAGACCATGCGCAACACATAACAACTTTATGGAAGATCACCATCTTACCTTTATTAGGTTCTATTCACTCAACTAATCATCAGGGTACACAAATAGAAACAATACCTGCGGTTGGTCAAAAAGTCCTTTCGGATGTTGCCGACCTTTATTCAGAAATAACACCTTTTTGGTTAATGGTTTATGATACTGGCATTCATGTTGACTTTCTAAATGGCCTTAGCGAACGTATTGAACAATGTCAAGTTGATTTTTTAAATTGGAGAAAAGCCCACGAAAGTGATCCCGATTTAGTTTCTCGTTTGCTTTATCATAACCACATAAACATAATTAAAAAGGTGTCAAATCACTTTATGAATTTAATGGTGCATGTTCACCAGGCAAGCCTGGCTTTTACATCGTTTCAAGAAAGTCAACAGGTTACTCGCACCATTCAAATAAAGCATATTGAAAACGTGCTTTATCATCTTTCCATGCTGGAACAAAGCCTTATAACAAACCCTGAGACCTGGCATTTTCCAGGCTATATCGAAAATTTTAACGAATTCCTCAAAGCAACAACCAACGAAAAATATCATAAACTTATCTCTGACTTACCTGAACACCACCCATTTTATACCTGGCTGGTAAAATCAATCCCTGGTTATCACGATTTTCACCCTTAGAATTGGAATACTTCATGGAAACCATAATATTTGGACCAGATAAATTAATGAAATTAACCGAACCTGTAGACACCTGGCTTTCAGCTGGATTGCGCGATTATTCTGTACCCGAAGCCTTGGGTTCATCTGCAAGGGTTTTTCGTTTAGAATACGCACCCATGGCAGGCGAGTTTGTCGATTTTCCGATAATCAAAATTATGCGCCCCGATAAACGCCAATATGCAACGCCTTTATTTGAAAGCGAAGTGCGTATTTTAAATAAGATGCAAGATGTAAAAGGGATCACGCCAATAATGGCAACCGGTTTTTTAAAAACTGATGCAGGCATCTGGCCTGAAGAAATTGCACCGCTAACTACCTCTCTTAGTCAACAAGCTGCTGCTAACCACATGGCTGGGTCAGCTGATATGTATTCACCAGGTGAAACTGATAATTTTCTCAACGATTTTCAATCTCGAATTCATGATGAATGGCTTGCCTTCATCGTCTTGCCCTTTCGGTGGGAGGATAACCTCTATTTACGTTGCGATGCGGGTTATTCTCGCGGCGAATTCCACCGTAATTTCCCGGTATCCCTGGCTCTCAAAACAGCAATACAAATTTGCGATATGATCCAGGCTGCACACGATCGTAACATCGTTTACCTTGATCATAAAGTACTTCATTATTTCTGGAATGAACCTCGTCAACAAGTTTTTGTAATAGACTGGAATATCGGAAGGATCGTTTCAGATCAGGCAGCAGCTGACTCTTTTGAATTTGATGTGCTGCAATTTAGCGCTCGGGCTTTGCACCATTTGCTCACTGGCAGGCAAGCAGCAGGTTCAGTTAATGTCGGTCCTAACCGGCCGGACGAAATCAACAGCGCCCCTCATGCCTACGAGCCTATTTGGACCTTTGATGACCATAAACGTCTTACCGAAGACGAAATGGGTGTCTTGGGTAAAGCAATTCAAGGGACCTATAAAACCCCCGATGAACTGGCTCAAGCTTTAACCAACCTTTATCACGCCAGGCAAAACATTTCTTAGCCTTTTTTTGAAAGGAACTCTATGTTATCCGACCTTGTTTTAAGAGCGAAGGATATACTCACCCAAAACCAACCTTCAGATGCTGAGCTGCTTGAAAGTGAAAATGCCCTCAGCGCCTATCTTGAAGCCCTTGCAACCGAGCGAATATCCGCGCCGGTTAATTTTGTCGAGCTTGAACATGCCAACCGCTTGTTACGAGAATTGCGACGAGTTCGTTCGCGCCGCCTGGCAGAGGTTCAATCTTCTGAATCTTTACCTAAAATTACAGAAAAGCCTGAGACACAACCCGGTACACAATTCGATTTCCCCAATGTTTCGCCGCATCTTGGTGAAGATGATACCTATGATCCCTTGAAAAGATTCCTCACTTCCAGCCACAACCCTGAAGCTGAAGCTTTAATGGATTCAGCAGAGGAGGCCTTCTATGCTGGCAATTACCAAAAGGCAATCCCATTATTTGAAAAAGTACTGGGCATTGAACCTGGTTGGACGCGCGCGATAGAACATCGTGAAGAAGCTGAAGAATTTTTGCGATCAGGGAACATCCCTTCTGTGGCGCTTCCCCCTGATGCAGGCAAAGCTTATGGTAAAGCGCAGTCTGCTGCCCGTGTTTTTCGCTATCAAGTTGCATTAGACTATCTGGATGAAGCCTTTGATGTCCTAAAAGAAACTGGTATCAACCGTTGGCGTGAAGGCGAAGGTCTCCGGCAAGATCTTGAAAACCAGATGCAGGCTAATGAAGTCTACCAAGAAGGTGTATCTCTCCTCAGTCAAGGTGATTTACAGGGTGGGCTTTCGAAAATTCAAACTGCAGCAAGTGCAGTTGCCTTACCTGAATATATCGATAAAGCTGCTGAAATTCGCAATGACCTTTCTTCACTGGATGAAATTGGCGATCTCATAAATTTGGGGGGAACGATGCCTCCAGAGAAATTAGCTGAAGCTCGTCAAAAATTAGACCGGTTGACCTTAAAATATGGAGAAATGCCCCAAGCCTCGCGGCTGCAAAGTCGAATAGAGTCCATTCTTCCTGTTGTAATATCGGGGTTAGTCGATAGAATAGAAACTCAAAAGCAATTGGGAGATTCGGCAAAATCGTTAAAAGCTGCAGAAAAGTCTTATTCGGAAGCAGAGCAAGCTTTAAATGACTTGCTAAATCTACAGTCAGGCCATCCAATTCGCAAGGCGCTATTATCCGAAGTACAAGAATCGCAAAGCCAAATCAAACAATTGGGCGAAAGTCTTGAAAGAGCCAAAGAGACTCTCAAGGTAGAAAGTCGATTGTATCCTCGTACCGCCCATCAAATCAGTAAGCCAGCGCGCTCACGCTTTCCGCAAGACCCTGGCGTACTTGAGTTAAACCGACATCTACGCTGGTATTACATCACCTTTTATGGTGGAATCATCCTTGGGGGAATCATCCTGATCCTCGTTTTATGGTTTGGGTCTAAAGGAATTGCTGGCGCAGTACACCAAAGGCAACTGGCTTTAACACCCTCTCCCACGATCACCCCAAGTATCACGCCGACCAGCACAATAACACCTACGTCGACGATTACCCCTACCCCCGAGCCAACCTACACTGAAACGCCATATTACACCGCCACCCCAACACCAATCGTAACCGGTACAGCTTTGAGAGATCTATTTGCACGCCAAGGGTGCTATGAAGGATATCGCTCCACAGGTTTTATTCCTAAAGGCGCATCAATGACCTTGCTTGCACTGCCTGAACGTGTTTTTGATAATTACAATAGAGAATGTGTCCTGGTTGAATATCGCATCGGAGAAACCAATATCCTCGGGTACATCTTGATGATGGATTTATCCTTCCCATAACATCATCTTGTTGCAAATAACTAAACACAAAATTTAATACCCCTGTCAATGAGATTGACAGGGGTATTGGTTTTCAAAGACAAAATTCATCAAATTAATTATATTTTATCCATATAAAATTTTGAACAAAATTCGCAAGTGTTTTGCTGCTGTTTCTACTGTCATCAAAGGATCAGATTTTCCATCCAAGCAATCTAAAAAGTGACGAATGATTGCCTGACTGTCGTCCTCCTGGTTAGAAACATCAACAGTTAAAATTTCCTTTTTGGGTTCTCCATCTTCAGTGTAAAAATAGGCAACTTCGTTACTATCCCAGTTAGAAAATTCAAATTTTAATCCACCCTTCGTTCCATAAAGCCTGGTTTCATTTATGGTTTCAAAATGAACACCTGAACCACGCTCGTAGTAATAAGTTAAGCCACCGTTAAAATTCATCCAGGCTGCACCATGCTGCTCAATATCACTGAAAGGCACTAATCCATCCATGTTACGCAGGTCATTACGCGTAAAGCTTTGCAGCGAGATCAATTCAGGTTTATCATCCAACAAACCAAGATGAAAAGACAAGTCATACACACCCCAGTCGATAAATGGGCCTCCTCCAGCAAGTTTTTTATTCATCGCCCATGCGCCCCTGGGGTTCCACTCAATGAAAGTATGCCGCTGAAGATGGTTATGATGAATATGGTAAACATCCCCTATTTTGCCACCATCAATTAGATTTTTGATAAATTTAAACTTGCGAGTTAAACGAGTATGCCGGCAAGATGCTTCTAAAATTATCCTATCAGTCATCTCTTTTGCTTTCTCGACTATTCTGTTTACATTCTCAGGGGACTCAGCCAGGGGTTTTTCAAGCAAAATATGCTTTCGCGCATCGACAGCAGCGCTGAATTGCTCAGCATGAAGATATGGAGGCGTTGCGATAATAACCGCGTCAACTTCAGGATCTGCCAATACATCATGATAGTTTGCAGTAAAATTCTCCGCACTCAGCTCATCAGCAGCAGCTTGGGCAGTCTCCTTGCTGGCACTGTTTACCCACTTTATCTTCGTTCGTTCATCATGCATCAGCCATCGCCCAAGGACCTTACCATACATCCCCGCACCGATAATACCGAAAGTGTAAATTTTATCCATCGAATATTCCTTTTATTTAGAACCATGTGTTGTAATTTTAGCTAAAGATATACTCTGTCAAGGGTCTCACATCAAATCTATCTTCGCTCGATACTGCAGCGCTTCTGCCAGGTGAACCTGGGTAATCTCCGTTGACCCGGCTAAATCTGCAATTGTACGGCTCAACTTAAGCACCCGATGGTAAGCCCTGGCGGTTAATTCTAACTGACGCATCGCTGTCTTCATCAAAGTTTGGCATGGATCATCCAGCACACAATACTTTCGAATGTGGGCAGGGTGCATATCTGCATTGCTATTGATCGTTTTGCCATCAAACCGATCACGTTGAATTTGGCGAGCAGCTTCAACCCGAGATCGTACCTCTGTTGAGCTTTCGCCCGGGCGCATGTCGCGCAGTTTTTGAAATTCTACACGCGGCACCTGAATATGAATATCAATTCGATCCATTAAAGGGCCAGAAATTCGCTTTTGGTAACGAGTGACCGTGGTTGAGGAACAGGTACACGGTCGGGTTGCATCACCATAGTAGCCGCAGGGGCAGGGGTTCATTGCTGCAGTTAATTGAAAATTTGCCGGAAAGGTTAGCGAACCCTGGGCGCGACTAATCGTGACCACCTTATCCTCAAGAGGCTGGCGTAACACCTCTAACACTTTAGAACTAAACTCAGGCAGTTCATCCAAAAACAAAATACCCCTATGTGCCAGGCTAATTTCTCCTGGGTGAGGCCAATTTCCTCCACCTACCAAACCTGCATGGCTAATGGTATGATGCGGTGCACGAAATGGTCGCGCCCGAATTAATGGCACATCTGCTGGCAACATATCCGCTACACTGTAAATCCGGGTAACATCCAGCTCCTCATCGATTGTCATCGCCGGCAAAATTGAAGGTAATGCTCTTGCCATCAAGGTCTTACCCGAGCCTGGAGGGCCAATCATCAGCAAGTTATGGCCACCGGCTGCCGCCACTTCTAAGGCACGTTTCACATGTTCCTGTCCTTTTATCTCACTAAAGTCAGTTTCTACTAAAACTGCCTCGGGGTCTAACTCTGGGGGTTTAGCTGGTGATATTCGCGCTCTCCCCTCCAGATGGTCGAAAAGTGCGTTCAAGGTTGGTGCGGGAATTACCGTTATCCCCGGAATTAACGCGGCCTCTGGGGCATCTACTTCTGGCACAACTACCGTTCGATAGCCCGCCTGCCGCGCTAAAGCTGCCATCGGTAATACCCCTTTGACATGTCTAACACCCCCATCCAACGAGAGTTCTCCAATAATCAACGTCCTATCAACACTCGCAGGGTCAAGCTGGTTGGTTGCAATCAACACGCCCACAGCAATCGGCAAGTCATAAGCTGGGCCTTCCTTGCGAACAGAGGCTGGCGCCAGGTTAACGGTCAGTCGTCTGCGAGGATAATAAAAACCTGCGTTTTTCACTGCAGATTGCACCCGTTCGCGACTCTCTTGAACCGCGGTATCTGGCAAACCCACAATTACCATTACTGGCAATCCCCCACCGGTATCAACCTCTACTTCAACGACAACACCATCCAATCCTATAACAGCACAGGAATTCACTCGAGCAAGCATACGCACCCCGGTTCAATAATCCAGACAATATGCCAATTTTAACATAAAAACATTGGAAGCATCGGATGAATAAAGATAAGTGTGAGAAGCCAAAGGTGGTTAATTTTCATATGCAAACTCATTATTTGGGTTTTTCCTTAAATAAATTTCCCCTATGGTAAAATTATGTCATGAAAAATAAATCAATGTTAATTCGCATTTTTCTGATCGTTATCGCTATTGCTTTTTTTACACTTCTTGCAATACCAAATGCCAAAGCATCAGAAAACGTTGCGATGGTCTCCATGTTCGAGCCTGATGAAGGGATTATGATTCCGGTTATTCAAAGGATGATTGCACCTCGAGATTCAATCAAAGACCACCTGTATTATTTTCTTTTATATGAATATTATTTTTATGGCTTTCCATTCTTTTCTGCGTCGGCACTGGTGACCTTCCCCTTTCAATGGTTAAATCAAGTTGAAAATATCCCGGCATTGATGCTCGCTTTACGACAAATTATCAGCGTGTTGCCATCGTTATTAGCCATCTTGTTGCTGGTTTACATGCACGATCGTTTTAGATCATATCGATCAGTCGTGGTGCTCTTATTTTTATTATTTGTTCCAGCAGTTGTTAGAAATAATTTTTGGTGGCATCCTGACGGCATTGTTTTACTTTTATCAACACTCGTTCTTTATTTTCTTTACACCGATAAACATCAATTAGGTTGGCGTTTTTTGTTCGCAGCCTTAATCTGCGGCGTGCTAACCGCAACAAAGCTTGTCGGTGCTTATTTTTTCCTCGCAGTTGGTTTAACAATTATCTGGGGTTTGATAAGTAAAACGGTCACTTGGAAGAAAGCTATAGTTATGTCATTTGCTTTCTTGTTGATTATGCTAGTAACATTTGTTTTTTCCAACCCGTTTTTGTTAATCAAATCTCACCGTACTTTATATATCAATACATTTCGCAAGCAAACTGACTTGCTTTCCTTTGGGTATGGCATCATTTATAACCGGGGTTTAGTTGCTTCTTGGCCTCTGATGCGCGAGTATTATGGTGGCGCGATCTTCCTTATCGCAACCTTCGCCATCACGTTTTGGAATATCGTCAAAAAAGAAACTCGTTTTCTTCACGCCTTGACCTTAGCTTGGTTTGTTCCGTTAACATTCTCTATTCTCTCTTTCTCTCATTTTAAATATCAATATTGGATCCCTGTAGCTATCCCTTTGTTTGCTGGTTGGACATCTTTTTTCCCTGATCATTTGTCTTTGAATTTAAAGAAATTAAACGTCAAACGAGGTGCACAAATCTTGTTGATGTTGATTTTCATAGCCCAGGGCCTTAAATTTGGCATACAGTCAGGTCAGATGATTTATGACCGAACGCTGCGCAAAGAGAATAATGGCAAGATCGCCTTTTATACCCTTGCCATGGAATACTTGCAGCCGCTCAATGACCGCCCTGTTTTTGCTTATTATGATTATCGACTTTATATGCCAGAAAAAGAAAAATGGGCTACTGAGACTTCTTTTGAATTATTAGATTACGACTTTATCCGCTCACGCAATTTTGATGTTCTCTTTTTACTTCAGCAGCGAATTTATGACTACATCCACCCAGATGCAGTTGGGGTGGATACAGAGTCCTTTGCACGCTCTCAAGCCTTCTACCACGATGCTAATGAGGGCAGCCTTGACGGCTATTATTTAATCTTTCGCAACGAGACTGCCCTGCTTTATGTTCGCCACGATGTATGCAATAAAAATTTCGACCCCGACTTATGTCAGTAAAAACAAACCCTGTATCATCTTTATTAATCTCAGAAGTATTGATTTAATTATTCATTACGGGCCCATACAGGGGCTTGGCAAACCTGCCCCTTCACGATAACCGCACCATTCATGAATGCCACCCCCTTCGTTGCCAACGAATTGATTAATATTAATCATTTTGAATACAAACGGACCAGATGCCTCCGGGCTTACCTGAGACCAAGTTCCCGTCAACGTCATAAAATCAGCAGATAAACTACCAGTAACATTTACTGTGCTTGCACCAATCATAGCAGAACCCGTAACCGATGAACCTTTCTGCGTTAGGTGTATTGTATAAGTTTCATGGGGAGAACCTGATATGCCATATGAAGTCGTCCAAGAGCCTGTCCAATTGTAAATAGGAGTGGGCGTAAAACTGGGTGTTGGCGTCGGCGGTGGGTTAATTCTTGGCAAACCATCTGTAGGACCGGTTATTGTCGCATAAAAATCCCATAGCCAACATTCACCCGCGTGATTAGGGTTTTTGATAATCCAATACCCACCTGTAGTAGAAACCCCCACCACCTCAGCCTGTTTGCCAACTAATAAAGCCCCAACCAAATCAAACTGTGTACCAGGGCCTTCTCGGCAATTGGTGTCCATACTCACGCTAACCATCGGCACCCCGAGAGTTGGTGTGAGGGTAATTGTCGGTGAAGGGGTAATTGTCGGCGTTGAAATTTCAGGTGTTGATGACTCAGTCTCTTGAGGTTCTTTTATTTTTTCTTCTTCTTCCTCCATAAGTTTTACAGCCGTAAGCGTCTTTGCCGCCACTGTTTGTGCATAATTTTCAACCGCCCTTGTCTCTGCAACACTGGTTAGAGCACGCTCCTCTATCGAGATCTCCTCCTGGTCTTTTGAAAACAGGGAGCAAGCAGCCAAACTAATTAGCAATAAACAACAAATTACAAAAATCATGTGCTTCCGGTTTATATTCATAACTCAAGACCCTTTCTCGCCCAAAGGTGAAATTAAAACTAATAAATCTTTTATCTACATTATTATAACGACTATTTTTGGTTGATAACCCTGGTTTTGCTGTTTACTTGAAGTCTTTCTCATTTAAATAAATATTTTCAGGATAAAGATCGGCTCTTCCATTTATATTAATACTATCCATAAGCAATTTATAAAAGGGCAAATGAATTCAATAAGCTTACACTTTCTGTCAAAATGATCATGAAAATCACGACAAATAATAAAAAATAGATTAACAATTTACGTTATAATTGATTTAAACAAATAAATATTTTTTACGCACTTAGGAGGAACTAATGAAATATCGAATTGTTATTGTGCTTGTAATCATCTCTGCCATCTTGCTTGCAGGATGCAAATCCACAAAAGAAATAAATCATTTAGAAAAAATACAAACTGCCAAAAAAGTGGTCATTGGAACATCTGCTGATTACCCCCCCTATGAGTTCGTCGATGAAGAAGGTAAATTCGCCGGTTTCGATATTGAGCTCATGGAAGAGATTATCAAACATATGGATTTAGCTATCGAATGGCAAGACATGCCTTTTGATAGTTTGATAACCGCCGTACAAGAGGGGAAAATCGATATGTCGATCTCGTGTTTTAATTACACTGAGGAGCGGGCTAAGTTGGTTGATTTTTCCGACCCCTATTATGTCTCTCAAGATGCTTTTCTTGTCACTGATGGCTTTTCCGGCGAGTTCATCAAAGCTGAGGATGCTGCAAATTTTAAAGTTGGCGTGCAATCAGGAACAGTCCAAGATGAGTGGATCACTGAAGAATTAGTCGACACTGGATTAATGAATGAGGCAAATCTTTCACGCTATGAACGTGTTGACCAAGCTGCTCTTGATCTTAAAGCAGGAAGAATTGAGATCTTGTTGGCAGATGATGTTCCAGCGAAAGCGCTGACAAGACAATATAACGATTTTAAAGTGATTTTAGAGGATATGCTCTACACTGGGCCCTTAAATATCGTATTGCCAAAAGGAGCAACTGAATTACAAACGGAAGTTAACCGCATTATTAACATCCTTCAAAAAGAAGGGGTTGTCGATAGTTTAGCTGAAAAGTATTTCTCTGAATAACTTAATAGCCCACTCATTGGGAGAAAGAGCAAAAACCATTTTCTTTCTCCCAATATTTTAAATTCAAACCTGTCGTGAGAATGTCTTAAACCAAACCTGGAGGTTTTAGTCTATGAGTGTGGGAAAATTTATTCAATATATAGCATCAGGAACCGCATATACTGTATTTGCAACTTTAGTTGCACTCCCATTCGGTTTGGCAATTGGGTCAATTTTTGCTTTGTTTTATGTCTACGGTGGAAAATATGTTTCCCGTTTGATGTCTATTTACAGCACAGTAATGAGGGGGATTCCACCCATTGTTTTGCTATTTATTCTTTACTTTATGGTCTCGGGCAATATTAATCTCTCACCATTTTGGGCAGGGTCTTTGTCATTAGGAATTGTTAGCAGCGCTTACCAGATGGAAATTATTCGGGGAGCATTATTGTCCGTCAGTGGCGGGCAGATGATGGCTGCTCGTTCTCTCGGGATGAGCCGTTCACAGGCTATACAATCTATTATCATCCCCCAGGCATTTCGTTTGGCTATTACCCCTTGGTCTAACGAAGCAGCCATCGTCATTAAAGATTCTTCATTGATATACGCACTTGGTGTGCCAGAAATCCTTAGGCGAGCCCAGTTAATTAGCGCCAGTTCGGGCGAACCTTTCTTAGCCTTTATTACAGCAGGGTTAATTTACTTTTTACTGGTTCTAATTACCAATCACTTTCTTGAAAAGCTCGATCGTAAATTGCAGATCCCATCTCATCCTTAAACCTGGAGCAATGAATGCCAAATCCTATCCTTGTTATTGAAAAGCTCACAAAAAAATTCGGCTCTCACGTTGTCTTTCGTGATATCGATATGACCGTTAATGAAAGCGAAACTGTCGTCATCATTGGGCCTTCGGGCACCGGAAAAAGCACTTTATTGCGTTGCATTAATTTATTAACCAAAGCGAATTCAGGGAAAATTTGGTTAGATGGTGAAGAAATCACCGCTCATGGTCATGAAGAGGATAAAGTTCGCCAACATATTGGCATGGTATTTCAAAACTTTCTGCTCTTTAATCACCTCACAGCTTTGGATAATGTAAAGATTGGCTTAACAAAAGTCAAGAAAATGTCGGATGAACAAGCTGAAGCCAAGGCGATGGAGGAACTTGAAAGAGTTGGGTTGGTTGATCGGGCTCATCATTACCCAGGTCAGCTCTCCGGTGGGCAGCAGCAGCGGGTTGCTATTGCCCGTGCTTTAGCTATGGACCCACGAATCATGTTATTCGATGAACCCACTTCCGCCCTAGACCCCGAATTAATCGGTGAGGTTCTCGAAGTCATGCGACAGCTGGCAAAAGATGGAATGACGATGCTGGTGGTAACCCATGAAATGGGCTTTGCCCGTGAAGTCGCTAACCGAATCGTATTCCTTGAAGATGGAAATATCGTCGAAGAAGGATCACCCGAAGAGATGTTCAATCGGCCAAAATTCAAACGAACTCGAGAGTTCCTCTGGAAAATCACTGAACTATACGGTAAGCATGAAGGCGAAGAGTAAATGAAAGATTTTTTAAGCATCCTGCAACGTTTTTTACCAGAATTCCTTAAAGGTACAATCGTAACCCTTAAATTAACAGCCGTAGGTCTTTTGATTGGGTTTGCCCTGGGACTTGTTTTAGCTTTGTTGCGACTATACGGACCAAGATGGCTTCGCATTTTAGCCTCAAGATATATTGAACTGTTCAGGGGAACACCGCTTTTGGTTCAATTGTTTTTAATTTACTACGGGCTGCCCTCTGTGGGCATTACATTTAATCAAACGGTTTCAGCTTATTTGGCTCTGGGGTTAAATAGCGCTGCATATCAAGCTGAATATTTACGAGGTGCCATTCAATCAATCGGTGAATCACAAATGACCGCCGGACGGGCAATTGGCCTTTCTCGTTGGCAAACGATTCGATTTATTATCTTGCCCCAAGCCTTGCGCTTGGTGATTCCAGCTTGGTCAAATGAGCCGATATCATTACTTAAAACAAGCGCAGTTGTATTTTTAATCGCTGTGCAAGATTTAATGGCATGGAGCAAATGGGTAGCAAATAAAACCTATAATCCCATTGGCAGCTACATGGCTGTAGCTGTCTTTTATTTGGTTTTAGTGTTTTTTATGACCCTCTTCCTTAAATGGATCGAACGAAAAACAAGAATTCCTGGCTTTGAAATGGAGAAAATATAATAGCTCACGGAGTTAACAATGTATTCAAGCGTTGCGGAAAATCGGTAAAAATGCCAGTCACACCCATTTCAATCAATCGCTTCATGTCAGTCTCTTCGTTCACCGTCCACACGTTGATGTCATATCCCTTTTCATGTAACAATTGCACCTGTTTAAGTCTAATATTTTTAAGATTGGGGTGAAAAGCCTGAGCCTGTAGTTCAGCCATTAATTCTGTGGGATGACCGATTAATTTATCCACTAAAACACCTGTCGCAATTTCGGGATTAATATCTTTCACTTGATGTAAATATTGGTGGTTAAAAGAGGAGATCAGCACCTGTTCTGTCATTCCTAATTCATTAACCAATTCAACAACTTTAATGACGATCAATGGATCAGCAAAGGTACCACTGGCATCTTTTATTTCAATGTTAACCCACCAATTGTTTTCTTTAGTAAACATTAACGCCTCTCTCAGTGTTGTGATTTTCAGGTTTTTAAATTTTTCAACCTCGCTGGTAGGAACGTTTCCCAGTTCGATTTCACCAAAGGGGTCCTGTTCAATAAACCAGCTTCCAAAATCCAGCTGATATAGTTCTTCCAATGTAAAATCATAAACTGTCCATGGATTTCTGTTAGGAAAAATATCTTCTACGTTTGATGTTCTCTCCAGTGTATCGTCATGTAGCACAACTAACACACCATCACTACTCATGGCGACGTCTAATTCCCATCCATCTGCGCCACATTCTAAGGCTTTCTTCGCCGCCAGGATAGTATTTTCGGGCGCTAAAGAACGTGCACCACGATGGGCTATATTTTTAATTAGCTCTGGTTTAATGTCTATCATCAGATTGTCTCTACTAACTCCATGTTTACCCTCGGGGTTAGCTGCACAAGCCGCGAGTAGAAAACATATTATTAATGAATGAATAAGTTTTGATTTAACAGCTGATCTTTTCATGGCTAAAACGGTAGGACGCCAGTAAGGGCTGGCGTCCTGTTTATCTAAACTATCTTATTTTTTAAAAATTTGGTTGTATTAATCAACCAACCCCATTGAAATATTGTATTCTTCAATAGCCTCTGTCACGATTTGTGCAGCCTTATCAAGTGCTTCCTGCGGAGAAGCAACATCACCTAAGACTTCTTCAATTGCTTCCTCAATTGTTTGGCGAGCAGTTGGGAATACGCCAATCAAACCGCCTTGAGTAATCCGGTTGTTCGGTGCTAAATGAAGCTGATCAACTGCAGTTTTGAATTGGGGATATTGTTCTCGCCATTCTTGAGCCAGGGGTACATCGTACGCTGTTGCTCTAATCGGGAAATACCCAGACATCGTGTGCCAGTAAGCTTGTTGTTCTGGATGCGTTTGATACTTGAGAAATTCCCAGGCACAGTCTTGCTGTTCAGGTGTACTATCACTGATGACCCACAACGAGCCACCCCCGATGATCGTGCCGTATTTTTCAAAGGCAGCTTCATCAGGTCGTGGCAAAAAGGCAGTACCAAGTTCGAATTTGCCGTCAATTGTGTCAATTGCTCCACGCAACACGGCCGTGGAATCAACAAACATTGCTGTTTGTTCGGCATAAAAAGCGGTACGGACGTCAGCATTTACACGGCCGTAATTGCCCATTAAGCCTTCATCCCACATGCCCTTCCACCATTCTAAGACGGCTACCCCTTCAGGGCTGTTGAATGTGGCTTCGGTCGCCAAAGCATCGCGCCCGTTGGCGTTGTTGACATAATAACCTCCCGAAACAGCTAACAGCTGCTCAAAGAACCAGCCATAGATGCTCATTGAAATTCCAGTTACATCATCGTTTGTCAAAACGCGAGCGGCCTCCCACACTTCTTCGAAAGTTCTTGGTGGGTTTTCAGGATCTAATCCAGCTTCTCTGAACATATCTTTGTTGTAATACAACATGGGTGTTGAAGAGTTAAAAGGCATCGAAGCTTGTTTTCCGTCAACGGTGTAATAAGCGAGAACATTGGGTTCAAGGTCCGACACATCATAGTTTTCTCTGTCGATAAATTCTTGAACCGGGGTGGTCATCCCCAAATCTACCATCAGTCGGGTGCCAATATCATAAAGCTGCATCACAGCTGGCACTTCTTCCGATTGCAGGCTTGCTCGCAATTTGTTCAATGCGTCGTCATAAGAACCCTGGTAAATCGGTTCAACAAAGCATTTGGTTTGCGAAGCATTAAAGTTATTCGCCATTTCGGGGATAGCAACACCTCCTAAGTCGCCCCCCATGCTGTGCCAAAAGTCTATCTTTATTACTTCTTCATCTTCTGGCGGCGGTGCTAAGGTCGGTATTTCCTCTTCTTCAGCTGGTTCTTCTGCTGGTGGTACTTCATCAGCAGGGGGTTCTGCTGCAGGCCCGCATGCGGAAAGTATCATTCCTAATATAACCAGCAGACCTAAAAAGTAAAACAATCGTTTTTTCACATCATCCTCCTTTTTGATGATCAAAATAAAACCGCTGATGATTAGCCCTTAACTGCACCAGCGGTTAACCCTCGTATTAATTGACGATTGCTAACAACAAATAAAGTCAACGTTGGGATAAGTATAAAAATTACACCTGCCATAATCACGTTGATCATTAAGCGTTCTTCATCTCTCAATATGGCTATGCCAATTTGTACTGTTCTCATCGAAGTTTTGTTGGTAATTAATAATGGCCACAAATATTGGTTATAAGTTTGAAGAAAGCTGTAAACTGCCAATGTTCCCAAAGCTGGACGCGCTAATGGTAAAACTATTGTTGTTAAAAATCGAAAACTTCCACACCCATCTATTGTGGCTGCGTCTTTCAAATCCATTGGAATCTTTAAGAAAAACTGGCGCAATAAGAAAGTCCCAAATCCAGTTGCCATAAAAGGAACTGCCAACCCTTGGAATGTATCGGTCCAGCCCAGCTTCTTGATAAATAAATAATTAGGGATAATCGTCGCTTCCCAGGGAATCATCATTGTAGAAAGAAATAACAGGAAAAAGAAATTACGCCATTTAAAATCTATAAATGCAAAGGCATAAGCAGCCAAACTTGCAGTAATCAATTGACCAACCATTACCAACGTCGATTGAACGACGCTATTAAATAGATAGCGTCCTAACGGCGCTTGAACCAAAGCCCGTTGGATGTTCTTGATACGAATGCCCGTTGGGATTTGAAGCGGGGGGTAACTGCCCATTTCAGAATCAGTTTGCATACTGATGTTAAATGCAGACCATATTGGATACAAAATAATTATTGCTGCAACAATTAATATAAAATATTGCAAAATTCTTTTAATGAGGCGCTGGAATTTTTTTCTACTCATTATTCGTAGTAAACCTTTCCTTCAATAAAAACAAATTGAAAAATTGTTAAAATCAACATAATAAAAAATAACATGATTGACTGTGCTGCAGCTAAGCCAAATTTTCCATCGAAGTAAAAAGCACGATAAATTGAATAGACAATCAAGTTTGTTGATTTTAACGGGCCACCTGAAGTCATAATGTGAATTGGGGTAAAGGTCTGAAATGACGCCAGCATGTCAACAACCAATAGGAAGAAAAACGTAGATGAAAGCATAGGTAATGTGATATGAATAAATTTATTCCACCCATTCGCCCCATCGATCATTGCGCTTTCATAAAGTTCTTCTGGGATCGTTTGCATGGCTGCCAAAATAATGACAGTATTTAGCCCTATTTGTAACCAAACCGTAGTTAGTGATACTGATATTAAAGCAAATTTTGGGCTTACCAACCACGGGATATTTGATATGCCAAATAGACTTAGGAGGTAATTTACACCCACAGTCGGATGGTAAATATATAAAAACATGAGTGAAGCTGTAGCACCTGAAATTGCAATAGCTATTGAAAAGACCATCCTAAAGAATGAAATCCCTTTTAATCGCATATCACCAAGTAAGGCGAGGCCGAGGGAAATTGCGATCGTTGTTGGCACTGTATAAACAATGAATAACAGCGATCGTTTAAAACTGTTTGCAAAATCATTTGTTGAAAATAAACGCTGATAATTTTGTAACCCAATAAATTTTACTAACCGACCAATCGGGTCTGTAAGGTGAAAGCTAATCTCAAAAGAACGGATTAATGGAATAAAAACAAACGCCAGAAATAAAATCAAAGCAGGGCTAAGGTAAAGCATTGCTTCGATAAACCTTTTAATGGCTCTTTTTTGGCGCCCGTTTAGTTTGAATAGGAATTTATTTTGAAAAACTGATTGTTTTAAATTTTCCATATAAGATCACTCCCTTATGTAAATTTTTATAATTCAGTTTTAATCTTTTAAGCTTATGTAAATATCATTATAACATAAATTCGTTAATCATTTGTTAATGGGTGTTGAGGCTCACAATTAAACCCAAGCCTCCTTTTTAACTTTTTCTTTCAGCTTCGACAAACAATTCGTTTATAATAAAGATACTTAAATTAAACATCGCATGGGGTTTTTGTTGTCATGCTAAAAAACATATAGAGGCTAAGTATGAATACATCCACGCTGATTATGCTCATTATTGCGGCTGGAATGTTGGTTTACGCCTTCACCTTGGGTGATGGGTTAGCCATTTCCGGCCTTAAATTTAGTAGTGCTCTTTTGTGGAATAACTTAGCCTTATTGGTTGCGGGTTTTATCATTGCAGGGTTGATGCAAGTTTTGCTACCAAAAGAGTTTATCTCTCAATGGTTAGGGGAAGCAGCCGGTTTTAAAGCAATCATGGTTGGCTGCTTAGCTGGTGGGATCATCCCTGGATCACCCTATGCGGTCTTCCCAATCGTAGCCGGGCTTCACAAATCTGGTGCTGGCTTGGGCGCGGTTATCGGGTTTATAACAGCCTGGTCGTTGTGGTCTGTCACTCGGCTTGTAACTGAAATTTCATTAATCAACCCAAAGATTGCCCTTCTGCGGTATGGCATCACTTTTATCATTCCCCCCATCGCCGGGTTGGTTGCCCACGTTGTAGATAAAAATATCCTTTAAAAGCAACTATTCTTTCATATATTGCGTTGGATTCTAATATTTACCCCCAAACCATTATGGTTTGCAGTTATATCCCCTTTTGGTCTTCATAAACTCTGCTGACACGCGCATCGATTCTGCAAGTCACCTCATATGGAATTGTATGTAACACCTGTGCCCATTCGCTGCAAGTGATCTCCAAATCCTCGCTTTTTCCCATCAAAACAACTTCATCCCCAACCTGTACCGGAGTTTCAGGGCCCAAGTCTATCATGGTCTGGTCCATACACACCCTGCCCACAACCGGGTAAGATTTTCCGCTAATTAACACCCGCCCTTTATTTGAAAACAAGCGGTTGAATCCGTCGCCATAGCCTACAGGGAGCGTGGCAATCCAAGTCTCCCTGGATGAAAACCAGGTGCGTCCATAACCAATACTAGTGCCAGCTTTTATCTTTTTAATAAACGCAACTCGTGTATAAATACTCATCCCTGGTTTAATTGGGATGCTCTGCGGTGTTTTAGGGTCAGGGTAATAACCATAGATCATCACGCCTGGCCTAACCATATCCAGCCAGCTTGTTTTATGCGACAATACAGCGCCTGAATTAGCACAGTGGATTATTTTCACTCTACGCCCAATAGCAGCATGAATATTATCTACTACCGTTTTGAATTGCTCAATTTGCGATTCAGTAAAACCTCTCTCTGGGTGATCACTAACGGGTAAATGTGTAAAGACTCCTTCTAAATTCAAGTTGGGGCACTCCTTCTCTATGAATAGAGCCAGGGCAGGCGCATCTTCTAAGGAAACGCCTATACGTCCCATGCCTGTTTCAACTTTTAAATGCACGCATCCATTAATATTCAAATTCGCACACCGTCTTTGCAGCGCCTTAATATTTTCCAACTCACAAACAGTCAGCGTTAAATCCTGGCTGAGCGCCGCATCCATCTCCTCTTCAAAAGCAGGCGAAAACTTCAATATCGGCAGTCGAACCCCAGCTTCTCGAATTTGAATGCCCTCAGGAATGGTCGCTACCCCCAGCCAATCCATACCAGTTTTTTCTGCCAGTTGTGCAACCTCTACTGCGCCATGGCCGTATCCATTGGCTTTGACCGCAATTAAAATCTTACAATTATTTCCAACCGCTTGGCGAACTTGTTTCATATTAAAGCGGATATGATCCATCCGAATCCGCACATAAGTTTGGTAAAGCATCTATAACCCTTTATTCTTTCATCCTTTGATGGCAACCTTTTCCACATAAGGAGAAGTCGAAGCAGCCAACAGGGCGCTATAGGTCGGCATAAAACCGATCTCGTCGCCCAGCGCAATCGTTTCATGAGCATCGCTTACATCTAACACCAGGTGGTCGCTGCTTCCCCCTAATACAATGATCCCTTCATCTTCCGGTGTCAGTCCTTCGATGTCGACGTCCTGGCGCCCAAGGTTCAAAATAGCTCGTTTTCGTATACCGCGATCGACAAACTCAACCGTGTTACCGAAAGCATCCTGACCTCGATCTCCAATCGGGATAGAAGGTTTGCTCTCCAGTTCGATGACCTCTGCAACCACACGCAAGCCATCCTGGCGAGTCCCAGGGAAGGGGCTGCGGTCCAGCACATTTCTCCCAAGGATGATGGCTTCGCCAATTCTAAAATGGTTGATTTCTGGCGGAATTCCACCACGATTCAAAAGCGGCAAGTTGGCGCTGTTTCCACCTGATAGTAAATCCAACGGAAGACCAGTTGCCTTCCGGCATGCATCGCGACATTCGATTAAAGTTTGCATATTTTCAGGCGATGGGATCACGCCACCATAACAGGCGAGGTTTGTACCCAGCCCTGCAATATCGAGTTGAGGTAGCTTTGCAGCATTGCTAACCAGAGAAACTATTTTATCTGGCCATACACCTTCACGTAAATCACCCACGTCGACCATGATGATTACAGCGTGGGTTGTTTTTAACGCTTCAGCTGCCCTGGATAACTGAACCATGGTTTCATAAGAAGAATTTAATGAATAATTTGCGTATCGCACCACGTCTTCAGCTTGGCTCATAGCCGGCATCCTTAATAATAAACGCGGCAGGTTAGGATATTGTTCAGCAGCAGACTTCAAATTCTGTATTCGTGAATCGCCAACCATATCGGCACCATTATCGACAAAAGTATCTAAAAGTGCGGCGTGTGCCCGCAACACTTTTGATACACATGCCACTTGGATGCCATGATCATGGCAAAGATCAACAATATACTTAACATTTTCAGCAATTCGATCAGCGTAAATTTCAAGCCGAGGGGTCTTTTTATACATTTTTCTTTTATTCCTTATGGTTAAAGATGATCGTTTTTTGCCCAGTGTCGAAAAGTATTTTTTACTTCTTCGGGGTAATCTTCAGCCAGCGTTCCAAAGGCTGAGAATAAATAATCTCGATCCATTAAAATATGAACATCAGGGCGCGGTAGTAAGTATTTTCCGGGTCCGGTGCAAATTGATTTTAGTATTGTTTCGCCTTTAGGGATACGAGTCAACGCGCCTCCGGTGCCAATCACCCATTTTATAGCGCTAAGATCTTTACCTTTAACAACCTGGCGTTTACCAGTTGGCGTGTATAGATCCATCACTACACCAGCATGACGACGGATGGCCGTCTCTACCGCTCGAGTTCTCAACCAATTGGTGAAAGCTACTTCACGGTTTGTATTGGGCAGTGCCTGAAGTTCATCTATACGAAAGTTAAAGTTGTTATTCTTGGTCATATCGATGATGTTTTGGGCATTGATATAAACACCCAAATCGCCCTCCACGCTGCGTTTGGATCGTGGTTCCGGTTCTGTCAGGCGATCAGCCCATTCTTGGCTGCCATCGCTTACGCTGTGTACGTCCGTAGTAGCGCCGCCCACATCAAACACCAGGCAATCACCTAAAGCCTCTGCAAACAACTCCGCACCGCGTAAAACCGCACCAGGGGTTGGTAAAATCGGTTTATCTGTTATTTCACCTAACCGTTTCATCCCCGGTGCATGGATGATGTGTTGATTGAACACTTCCTGAATTAAGTGCCGCACTGGGTCGATATTTAATACATCCACATCAGGGAAAACATTGTCTGCCAGAAGCGTATCTAGCCCAGCTATCTCAAAAATCTTTTGAATGGGTTTGCGAATAGCAGCATTGCCAGCATAAATAATTGGAATTTTCAACCCTAAAGCTGCCAAGCTTTCGGCATTACGGATAACAATTGCTTTTTCACCGTAATCAACCCCCCCTGCCAAAAGGATGATATTCGGTTGGATCTCACGAATCTCATGCAAGTCAAATGCGTCCAGGCGTCCTACCGTTACCAGTTTGATGATTGCACCAGCGCCCAGGGCAGCTTCACGGGCTGCCCTGGCTGTCATGCTGTGTGTCAGCCCGTGAACCGTCATCCTTAATCCACCTGCAGCAGAACTGTTGATAAAAATTTCTGGATCTTGCAGTTCACAGGGGAGGTTTTTTTGAACATGGGCTATTACCTGGTCGACACCAATGCCTACATCACCGTCCTTAACAGTTGTGGCAGAAAAGCCCTGTGCCAGATGATGGAATCTTCCATCGGTCCCCAAACGAAAAGCATTTGCCTTTGTAATCGTAGAACCGACTTCAATCGTCAATATATCGTGGTTCAATTAACCTCTATATAACATCGCGGTTTTTCAAAGTTTTCACCATGGCATCAACAACATCAATACCCTTAGTACCTCGCCCAAAAGTAGCATCCAGACCTGTTTCAGCTGCCATATCCGGTGTAACTTGGGTACCACCAGCAATTAAAATTACTTTATCGCGAATGCCCTTTTCCTGGCAAAGTTCAGCCAGCTTTCTCATTTGTACCCGGTGGATATCTCCATGGCTAATAATTGTCGAGATCAAAATCGCATGGGCACCAGTTTCAATAGCGGCATCAATCAGCTTTTCAATCGGTACTGATGTCCCCATATAATAGTATTTAACACCATAGGTCTCAATACCGCCATGTTTGATGTCCAAAATCTCACGCAAACCAACACTATGTTCATCTTCGCCAACCGTACCTGCGACAACTTTTAAGCCCAGTTTCTTAACTGCGTCACGCAATTCCTCTTCGGGTAAAAGTTCAATCTTTTCAGGGATCGTCAAAGTATCACGATCAATATCAAAGGCTACCTTACCTTTTACTTCTAAATAACAGCCTTCAGCAGGGTGAAGCACCATCAGGTTGATCACCTGAGGATCATCCAAGCCCATCTTTCGGGCAATTTCCAGCCCTGCTTCACGAGCATAATCTTCGTTTTCTGGCACCATCATTTGCACCAACACGGTTCCATCTCCAGCCCATTCCACTTCGGGTCGAATCAAATGCCCTTTACGATAAGGGTAAGTCTCTTTCAAACGTGCATCAGCGGAATCTGCTGGGTCGAGCTCGTCGATATAAACAATCTTTTCGGGGTTGCATAGGGTGCATCCATCAATCAAATCACAGGGCTTGTCCACACCTTCTGGCAAGTGATTATCACCAAAATGGGCGCATACCGGAGCCATGTAATCAGGATCACGAGAGATAATTGAATCAGCAGCGACGCCGCCCTGACCATCCCTGGCAATGCCGTCGCCAGAACGTTCGGGGTATTGGGCTGAATCGACAAAAAAGCCCTTCTCCACAGCAGCAAAATATCCGCCGACCTCAAGAATTTCTTCCAAAAAGCCAACTGCTCGTTCTTTAATATCGCGTGCCATTTCACCCAGCGGACCATCCATCTTCAAACTCAACAGATCTTTAATCCCATCCAGGGCTGCCCAGGTCTGTTTTACTGTTTGAACGCCACGAATATTGTTATAATGCCAGGGCACGTTTCGACCCTCATCAGGGGTGATTGTGCTCTGGATATCCGCACTTGTGAGCATTGAAATTAACGTATCAATGGTATGGGTACGGATGGCTTCTTCAATATCCGATTCAATATAGCGCGTGTTTTGCTGTGCACGCATCTTAAAATCAGAAAAGATGTCGCGTAGTGCAACCGCATAGGGCAAGTCATACCACAATTTTGGGGCAGGAGGAGAGTTTGGTGGAACTGTGGAAAGCCCAATCAATTCCTTCGGCATTCCCGAAGCGATTGAATAAGCACAGTTAATCCCATGCTGCACCAGTAATTCGGGCATCACCAGCCATCCAGCCTTCGCGGTAGCATTGGCGTTGTGGGCCCCATCAATCTGGAAGATCCCCCCGGCAGTCATCACGTGTTTAGCTTCAGCTGCATCCACAAAAGAGCGGTACATATTAATATTGCGGTACAGCACGTTATACTGAGGGTCTTGGTGAGCGCCATTCACGCCTTCTTCAACAAACAATACGGCCACTTCAGGGCCAGCCACACCAGAGACATAACTGTGAAAGTTAATCGGCCTGCCAACTTCATCTTCAATCAAGTCGCAAGCTTTACGACTGGCACGCAACTGTTTCCGTGTAATCGGTACGCCACCCACACCCTCAGGGCTACCCTCCATTAAACCATCGATATGGCTTTGCCCGGTTGTACGAATGACCATTAGGTGGTCAGCGCCATGCCAGGCAGCCATGCGCATCCTCCGAAGGTCATCTTCAAAACGACCTGAAGCGATTTCAGTTGTAACCACACACGCTGGTTGTGGATCAATATAATCAAAATATTTTGAAGCAGGCAAACCAATACTATTTTTCAAAGGTTCCGACATATTCTTAAAATGGAAGGGCCCCATAACGACGCCATCTTCCATGACTTTACGCCACACCCAGCCCTTACGAATAGGGTGATAATCCTCAAGGCCTTCAAGAATAGCTTCGATATCCATCTTCTGTTGAGGGTCTAAAGGTTTTTTAGTAGTCATGGTTTGACCTCCTCAAAAAGCCCAGCTAAAACGTCTTTGTCTTCGAGAATAGCAGCTGCTGCTCCGCCAACGTCTGTGCCGCGTTTTTCAGCCAGGCGCAGCAAGACATGCCCTGCACCTTTCCCCAGCAACCCTGCCTGTAAAATGCGATCCACAACTCCATATGCGCTCAGGCTATCTATGCCCATGCGCAATAAAATTGAACGCTCAATCGAGGGCGATGTGTGTGTTCGCGCCAGGTCTACAATCGGTTCAACAATTTGATCACACAATTCCCAAAAGCGATCTTTTAACGCCTCATCAGACATGGTTTGGTATTTTTCCCGGCGTTGATCAAACCGGGCAATACGTTCATCGGTCATTTTTCCTCTCCTTATCATTTATTTTTATAAACTTAACGGTTATATTCATTTTTATAGATTAATGTTTATCTGGTTTTATAAAGTCACCAACAAAAATAAAACCATGTCAACAAAATAATTACGACTTAGCCATTTCTTTTTCAATCCAGGCTGTGCTTATTTTTAAATCTTCTGCTAAAAATTGAACATCATATTGATCCCAACTCGCAACTGGATAAAGCTTGGCGGCATTATTCAAATAAGAACGACGCAATCGATCCATATCCTGAGATTTACCACGTACTTGCACCAATCTTTCAGGGATCACAATTGATTTACCAGGGACATTATCCTTCGGGTCACCGCGTCTCACTTCAATCCCATTCTGACGAGCAAAACTAAGCTGGCTGTTTTGATGCTTCCCAGCACCGGTGTATTCAGTTTCCTGCACCACAACGATCTGATCTTCGTCCATCTGCCGTGCCAATGTTATCGCAGCTGTCAGACTGGTATTGCCAGCAGGCCCTCTTTCTAAACCTTCCATTTTAGCTAGCAGTTCAGTCACATAGAACACTTCTCCCTGGGTTACCAGTTGATATTCATCCATATACCGCAGCGACCGGGCAGCATTTCGAGGTACGTCGACCCGATCGGGCCAGGTTGAAAAAGGAATTCCAAACCCCGTATGCCCAGTAGTGAAGGACTTTCGGTTGAAGTCATGGTCTGATGCCATATGAAGGCCGCTCAAATCCACCGAACAAGCTACGATCCGGGTTTCGGTGCAGCCCTCTGCTAACAAGCCACGGGCTGTTCCGGTCAGGTTTCCTCCACCGGCATGAGTAATTACCACAGCATCGGGATCTTTTTCATATTCTTCGCGAACCTGCCTGGCAATTTCAACGCCCAAACTTTCTACCCCACGAATCCCAAAGGGAGTGTACAAACTGGCATTAAAAAAACCTGTTTCTTCCAGGGTGCGCAGCAAGTAATAAAACAACTCGGGTCCTACTGAAAGTTTTAGCACCTCAGCGCCATAAGCCTCACATTTTCGTCCCTTTTCGATAATCTCAGGCTGACCCACACCATGACTGTCAAAAACCTCTTGCAAGATGATTGCTTTTAAGCCGCGCTGCGCAGCCTGCGATGCCACCGCCGCGCCATAATTGCCGCTGGTGGCAGAAATCAAGCCTTCGAAGCCTTTTTTCGCAGCCTCATACGCACTGATTGAGGCTCGCCTGGCTTTAAAGCTTCCTGATGCGTTAGCCGCTTCATCTTTAATTAAAATTCTTGCCCCTTTACCTGGTTCAGATATATGCCGCACAGCCCGGGTGAGATTGCGGAGCTCGAACAGCGGGGTATTCCCCACTTTGGTCTCATGCTGGATCCGCGCAACGTCATCAAGCGAGTATCCAGTTGCTTCCATCATTCTTTCATAATCAAACGCAATTGGTGAATGAACAAAATCATCATAGTCCATCCCCATGGAAGCTTTCATGATGTCGTTTTTTCGACTCATAACAGCTTCGTACGATGTATCAAGCGATCTCATTCCTCACCCTCGATTCCAATGTTAATCAATTCTGGAACAATCTTGCCAAAGTTATGTTCATAACTGGGGTTGACCCGCTTCAGTGTGCCCTCTAATTCTCGTCCAATCATTGTCTTAATGCGGGCAGGTCCTCCTATTTCCGTCTCATCTATCAAGAAACCAGCTACATTTAACACGTAAGGTGTCATTTTTGTGTCTTCAGGCAAATTCGGAGCGCGTTCTTCAGGGGTTAGAAGAATTTTCTCAATTTCTACCCATGTTCCTGCTTTGATTTTCTTCATAAAATCTTCTCTCCTTTTAGATTTTTACTTAGACCCGCCGGGTATAGGCGCTTTCACCCATCAATGCAGCTGGAACCGGCAAGTCGATCATGCGTTTTAAGCCAGGGGAAGCAGCTGCTACGTGCGGAACCATATTGACGACGATACCCATCGTTGCGATACCCCCAGCAATTTCTGGTTTAATGGCCATATGGATTTCTGGCACACCATAAATATTAATATAGTCTCCGGTATCCTGGTCTTCCAGTTGTGGGTGAACCTGCTGAGGGTGAATCAAACGGATAACTTCTTTGTCACCCACATAACCGACACTGATGTGTGCACAACCTGCAACCATCCCTGGTTGAATTTTTACATGGGGCGTCTCGCGGTAAACGTTACTGACAATTGGTTCGCGGGTTTCTTCAATGCGGTCAACATTCAAGCCAAGCGCCTCGCTGATCATCTGGATTGATTCAGGGAAGCCGACATGTCCAACAATTGTTCCTTCCTCAACGCCCTTACGAAATTCCCCGGGGGTAGTTCCCACACCCTGGGTTTCCATCACGGTTGGACCATAAGGGCTCAAATCGTTGACGCGTGAAGCTTCGATACGGTCTACCGAATGGCAACCAGCTGTTAGCATAACCACCAGATAATCCAACACATAACCTGGATTGACACCAGTGCCTAAAATCGTCACACCATTTGCTTTTGCCAGCTCATCCAACTCTTTTGCCAATTCAGGGCTTTGCGCTTCAGCATGAGACATTTCTTCAGCAATCGAGATCACATTGATGCCTGCACTGAGGATTTTACGTAAATCGGGCATTTGTTTTTCTACCCACGACGTGGTTGCTATGGTTACCAGATCAACTTTTTCTTTATCCAAAACAGTTTCAGGTTGATTGGTTACAATCACACCTAAATTCTTGCCAACGTCAAGCACCTCGCCCAGGTCTTTGCCCACATATTCGCTATAGCTATCCACGGCAGCGACAATTTGCAGCCCCGACTTTTCTAACATTAATTTTGCTATGCCACTCCCCATGGCACCCAGGCCCCATTGAAGGACACGGATCGGTTTGTTCATAAAATGTTCTCCTTTTCTTAATGGTTGATTACTAAAAACTATTTCTTAGTTTTATATTGTAAAATGAAAAACAACCTTAAAACTAAGGCTGAATATCGTTTAATCAACATCAAAAAACTGTTGTTTTTTGAAATTTCTTGTAAATGAAGGAGCGTTACTGAAGATGGTGAATTAATGTGTAACACTGCGTACATACAATACCGTCCTGTTTTGCTCACAATTATACTTTAGATTTTAAAAACACTGTCAAGCATTACAGATCGTCATTTAAATAATAAAATAAAAAAGCCCGAATAAAATTCGGGCTTATACAAGCTAAAAATCATCTCTCTGCTGCACAAGAATTAATAAGCGTTATTCGAGTGCGAAATTTCCAGGTCTTTTACATAAATCAAATTAGGCACAATTAATGCGGTAGGGTTTCGAGCCCCATAACTTGACGAAACATTATAAGCAACCTGCCCGTCAGAAATCCATTCAATATTTTCACTGAAGATGTCCAACAGGCTCTGCGTAAGGCGCACATTATAAGGCACGATAACGCTTCCATCAGCTTTTAAAAGCAATGCACCAAAGCGTGAACTCCCGGTAACCAAACCCTTTGATGGGTTTACCGCATTCATATAATGAATATATGGGATGTACAAAATATCATTATCTCGTGGAGCTGCAATCAGCTCTTCAAGGCTGTTGAGGGGTTGTTCCCCATTACCAACAACCAGGCTCTTATGGAAAACGGTGTGCCCTGTAGGTTCTTCACCAAATTCATCGGCATCATCCTGACCCCAAGTAAATCCCTTGAAAACACCTTTTTCGATTAAGCGGAACGGCATCCGCTCGATGCCTGTTAAATCTTTTGAAAATGGATATGTTTCAAGTCGGGTTGGATCATCAGTTAGTGTAAATTGGCTTCCAAACACACACTTGTCAAGATCTTCTTCATTTAAAAAGGAGAAACCTCGCTTCATGCTGCCACCATTAAAGCCGATCCAGTTCATAAATGAAACCAGCTCAGCTGTTGCTGCTGGTCCTAAAACAATATCATATTTACCTAAAGGGATTTGCTGCGCTGGGTCATTTTGATAGTGGTGTAACAAAACAGCAAGCTGTCGGTGACATTGCTCAGGGTTCAGGTCACCCTTCTTTTGGGCTGATTGTTCTGCAATTACTTCCCACTTAAGGGTTTTATGCGAAAGCACAATATTAATTTGAGCATCCGATGAAACAAAAACCAGCGCGTGTTCCGATTTTGTGTTCATCGCTGCGATAATGTTCATCCCGCTTGAGAATATGCCACCCAGCTTGATCTGGTCAGATTCAAACCCAGCTACGGCTTGGTTAAAATAACCTAGTTTTTCATCATTGTTGATATTTGCCAATCCAGCATCATAGGCGTTTTCATCAATAACGGTCTCATCATATGTGGGGATCGACGGTGTGTAACTTAAGGGTTGCGCATGTTTGACAATCTCCGCAGCCTGCAAAACGCCGTTCTTCATATCTTCAATCGCATCGAGGCTGGTGATCATCGAATAGCTCGCTCGTTTTTTATCTTCATAGGCTGTGATTTCAAGCCGAACGAGGTGCTCATTTGTATTCAGCGAGATAGCTGAATTTGCAAACCGCATTAACGCGCTTTCTTCTTCGTGATACAAAAATTCAGCAACAATCCCTTCACTCACTGAGAACTGACGCAGTTCATTTAATAATGAGATAATCTTCTCAGTCATATTTATTCTCCAATCCTCACATTGTCAAATCGACATACCGGTACTCCATGCCCCAATTCAATCACCTGATTAGGCTGCCCTTTACCACAATTATCAACGTATTTCAATTCCCAGGTCGATTCATCACCAACCGCTGAAAGAGAATTGTAGAACTTAAGCGTATCCCCCTTATAAGTGGAATTCTTGACAACATTGGTGATTTCGCCATCTTCCACCAACCATCCTATTTCGGTTGCAAAATGGAATTGTTCGCGGTTCGACCCAATCGACCAGCTCTTATCACCATCTAAGACGATGCCTTTTTCAGTGGCCTTGATAATATCTTCCAACGATCCATCGGTCCCAGGGTCAATATTGATATTGGTCATACGTTCAATCGGTACACGATAGAAACTATTGGCACGGTTTGCTCCGCTGCTGCCATCGAATATTTGCTTACGTGCGGTGGCATTAGCCTCCTCAACCATCTGTCTGCCAGTTATTGCGCCTACCAAAATACCCTTATCAATCAACAGGTTGTCCTGTGCTGGCACACCGTCGTCATCATAGCCAAAGCTGCCCGGGCTGTTAATTGCAGTTGCATTGGCGCGTGCAGTTAATTTTTCAGACCCATACCGTAATGTGCCAAAATCATCCAGGGTTACAAAAGAACCACCCGCAAAAGCCAACTCATAACCTAAAATACGGTCCAGCTCCAATGCATGACCAATCGTTTCGTGGGTCTGTAAGAACATAATCCCTGGCAATAAGATCACCGAGCGATCCTCTTTAGGACAGGCATCTGCTTTAAGCAGCTGATTCAGCTCGCCCACAATGCGCTCACCTTCACGGTTGAACAGGTTTTTATCAATACTTTCCCAGCCACGCGTGTTGCTCTGACGAGGGGGTAGATATGTACGCTCTTGTGAAACGCCGTCGACATCCATCCCAATGACAGCGATTGATGGAAATACTTCGATGATGTTTTTTTCGATCTCACTGCCCTCGGAGTCAAAATAAAGAATTTGCTTGCGCACAAACGTCAAACTGGTAATTCGTTGGGCAACCCCTGGTTGATTAAGCGCCTGGTCGATTTGCTTTAAAAAATCCACTTTTTCGCCGAAGGGAACGGCAAAGGGGTCAATCTGGTTAGGACTTGAAAAAGTTGCCTGAACAGCATCCTTTTCTGCTAATCTAATCGGGAACGTAACCCGCTCAGCAGCTGTTTTGGCATTATCCAGAGCTTTATCAAAAAGTCCAGATAAATTTGCTAAATCCGAAGAGGCAGAAAACCCCCATGCGCCTTTGTACAACACCCGTACCCCCATGCCGCTTTCCTGAGTTGCGGTGGCAGATTTTAAATTTCCATTCCACATCATCAGATGATTTGCTTCTTCAGCAGGGTACCAACGGGCATCTGCATAAATTGCACCCGATGAAACCACCCTCTCTATTTGTCGTTTAATGTCTTCATGCATCTGTCTACCTCCAAACTCTTTTCAATGGATTTCGTTAATGACTACCACACATGTGGTCAATTTTAATCAACGCAATAGTATAACACAATAATTATGCAATAAAAATAATATTTTACTTAGTCCTTATTTCAGTTAATCAATGAAAATTTATTTACGCAAGGTAATATTTGTCATTAACTACCGAACATAACGTTTAATCAGTTTAAAAATAAATTCAATAACATTCGTAAACCTTCACTTGACGTTAATATTATAGCTTAGTATGATTTAAGTCTGTATAAACAATTAAAAACATTTTATTAACGCTTTTGTTAAAGTGAGATTATGCAACATCTTTTCTGTAAATTCGAGACAGAAGTACCCAATGCTCTT
>CAYPKT010000009.1:83474-86741 GCA_964411385.1 uncultured Candidatus Brevefilum sp. | reverse complement strand
TTTTTGGATAAAAAAATCAACACCCAAGGCAAAGTAACCAAGCTTAATAATTGATTATGTTAGTATAAATCTGACATTATTTTAACATTATTCAAACAACAATTCAATACCATAGAACTTGGAGTTATTAAAAAGAATCAGGTCTTTTTTATCCCTTTATTAAGGATTAAATAATCGGTGGGGATGAAAAGATTGTTGGAGCACGATTATGGATTTAAACAAATACACACAAAAAGCACAAGAAGCCATCCTTCAGGCACAAAATTTGGCTTCAGAGATGAATCATCAAAACATTGAACCAGCCCATTTGCTGTTAGCCTTGCTGCAACAAGAAGGGGGTATCGTACCCGCAATTGTGACCAAAATAGCAGGCAGTCCGCAAGCCCTCCGTGAGGATATTCAAGAAGAACTGGATAACAGGCCTAAGGTATATGGCGGCCAATCAGGCCAGCCTGGGTTGTCAAGAGGCACTTCAGAAGTTGCCAATGCAGCTGAACGTTATGCCAAAGGAATGGCAGATGAATTCGTATCAACTGAACATCTCCTTTTGGGATTAGCCGAAAGCTCTGAGGGGAAACGCCTGTCAGGTTTTGGCTTGACGAAAGATGCTATCCTCAAGGCATTAAGAGAGGTGAGAGGCTCTCAACGGGTTACCTCACAAACGCCTGAAACCACTTACGAAGCACTGGAGAAATACGGACGCGACTTGACTGCCCTGGCTCGCACCGGGAAACTCGATCCCGTTATCGGTCGAGATGAAGAGATCCGGCGAGTTGTGCAGATTCTTTCACGACGTACAAAGAACAACCCGGCATTGATCGGTGAACCCGGGGTAGGGAAAACAGCCATCGTGGAAGGGCTGGCACAGCGTATTGTTAACGGCGATGTCCCTGATGGACTCAAAAACAAGAAAATTATTGCACTCGACCTTGGTTCATTAATTGCTGGAGCTAAATTTCGTGGCGAATTTGAAGAGCGGTTAAAAGCTGTCCTTCAGGAAATTACAGAATCCGCCGGTGAAATTTTGCTATTCATTGACGAAATGCACACTGTCGTCGGTGCCGGAGCAGCAGAAGGCGCCATGGATGCCAGCAATATGCTCAAACCTCTGCTGGCACGTGGTGAGCTGCATATGATCGGTGCAACCACCTTAAATGAGTATCGTAAATATGTCGAAAAAGATGCTGCCCTCGAACGACGCTTCCAGCCTGTTTATGTTACTGAACCTTCAGTTGAAGATACAATTAGCATTTTACGGGGGCTTAAACAGCGTTATGAAGTCCATCATGGTGTACGCATTACCGACCCCGCTGTGATTGCTGCTGCCACCCTATCTAATCGCTATATTGCTGATCGATTTCTGCCCGATAAAGCCATCGATTTAATCGATGAAGCAGCCGCACGCCTACGTACAGAAATTGACTCCAAACCACAAGCATTAGATGTAGTCGATCGTGCCATTATGCAATTAGAGATCGAACGCCAGGCGCTCGGGCTGGAAAAGGATAAGGCATCAAAAGAACGACTAACCAACATTGAAAAAGAACTGGCAGATTTACGCGAACAAACCAACCAGTTGCATGCCCGTTGGGGGCTTGAAAAAGATGCCATCCAGAAGATCCGCGATATTAAAGAGGAAATGGACCAAACCGAAATCGAAGTCGAACAGGCAGAGCGAAATGCAGACCTTGAAAAGGCAGCCCGTTTACGATTTGGCACCCTCAACGAGCTGCAAAATCGTTTGTCTAAAGCAGAAACAACTCTGAAAGAGCTGCAAAAAAATTCCGCCTTACTTAAAGAAGAGGTAGATGCCGAAGAAATCACCCAAGTTGTGGCGAAGTGGACCGGTATTCCTGTCTCTCGGCTAATGGAAGGTGAGATGCAAAAGCTGATGACCATGGAAGAACGTTTACATCAACGAGTTGTTGGTCAAGATGAAGCGGTAGAGGTCGTCGCCAATGCCGTTCGGCGTGCTCGGGCAGGCTTACAAGATCCTAACCGCCCTATTGGTTCCTTTATCTTTTTGGGCCCTACCGGCGTAGGCAAGACCGAATTGGCACGAGCCCTGGCTGAATTTTTATTCAACGATCAAGACGCCATGGTACGTATCGACATGAGCGAATACCAGGAAAAACATACCGTCAGCCGCTTATTTGGCGCGCCCCCTGGTTACGTAGGCTACGAAGAAGGTGGCCAGCTAACCGAAGCCGTGCGCCGGCGTCCCTATAGCGTAGTGCTGTTTGATGAAATTGAAAAAGCGCATAGCGAAGTCTTCAATGCGCTTTTACAGCTATTAGAGGATGGTCGCCTCACCGATGGACAAGGTCGCACGGTTGACTTCCGTAACACGGTTGTGATCATGACCAGCAACCTTGGCAGCCAACTCTGGCTCGGCGGTGAGGCCAAACACGTCACTCGCGACCAGGTCACCCAGCTTTTGCAGGCACACTTTAGGCCAGAATTCCTCAACCGGGTGGATGAAATCGTCGTCTTCCATCCCCTCAGCAAAGAAGACTTGGTGCATATCGTTGATATTCAATTAGAGCATGTGGCAGATCTGATGGCACAACGTGGGCTGACTTTACAGGTCGAACCCAGTGCCCGGGCTTATTTAGCTGAAGTCGGCTACGACCCCGATTTTGGCGCCCGTCCGCTCAAACGCGCCATCCAGCGTGAGCTGCAAAACCCACTGGCAATCAAGGTCGTCAGCGGCGAAGTAAGCGAGGGTGATACCATCCGCGTCACCCGCGGTTCCGCTGGGCTTGACTTTGAAACGGTAAAAGCCGCAAATGGAAAATAGTCTATTCAGGAATTAGGCAGTAGGCATTGGAAATTAGGATTTTGAAGGTCCTGCTGAATCACATTTATTCAGTAGGACTTTTTTATTTTTTGTTAATCAAGAAAAAATCTCACTAATAATTTTTTCAACACGTATTTATTTTTCACAATTTTCTGTTTCAGAGCTTGTTCAATCATAGAAAACACAATTACTCAATAATTCTCCTTGCTCTGCATGTTATAATCATGTGGTAAATAGCTTAAAAGTGGAGGGCAGATTATGAGTTCAGTCATCACAAAACAGCAAGTCGACGACTTACGCAATGAATTTAAAAATTATTTAGAAGAAAATAACCCTGGCTGGTCTCAATCTACTGTAAATACAAAGAATTCAGATGCGTTTTTTGTTTTTAACAACGACGTTGGCATTAATTTTTGGTCCAGCTTTATTGATGAAGAGTCCTTATTAATTGCTCGCGATAGTATTCG
>CAYPKT010000009.1:0-83374 GCA_964411385.1 uncultured Candidatus Brevefilum sp. | reverse complement strand
TCAATGCGCTTGACCAATTAAGGGGGGCTGTTAATCAGTATAAAAAACAAATAAAAAAGGATGATAAAGTTTATATTTGGGTTTCAGGGCCAGAAGGGGGAATTGTTGCCGCTGGAACGATTCTTAATGACCCTGAAACTAAACAACCAGATTACGCTGACCCATACTTTCTTAAAAGATTAGGAAATAACCCTTACTTAGCCGTTGACATACAGCTAGAGAAAAAATTTACAGATAATATTATCCCGCGTTCGTTATTACGTGCCGATGAAAGAACTAAACGACTTGATGTTTTAACTTTTCCAAACGCTTCCAATTTTAAAGTGACAAAATTACAGGAAGAAGTCATCGAGAGTTGCATCGAGGGCACATATGTTAGGGTACCTCCTGCGGAAGATGATGAGCCTGAGATTGTGGGTAAAAGACGATATTGGATTTATTCTCCAGGTAAAAAGGCTATTTATTGGAATGAGTTTTCTTCAGAAAATATTATGGCCATTGGATGGGACTTGGTTGAAGATTTGTCTAATTATAAAAGCAGGGCTGATGTTACCAATGCTTTAAAGCAGAAGTATGGCGTATCAACAAGCTATAAAAATAATAGCCTTGCACTTTGGCAATTTGCCAATGAAATTGAAATTGGTGATGTGATTTTTGCTAAAAAAGGTCAAAGGAAAATTTTCGGGCGAGGTATTGTTGAATCTGATTATTATTATGACGAGAATAGGGCTGAATTTAAGCATATCCGGAGGGTCAACTGGAAGGACAAAGGAGAATGGGACCACCCAGATTATGCTGTCACAAAAACATTGACTGAAATCACTCCCGATACTGATTATGTTGAAAAATTGAATAACATCATATTAGGTGATGATAACGGAGCTGAAACAGAGGATGAGCCTGAACCCATCTACCCTCAATATACAAAGAACAATTTTTTGGATGAGGTTTACATTGATTCAAATCGATATGATACCTTGGTTTATTTATTACTTAAAAAACAGAATTTGATTCTTCAAGGACCGCCAGGTGTGGGAAAAACCTTCATCGCCAAAAGGTTAGCCTATTCTATCATGGGAGTGAAAGACACCGGCCGTGTGCAAATGGTCCAATTTCATCAAAGCTACAGTTATGAAGATTTCGTTATGGGGTATCGCCCTGATGGAAACGGTTTTCAGCTTGCTGAGGGCCCTTTTTACAAATTCTGTAAACTTGCTGAAGATGATAATGAACAACCATATTTCTTTATTATTGATGAAATTAATCGCGGCAACATGAGCAAAGTTTTTGGCGAACTACTCATGCTTATCGAAAGCGACAAACGCGGTAAGCATAATGCCATGCGCCTCCTTTACAAAAATGAACAATTCCATGTTCCGAAAAACGTTCTTATCATCGGAATGATGAACACAGCAGACCGTAGCCTGGCAATGATCGACTATGCTCTTCGTAGGCGATTCGCGTTTTTTGATTTGGCCCCTGCTTTTCAATCTGAGGGCTTTAAAAGTTATCAAAATACCATTCTAAATTCAAAATTTGATGCGTTGATCTCCAAAATAGAGGCATTAAATCAAGAGATTAGCGAGGATCCATCTCTGGGCGTTGGTTTTCGCATCGGCCACAGTTACTTCATCACAAACAATATTGTCAACGACGACTGGATTTCTTCAGTCGTTGAATACGAATTGATCCCGCTTCTAAATGAATACTGGTTTGACGAGCCATCAAGCATGGAAAAATGGAAAAACCAATTGCGAGGTGTGTTGAGTGGCTAACATTCCTGTTAAGAATATTTACTACATGCTTTCCTATGCCTATCAAACCCTGCGAGAAACCGGTTATAGAAAAGTTGCTGTCGAAGATTTTGAGAACGTCCACGATTTGTTTGCCGCAATTCTTATAACAGGGGTTTCTGCACAAATTAAACGAGGTTTATTTCGTGATTACCTTGAATATGAGAGGTCTCTTTCTGGGGTACGCGGTCAAATTCTCGTGTCTGAGACCATCAATCAGTTAACTCTCCATACAGGACGACTTGTTTGTTCTTTTGATGAATTCGTTCCCGATACTTTACACAACCAGGTATTAAAATGTGTCCTATTATTGTTATTGCGCCACAGCTATGTTAAACCTGATAATAAAAAGGCACTACTTAAAATTCTTTTATATTTCTCAAAGGTATCAGAAATTGCCCCCGCGTCAATCCGCTGGGATGAGTTAAAGTATCACCGAAATAACGCCTCGTATCGGATGCTAATGGAAATTTGTCGGCTCACAATAAGAGGATTGCTTCTCACAACAGGTAAAGGAGGGCACAAGTTAGCTACATGGATTCAGGATGAAGCTATGCACCGTCTGTTTGAGAAGTTTGTATTGTCATACTATCAATATCATCACCCAGATTACAACCCTAAAGTAGCAAATATCGAATGGGATCTTTCAGAAGGAACAAGCAGTCATTATTTGCCGATCATGAAAACTGATATCACACTTCAAAAACGTGATAAACGGCTTATCATAGACACAAAGTATTACAAGAGGGCGATGCAATATCACTCAGTGTTCAATACAATAAAATACCATTCTAACAACCTTTACCAAATTTATACCTATGTAAAAAATAGCGATAAATTTTCAACCGGAAATGTTGCAGGGGTGCTTCTATATGCAAAAACCGATGAATCGATAACCCCAGATGAGGACATGATCATCGGCGGGAATCACATCAGTGTAAAAACCCTCGACCTGAACCAAAGATGGGAAGGGATCACCTCTCAACTTGAACAACTATGTGAATGGTTGGAGTGGGAGTAATTTTTATGGCACACTCCTATCTTCAAGATTTATAGATAATTGGCAGAAAGATGTTGTATAAAAACCGAATAATTTCTAAACATATAATAAAGAAGAATGAACGTTTTATTATAAAAACATTTTTGATGCTTAGACGGGATACAACACCGGAAAAAGTTTAAGAGATGGGTTAAAAATTAATTTTAAGTTGTTGCTTGATCGGTGCTATTCTTTTTTCTGCCAACTCTAAATATTCAGAATTAATTTCATATCCTACATAATATCGGTCTGAATTTAATGATGCAATAGCTGTAGAGCCTGACCCCATAAAGGGATCTAAAACGATATCATTTTCAAAAGTGTAAAGTTGGATCAAACGATAGGGTAATTCAATCGGGAATGGGGCAGGGTGCCCCACTCTTTTTGCCGACTCAGTATTCATAGTCCATATCGATTTGGTCCACTCCATAAATTGTTCTTTTTCAATTGTGTTATGTTGTGAGTTTTCTTTTTTTCGATTAAAAGAACCTTTTGAAAAAATCAATATATATTCATGAACATCACGTAATACCGGGTTTGAAGCAGACTTCCAACTACCCCAAGCCATCGAAACTCCTGCACCAGCTCCTTTATTCCAAATTATCTCACCCCTCATCAAGAAGCCAATTTCTATCATCATATTTGAAATGTAGTCTGACAAAGGAATGTATGGTTTTCGGCCAACATTTGCAATGTTTATGCAGGCTCTACCACCATTGACTAAAACCCTATACGTTTCACTAAACACTTTCTGTAGCATTTCTAAAAATTCTTTTAAGGTCAAATTCTCATCGTATTCTTTTGAAACATTATAGGGCGGAGAAGTCACCATCAAGTGCAAAGAATTGTCAGGGATTTCACTCATTTTTTCTGAGTTTCCTAAAATAAGTGTGTTTTTTAACGGATCAGGAAAAATATTATCATCGCCAATTTCGATTTTACTCGACGAAGTTAAATCGGAATATAACCTTGAATCATAGTATTTTGTTGAATCATGATTAATTCTTGAGCTCGTTCCAAAATTGCTTGTCTTAGAGCCGGTTTCATTAATTTTCTTCATTTGTTATTCTTGCTCCCAATATTCAATCCAACGTTTATATGGATCAAATTGAATTTCTTTTTTCTTCCAAAAAATAGGAATAGTCTGTGTTTCAGAGTCTGAATATAATTTCTGAACCGCAATGTTAGATATTTCCACTCCCCTTGGATTTGTTCCTTTTTTTGGGGGTTTAAAATATTGGTTACGCCCTAACGTTTTTAAGGTTCTTATTTGGGCTTCCTTTGTAAACAAGCTTAAACTGCCGAAACCTCCCCAGTTAATATGCGCTAATAATATATCATATACAGGTGTGTAAGAATTTGTGAACTCAGTTGCTTTTTCTTGATCTACTGTCCAAATTAACTTAAATGCCCCGATTTTTTTACCCGAAATAGTTTTTATAGAGAGCGGCTGCTTATAAACAATTACGTCAATTTCCGGTTCATGAATAGACAAATCGGTTTTTACATTCTCTTGTCCAAACTTAAATATTAGTAAAGCAATAATTATTTTTTCTCGAACACTTCCAACTTCCATGCCAACCTTTCCAGCTCGAGAGCTTTCAAGCTCAGCAATATAAAATAATTCGGGAAGTTTTTCCTGGATTATTTTAACTGTATCTTGATTTTGAAATAAATTATTTATCATTATTGCCTTTGAAAAAATTTGTAATTGTGTCTTCTAAATAATTGTACGTTAACTAAATTCTATTTGAAAGGTATGCTTTTAACAAGTTAAGTAAACTATGTAACTCAATATTTCCATTCATCTTATACCACGTGATTTACACAGCCATCGCATATAACCTGCTCTTTATTTCCTTCTCATCCCCCCCTACTCCTCAAACAAATCCCGCTTCACCTTCTTCACCGGCGGCGGATAAGCTTGCATATATGTATCGTAATACCCATTGAACACCCGCGAAATCAACCCCCTCACCCCTTTGCCATTATCAGCCCCGCCCTGGCTGGCATGACAAGCACTTGCCCGTGCTTGAACCTTTTTTACCGAACGGTAATTTATCCTCACATGCGTGGGGAACTTAATCTCAACTAACGAAGCCAAATCAATATCCTGGTTGCGTCCGTAACGATGCGGGTCTTTCCCGGCAAGGCGCAATGCCCACACCGCAACTTTTAAAAACGTTTGGTTTATCGTATGAAAATACAAAAATTCCGGCTGGTACGGAACAAAATCCCTCGAATCGTTAAAACTATCGTCCGGTGAAAGTTCAAAAGCCCGTACTGTTGCTTTATGCATAGCAATATGATCAGGGTGGCGGTACCCGCCAATCGGGTCGAAGGTAATCACCGCATCTGGTTGAATTTGACGCATCAAGGATGCCACCTCTCGCGCCACCTGTTCAACTGGCTGTGCTGCCAATGCCTTTGGATTAAAGTTAGCTTCTGCGCCTGGCATCCCTGAATCTCGGTAGTTTAAAAAATGCACTTTGTAGATGCCCAGGATATCAGCAGCACATTGCAACTCCTGGGTTCGAAGGCAAGCCGAACTTTTAATGTCTTTTTTAAACTCAGGGTCAATTTCACCTTCTTCCCCGCGGGTGGCGCACACCAGGTGGATCTCGGTTCCTTTCCGGGCGTATAAAGCCAGGGTGCCGCCCATACCAAAGGTTTCGTCATCAGGGTGGGCTAAAACAACCATCAATCGCTTATTTGATATATAAGAATTTTTGTTCATCTTTACGCTGTCGATTTATTTTCTCAATAGATTTCATAGATTAAGTATGATCCAAATTTACCATTTAACTTCATTTTGTAGCAAATTTGCAATAACTTATTTTAACAAAAAATGCCTGGTATGGGGGGGACATACCAGGCATTCTCAGGGGGAAACCACCAACGATCTATGCAATACGCTTAACATTTAACAAAGACCTTGGTGGAAGACACACTGAGTACCAGTAAAATTTGGTGCCTTTTACAATAAATATACCCTTAAAAATATATTAATCATTAAATTAAAATTAAAAAAAGGGTGGGTTTACTTTATTAGTGTTATTGATTTACTCCATCGTCCTTTTTTGACCCTTGGTTAAAAAACTGAACCCAATCTTTGATTTCTTCCTTTGTTAGGGGTTGTTGTCGCGGGTCTACTTCCGGTTTACTTTCTCTTAAATTCTTTAGATGCTTTGCAAAATCTTCAGAAGAAATAACTTCCGCCTGCATACTGCGAGCCGCAACAACGATACTCCCGTCTGAGCTCACGACCGTCATATTCTTTGCCCCCTTTTTTTGCTTTTTCAAATACGCAATTATTGCCCGATCTGCAGCATTGCCCAAAGATGTTTTCCGAATAAAATGAGCTTTCACCAGCCCGTAACGTCGGGTCCCAGCCCAGCCCGCTGGGGCACCGTCAAAAAATACCTCAACCGTCTTGCGCTGAATCCGGCTAAATTCTTGCAGAAGTTGAATCAGTTTTTCTTCGTCGTCAATATCAGAAAGGCTAATCCCTTCAACTTTAGGAATCAAATTATGACCATCAATAATCACTACCATAAATTTATTTTATCCCATCGGTAAAGCCTTATCAAAATTTATATGGGCTTTGTAAAAAGTAAACTTTAAGCGCCACGGCAATTGTGAATTCTTCTACCCAACGTCCTAAGTTTGCGTTAGAATTAAATAGTAACCTTCTAAGGAATTATCAAAATGGTAACCAGTAAGGACAAACATTCAACATGGGGGCCCCCCGTAGACTTCATTCAAATTAAATCGCAAGTCGATGGCGTTAGTGTGTATGCGCCAAAGCCCAAACTTACTACAACCGACCACGCTACCAATTACGCTTGCCCAAATTGTGGTGCTAACGTTTCTTACAATGTTGCCGCAGGTGGGATAACCTGCGAGTACTGCGGTTATTCTGCTCCCGTTGAAGGGACCGAAGTCGGAAAAGCAACAAAACCTTTTGAGTTCACCCTCGATACTCTTCAACAAGATAGGCAAGGTTGGGGTATCGAAAGGCAGGTTTACCATTGCAATTCTTGCGGTGGCGAGCTGTCACTACCCGAGGGATCATTGACCACAACTTGCCTTTTTTGTGGATCAAACCAGGTTAATATCGTTTCGATTCCACAAGAAGTTCTTCGTCCTCGATTCCTGGTACCGTTTAAAATTAGCCCGGAGAAAACCAAAGTTATTGCAAAAACCTGGTTGGGAAAAGGCTGGTTTCACCCTACCACGTTAGCCGATAATCCCTATTCAAATCAGTTTTTTGGCGTGTACCTTCCTTTTTGGCTGTTCAACGCCAGCATCAATGCCAATTGGCATGCGGAAGTTGGATATGTAAAAACCGAACGCTATTATAACATTCACACAAAAAAATGGGGAACACGCACGCGTACCATTTGGGTCCCAGAAAATGGGGAGGTTAACTTTGATACTGATGATTTAACCATCCCCGGGACTAGCAATAAACATTTAAGCCATAAAACCCTGAGGAAGATTTACCCTTTTTCTATGGACGACCTTATCGAGTATTCACCGGATTACCTGGCAGGGTGGCGAGCAAATGCTTATGAAGTTTCATTAACCGATGCTTGGACAATCGGCAAAAGAAATATCAGGGATAAAGCCAAAACTTCATGTTATGCTGCTATTTCCTCCAACAAGGTAAGAAATTTCAAGATGGATGCCGATTTTTCAGATGAAACCTGGCGTTATATCCTCTTACCTGTCTATTTGGTGTCTTACCAATACGAAGATAAAATTTACCAGATGATGATTAACGGGCAAACTGGGGCAATCGCAGGGACAAAACCAGTCGTTTGGTCAAAAGTTTGGTTGGCTTTCGCAGCTGCAGTTGCACCTGGCGCATTATTTACAATTATTGGCTTAATCGTTTCTCATTTTAATGACACAGGGGGCTGCGCAACGATGCTCGGTATCATTTTACTACTCATCGGCATTATCACAGGGTTCTCCTTTATTAGAGATGCTAAAAAAACAACAGGTGAATGATGGACGTACCTCTCACCAATTTTGTTCCGGGTAACAATAGTCATTCTTCGCCCAAATTTACTGATCGCCACCCTGCAGAATGTTCATATTGCCAGCGAGTTTTTCTGATCGCCCCAAGTCATGAGAACCTAATTTGTCCTTTATGTTATTACGGGGCGCTTCATGCTCAGCCTAACTACGCGTTCAATATCCAACCCATCCAAATCCTGCCTTTCAAGATCGCTCCGGAAAAACTATCGCTAATATACAGCAACTTCATTTCGCCCGTTAAATACAAACCTGTCAGTATGAATACAGAAGCGCTATTGAAGAACACACAAGCCATGTTCTGGCCCTACTGGGCAGTTGGCGGTGACGTCAATGGAAGCTGGCAAATGGATGCGGGCTTTGATTACCAGGTTGAAAGCGCCAAGGAATCTTATTCTGTCAGTGGGTGGCAATCGGAGAAAAAGATCCTAACCAGAATACGCTGGGAAGAGCGTCTTGGCCAGATATCTACCTACATCGACAATATCATTACCCCTGCCCTCCAGGAACATGCTAACCGCCTACAAATGGCAGGGAACTACTCTATAAAACAGGCTAAAGGCTTTAAATCAACGTTTACCGCAGAAGCGATTATGCAATTACCAGATGTCGCGCCGGAAGATGCCTGGCCATCAGCCATTCCTACATTTGAACAAAAGGTAGCAAAAATCTGCAAGATAGCCGCAGACGCTCAACATTTTCGTAAATTCTCAGCTGATGTCAATTTTACTAACCAAAATTGGGGTGAGGTTTTTTTACCATTGTACACCACTTTTTACACTGACGATGATGGGGGGGTACATATTTTTGTGGTTAATGGCGAAACGGGTGCTATCGAAGGTCCACGCGTCGCTTCACCTGCACAAGGTGGTTATGTCGCCGGGGTTATCGGCGCCATTACTGGTGGATTGTTTTTTGCTGCCTTAATTACCTTTATTTTGTCGATAAAATTCCCAGATATTTCATTTATTACTGGGATTCTTGCTATTCTAAGTTTTATTGGGTTGATAGTGGCGTTGACTGTTTCTGGCTGGCCAAAGCGATGGAACAAAATGCAAACAGGACCGCGCATCGAGAATAAATTGAGAAACAATGAAGATTCTTAACCCAAAGAGATTTCATTTTTTGATTAACCAGGCACAATCAGCACCCTTTTCAGGGTGGGATTTCAGCTGGCTCATAGGCCGCATGAATGAGGAAACTCCACCATGGGATTATTCTCAGCTTGTACGTAGCCATTTATCGAACGCACAGAGTATGCTGGACATGGGCACCGGTGATGGAGAATTTTTAGCCTCCTTGGCTCCTCTTCCAACCCATACCCATACCACAGAATCTTATGCACCAAATTTAGCCATCGCCCAGGCGCGTTTATCTCCACTGGGTGTGCATGTTCATAAAATCGACAATGATGCCACTCTACCCTTTGATAACCAAAAATTCGACTTGATTATCAACCGCCATGAAAGTTATCTGCCGGCTGAAATTTTTCGCTTACTTAAGCCAGGCGGCATATTCATCACGCAACAAGTCGGTGGTTTAGATAATTTAGAAATCAACCAGGTGTTAGAAGAGGAAATTACTTTTCCTTACACTATGCACAATTTAGTGACCGCTGAAACTGCCCTGGATCAAATTGGTTTAAAGGTAGACCAGGCGGTTTCTGTCGCATTAAAAACTGAATTTTTAGATATCGGTGCCCTGGTTTATTACCTTAAAGCTATTCTCTGGCAGGTGAAGGAGTTTAGTGTTGAAACACATTTTGAAAAGCTGGTTCAGCTTCATAATTTCATCGAACGGCACAAGTCATTAGTCACCACCGCACACCGTTTTTTAATCCTTGCTCATAAAGCAGGTAAAAATACATGAAACGACCTCCTATTCCCTTTGCAAGTTGGCTGCACAGCCTGGCTTTTCTTTTGTTTTTAATGGGCAGCTCCTTAGCCCATCTTGAAAACGGATCAGAGCTCACATTATGGCTCATGACGTTTGGTTTTATCATTACAGCAGCCACCACGCTCTTTCCATTGTTTGGTATTTCATGGTTGAAAGCTCTAAACTTTTCAGTTCCCTGGAAGAGAAACATCGTTTACCTTTTGCAAATCATAAGCTGGCTAAGTTTTTGCTATGCAATGTTTTTACGTTTCCGCAGAGATATGCCTTCCTTTCACACCTGCCTTATCGCTACTACCTTGTTATGGGCAACTTGGATTTTATTTTACTTTTATTCCGCCAGTCATGATGCAAAACCGGCAAAATGCAATTGATTAATATTCAATCACACTAAAAACCATAACTTAGCTTTACAATTTACTGTGGTGTATACTTGTTTATAATTTTAACGGATTATTTTAAATGAGGTATTATGCAAAACGTATTCCCATCTACCCACCCTTTAGTAAAGCATAAATTAACCCGGTTGCGTGATGAGCGTACCGAACCTAAGAAATTTCGTGAGCTGGTACGCGAACTGGCAGCCCTATTAATTTATGAAGCAACCACAGATCTTGTCACACGCTCTATTCGCATCCGCACCCCTATGGAAGAAACCGAAAGTGAAGATTTACAAGAAAAAATTGGCCTTATTCCAATTCTGCGTGCTGGCTTGGGGATGGTGGAAGGGGTGTGGGAACTAATGCCCTCGGCAGAAGTCTGGCATATTGGGATGTACCGAGATGAACGCACCCTTAAACCAGTTGCTTATTACAACAAACTCCCTGTCGCCCCAACAGTCACCGTGTGCTTGATCCTTGACCCAATGCTGGCAACCGGTGGTTCTGCAGTTGCCACGGTTGATATCCTCAAACGTTGGGGAGTAGCTAAGATCAAATTCATCGGACTCATCGCTGCCCCCGAAGGGATTGCCCGTCTCCATGACACTCACCCGGATGTCCCAATCCATGTTGCCGCCATTGATGACCACCTCAATGAGCAAGGATACATCGTCCCCGGCTTAGGTGACGCAGGAGATCGCATGTTTGGAACCTGATGTTTAATACGACAACCAAAACATTTAAATTAAAAAGGGCTGCTTTGTGTAGTGCAGCCCTTTTCTATCAAATTTGTTATCTTATCTTTGCGATTCCTGCTTTATTACTGTAACCATAGATGCTGCCTTTACAATTGCCAGGAAGGATTCAGGCTTAAGGCTGGCGCCGCCAATTAACCCTCCATCAATATCCGACATCGCAAATAATTCGGCTGCGTTTTCACCAGTCACAGAGCCGCCGTATTGAATCCGCATCAACTGCGCGCGAGCTTCACCAAATTGTTGAACCAGAAAAGGGCGAATCACGTCTTTATGCACACGGTTGGCATCTTGTGGGGTCGCCGCACGTCCGGTTCCGATTGCCCAAACAGGTTCATAAGCAATGGTAATATCTGCAGCCTGGGTTTCAGTAATACCTTCCAGACCCTTCGTTAATTGCCGAGTTACAACCGCTTCAGTCTGCCCGCTTTCGTTTTCTTCCAAAGTTTCACCAACGCATACAATGACATGTAAGCCAACAGCTAAAGCTGCTTTTAGACGAAGGTTAACCGTTTCGTCTGTCTCACCGAATAGTTTCCGTCGTTCAGAGTGGCCAACAATGGCGAAATCGCACACTTCTGCCACCATGGCTGGGGCAACTTCCCCAGTGTATGCACCCGACGATTCCCAATATACATTCTGGGTTCCAACTTTAATCCCTGTTCCTTTGCAGAGTTCTGCCACACCAGGCACAGCCAAGTAAGAAGGTGCAACACCTTTATCTACATTGTCTAACTCAGAAAGTTCAATTTTCATTGCACTCATCAAGGCTGTTGCCTCAGCAATGGTATTATTCATTTTCCAGTTTCCAGCAACAAAAAATCTGCGCATAATTACTCCTGTATTCTAATAATTTTTCTATTTATTTTACCAGCAAAAAATAACGGGCACTTTATCTTCTATTCAATAATCGTTTCCCGATAAAAATTTTGTTAATGTTTACAGGTCATCTAATGCTGCTAAGCCGGGCAGTTCTTTGCCCTCCAGCATTTCTAATGAGGCACCACCACCTGTTGAAATATGGGTGATTTTATCCGCCAATCCAGATTTATTAATTGCTGATATCGAATCACCGCCACCGATGATACTGGTGGATCCACTTTCAGATACTGCTTTAGCGATCGCATAGGTTCCCTGGGCAAAAGGTTCTAACTCAAATACGCCCATCGGTCCGTTCCAAACCACAGTACCAGCGCCAGAAATAATTTTACTGAATGCTTCAATTGTGCGGGGGCCAATATCTAATGCGCGCCAACCCGCAGGGATATCCCCAACAGGAATCACTTGAACAGCCGCTTCTGCTGAAAATGCGTCTGAAAGAACAAGATCAACCGGCAAAACAAGTTTGTCGCCACCTTTGTCTAGCAGGGCTTTGGCGGTATCGACCACTTCCTCTTCAACCAGCGAGTCTGCCATTTCGTAACCCTGGGCCTTGAGAAAGGTGTTTGCCATTCCTCCACCAATTAATATCTTATCTGATTTTTCGAGCAAGTTTTCAATGACACCGATTTTATCACTTACCTTGGCTCCACCCAAAATTGTAATAAAAGGGCGTTTAGGTTCGGTAATCGCGTTCCCTAAGTATTCAATTTCTTTTTCTAATAAAAAACCAGCCGCCGCCGGCAGATATTCTGTTACACCAACCGTTGATGCATGTGCTCGGTGCGCAGAGCCAAAAGCATCGTTCACATACAGGTCTGCGAGGGATGCCATTTGTTTTGCCATTTCAGGGTCGTTATTTTTCTCTTCATCATGAAAGCGGGTGTTTTCCAAAACCAACACTTCACCAGGTTGAAGTTTAGCAGCTGCAAATTCAGCTGGTTTCCCGATACAATCCTCAGCAAACATAACCGGCGCCTCAATTAAAGTCGCCAAGTGTTCTGCGACGGGTTTCATCGAATAGGTAAGGTCTACTCCCTTTGGGCGTCCAAGATGTGAACATAAAATTACCGCTGCTCCATGATCTAATAAATAATTAATCGTAGGCAGTGCCGCGACCATCCGTGCATCATCGCCAACTTTACCATCCGCTAACGGCACATTAAAATCCACCCTGACGAGCACTTTTTTGCCCTTTACATCAAGGTCGGTTATTTTTTTCTTATTTAACATGGTTAATTTATCTCCTTTCAAAAAATGCGTAACAGGCAAATGATATTCGCCCATTACGCATTGATAGGTCGTACTTTAGCTAGTCAATTCTGTTTTTAGAATGTCTTAGCCATAATATCAGCAAGGTCAGCTGTTCGGCACGAGTAACCCCATTCGTTGTCATACCATGCCACGACTTTAACGAAAGTATCATCCATAACAGTTGTCATCAATCCATCGATAATAGAAGAATGATCATCACCCTTAAAATCCACAGAAACCAGGGGTTCCATCGTGAAGTCCAAAATGCCTTTTAATTCACCTTCTGCAGCAGCCTTGAAAAGAGCATTCAGTTCTTCAGCTGAGGTTGGTTTTTCTACTTCAGCGACGAAGTCGACTACTGAAACAGTAGGTGTAGGCACTCGCAATGAATAGCCGTCAAATTTACCTTTCAGGTCGGGGATCACCAAAGCAAGCGCTTTAGCGGCTCCGGTGCTGGTTGGGATGATATTTATAGCAGCAGCTCTTGCACGGCGTGGATCGCTGTGAGCAACATCAAGAATACGTTGATCATTTGTATACGCATGAATAGTAGTCATCAATCCGCGTTTGATGGTGAAATTGTCGTGGACAATCTTAGCTGCGGGAGCCAAACAGTTGGTCGTACAAGACGCGTTAGAGACGATATGATGCTTTTCAGGATCGTACCAATCATCATTGACGCCAATCACAACCGTCAAGTCTTCATTTTTTGCTGGGGCGGTGATAATTACTTTCTTTGCGCCGCCACCATCGATATGCGCATTTGCGCCGGGTTTTTCAGGAGTCCCCTTGCCATCCCGAAAAATGCCCGTTCCATCGATCACAATGTCAACACCTAAATCAGACCAGGGCAGATCATAAGGGTTGCGCTCGGCAAACACTTTAATAACTTTTCCGTCGACAACCAGGTCATTACCATCGACTTCTACGGTGCCGTCGTATCTGCCATAGTTTGAATCATACTTAAACAGATGGGCGTTTGTTTTTGCATCGAAAAGATCATTGATCGCCACAACTTCCAGTGTGTCGGGGTGACGTTCATTGATCGCTTTTAAAACCTGACGGCCAATTCGACCGAAACCATTTATACCAACTTTTGTAGCCATATTTATGCCTCCTAAATATTGTATTTTATAAGTTAAATTTTACCATCTAATGTAATAATTAATAACAGTCTGAGTTTATCAATTGGTTAATATTAATTAATTAAAGGTCCAGTTCGTTCATAAAACAAATCCATGACTGCCTTCGCAAGCCGTTTTGGATCATGCCTCCAAGGTGTCTGTGGTGTAATAAAATCTGAACAATAAACTGAAGCAGCATTAAGAAGCTCTTCATTCATCTTAACCCAGGATATGCCTTGCCCTAACTCACCTTCAAAGTGATTGTTACAAATCACCAGATCAAACAATCCTTCACCTACGTGTTTTTCAACAACCTGAACATGATCAAGACAGTTGAAGCCATCGGTCTCTCCCCGCTCGGTAGCCACATTACAAATGAAAAATTTCAACGCATGGCTTACTCTAACAGCTTCTGCCAAGTCGCGTACCAAAAGGTTTGGCAGCAAACTGGTAAACAAACTACCAGGGCCGATAATAATCAAATCTGCACTTAAAACTGCTGAAATCGCTGGCGGAAAAGCTGGAGTATTCGTAGGGTCTAGCCATAATCGCTTAATGGCAGCTTTAGTTTCTCTAATCTGGCTTTCTCCCGAAACATTAAAAGTCTTGCCATCGTCATCGACCAGGTCTGCCAACAGGCGCACATTAGTAAGTGTTGATGGTAAAACTTGCCCATGCACAGCTAATACCCGGCCCGATTCTGCAACAGCAGATTCAAAACTACCGGTAATTTCAGACAACGCAGTAATAAACAAGTTTCCCAGACTATGACCTTCTAAGCCTGCCCCAGTCGCAAATCGATATTGAAACACTTGCGTCAACAAGTCTTCATCATTGCTAAGGGCAGCCAGGCAATTTCGAATATCTCCCGGCGGTAGAATGCCCATTGTTTTTCGCAGCTCACCAGAAGAGCCACCATCATCGGTCACCGTCACAATCGCGGTGATATTATGCGTATACGCTTTTATCCCTCGCAATAAGGATTCCAAACCGTGCCCCCCTCCAAGAACGACAATCCTCGGGCCCCGGTCTCTTCTGCGAAAAGAATCCAAGGCATCAATTAAAGGTTTTCCTGGGGGAATGAACGGTTTAAGCAGCGATCGATTAGCGCCCCAAAAGCCAATCAGAACTAACACCAAACCAATACCACCAAAAATTATCACACGGATAGGGCGGTCTAAAAACCGTAGAGATAACCACGCTAAGGCTGGCAGCCACCAGGTTTCAGGGGCATTACGGTAAACATCTAAAATGATTAATGCCAGCCCAAGCCCCAGTAAGGTGGTTCCCAAAAACGTAATTAAGAGCCAACGTTTGTAACCTAAACCGGGCCTAAACCATTGGGATTCTCTACGTACCCGATCAAAGAACCGTGAAAAAGTGTTTTGTTTCCTTTCCTGCATACTGTAGAAATAATAGCAGGGTTTCGACAGATCGTCAATAAGGCAAAACACAAATCAATTTCATGGGTTCCAAATCGGCAAGCTAGCTGATGTCCCTGTTAAGGTAGCGTGTTTACCCCACACCCAACATGTACCTGCCCCGTCTGGATTTTCAATCACCCAAAATTTTGAGTTTACAGATCTGCCAACAACCCTCGCAGTGGTTCTCGTGTGTAAAACGCTCACGATATCATATGGAATTCCAGGTCCAACCCTGCAATTTGTTGGCACACTAACTTTCAAGGTTACCGTTCCAGGGGTTGGGGATGGCGCAGAGGTTGGTAAGGGTGGCGCAGTCTGAACTGGCAAGTTGGTCGGAGATCCTGTCAAGGTGGCATATTTATCCCATATCCAACAGGTATCACTCCCAGCAGGGTTTTCAATCACCCAAAAATCTGAATTTTGAGACCTGGCAACTACATTTGCTGTTGTTCTTGTGCCTAAGACTGTCACGATATCATATGGAATTCCAGGTCCAACCCTGCAATTTGTAGGCACACTAACTCTCAAGGTTACCGCTCCAGGGGTTGGGGATGGCGCAGAGGTTGGTAAGGGTGGCGAAGCCCAAACAGGCAAGTTCACGGTATCCCCTGTAACTGTAGCATATTTTGTCCATAGCCAACAGGTGCCAGACCCTTCTGGGTTATTAACAACCCAGTAATAACCAAAATCATCCTGGCCAATAATTTCGACCTGTTTTCCAACATTTAAGACGCTTACCTGGTCAAATATTACTCCAGGTCCTGTTCGACAGTTGGTCGGTACACTTACTTGCACAAGGGGAACTACGGAAGTGGGGGTTATAACGGAAGTGGGAATGTCTGACGGTATAGCGCTCGAAGAGACTGCTGTATCCGTCAGAACCAGGGTTGGGGTCTGTGTTGGCGGTGGGAGCACTTCAGAGGCGCTTGCTGTTGGCGATGCTTGGGGGTGTTTTTCCTCCAAAGGAGGCAACGCAGTTAACGTCCCTGAAACCATCGTTTCCAGTTGGAAATTCGCATCCTGGGTTTGTGCCACATGCGTCCCAACCAGGTCTTCAATATTCTCAGGTTGATCAGGATTTAGAATCGTACTGCACCCACTGAGCACAAAAGCGCTTATCAAAATATATAGAAAAAAATGGTTTATGGTCTTCATCACGTTCTCCTGCTTAATAAAGGCGGTTACACGGGAATAGCTTCATAAATTAAGATACAAAATGGGGCAGACCCAGTAATTTACACGTATAATTTTCATCACATCGCGCTCTCACATTAAATGCAAATAGTGGCGTTATTTCTTCTTCTACTGCACAGTAGTATAGGCCCAAAACAACCAGGCTCCATCCTGGGTTATCAAAACTCACCTCATCAATAAATTCATCCTGGTCATCGCTGACAATTACTGATTAATTAAAGACGTTTTATTTAATAATAATGTTCCAATTTAGTAAAATACGATGCTAAAACAACTTGTTTGTCCCTTTTGCACTATTAAATCGACTTACTTATAGAGCTCTAAATTTTTGTTTCTTGCAAGTTACTTTTGTTTCGACTGGAAAGGAGTTTATGACTGAAAGTAGCGTCGTTTTAAAAACTGAAGATTTTGAAAAAAACATTAAAACGTTAAATTTGATTAAAGCTGCAAAAGAAGACCCATGGGCGTTTGGAGAATTGTATAAGATTTATGTGGAGCAAGTTTTCAGATACCTTTATAGCCGGACAAGAAATTTACAAGAAGCCGAAGACGCAACTGCACAAACATTCCTTGCAGCATTTGAATCCATCAACACATTACGGCAGGATAAAAACTTTGTTCCATGGTTGTTTGGAATTGCTCGAAACAAAGCGATTGATCAAATAAGAAAACGAGAGCACTCATTAAATATTGAAGATTCTTTTAAGGTCTCAGAAGATCGCGATTCCTTAAGCCAGGTTATCCAAACAGAACAATTAACCACCTTGTCAAAACTGATCCTGAGTTTGCCTGAAAAAGATCGTGAACTGCTCCGCCTGCGTTTCCTGGGCGAGTTGAGTTACCAGGAAATTGCTCGTTTGCTTCATCGTAATAAAGAAGCTGTTAAAAAGTCAATCTATCGTTTGCTCGCACGGTTACAAAACCAGATGGAGGTTTTAAATGAATAATATGAATGAAAAAAACAAATGTGAAGTTACTCATCAATTTGAAGAAAGTATTTCTAAGTCTTTTCAAATACCAAAAATCCGCAAGGAATTTGTTAATCAAATTTACGGTGAGATAATTCAGTATAAGGACAATAAATCAAATTTTCGACAAATACCTTTTAAGTTGAACCCGATTTGGGCTACTTTATTGACTGCGATATCCCTTATACTAATCGCCACAATGGTAATCGGACCTAAGCGTGTTTACGCAAAACTCATCGAGCTTTTTGGTTACGTACCAGGTGTAGGCATCGTAGATACAAGCATCCCTATTCGTGTTTTAGAGGAACCGATAAGCATAACTCGAGATGGAATCACGGTGACTGTAACCTCAGCAACATTAACAGGGGATCGTACTCAAATCGATTATCGAATCTTTGGTTTGCCTCATTCTGCCTATCCAGCTCAAGAAGATATTTCAGGGTGCATGGAACGTGAGTATTTAATCCTCGCAGATGGAACACTTCTTACACAGAATGACACGGGTTTTAATCCCGTACCACTAAACATCAATGAAGCTGTTTTTGTAATTCCTTGTATTAGGAATACAGTAGCTGGAAGTGCACCAGAAAATTGGGAAATACCTTTACGTTTCACCTCTGCCCCAGCAGATTTAACCTTAATGCCCGTATCCGATGTTTCTCCCGCGGTTGAAGAACAAATAGGTTCAGAACCTTCACTTGAAACAAAATCCAATATTTTAACAAGTGATTCGGTTATCGTCAAAAAAGTGGTGGAAACGGTTGATGGCTATATCTTAATCGGGGTTTTCAATCCTTATACTGAAAAGGGAGAATTTTTTCAACAGAATGGGCCTTTAGAAATTTGGGATGCGAATTGGAATTCGGTTTCCTTTACTTACCCTTTTGACCTCGCTGACGAAATCAATATGGTTTCTGATGGATTAACAAGCGAGGGATGGGCAGCTGAATTCAAAGCTGATGGGTTGGTGTATCCGCTAACCATTAATTTTCCTGGTGTCACCATCCACCCAGCCCAGCCTACTGAAACTGTAGAATTTACTTTTAATGCCGGGGATAACCCCAAGCCAGATCAGGTTTGGGACATTAACTATGAATTTCAACTTGGTGGGTACCGGTTAACATTAACATCAATAAAAGCTATTTCACAAACCAGCTATGAATTCAATTTTGAAACTGCTCCTGAAGTAAACAGTTTTGGCGTTCAAATTGAAGGTTACACACCAATTGGCGGCGGTGGTGGTTCACACCAGGGCAAATTCAATGTCAGCTTTCAATTTTCCGAGTTACCAAGCGGTGAGCTCACAATTCAAGTTTCAGATCTCACTTTATTAGGTGAAGATATATCATGGCAGGGTCAATGGTCTCCCACCGCAGTCCGTACAGACTTGCCGGCAAACCCAACACCCCAGCCTGGTGTGTGTTTGACAGCCAACTCTCTTGACCAGGTGCAAACAGTTCCTGCCGGATTGTTCAATGGAAAGGTGTTATTGTACGAACCGTTGGATAATTCTGCCAAGTGGGGTCTGGTCCTTTACAACCTGGACGGCAGCGGAAAGCAGGTATTGGTGACAGATGCGAGTTGGGGGATCTTCTCACCGGATGGTCGTCAGATGGCATATCCATCTGCAGACGGCATCCACGTCAAGGACCTGGCTGCGAATACAGAAAGTATTCTGCCAGGCCTAGGCGCTTTCAACCTGCATTGGTCGCCGGATGGAAAGCAGATCGCATACGTGGGTATGGGTGGCGGCATTGTGGATAGTGTATTTATCATTAACATGGATGGTACTCCAGCGCGCCAGATCTCTGATCTGAGTTACGAATCGGTCATTGGCTGGTCGCCGGATGGGAAGCTGTACTTTGCAGTTCCTTTCACAAATGCCGCAGCGTGGAAGGTATTCACTTACGATTTTAACATCGATGCGATAGAGGAACAATTCACGATCGAGAACGGCACGCCTAAATTCCTTAACCCCAAGCTTTCACCTGACGGCAAATGGATTGCTTACCGCGGCAAAGACAACAGCAGCGTGTATATTATCGGTTCAGATGGGTCTAATATGCGTTTACTTTTGGAGAAGGTTGATGCAGTTGGTATCGATTGGAGCAAAACAGGCTGGTTAGGGGTTAGCCTTCACCAACCTGAATCTGATGATTCTGTTATTGTTCTCGTCCAGCCTGATGGATGCAATGCGTATACGACCTCTATTTCAACTCACGGTGATTTAGAAAGTTTATATATCGAATAAATAGTTTAATTTAGTAGATTTTGACAATAGTGTCGTAAAGGCAGAGGTCAACACTAACAAGTACATCCCTCTGCCTTTATAAGGAGCCAACCCGTTATGACAAGACCAAACCACATGTACATTTTGTTGACAATGATCTTTTTACTTTTATCTGGATGTGCAAAGGTGGCTGCATCACAAGAAGTAAATTCGTCAGCGACAAGCGAGATTGTTGTTTTCTCCCCTGAGGCAACACAAACCCGTACTAAACCGACAGGACAACCCTCAAAAACACCTGTCCCCTCCCCAACAACTGTCAGCCTCTCCCAAAAATTTAATGAAGGTAATACTTTCGTATTTCTTAACGAAACAATCCCGGATGGCACCAACATGCAACCTGGTCAAAGATTTACAAAGGCATGGACAATAAAAAATAATGGCTCTACCCCTTGGGACGAGCAATTTACGCTCGTGCTGACATCTTCTAACCCTGTCAACGAAAAACTCAGCAGCCCCGAGCTTATTAGGCTTCCCAACAAAGTTAACCCCGGTGATGCTATTACCATTGAAATTGAACTTGAAGCACCTAACCAAAATGGTGTGTACACAGTTTATTACGCCCTTCAGGATCATGCAGGCAATACGGTCCCTAATAGTCATGTATGGGTCAGTATCTCAGTTGGAGACGATTTTTTAGTAAAAGGCAGAGAAAAATTAACCGCAGCTGACGTAACAATTACCGTAACAGATTTTGATTATAACGAACAAACTGCAAAAATAAATTATTGTATCGCTATCCATGAACTATTGGATTGGAAGATGCTTCGTGGATACGGTCCCTATCCTGCTATTCCGCAACTTCTTATCGATCAAAAACCAGCCCCGTTCTTAGAAGGGGGAAGCAATTTCCCTATGGGAGACGGGTGCGCCTATATGCAATATCAAGTTGGGGATTCAGAAATTAGCCAGGCACAAGAAATTCTTTTCAGGTTTGATCAACTGCGAATGGAGCTTCCACCAGGGAATCCAAACGATGCCTGTGAAGCCACTCGTTCTGCGCTGATCACACAATATCCTGATATAGATTTTAAATGCGATTTTAGTATGGCAGGTTACTATACGAATTTACAGACGCCAACAGGAATAGGGTATGACCAGGCAAACCAATTAATCGTTGATTTAATTGAAGGGGCGATTTACGGCCCCTGGATTTTGAAAATTAAATAATCACTCTCCAATGTTTTATTAATAGTTCCCTTACTTGACACATTGCGTTAAAATAAACTTATGTTACCAGATATTCGTGTGCGTCAACGTGATTATCTGCTTGAAATTTCGCGGGCGCTAACAGAAGAATTAGATCTCGATAAACTTCTTAGCCGTATCCTCAAATATGCTGTTGAAATGCTGGCTGGGCACGCTGGTTTTATCGCGCTTAGCAACTCACAGGGTCAATGGTATTTGGCCGTTGCCGACGGAATACCTGAAGCTATCAAGCGCTTTTTGGATTCGTGGCTCAAGACGGTTCCCCCAGTTCAAGACCCAAAATCATTCGACCTGCCCGAACTCAATCGCCTGCTGCAACAAATCAGCATGGGGGTTCTTACAGCTGTAGGTTTACCCTTATACGCCCAGGGCAACGTGATAGGGTTTATTTACATCTTTCGTAATTACCAGGGCATCTTTTCATCAAACGATCGTTCACTGCTATCCAGCTTTGCGCACCAGGCTGCAATCGCCGTGCGTAACGCCCGGTTGTATTCCGAAATCAACTGCGAAAAACAACGCAGCGATGCTATGCTCAATTCAGCAGCTGATGGGATTCTGATCCTCAACCCCGATCACTCCATCGAACGCACCAACACCGCCTTTGCTCGCATGTTTGGACGTTCGCAAAATGAAATACAAGCCCTCAAACACGATGATGTGATCAAATGGGCAAAGCCTCCCAATGGTATCACCCTTGAAAAAGCAGAGGCTGGTGGTTGGCCACTCTCGCCTGAAGCACATTTATACATAGAGGGTGATCTTAACCGCCCTGATGGGCAGCCGCCCCTGCCAGTGGGCATCTCTTATGCGCCTTTGCTTTCACCAGAAGGCAACCTAACCAGCACCATCGCAACAGTCAGAGATATCACCCACTTTAGGCAGGCTGATGAACTAAAAAGCGAATTTGTATCTATCATCAGCCATGAGTTAAAAACGCCCGTAGCCCTGATAAAAGGTTACGTCAGCACTTTACGCCGGGACGATGTAGAGTGGAATAAAAACATCATGGATCACAGCCTTGAAGTAATTGAAGAAGAGACTGACCGACTGACAGGCTTGATTGAAAACTTGCTCGACGCCACTCGATTACAAATGGGTGGGGTTCAGCTCAAAAAGGCAGATATCGATTTGCATTCTCTGGTTGGCAGACTGGTCAATCGTTTTCAAGGACAAACCACAAGCCACCAAATCCATAATGAGCTTCCAAAGGATTTCCCTATCGTAATAGGGGATGAAACGCGCATCGATCAGGTTATCAGCAATTTAATCTCAAATGCCATCAAGTACACTAAGGGTGGTGAGATTCATATTACAGGCCAATCCTTGGTTGACATGGTTGTGGTTTGCGTTTTAGATCAAGGCGCGGGCATCTTAGCTGGCGACCTTCCACATATTTTTGATCGCTTCTACCGCGCCCAGGAAAATAGCCGAAAAACAAAGGGGGCAGGGTTGGGTCTTTACCTGGCTCGTTCGATCATTGAAGCTCATGGGGGACGTATGTGGGCTGACCCAAATCAAGGGCAAGGCGCCCGAATTTGCTTTACGCTTCCCAGGGATTAACATACCATTAGCTTAACGCAAATCAGCGCGCATTTAGGATGCGCTTGATTAAAACGCCAATTATTAAAGGGTTACAATTAAGGCTGGTTTATAAACAAGAAAGGAAATCGATTTATATGATGCGAGGTCGCAACTGGCGCAGTTTTGTTCACGCGGATGACGAAAAGCCACAACTTTCATGGGTACTTATTAAACGTGTATTAAAATATGGTAAACCCTATCGCTGGCAGGTGTTAGGGAGTTTACTTTCCATTCTCGCTACAACCAGCGTAGCGCTCGTTTCTCCATTGGTTCTCAGGCACATGATCGACTACGCCATCCCTGAAAAAGACTTAAATAGGCTTATTTTAGCTGCCGGTGCTATGTTGATATTGCCAATCGTCAGCGGAGCGATTCAGATTTTCACTCGTCGATTGACAACCCAGATTGGCGAAGGCGTTATTTACGACTTGCGAATGGCGCTTTATCAGCACCTTCAAAAAATGTCGCTGCGCTTTTTCACCCACACGCAGTTAGGTGAGCTCATCAGCCGGTTAAATAACGATGTGATCGGTGCCCAAACAGCCATTTCCCGCACCCTGGTAACCCTGGTTACCAGTTTTATCGAAGTCCTTACGACGTTAGTCGTTATGTTAACCCTCGAATGGCGGCTTACACTCATGGGGATTATCATTCTTCCCTTATTTCTTTTGGCTGCTCGACGGTTGGGTCTTGTATTTCGGGATATCGCTCGCCAGCAAATGGAAACGAATGCCCGTATGAATGCCACAATGAATGAAACTTTAAATATCGGCGGCGCGCTGCTAGTGAAGTTGTTCGGACAAAGTGATGTTGAGGTAGAGCGATTTAGGCGACGAGCTGAAGAAGTTAAGTTTTTAGGTATCAAACGCGCTACTTATGGGATCGTTTTTATGGTTATCATTCACCTGCTAACTGCGGTTGGCGCAGCCCTCGTTTATGGTGTGGGGGGATACCTGGTTATCCTCGAAATGTTCACCCTGGGAACAATCGTAGCCTTTGGTGATTATCTCTCGCGACTCTACAATTCTTTCCAGGGCTTTGTCAACGCCCCTGTGGAATTTGCCACTTCGATGGTCAGCTTTGAACGTGTCTTCGAAGTGATTGATTTGCCCCTGGATATCGAAGAATCCCCTGACGCCCTGCCCCTTGAAAATATCCAAGGGGCACTTGAATTTGATCAGGTCACCTTTAGATATTTAGATTCTAAACAGGGGCTTTTGAGCGACGTCAATCGCCCCTATTTGCTGGATCAGGTAACTGGTTTTCTTTCTGATGAAATTACAGAGCCTCATCAGGCTGGGCAACCTTATGTTAGCCAGGCGCGAGAACTTGCCTTAACCAATATTTCCTTTTCAGCTAAACCGGGTGACTTGGTCGCCCTGGTTGGGCCCAGCGGCGCAGGGAAGACCACATTAACCTACTTGATCCCTCGACTTTATGATCCAACAGAAGGCACCATTCGCCTCGACGGGCACGATCTGCGGGATTTACGATTGAATGATCTGGGCGCTTCTATTGGTATGGTCACCCAAGAGACTTACCTTTTCCACGATACAATTCGAGCCAATTTGCTCTATGCCAAACCCAATGCCACCTACGAAGAGTTAGTTAACGCGGCACAGGCAGCCAATATTCACCAGTTTATATCCGAATTGCCCGAGGGTTATAATACCATCGTCGGCGAGCGCGGTTACCGGCTTAGCGGTGGCGAAAAGCAACGCCTGGCCTTGGCTCGTGTGCTGCTCAAAGACCCGCGCATTATGATCCTGGATGAAGCCACCAGTCACCTCGACAGCGAATCAGAAGCATTAATTCAAGAAGCCCTCGAACGCATGTATGCCAACAGAACCAGCATTGTTATTGCTCATCGTCTCAGCACCATCCTCTCGGCCAATTTGATTTTGGTGATGGACAAAGGTGAGATGGTTGAACGCGGCACGCATCAAGATTTGCTCGCATTAAATGGGCTATACGCCCAACTTTTCGAAACTCAGTTTAAACAATAAGTTAATTTCTATTTTTAGTTAGCTTAGAGAATTAATTAAAAAAAGCTTACATGATCATGTAAGCTTTTATAATCAAAATATTATCTTATCTTACGATCTGGTTCAGGCATTGTGTGGCTGTTCCTCGTCGTATTCGTAATCATCATCTTCCTCTTCATCATAACCAGGCAGCCCTCTTGAAGGAACAATGGCTAACACAGAAACACCTGCCAAAATAAAGAATGTAGCTCTCAGAGAGCGCTGTCGAGCGTCAATATTGATTTGAACGGCATGTTCAACCTCAGCTTCAGTCGCTTCAGTTGAATACAGGGCTGTTCTAAGCTGATTATTGCTGACAAAAGAGACATTATCTAAATTTATATATTCATTTATTTGGGTCATATTCGAGCGCAATAAACTGCTAGAAACCATGCTACTCAGCAGGGTGACCGCAATTACGCCGGCCAGTGCTGTTCCTAAGGCTGTCGCCAGGTTATTTGCAACCCCACGCACGGCACCAACACCTCCTGCTTTTTCCTTTGGAACATCAGAAACAAGCACATTAAAAAGGAGTGTGATCAGTGCCCCTTCTGCAAAGCCAATCATCAACAATCCCAAAATTATAATAGATTTGCCCATATCAAATGAGATAGTGGCTGATAAAATAATTAACCCTATTGCAACAACAACAAACGCGGTGGTAGCAATATCGCGTGGACTGTACCGTGTCATCAGGCTGACAACCATCAAAGATGCAGCAGCAATCGCAAGTGTATAAGGAATAACAGCAACAGCAGTTTCTAAACTGGTGTAACCCTGAACAATTTGCAAATACAGGGGAATTAGGAAATTAATAGCTGGCCCAATTGAACTAATAAACAACAAAGAAATCAAAGACGAGATTTCTTTTTGAGACCTGAAAATTTCCAGATTTAGTAAGGGTGCTTCGCCCGCTTTTGCTTTTAGCCTGACCCAAGCAATAAATAATTGACCCAGGAAAATACCAAGGACAATCATAAAAAGTGCTGGCGAAAGACCGAAGATATTTATCGGTGCGGACTCCTTAGCAATTACCAATCCCCAATAATTAAGATTGTTGGCACCAAAACTGATCATGATGATGCTAAGTGCGGCTAAGACGGTGCCAACTACGTCAATCTCAACCCCTTCGCTTCTTGGTATGTCTTTGAGCCTGAAGCTTAATGTAAAGGCGGCGACCGAAAGAATAGTCAGCAAAATAAAAGAAATCCGCCAACTGCCAAAAGTACCCAAAAATCCTGCAATAAGAAAAGCCAAAGCACCAGAAAGTGCAGGTGCCCCAGCCAGTGCGCCCAGGGCTTTTGCTTGTCGCTGGGGTGAGCGATAGTTAGCAGCGATAAGTACCACCAAAGTCGGCACTAATGCAGCTGCAGCCAAACCTGCGATGGCTTGAGCGAGGTTCATCATCCAGGTATTTTGGCTCAACGCCATCAATGTCATAGAAAACCCATGCGCCAGGGTACCAATCCTGAATATCAATAGTTCTCCATACTTCTGACCTATCACCGCACCAACCAGAACAAACGCAGCAACAAACAACGAATAGACAACCAGGGTAGTACCTACGCTGGTAGCAGATACTCGTAAATCAGATGAAATTGGCCCCATCGAAATTGGTATTGCATTGACGTTAAATGCCATCTGAATTTGGACCATTAAGATGATAATTAACGGAAGCCAAATTCCTTTTTGTTTTTTATCTTTTGCTTTAGAATCAGTCATAATTTCCAATATTTTTTAATATCTCGGTCAGTTAAAATTTCTTTCTTTATATTTACCTAATCTCTCATGTGCCTTCGTAAATAAAGTTTTGTTGTTTTTTTAACTGACCGAATTCTTTGATTTTCAATCGCTACAATGATTCATTGTATTAATGAACTCTCTACTTGTCGAGGAAGCAACGCAAAATATGGTTAGAATTTCTTCAACAGCTCAACGCCCATACGAACGCCTACACCTGTAGCGCCTTTTTGTTGATAAGGTTTAATCGGGGCGCTTAACCAGCCAGTACCAGCAATGTCTAAATGAGCAAAGGGATAATCACCGGCGAAAGCTGCTAAGAAGGTAGCTGCTGTAATCGATCCGGCAGGCCTGCCTGCAAGATTCTTGACGTCAGCAATATCGCTTTTTACCATTTCATGGTATTCTGGCCACATTGGTAGTTCCCATACGTTTTCTGAGGTCTCTTCAGCTGCAGATTTAATTTTGTCAGTTAGAGCTTGGTCTGTAGACATCAATCCAGTAGCATGAAAGCCTAATGCAATAATCATTGCACCGGTTAACGTGGAAAATTCTACAATTGCTTCCGGGTTGTATCGGTGTGCATAGTAGATCGCATCCGCCAGGATAACCCTGCCTTCTGCATCGGTATTCAGGATTTCCATCGTCTTTCCGCTCAGGGATTTAACAACGTCACCAGGGCGGAATGAATCTGGTCCAGGCATGTTTTCAGCCGATGGTACAAGCGCAACCAGGTGGATAGGCAACTTCAGGCGTGCAACAGCTTCCACAACACCGAATACAGTGGCAGAACCACCCATATCATTTTTCATCCATTCCATAGCTTCAGGTGGTTTAATATTTAACCCACCGGAATCAAATGTTAGGCCTTTGCCAACCAAACACACCGTAGGTACGCCCTCTGCAGGTTCTCCATACTCCATAATGATAAAGACCGGCTTATTTGCCGAGCCTTTCCCCACTGCAACGATCCCACCAAAACCCTGTTTTTGCAGCTCTTCATAATCCAGCACGGTAGCTTTAATCGCCACACGTTCAGCTAATTCTAAGGCTGCCTTGCCAAGTTCTGCAGGAGGCAAATCTCCACCAGGAATGTTAACCAGGTTCCTGGCTAAAATAACACCAGCGGAAGTTGCCTGACCTTCAGCTACACCTTCAGAAGCCTTTTGGAGGTCTGCTAAGAAAATCTCGACATCTTTTACGGTGAAGGTGTCATCTTCTGTTAAGTCAGATTTGTAATCCAAGAAGCGATAACTCCCTAAAACCCAGCCTTCAATTATTGCTTGCGCGATCACATGGTCATCCAGCCCCGATTCTCCGACAACACCCATGGAAACATGGTCAGTTTTTAGCCGTAAAGCTTCCTTAACAGCTGTAGCTGCTGCCATACGGAAAGTATCTGCATTTATCTTCTCTGCTTCCCCTAAACCAACCAGCAATACCCGCTGTGGTTTAACGGGATCATGCGGATAAAGCAATAAGGTTTGATTGGGTTTCCCAGAGAAATCAGCAGGGACATAAAAACCTGCTAATTCTTGTTCTACAGAGGCATTTTGTTTTGCAAAAAGGATTGCCAGGTCAGTTTTGTGTAACAATAGGTTGCCGCTTTTTACAGATATATTCATTTAATTTACTCCTTTTAATCTAATTTATTCTTATTTTTCATTTAATCAATTTTAAGAAAAGAATAACAATTACGGTTTTCGTCTTTTTGTTCCTGCTTTGTTTTCTTCAGGGTAACCTACAGGCAAATCATAATTTTGGAGTTTTGGCATACGACCCGATGGAATAATCGCCAAGACAGCAAGAAGTGCCAGTAATAGTAAGGATATTTGCAAAGCTCTCAATTTCGATTGAACGTTAATTTGAATTGCTTCAGCGATTTGGTCAGGAGAAGCATCAGTTTTTTCCATTAATAATGATTCCACCTGGGTGTTGGTTAGGAAATTGACATTATCAAAATTTAACTTATCCATTACATCCATGGTAATAACTGGGTTGCCAATAGCACTGCCCATAATTAAAGAACCTAACAGAGTAACTGAGAACACAGTCATCACCGAGATGCCTACACTGCCTGAAATATTGTGCACCAAGCCACGCCAGGCACCCACATCTCCAGATATTTCTTTAGGAGCTTTAGAAAGCAAAGTATTAAACACAAGGGCAACAATTGCGCCCTGCGAAAGACCCAATAAAATCAACCCAACAACAATTGGTGCTTGACCCCAATCATTTCGGATGGTAAAAGCAATCAAGGAAAGAGCCGCAGCTACACCGACAAAACCGCCCCGTGCAATTGTGCTCGATGACAACTTATCGTAAAGTCGCACCACCAGGGTATTAGCAATAAAAATTGATATCGTATAAGGGATAATCGAAAACGAAGTTTGGACACTGGTCAAACCTTGAACAACTTGCATATAAAGGGGGATTAAGAAGTTTGCTGCTGTACCAATGAATAACATGGTAGCCATAGCGACCGTGGTTGCTTTTTCTTCTGCAGTTGCCAGAACCCGTGTATCAAATAATTGTGTTTTCCCAGTTTCTTTTTGCTTTTTGAGGTGACTGAAAAAAGCTTCAATCAAAACACCGCTTATAACAAGCAGAATCAATGCTGGTGACAAACCTAAGACATCAAAAGGCGCACCTGATCTGGCGGTAAATGCACCCCAGGAACTCAAAAAGCTAAACCCAAAACTCAACAAGATAATCGCAGATGACGAAAGTGTTGCGCCTTTCCAGTCGATCTGGATGCCAGATTGAGGGGGAATTGTTTTAAGCCTGGTACTGAGCACGAGATTGAGAATTCCCAACGCCATCACAAGGATAAAAGACCAACGCCAGCCAATGGTATTAGCGAAGTTACCAGCTATTAATAAAGCTGCAATCCCAGCGCCTGGAATAGCAGCAGCTAAAAACCCAATAGCAGAAGCTTGCTGTTTGCCCGAATAATTTGCCGCAATCAATACTGTCAGCGCAGGTGCAATCAAGGCGATTACTGCACCACCTAACGCTTGGCCAATAAACAACATGGGACCGTTCACAGCAAAGGCAACCAGTGCCATCGAAAGAACGTGAATAAAAACAGCGACCTGGAACACTTTTTTTGTTCCGTATTTCGAGCCAATTTTTGCACCCAGCATAATGAATGCAGCCATAGAAAATGTACCCGTTGTAATGGCTGTGCCAATTGAAGTTGCTGGGATGTTTAAATCCTTCGTTAAGCCCGCCATCGATACTGTTAACGCGTTCACATTAAACGATGCCTGCACCTGGGTTAGTAAAACAACAATAAGTGGTAACCAAGAGACCTTTTCGATTGAACCTCGAGGTATTTTTGCGGATTGGTTTGACATAACTTGTGTCTCCTTATACTAAAAACATTATAATTAATAAATTATTTAAAATAGCATTCACCGTATCAAAATGCATAAAAGACAATCAATAATTGCCTTATCAGCAAAAGCACGGTTTTTTAATTCATTGATGTAACAATTAAGTCAATTCTTTAAAAGAATAGCTTTGACCCCTTAAAATTATACGTAATATTAATGTTATTTCCGCCTTGCCATTGTTGAATTTTTACTCAACATCTGTTGATTAATGATTTATTTAAAAGGGGTCATTTGATTTGATTATTCTTCGTCATGGAGCGTGCTAATTCCATGCCGCAAAGCATATAAAGAAGCTTGCACACGATTCTTTAAATGTAACTTTTGTAGGATTCGGCTAATGTGGGTCCGGACCGTTACCTCAGCTACAACTAACTTTTCAGCAATTTCTTGATTTTCCTTCCCGCGTGCTAGTAATTTCAACACTTTCAGCTCTTGATTTGTTAATGTCTGACTTAAATCACCCTCGTCTTTTCCTTTTTTTTGCAGATCTGCAAAGATTTTTTGGGCAACAATTGGAGAAATGTAAGGCTCATAACGATAGACTTGCCTGATGGCATTAACCAGCTCATCGAGATTTGAATCCTTTAATACATAACCCAAAGCGCCAGTTTTAATGGCCTGGAAAATCCGATCATCAATCAGAAAGCTTGATAGGATGAGAATCCTCGCCTTTGGAGTATCAGTTAATATCTCCTTGATGGCTTCAATACCATCCATCTCAGGCATAAGAAGGTCTAATAAGATCACATCTGGTTGAAGGTCTTTATTTATAACCAAAGCTTCTTTACCGTTATTGGCTAATCCAACAACTTCGATATCTTCAATCTCATGAAATAAGGCAGATAATCCCCGTAAAACAATCGGATGATCATCAACAATTAAAACTTGGATTTTTTGTATGTGGTTTATCATCATTTACTTCTACAGCTTGCTCAAATATTTATTATTATAGTCTCAAATAAAAATAATATGAGAGTTGCTAAAAACCGCTGAAAACTCTCTACGGTTTAGATCAACCATCCTAAGAAAACCTTCTCCAAACAACACGCCAAACAAAAAGGGTAAGCAAAGCCCACCCTAACCCAAAACCCCAAATAAGGATGTAGTCAAGCAAAGAATCAAGGGGATAAATTCGAAAGTATTTTTGGAATAATGGGATGAAGGTTAGCAAATTAAATACTACCAATAAAGAAATAGCAACGATCGTCATTCGCCAATCACTAACATATTTGCCATCAGGAGATATATTCGGATGAGGAGGATAACAAAACACGACAAGACTCAAGCCAATAAAAACTAATAGATGGGTGATGATATATTGTGTTTGAGGAAAAATAAATCCACGCCACGCAAAGAAAAAATATACAGCGACAGCAGCCAATGTAATAGTCACCGATGCAGGAATTGAAAACATCCACAACTGTTTTTGGATTTTTTCTCGGTTCGACTTAAGTGAGTACGTCCAAATACTGATAAAAAACGTAGGCAGTGTGATACTGAATATTCCAATGACACCGCCCTGAACAGGCTGATAAACAAATTCTCGATTCTTCGTTAAGAACATAGCAATCAACAACAGCAGTACATAACCAATTTCAGTCAGATTAATTTTTAACAAATTAACAACGCTTTGCACAATATTTTGGCTCATTTGGAAGATCGCCGGCACTGTAGTGGGCAAATTATTCATCAAGACCGCATCGGATTTGTAAATTACCTTATTGCTGCTGCTTTGCGTAGTTACATTGATATCCGCTTGTGCCATCAAAGGGATATCCGAGATCGCTTTACTCTGTAACGCTACGTAATCCCCCCCCTTTCGCAAAGTTTGAATCACTTGCATCATTTGTGAATTGTTCAGTTCATAAAAAACAGTTTTGCTCCTCAAAAATTCGAAATCCTTAAGAGAAGAATTCGCGGGTAAACGACTTCCGCTAACAATTTGTGACTTGAGTTCTTCAGGGTCATTAATATTAAGTTCTTTACCTAAACCATCTAAATTATGCAACCGTCCCGATGATAACACTTTCAAAGAGATTCCAGCATTTTGCAAACTACGTAAAGCCATTTCTAACTCAGGGCTGTAAGCATGAACAATATTCAGGTAGCAAATAGGCGTTAATTCCGGTGGTGGCTGTGGTGATGTACTTTGAGCCAATAAGTTATCGCTAGAATATGCAAATAAGAGCCGCAAAACCTTGCCGGGGGATTGTTCTCTATCACCCGCAGTCTCAAGGTCGTCCTGCTTTTTCGATCGAACATTAAACCTGGTTCTTAGCCTCTGCAGTTGTGAAAGCGCAGCTGGGCTTTGCAATTCATCCTGGGCACCTGTTTCTCCACTGGCAATTGACTCCTGAACGTCTTTCTTAGTCCATCTTCTTAACCAAGCACTTTTAATGTAGCGCTTTGGCACATTCGTCTGATCACTTAATTTTGCGAAAAGAGATAGATCATCTTCAGCCAGGTGATGATTTTCAATGTATGGGTCTAAAATTTCAGGATAGCCAATCACATAAGTACCGAGCATATCCTCTGAGGAAAAGTTAATTGCCTCCCAGCCAAGAACAGAAAAAAAACTCGCTTCTTTTTTTATTTGGCATTGATTACCCTCAAATGTATCTTTGATGATTGAAAAAGGAAATGTCTGCGATGACACGCTCTGAAAATAATTTCCTAACAATTGCCTTGTGCGAGTTTCTGAAAAGAGTAAGTTTCCGTCTCTGTCAGGGAGCATATCAATTTCAACGGTCAAAGAATCTAAATTCTTATTGCGAACAATCACCAAGTTTGTAACTTGAGCTAAACTTTCGATAATTGGGGAGTTTTTAACAAGTGCACCTGCTTTTGCAATACTTCCACGTCCGACAGCATAATTAACTACGATTATAAACAATAGACCTGATGGCGCAATTGAAAAAATGATTGAGATAGCTTGCCTGTATATGAGAATTAACTCATCTGGAAAATAATCTAAGCGAAATATCTCAGTGATTAAAATGATGTAAAATATCCCCGAAATCACCAGTAGAACCTGCAGCATAATCTGAATACCCTTTTGAAGAGGCGTACGAATTTCAGAAATAGATGTCGCTGCTGAACTAAGCTGAACTTCATCTATCTTGGTCGAGATATGTTCTACCCGGTAAATCGCCCATCCAGCTTCGCAAAAATGACCAGTCGTCAAACGGTCGCCAGTGCGTGGTTTGATTATCGACTCATAATAATCAAATGGTGTGGTGTCAATTTTTAGCTCTGACGACTCTAAAATCATTCCATCAGCAAATATCTCATCGCCTTTTCCAATAATCAACACATCACCAACGACGATGTCATCCTGGTTAATGCTGCTGAGAACACCTTCACGGATAACGTTTGCTTTCGGTCGAATTGCGGATAATAATCCCTCCACTTGTTTTGCTGATCTCAATTGGTGAAAAGTCGTAATAAAAATGTTTAACAAAAGTGTTCCTAAAGTACCTAAAGCTCCCCAACGGTCATCCAGAAAAGCCTGGGTTATGGCTAATACCAGCATAGTCAAATTAAACACTGAAAAGATTCGGCGTTTTAAATTAATTGTCCGCACCTTTTTTTCTGCTACTAACCGAGCTTGAATTCGTTCTTCCGATTTTCGACTTTCAACTTCTGCCCCCGTTAATCCCTGGATTGCTTCTTGCGTTATTTTTGATTCAATAAATTGAGAGGGTTGTTTTTTGAATAGGAATCGTCTTAATAAAATCAGCATTGAGGTGATTAACCCAACCCCAAACAGGACAAAAAAGATCCGTTCAATTAAGGTTTTATTTGAGCTGCCTTGCGAATTTGGTTTTTCCAATTCAGTGTCATCCAATACATAATAAAAAATATTACCAACACACCAGCAAAGGTATCAGGGTAAGTTTAATATTCTTTTTAGGTGATAATAGTATACTTTAAGATAAGTTGTAATTACGGATTGATTGTTTTAAAATAATGCAATTTTTAAATCTTTGGATAACATAGCAAGAAAGGTTTTCTGGTCAATAAATATCATGCATGATGTTTCAGTAAAAAATAAAATAATAGGGAATCAAATGGCCAACGTAAAATTCTTACAAGCTAATCAACTTGGCTCAGGGATAATCGATGAGAATTACCAGCTTACACATGTCAATTCGATCTTAGCTGATCTGTTGGGGTACTCAAAACCTGAAATTATTAATCATTCTATTCTTTCCTTTGTTGAGCCAGGGTATAAGAATGATTTATCAGAGAAATTGAAATCGGTCGTCGATGAAGAAAACGTCACCACCCTTATAAGATTTTTACGAAAGGATAAACAGCAAGTTTCAACCCTGTTATCACTTTCAAAATTGGAAGCCGAAAATCAAAATTCCAGAAGTACTGCGATTTTTGTGATTGATATTAATCATAGCCTTATCCTTAAAGCAGATCAAAAAGACCAGGCACCACAATCAATTCAACCTCAGACAAACATTGATCAGGTTTTATTTGATATTTCCCGTTCAAAGGATATCAAACATATGTTAGACCTGGTTTTTATGACAATTGAATCTTCAATTGGAATTAAAGGCAGTGCTTTCTTTGAATTTACAGACAAAACCCCATTGGCTTATAGCCGTCATCTTAATAGATTGATTGAGTTTCCTAGAGAATTATTACACAATTTTCGATCCATCAGTGATTCACATCCAGATATTTTAAATAAAAAGGTGTTCACCTTTTCAGAAATAGACCTGGCATCTGAACACATGCAAACTCTAAATGATTTTTTTCATTTTTTAAATTCAGAACATAACCAGGATCAAAAAGCTCTTTTAGTTATCCCATTCCAGAATAATAATATAACCAAAAAAGGCTTTTTTGTCTTTACCCATACCTCAATAGATAAATTTACGCCTGAAGCAGTTAAATTTGTCGAGGTCTTGGCAATACATGTAACCATCGCCTTCGATAACTTATTGTTATTTAAAGACTATGAATGTTTTTCAGCACATGAAGAGCGTTTGAAAATCTCAAGAGACTTGCATGATACAATTGCACAACATCTGTACAGCCTTATCCTTTACGGTGAAACAAGTCGCCGAGCTCTTTTAGATAATAAAACCGATCTTGTTGAGGAATATTTAAACGAGATTGTTGATTTATCCCATGAAGCTATGAATGATTTGCGGTTTCTAATATTCAAGTTGCGACCACCGCTCCTTGATGAAATTGGTTTTGTCAACGCAATTGTTGCTCGACTTGACCTTGTTGAAAAACGCTCAGGAATTAATGCAGAGTGCTATGTTTTTGGTGAACCTAACCTTACTTCCCATTTAGAAAACGAGCTTTATTGGATCATCATCGAAGCTTTAAACAATGTGATGAAACACGCTAAAGCTAAAAATACTTTTATCAGTCTTCACTTTTTTGACAATCGGACACTGATTGTTGTCAAAGATGATGGCAAGGGATTTATTATCGAAGACCCAGCTTGTTCTTCCGGCATCGGGTTGAAAAGCATTAAAGAACGAACAGCTTTGCTTGGAGGAGAAATAAATATCGAGTCAACCATTGGGCAGGGAACCACGTTGACGATTAACATCTCAAACAAATAACAAATTTTTGTTTATTTTCGAAGTTTTCTCAATTGAAAGTCTCAGATAATTGGTGATGTAGCAACAATAATTAAACCAATGATAAAAGACAGGATTGCAAAAAATAACAAGAGCATACGGATCTTGTTTGATTCGAATTTTGTCGTGATGCCAGCAAAAAATAACGTTGACGCAAAAAGAACCGTCATCTTGGAATAAGTATCTGAATTTTGATAGGCTAATTCTGCTTGATGGATTTTTTCGTCCGCATGTTGAGAATATTCTTCTGCTTTGATCTCATCATCTAAAATATATTCTTCCATGTAAAATGGGGCTGCTGGTGCATCTGGGTTCACCAATGGATTTAAGGCCATCCAGGCATCTACAGCTGTACGCATTTCTGGCCTAAAACGATGGTAAATAAAATCGCTGAATTTTGTGTCACCCTTGCTATAGGCTTGAGCGAATTCTAAAAACATGCCCACATCAATGGCGGTAAATTGCATTGCTGATGTTAAATAACGATTAGATTCAGCCCTATGCTGCGATGCGTTGAAAATTAAATCTTTTTCAACATTATGCCACGACCCCGACTGATAAACACTCCACGCAGAAAAGACAGTGGAAAGAGAAAGAATGATAGCTGTAAGGACTTCAAATAGATAATTTATCTTGCTGGCTGGATAATTTCTAATTTTTTGAAGCATTTTTATGAAACTCCTGCGAAATGTTGGTAGTAAAACCTCATATAAGATTTTCCAATAATCATTGGCAAGATAACGATAGTTTTAGATCAAATATAATAATATCATTAACTACAACATCAGGTTGGTAACTATTAAAATACCAACCTGATTAATTATATTAAATTTTAAATGATATTTACTGTTATATATGCTTTCTTACGAGAAGCTGATATGGCATAAATGATTGCAACAAGTCCGCCAACAATGTTTACACCGCCAAGCAAAAGGATAAACCATTTTACTGCAAACAAGGGCGATGCAATCAGGATAATGCCCAGCAGGATGCTAAGTACACCCAGAATCGCCGAGCCAACACCGAGGCCTTTGAAGGCTTCGATGAACAAGATGATGCCATACATGATTCCTTGGATGCCCAATACAGTGACCATGACTGCTGGAATAAATATTGCTGCCAGTACCGGGTTCTGAACGACATAAATACCCGCCAAAATTCCGATTGCACCTGAGAAAAACTTCCAACCCCATAAATGGTTATCAACAAAGATGCTAACGAGCGAGAGCACACCGCTCACCATCCAGTAGATACCAAGTATTTGAACAATCATCAAAACGGTTAGTTTCGGAGAAATAATAAACAGCAAACCAATAATGATTGAAAGAATGCCTTGAAGCAGAATAATCCACCATGCTAAATCATGCTCATGTGTTTTGTGTTTTGTTTCGATATTTGTTGTCATTTTTTCCTTTCGAAAATATATAGTTTATATTTGATAATTATCGGATCCCTGAGTAACAAAACCCTTACGACCCAGGGAAACCTTATTCGTCAAAACGATCTTCCTGATTACATTTTGACTTTTTTCGCGTATTCATCGTGATTACACCAACCATACCTAACCCAAGAGCTGGATAAAGCGACTTACAAATGGGGATTTCAGATAAGTCTGGTAAATCAATGTCTGGGAATTCCCAACTTGGGCGGTCGTCGTTTTCATCACCAGGCCCGGGTTCAGTCGGAATATTGACAGCCTCTTCCGTGGGTATAAGTGTTGGCGCTTCTATTGGTCCTTCAATTCCGCTATCTTTGTTACGAGTTAAAAGCGGTATTCCAACAGCTATGGTTGTTATACATAAGGCGATTAATGCGATGATTAAAATAATCAACCAAGCCTTGCTTCTTTTCGGTGGTTGCTCAGGTTGCACTGGAATCACTGGTTGTACACGTGTTTGATCTCGGAAAGCCGACTTAAGCGCAGCTTGAAAGGTATTCACGGATTGAAATCGGTCCGCTGGATTTCCTGATAATGCCTTCAAAATTACTTTTTCAACATCTTGAGGTAGGTCAGGGCGTAGCGTACTTAATGATATATACCGATTCATATCAGGCGGGTAACCGGTTAAAACTTCGTAAAGGAGAGCACCCAATGCATAAATATCAGAACGGTAGTCTACCGGGTCGCCCTGCTTTGCTTCAGGACTGCAATAAGGATTTGTTCGTGACCATTCAGGTGAGAGCGCAATCCCAAAATCCCCTAACATGGGCACAAGTTGATCTCCAAAAAATATATTTGCCGGGTTTACGTTGAGAAACGCATAGCCAAATTCATGAATGTGGGCTATTGCGTCAGAAAGTCGCGAAAACAAACCTAATATTGCCTTATTATTGTTGAACCATTGTTTGTTTTCAAGCCAGTTCCCCTCAGTTCCATACGTTAATACTCGGTAGTAAATCCCATTTTCATCCCCAAAGTCGATCAATGGTAATAGGTTCAGGTGTTGAATTTTGGCAGCTATATCATTTTGTTCAAGGAAGCGTTTTAAAATGGGTTCATTATTAATAAACTCATTCTTTAGTACATTAACCAAAACAAAGCGGTTTGTAACAGGGTTGAAGCCCTTATAAACTTCCGTAACAGCAGTTTGATTCAACAAATCAATGATCTGATACTTACCAAGGCTTTTTCCTATAAGATCATCCATAATGATTAACTCCTAAACCTCAAACTAATTCCCAATTTTAAATATCTTTATCGCCTTCGAGAGGATGCTCTAAGAATTATCAAGAACATATTGATGAAATTTAAGTACAAGGTAAGTGCACCGATAACAACTAACCCATTTCGTGGCGGGTGTTTATCTATTTGTTGGCCAAGTTTTTTCAACCGTTGGGCGTCATGGGCTGTTAATCCAACAAAAATTGCAATTCCAACATAAGAAAGCATCCAATTAAAAGTCGATAAAGGGAATAACCAGCTCAGCAACCAGCTAAACGTCCAACCGATTAAGAGCATCATCAGCACATTGCCCGATTTGCTCAAATCCCGTTTGGTTAGAAGTCCAAACAAGCTGGTTACAAAGAAAGTCCCCGCAGTCAGCCAAAAGACAATGGCAATTTTTTCCTCTGTATAGACCAAAAATATCGAGGACAAAGTTAACCCCGTCAATGCTGAATAAAAAATAAACAATAAGACAGATGCGAATGCCGAAAGGCGCATTGCTATACCGCCGATGCTAACAACAACCAAAATTTGTAGCACGAACAACCCAAAGGCAATCCAGGGGTTAAGATGGATGTGCAGCATCAGGTCTAAATTATTCGAAGTCAAACTAGCAACAACACCGGTGATTAACAAACCAAATGCCATCAACAAATAGGTCTGAGAAAGAAACCGGTTAATGCGCACATTACTAACGGGTTTTTCTATTGTTAATTGAGAAGTTGTCATTTATTTCTTTTCTACTTAATCATCAGGAAAATTGAGACTGGAATTCTGACAATTAGTGCCATTATTATGGAACAAACTACCATTAACCTGCCAACTGCTTAGTTTTTTGTTTCCGTTAAGATGTCATGGTTAAACAAATTTGTCAGGTTTTTTCCTTTTCTGCCTCATTTTTAATAATTAAATGTTAATAATAGCCTTTGCTTATTTGTCCAGTTGGAATCAAACAAGGGCATGTTTCTTGCTTACCAAAAAGATACGCTCAAAGTAGATAGCTTTTGATGAAACGATTTAATTACTCTTCGCTAAATATTGCAATTAACCGATCTTCCTGTTCTTGTGAAAGATTAGTGGCAATAATTTCAAAGTCGAATTCTTTAAGTGCGTCGCTTACTTTATCTGGAACTTCATCTGTGGTCATCAGGAAAAGAGCAGAAGTGCCCTCAGTAATTTTTTCACGAATCATTTTAATAAAATCATCATCAATACCGTAATCTTGGAAAGCTCCAGAAATTGCACCCATAGCTGCACCAAAAGCCATGCCAAAAAACGGGACCAAAAAGATCAAACCAAAGAGCATTCCCCAAAAAGCGCCCTGAAAAGCGCCGACGCCTGTCATGCTTACCAATTGTTTAGTTTTCGGGCTCTTCCGACCTTCGGGCCAGGTAACAATAGCTACATCGACAATTTTAATAATATGCAGTTTCTGAAGGGTTCGGATCTTTTCAAGTGCTTCTCCAGCACCATCAACATTTTCAAACTCAAGAACAGTTAGTGTAGCCATTAATTTATTTCGCTCCTATAAACATGTTATTTCTGAATATCTCTTGGTTTTTTACCATAGCATATTTCAAAGAAAAATTCATCTACGTCTTGTTGAAAAATAAATCAACGTGCTAATTTATATTATCGATGTAAATCAACATTTGTTGAGGAAAAAAAGAAGAGCAGGTCGATAAACAAATAATTATAAATTTTTAATTAAATAACCGATAAAGGTTTATTGCTTAGCTAACCAAAGGTGGTTCAAGGGTTTCGGTTGTTTCGCTTCTGGTAATAAACATAAGAATAACAACGTTGATACCCTAACTTTGTATATAGACCCAAAGCTGGCAAGTTATCATCTTCGACCAATAAATAACCGAAATTCGCCCCGCGTTCAAGCCCCCATTTTGTCAGTGCTCCCATAACTTTGGTTCCAATTCCTTTTTGGCGCCCAATCAAGGCAGTATGGATGCTGTAAAAACCAAGCAGCTCACCTTCTACTACCCCCATTCCACAAGCTATTGGTTGTTCATTTTGAAACACCCCCATTAAAACCATTTCGGGGACTATACATTTTAAAATTTCTCGATGAATTACCTGATCCGCACGGTTAGCCCTGATGAACTGGTCGCGCAGTTCAAACCAGTCATTCATCGACATTTCTAAAATAGTCACATCCCTCAATGGTTGGGTAAACTCCTCAAGCACTTTACCCAGAACATGTGTGAGGTCTGAGCAGGCATAACCAGATCTCGCCAACTCTTCTTTCAAGCTGGGTTCTGCCAATTCGGCACTAATTCGAAACAAGCATGGTAAACCCTGACCAGAAAAAATTGTCTCGCAAGTATTGATTTTTTCATCCAATGGTAAGGTGGATGAATAATGTGGGTTGACCGAATTCACACGCTTAGATTTTCCACCAGCAAATCGCAACACCCAACCATCAACCAACATTTGTCGAGGGGTGGGCCAGGCATTTAATCCCGCTTGATCAATCCTATGCAGAAACTCTTTATCCATGATTAATGCTTTTTATTCTCAGTCTTATATTAATTGTTTTTACCAGCCAGGATGAATTTACTCAATAAATAAGTCACCGGAGTGACGATAATAAACACTAAAATTGGGGCAAGATCGGTATTTAAGTTTAGGCCTTTCACAAAAAAATCTAACACACCAAGGCTAATCAAATATTGAACGAGATACACCAACGGAAATTGAAAGAATTTCTTCAACGAAAGCGTGCTTTTAAAGGCAACCAGTGAATTATAAAAATACGCAAAAATAATTCCAATAACATACGACACTGTAAACGCCAGCTGGTAGGATAAGAATAATTTAAATAATAGGTATAACCCATAGGTGAAGACTGTATTTATTCCGCCCCCAATTGCCCATAATATAACAGGTTTGTGCTTATTAAAAAGTTGTAATACCCGCTCTTTTAATTCATCCATTAGATTAAAAACGACTTCAAGCCTGGGTTTCAGTCAAAGAAGGTTTTGATTGCCTCAACAACGTGTTGGGCATCAGCCATACTCATCACCGGGCTAATCGGTAGGCTTAATTCAGTATCGGCTATCTCCTCAGCGAGCGGAAAGTCCCCTGCGGTATAACCCATGTCAGCATAGGCATTTGAAAGATGAGGCGGTATCGGGTAGTGGATTAATGTTTCAACCCCTGCAACGCTAAGGTGAGCCTGCAGGGCATCCCGACGTTCACTGCGCAATGGATAAATATGCCATACATGCTTTGTCACTTCATTGGCATGCGGGATGTTAATGCCCGGTAAACCGGTCAATGCGTTTGAATAATAATCTGCAATAACCCTTCGACGGGCGTTTGATTCATCCAATGCTTTCAGCTTTATGCTCAAAAATGCCGCTTGAAGATCATCCAACCGTGAATTAAAGCCTTGCACATCGTTATAATATTTCTTTTTTGACCCATAATTCCGCAATGAGCGCACTGTTTCTGCCAGGACATCGTCATTTGTGGTTACCGCTCCTGCATCGCCAAGGGCGCCTAAGTTCTTACCAGGGTAAAAACTATAGCCAGCAGCATCGCCTAAAGCACCACATTTACGCCCATCGAGTTCTGCACCGTGTGCCTGGGCTGCATCTTCAATAACAAGCAAACCATGACGTTTTGCAATTTTGTTAATTTTATCCATGGCTGCAGTTTGCCCATACAAATGCACGGGTAAAATAGCACGGGTTTTTGTAGTGATAGCGAATTCAATTTTTTCAGGGTTAAGGTTGTAAGTCTGGATCTCGGGTTCAACCGGCACCGGGGTTGCGCCGGCATAGGTCACTGCCAGCCAGGTAGCAATATACGTGTTAGAAGGCACAATCACCTCGTCACCTTTACCTATGCCATATGCTCGCAAGATTAAGTGTAAAGCCTCCAAGCCATTACCCACACCAATACAGTGATTTACGCCCAGGTAGTTAGCAAATTCAGTTTCAAATTGTTCCAGCGCGCCCCCCAGAATGTACCATCCTGAGTTTAATACTTTGCTGAAAGCCTCATTGAGCTGGCCTTCAAATTCAGCGTTGATGGTTTTAAGATCCAGGTAGGGGATTTGTTTCATTGATCCATTCCTTTGCGAACATCTAAAAACCCTTGGTAATCACGAATATAGTTATCTTCTTCATAGGGTTGCGAAGCAAGGACCAGGCACACAGAACCACTTGAGAAATTTTTAAGCTCGCGCCAAAACAACGGAGGGATTAGCAAACCCTCATAAGCCCGGTTTAGAAGGTATTCCTGGCGTGTAAACCCATCATCAATCACCACGACAAAACTGCCTGAAACTGCGATCAAAAATTGTTCACAGGTCTTCAATGCATGCCCAGCTCTGGTCTCCCCCCCTGGCACATCATAAAGATAAAACACACGTTGTATTTCAAAAGGCACATGCCGATGACTTTCAATAAAAGATAAATTGCCGCGCACATCAGCAATTTTTGGAAGGTTAATGATTTTGCATTCTGCATTGTTATTTAACATAAAAAAACCGTATCCTAATATTTCGAACTAATACCAATAACTAAATTTAACCCCATTAATAATAAAGGGGTCTTTTGGAAAATTAAATTCAACCGGTAGGGTTTATGACGTCATCTTCATCGAGCAGTTCCAGCTCAACAACTGATTCTGGCGCCCCGTTAACCTGGTCAAATATACGCCAGATGTACTGTCCAATGATACCCAGCATGGTCAGCGTCAAACCAGATAAGAAAGCCGTCAATGCGAACACTGAGGCAAACCCAGGAACCTGCTGACCGTGAATGACGACCTCAAGCACAACATATAAGCCATATAAAAAACTTACCAATGCTAAACTTATCCCAACCCATGAAATAAGGTGAAGGGGAATCACTGAAAAGCCAAGAATCGAGTCGATAAAATAATTGAACTTTTTCGCAAAAGTCCACCTTGATTTCCCATGTTCGCGCTTCTGACGTTTATATTTGATGATTTTTGGTTCAAACCCTAACGAATAGGCAAAAAGCGCGGTGTTGATGTTTTTTCCACTGCCCAACATATAGGGCAGCATTGTTTTATCCATCAATGCCAGGTCAAAACCACCTTTAGGGTAGTCTTTAATCACAAAACTTCGCACAAGTTTATAAAACTGGTTAGCAAAAAACGTAGTCAACGGCGGGTCAATCCGTTCATCTCGAACACAGATTGTAAACTTTTGCCCTTCTAACCAGTAATCTACCATTTCTTCGATTAATTCTGGCGGGTCTTGCAAATCGGCGGCAAGTGAGCAAAAGGCATCGCCTGTAATATAAGGGTAACCTGCTTTCTCTGCCCGGATGTTACCGAAATTTCGAGAAAGTTTAATCACTTTGGTTTCGGGTCTGGCTCGCTTTATTTTCAAAAGTTCGATAAAAGAGTTATCGCCCGAACCATCATCAACAAAAATCAACTCGAGTGCAACATCTTTTTTAAATAAGTTACTCTCTAATTTTTGGAGTTCGTTATACAATAAAGGCAGGGATCCTTCATTGTAATAAACAGGAGTAATAATTGAAATTTTTTTCATTTAAATGTTCCAGATCAGGCTGTCCAAAATATTGTATCATAACCGCTGTCAATTGAGTTGATCTACCGGCAACCTATTTTAAGCTAATCAAAGATGTGGCTGGACGAAGTCAGACTATCTTGACAGAAAGCATCTCTCAACGGTTGCTTAGCCGCGTTGGATTAAATAGTGGATTTTCATAAATATATATTACTTTTAGTTAGGAGTTTAAGGTTTATGGCACAAAATACAAGCGCACCAATTTATACTGGGAAATTTTCCGATATTTATGACCTTTTCTACGCTCATAAAACGTATCAACAAGAAACAGCATTTATTCAATCTCTTTTTCAAAAATATGGTGGAGCAAAAAGATATAAGATTCTTGAGTTAGGTAGCGGAACAGGCAATCACAGCTTTATCCTTGAGAAACAAGGGCATGAGATCGTGGCAATCGATCTGTCCGCAAGTATGATTGAAAAAGCCATCTTAAAAGGAAAAGCGATGCGCTCAAGCGTAAAATTTTCTGTTCAAGATATGGTTGAATTGGAACAGGAAGAGAAACCGTTTGACGCCGTAATTTGTCTGTTCGATTCAATTTGCTATGTGTTAAAGAATTCAGCCATTGAGCAGTTGCTGCACCGTATTCACGCCCACCTCAAACCTGCGGGGCTGTTCATCTTCGAATTCTGGAATGCCGCTGCAATGTTAAATCACTTAGACCCTATCCGTATAAATCGTCTACAGCATGGAGATGAGCAAATTATAAAAATCTCTGAAGCCGAACTTGATATTAAGAATCAACTTTATAAAGTGGATTATTCACTTTATGAACTCAAAGCAGACGGTCAATATCAATTATTTACCGAACAGCACATAAACAGATATTATCAAATCCAGGAGATGGCTTATTTTCTAAACAAAGCCAAATTCCAACCTCTTAAATGGTATGCTGGTTATTCTAACAATGAGGAAATTACAGATAAAACTTGGAATATTCTCTGCGTGGCGCAAACGTAACAAAAGTTAACCAGATTAATTCTTTAATAGATTAAATGTCAAATTCTTGAAACAAATACTGCTCAATTTGTTCTGCGTTATGAAAGACACAGCCCTGCCAGCCTAAGGCAATTGCCGCGTCGATATTATCTTGTTTGTCATCAATAAAAAAACACTCTTCTGGTTTAAGGGCATGTATTTGAGCAAAGGATTGATAAATCTCCGGATGAGGTTTGAGAACTTTCACATCAGCTGAAATAGTGATGCCGTCAAATAAGTCGAAAATCTCGTAATTCGGCGCATACGTATAAAACCGAAGGCTTGCATTTGAAAGCACATACAGTTTATAACCCAGTGATTTTATTTTTTGAACCAGTTCGAAGGTCCCCGGCACAAGTGGTTGATCTGTATGCCAATGGTCCAGCAGCCAACTAATTTTTTGGGCATGGTGGGGAAAGCGCAGTGAAAGTTCTGCCAGGTGATCAGCGTAACTAATCACTCCTTTGTCCAATTCTAGCCAGCCAGAAGCTCCAAATACTTCACGCATAATCAGGTCTCGTTCTTCAGGCTTTTCAAACAATTGATTAACCAACCTGGTTGGGTTATAGTCGAGGATCACATTTCCCATATCGAACACAAAATTACGAATTTCCATAACAAATATATCTCCGGTGGTTAGGTATTATCTCATACCACCCTAAATCACCTGGTAGAACCTTGTACCCTTGTCGACAAAAAGTAAAAAGGTTATACGCCAAACTTCTCAAATCGATATTGGTAGAGCAAACCTGGCCAGTCAGTTAGGATCACCTGAAAGCCCTTATCGATTAATTTTCCCCAGCCATCGTCAGGGTTATTTATAATCGACGTGTTATCATCCATACCAGCATAAAGCACGTTAGTTTCGTTGAAGGTTACGGCATTTACCCAGGCAAATAAACCCAGGTCTTTGATGCGCTCAATCAATCCATCGTCAAGCAAACCGCTTTTTGAATTATCTGTAACCAGTTCCATCCCTACCATATTAATATCTTGATATTGCAACACAACATCAACTTCAGACACATCCCTTATGATAGGCATATACATAAACTTTTGATCGCTTTGGTCAATAAACTTTAGTACGTTTTTGCTAACCGGCGATTTAACAAGGATTTGCTCTGCCATATCAAATTGAATCAGGTAATTAAACAAACCGGGGAAGATATCCCAGGCACGGTCAATATTCAGCAAAATTTTTCCTCTAAAAGTTTCCAGAACCTCTTCAAGTGAATTTACTGAAAATTCACTAAGGTAATCGGCAGAGTTATAAAAACGCAAAGACTTAATCTTCTTCGAAGACATCGTCTTTATATTACGTTTAATCTTAAAATTATAGGGTTCTGTGCCATCATGGAACACAAAATATTCCCCATCCGTAGACCTTATAACATCTAATTCGAGAATATCCGATCCTGCTTTAATTGCAGCAATAAACCCAGGAATTGTATTCGCAATAATGTTACCGCCCGAAACACCCCGATGAGCAGCAATCAGTACCTGTTTTTCTTTAATTTCTTGTTTAAATAAATCGTCGTATTTCGTTTGCCTTGTTGAACTCGTCATTGAATTTCTTGTATCCTTTTTTCGCCTTTCGGCCCATATACTAATAAGAGCGTAATTGAAGAGAAGATCATCACAATTACCGCGTACACAAAGGTAATTACGGTGTTATCAGCATTCTGCATATCCGTAAGCGATTTTATATGTACACCTAAAGGTTGATAAATTGGGTGATATAAGAATACTGATAAGTCAAAATTTGTTAACAAGTTATTGGCATTCAAGGCAAATACCGAAAGGATCGAGGGCAAAATTATCGGCAGCAATACTTTTACAAAAGTATAGGTGCTGCTGGCACCAAGGTTCCTGGCTGCATCTTCCAGCGAGAAATCAATACTAAAAAAAGATGCTTTCGTCATTCGCAATGTAAATGGAATCAAAATCACAACATAAGCTATAAACAAGATATAAACTGTGCCCGTAAGTACTTTACCAAACATAAACCATTTCGGTGTACTGTAGGTAATGATCATCCCGATAGCGATCAATGTGCTGGGTAACATCCATGGGATAAGGAGTGAATACTCAAGTAAAGAAGACCAGAAATTCTTATATTTATGGATAATCCTCACGGCAAAAATAACAAGGATAATAACTGCAATCGATGCCAAAAAGCCGTATACAACGCTGACCAAAACCGGTCGATAAGATCGGGCATGGGTAAAAACGTTTACATAGTTTTGCAACGTAAAACTGCTAAATGAAAGCTTCCGTGTCGCAATTGTTTTAGAATCTGTAAACGAAAATATAATAATTAATACGATAGGAAAAACATAAATTAGGAATAAAAAATAAGCGAAGAAGTGGATCAAAGCATTTGCAAATTTGTTTTCAATTTTTTGTTTTACAATTTTTGTTTTTACTTTTGAAATCGAGATATAATTTCCTCGTTTTTCAATTTGGATCATGATGCTCAACAAAATGATGGTCATAATTCCAAGGAATAATGAGAGCAAAGCTGCCAAGTCTCTGGCTGTTGGCATTTGAGAAAAGGCAAGAATCATTGGCGAAATGGTTTGAAAACTTGTACCACCCACAATTAAAGGTGCAGAGGTTGCATTTAACCCAATAATCATAACCAGGATCGTCACTGCAAAAATTGTGGGCAGCAATACAGGCAGCACAACTCGCCTTAAAATTGTAAATTGCGATGCGCCCATGTTTTTTGCCGCCTCTACAGTTTGAAAGTCAATGGTTCTAATGGCATTACTGAGGAAAATTAAATGGTTATTTGTAATTGCAAAGGTCATAACGAATAAAACTGCCCAATAACCGCTGAACCAATCTACATTCAGGTTAGGAAAAAAGTTAAGCATAAAAGTATTAAAGTAGCCATTCGAACCATAAATAAATTTATACCCCGACACCAATACAACCCCGCCATAAATTAAGGTTGTCATGTATCCTAATCTTAGGATTCTCGATCCTTTAATGTCATAATATTCTGTTACTAAAACAATAAAAATCCCAACTATATTTACAGTTACTGCCAGTGAAAATGCAAGCACAATACTATTGCGCATACTATTCATTGCCCGTGCAGATTTTAATAATTTATGAACCGACGCAAGCGAAAATACGCCTTCAGGCGTCACAAAAGTTGTATAGATAATGTTAAGGTTAGGAATAACAAGAAAGACAATTGTAAACCAGGCCAAAAATGCCCATAACAGGTAATTTGAAATTTTGTTTACAGAGAAGTGTTTTTTTATCCAGGTCATTTCAAACCCCTCAATACTGCATGATATCAGCTGGGTCTATGATAAGATGAACAGTATCTCCAATTTTCTCCTTGGTTACATTGCCACCCATTTCTACAGCCGTAATTTGCGAATCTTTTAACCCCAGTTTGTACTTACTATACAAACCAAAAAACTCCATATCTTCAACGACAGCATCAAATTCTGCATAGCGGTTAATTGATAATGCGGTAGAGACAATCACCTTTTCTGTCCTGATGTAAGATTTTTTATTTACATCAAGCATAGAACCCGTTTGCTGATTAATTTCTTCAACAACTTGTCGGTTTAAGAAGTTAATATCGCCGATAAAATTACAAACAAATTCAGTTTTTGATTGATTGTAAATTTCTTCTGGTGTGCCGATTTGTTCTATATACCCTTTATTAAAAACTGCGATATGGTCAGAGAGGGTTAATGCCTCTTCTTGATCGTGGGTGACATAAATGGTGGTAATACCAACCTTATGCTGTAACTCTTTTAACTGAATCCTGAGTTGAACTCTGAGCTTCGCGTCGAGATTAGAAAGTGGTTCATCCAGGCATAAGATGGCTGGTTCAAGAATCAATGCACGTGCAATCGCTACTCGTTGTTGCTGGCCGCCCGACAAATCCGACACTCTTTTGACAAGTTGATCCTGGGTGAGTTCTACCTTATCAGCAATAGCTAAAACTCGATCTCTGATTTCAGTTTTATTAACCTTTTTTACCTTTAATCCAAAGGCGATATTTTCATAAACATTCAAGGTAGGAAACAAGGCGTAGCTTTGAAAGACCATCGCAATATTTCTTTCCTCAATGGGTTGGTGTGTGATATCCTTCCCATTTACTGTAATGGTTCCTTTAGATGGTCTAATGAATCCAACCAGGGTTCTTAAAGTTGTTGTTTTACCACAACCCGATGGGCCAAGGAGCGTAAAAAATTCACCTTCATTGACATGGATGTTAATATCTCGCAGCGCAACGAAATCACCAAATTTAACTTCTATATCTTTAAAGTCAATCATCTTTTTCCAACCTCTTTAAAATAATAAATAAGGGCAAGTTTAACCAAAAATTAAACTTGCCCTTATATTATAACTTAACTAATTATTGAGCCTTGAAATACTCGAGTTCAATTTTCTCAACCCAGGATTCAACATTGTTGGCAACAAACAGCCAATCAATGTCTTGTGGTGGGTAATTTTCGAAAATGGCCTGCATGGATTCGCTTGCGCCTTCTGCTGCAAGCTTGTTTGCTGGCATCGTATCCCATTCTTGAGCCCATTCTTTTTGGAATTCAGCGCTACCGAACCAGTCGACGAAAGCTTTTGCAGTATCCAGTTTTTTAGTGCCCTTGAGGATCGCAACCTGCTCTACGACATAAGGAACACCAACAGCAGGACCGACTAAACCAGCTTTAACGCCGTATTGCTCTTCACGCTGGTTAATGCCGCTTGACCACATTTGACCAAAGGGAGTCTTGCCATCAGCTAACCAGGCATAAAAATCTTCGCCTTCAACCTCGTAAATGCCATACTTAAAGTATTCAGCAATTTGACGCCAACCTTCATCTGAAATACCGTATTCTCCGGCTTCATCACGATGCCGAATCAAGATACCTGAGATAACAGTTCGTGTTGTTCCACCACCAAGAGAGCCGGGAAGCCAATACAAATCATGGTATTCTTCTTTTTCCCATAGATCGGTCCAGTCGGTAGGGGCGGTTGTTTCATCATATAGATCAGAGTTGTAGATTAAGAAAATCGCCTGCATGACAATGGCATGATAGTAATCATCGGGATCATTAATGCCTTCCACAACCTCATCAGCCCAAACGGGTCTGTATGGTTCATAGATATCCATATCTTTGATAGTCGCATGGGTCATCGTGTTCAGACCGAAAACAATATCAGCAACCGGGTTATCTTTCTCAGCGATAATTCGGTTAGAGATATCCCCAGCACCGGCTTCCAAAACTTCAAGTTTGAAGCCATGATCAGCAGCTTTTTCGATTAACCACTCATCGCGCCCACCAGAGCCTGAATTCGTATAAACAATCAATGTGTCTGCATATTCTACAGGTTCTTCAACCGCAGGCTCTTCGACAGCTGGTTCTTCAACCGCTGGTTCTTCCACTACAGGTTCTTCCACTGCAGGTTCTTCAACCACTGGTTCTTCCACTTTCGGGGCCTCCGGCTCTGCTTTTGGTTGACAAGCAGTCAAAACCATGCTCATAGCAATCATCAGGCTTAACAATACTATTGAAAAACGTTTCATTTTTTTCTCCTCTACTCATTAATGGGTTGACTATTGGGTTATCTAACCCAGTAGTCTGTTAAGACGTTTTCTAGTCATACTTACCTATTTTTGATTAACACCTCCATAACTCAGCTTTTTCCCAACTGTTTTCAGGGTGCCGAAACCTGACTAAATAGATTAAAAAAGGTTAACACAAAGCTATCAATGTGTCAAGTCGACGTTAACAAAGGAGTTATGTTAAATTATCCATATCCATTAAACCAGAAAATTCTTAAGGTTTTTTACAATGTGTGGTTAAGGAAGGTGCAGATTCGCCAAAGTACTTATAAATACCGTTATAATTCTGGTGAAAAGCCTTAATATCGCGTTGTTTAAAGTTTATTTTCTTCTTCAATACACCAGGAGTAATATTTAATGGTCCTTTTATTCTTCAATCTTTTCCATAAGCTTACCCTCGCATACCAACAGGTTCTTTATCAAACCCATAGGGCTCCCACATGTCAGTCGAACTGATTATCGCCCCTGCTGCTTCAGGTAAAACACAATCTTGCCTCCAGCACATCCAGAACGTACGGCAAACTAACCCGCTATCAACAATTTGGGTCTTAGTTCCTAACGCGCCAAATGTGGCATACTTCCGTAAACGACTGGCGGGTAGTGGCGGAGGATTGGGCATCCATGTTGGTACCTTTACCAGGTTAATCACCGATCTACTTGAACGCCAGGGGAATTTCACACCAAGCCTTACGCCAACCCTCAGTTATCGGTTGCTTCATGAGGTTATTGATGAAGTCTTTAGAAAAGGCGAACTCAACTATTACACTTCAATTAAAGATAAACCTGGTTTCATCGAAGTAATCCAAAATTCATTCAATGAATTGCGCAGTGCTTTCATTTCTCCAATAACCTTTCTCGAATATACACAAGGATCCTCTCCTGCCAAGGCAGAGTTGGCATCACTTTATGCTTGTTTTGTTAATAAACTGGATAATATCGGCTACATTGACCCAATCGGTCAAACCTGGCTGGCTATCACCGCATTAGAGTCAGATCCTCAAGCAGCATCGCATATCCAACTGTTGATTGTAGATGGCTTTACAACCATAAACCATGCCCGTATGCAGCTCCTCAAGCGGCTTTCTACCCAAGTCGGTGAGATGATGATCACATTAACCGGTGAGAAATCCGCCTCTCGTACCATACATCGACGAACGCACCCCGTTGTTGATGAATTGCAGCGAGAATTATCACCACAGGTCGCCCAGCTCACTGTCCCGACACGCTTGCCCCCGCCCATCAAACACCTGGAAGCGAACATTTTAAACCCGGGAGACACTCAAAAATTCCATGCGCAAAGCCCGATCTTTATTGAAGCACAAACGCAACGTGAAGAAGTAAGAGAAGCTCTGCGGTGGATCAAAGCCCGTAATCAACGCGATGGAGTTCCATTAGCTAATTGTGCTGTATTTGTTGCAGACCTCAAAGTCTATCGGCCGGTCTTGCAGGCAGCAGCAGCTGAATTTGGCCTCTCACTCACCTTCTCTCATCCCGATCGGCTTCGTAATTCTCTTGCAATTCAATCCCTTATAAATTTATTAGACTTACCGCTTGAAAACTTTTCAACCCGTGGATTGTTTAACACCCTCCATTCTCCATACTTTAGTTTCGGCTTTGAAAACGATGACCTTGAACTCCTCGAATTTATCAGTCAAAAAGTGCGTATTGTTGAGGGTAGAAATCAATGGGACGAGGCTTGGGAGGTCCTTAACACGACCCACCAAGAGGGGGAGGAAGTCTATGACAACGACCGCCAAATACGTGATCCACTACGCCACGTTGATCTTTCAGGTTTAAAATTACGCCTGAATACCATTTGGCATGTATTCGATGAGATAACAGGCATAAAAAGTCTGACAGAATGGGTTTCATGGTTAGAAACAACGCTCACTGAATTAAATTATTTTGATCACCTCTCCGATGAACCCGATAATGAAATTATCCACCTCCTGGGGGAAGTCTTTAAGTCACTGACATTAACAGAACAGGTTTTGAGCTCCTACTCGATGAATTATCAGCAATTTCTAAGCGAGCTCATGGGGGCAATTCAAACCCACAGAATTGAAGAGCCGCGCCAAGCGCGTCGACACTCCGTGTATGTCACATCTCTCGATCGTGCTCTTGGGGTTCGCTACCAGGCTGTTGCCCTACTGGGCTTTTCTGAAGGTCTCTTCCCTGCGGTTGAAAACCCCGATCCGTTTCTGGATGAATTAACTCGCCAGAACTTGGGTATGGATCTTTTGTTAGGGCGCGAACAAGCCAGCACTTTTTACCAGGCTTTTACCCGTTCAAACCAACACTTGTTAATCACTCGCCCTTACTTAACTGAATCTGGTGAATCCTGGGAGGCTTCTCCTTATTGGTCAGCCGCAATAAAACTTTTTAACAAGGGAGAATTAAAGATCTCCCCTAACAAATTACGACCCCAGGCAGATGCAGCCTCTCCCCAGGAATTATTATTTTGGGCGGTGCAGCATAACAAGCTGGATTATCAACACGACCAGGACCTTTCGCAAGCTTGGGCTGACCTCGCCTTTGGCAGGGCAATCCTCAACGCGCGTCGAACAAAGCAACCGCACGGAGCTTACGAAGGGGATACAAGAAGTATTTCGGCTCAACTGGAATCCATCTACACGTCAGACCATGTGTGGAGTGCCTCCCGCTTGGAAACCTACAGCACCTGTCCGTACTGGTTTTACGTTCAAAATGTGCTCAAATTAGAGCCGAAAGAAATTCCAGAATTAGGTTTAGACTCAGCCCAGGTTGGCAGCATTCATCATGAGATTTTAGAGAAGGTTTTTACTGGGGTCCCCGATCCAACTGATGTGGAAGCGTTATTAGCCACACTTGAAGATCGTGCATCCAGCGTTTTTATCCATGCGCCCCGTAAATATAGTTTTCGTCCTTCCCCGTTATGGGAAGTTGAAAAAGACCAATTCATTAAAGCGCTGACCAAAACAATTACCGCCCTGCATGAACGCAGTTTAGGGTGGATCCCCAGTTATTTTGAACAGAGATTCGGCATTTACGATTCGCCGACTTTGCAAATCGATATCGGTAATGAAAAAGTCCAGGTTCGCGGCATTATCGATCGGGCAGATGTAAACGCCAAAGGTGAGGTTCGTGTTATTGATTACAAAACAGGCGGATCATTCCTCGCAAATCAAGACCTAATCAGCGGGCGTCGTTTGCAGTTGCCGATTTACGCTCTGGCCGCCCAGGAAGCCCTTAGTTTAGGTACAGTTGTAGAAGGTTTCTATTGGAAGATTACGGCAGCCGAAGAAAGCTCCATGAAACTTTCAAAATTTAAACATGAATATTTAACGGGTACTGAAGCAGCATATTCTACATTAATCAGTCACATTAAACACCATCTCGTTGGCATTCGGGATGGAAAATTTCACCCCACCCCCCCAAAGGGTGGATGCCCCAGTTATTGCCCAGCGGTTGGGTGGTGTTGGCGCTATCAAGTTGGTTTTTCACAAAAGAGATAATATGACCATTATTCAACCCCCAAATCCCCTTGATACGTTTTCTCTCAACGAGCAGCAGCGTTTAGCTGCTCTTGAAAGAGGGCGGGACGTGGTTGCCACAGCTGGTGCTGGCAGTGGCAAAACACGCACCCTCGTTGCTCGTTATCTATCGCTTTTAGCTGAAGGTATCCCACCCCGGCGGATTGCTGCCATCACCTTTACTAACAAAGCTGCACGTGAGATGCGCTCACGGGTACGAGAAGAGTTGTTCACCCTTCAGGCGAATGCCTCCACTGAACATGAACGGGAGTATTGGTCGAGGTTCGCCTCGCAAATGGATGCCGCCCGCATCAGTACCATTCACAGTCTGTGTGCAGAAATCATTCGCTCTCACCCGGTTGAGTTGGGCGTTGACCCTCGCTTTGACCTCGTTGACGAAAGCCTTTCTACTGCATTGCGCATCCAAGCTGTGGAGGATACGCTCAAAGCTTTGGTAGAAGAGGACAAATATACACCTTTATTACAAAATATCACTACTTACAACTTTAAAGAGTTACTGTTTGCTCTTCACAATCATCGATTAAAAGCCCGCGAAATCTTTCAAAACCCACTGGATTACTTTTCTTTACTTCATAACGTGTTTAAAGAACGTATGAACCATCCTGCCCTTACAGATCCTCTCGACGTATTACAAAGAATGACAAAACCTGAATTAATCGAGGACGCAGGCGATAAACTGGCGGTTATGATCGAAGAACTGCTGACTGGCTGGGCAAAAGCAGAAGCTGCTCTTAAAAACGACGACCCTGTCCAATGTGCTTTGATGCTATACGAAATACGTCGCAGTCACATGCGCCTTAATCTTGGAAAGGGCGGAGAAGCAAAAGCGTCGGTGTATAAATTCCGCGATGCTTTTGATAAACTCCTCAACCCATTGACCGGCGGTAAAAATTCAAAAGACCTACTTCCCTCCCAAGAAGCAGAACTGCTATTTAGCGAACTTCAGCCCTTATTGGGCGCAGCTTTTGAAACCGTATGCCAAACTTACAAACGTTTTTTAGACGCTCGCCAAGCCCTCGATTTTGATGACCTTGAACAGGGCACCGTAGAGCTATTGCAAAATCAAACGGTAAGACAACTTAAGAAGAAAGAGTTCGATGCCATTCTGGTGGATGAATTTCAAGACACGAACCAGCGCCAGCAGGAAATTATCGAGGCCCTGGCAGGCGAACCAGGACGCCTGTTCATTGTGGGTGATATGCGCCAATCCATTTATCGCTTCCGACAGGCAGATGTAACTGTATTCAAACACGTGCAGGACCGCATTTATGCCGAAGGGGGGTTGGTGATCGACTTACCCTTCACTTATCGTGCACATCAGCCGCTTTTACTGGCAACCGAAAGCCTGCTGGCACCGTTGATCGGAACCCAACCAGACCCTACCCGCGATTATTATGTGCCCTTCACCTCGATGGAAGCCTACCAAAAACTTCCCCCTAACTACGTTCAGCCGCCCCATGTCGAGTTCATTGTCGGCATTGGTGAAGATACAGCCTCCGCCAGCCCAAGAACAGCTCGCGCCTTGACGCTTCGTTTGCAGCAGTTCAAAGAAGAGGGGCAAATCAAATCTTGGGATGAGGTCGCACTCCTCTTCGGGGCAACGGTCGCGTATGCTGACTACGAAGAAGCTTTGGAAGAGGCAGGCATACCTTTTGTTACCGTCGCTGGCAGGGGGTTCTATGATCGCCCAGAAATTCGTGATTTGATCAATATTTTGCGCACGCTCGCCGATCCTCTGGATGACCTCTCCTTAGCTGGCTTGCTGCGTTCCCCCGCTTTTGGATTGAGTGATGCTGCCCTTCACCTTTTGCGTCAAACAGGTTTGCCATATTGGCGGGCTTTGCAAGAGGACCTCTCTTCGTTGAGCCAACAAGACCAAACCCGTGCTAAAAAAACTCGCAGCATCTTAGATCAACTATTACCGCTGGTCGACCGCGTTCCCGTTGTAGATTTGCTCAGCAACGTTATCACTGCTACGAATTATAAAGCGATCCTGGCAACTGCTGATGTAAAAACCGGTTTTGAGGATGCTGGCAGGACTGGCGGAAGGTTATGGCGTAACCTGGACAAACTGGTTTCAGATGCAGCTGAGAGCGGTGAGCTGAGGCTGCGCAACTATCTTGATCGCATAAAAACGCTCAACGATGCCGGTGCCCGCGAGGGAGAAGCCTCAACCGAAGCTGAGGGTTCAGTCCAGCTGATGACCATTCACAGGTCGAAAGGATTAGAGTTCAAAGTGGTGGTTTTAGCAGCGGCCGGTCGTTCCACACGCTCCGCAACTGAGGTTATTTACCTGTTCCAGGAGTATGGGGCAGCCTTCAAGCTCGACCCCCCAGCGATGATCTATAACCTGGCTAAGGACTTAAATAAAGACCAGGATGAGATGGAAGCGCTGCGGTTGATTTACGTCGCACTCACCCGGGCAAAACATAAGTTGATCATTAATGGTCATGGAACCAGTAAAAAAGAAGGCGACCTCTCCTTTAGGTCTTGGATGAGTATGCTTATCGAAGCAGCTGGGCTCACAACCGAGGATTTTCTCCAAGCCGGGAGCGAACCCTTTAGGCACTCTACCGAAACGGGGCAGCTGATTGATATTCGGTGTGCGTGGAGCGATCTGCCCTCACAGCGATATGAGGATACGGATGAAAAACACAATGAAATCCCCATCAGCAAACTTCGCCCCTTATACCTGCCAATTGCATCTCCTACAAACGAAAGCGATGAGCTTCAAGAAGCAGAAAGCGACGATATTTTTAGCTGGCGCACCCACGATGAAACTGGAGAAATCCACGGGGTGATTGTTGGCAGGTTAGTCCATAAAGCGATCCATCGCTGGTTCTTCCCGGGGAACCCTCGCCTTGACCATCTTTTGGAGGCTGAAGCTCTACGTTCAGGTGTGGTCGATATTAACCAAAGATCAACAATCATCACCCAGGCAAAAGCTAACCTAAGGCGCTTGCAAGCCCAACCCATCTGGACACAAATCAACACAGCACAAAAGCGCTACCACGAACTCCCTTATACACTTCGGATAGGGCCTAAGGTGGAGAATGGATTTATCGATTTGGTCTATCAGGATCATTCGGGTTGGCATATCCTTGACTTCAAAACTGACCCGGTTACAACATCCAAACAGCGCAACAGCTTAATAGAGAAATATGCGTTTCAAATCCGGCGTTATCAACAGGCGGTCAGACAGCTGTTGAAGGTCGATCCAAGCGCGCACCTCTGCTTTACAGATGATGGAGGGGCTGTATCCCTGGTAGAGGTTGATTAATATTTTCCTTCTTGAAAAAACTCGGATAAACGCTAATTTCCCCATAGATCAGGGTTTATTATCGTGAAAGCTACTGCCGCAAAATCTGACGCATTAACCCCTTCGCCGCTGCTTTGCAATACGGGCACTTGATCAAACCAAACAGCGTATCACTCCATCCGAACCTAACCTCCAACGCTTTACAAAGCTGTTCGCGCTCTTTAAGTATTGGCATGGCTTCTTCAAATTGATGATGTGCGATCAGGATTTTTGCCTGGCGTCCCAGTGCATCTTGCAAACAAATTCTATTAACCCGCTTTCGGTATTGGCACTCTTCTTTGTGGTCCAGACGCGTAGATTGCCCTTGTAAGAGGTGCAATCTCACTATTTTTGAGAAAGACCAAGGGAGTTGTTCACAGAGTGGTTCAAAATAAAATTATCTTGTCATGACGGGCGGAATGCAACCGAGCGACTGCGTAGCGTACCTTGCGTAAGCAATCTTATAACTTACCTTTCGCATACCCTGCAATAGCAACCCATCCCTCTCTTCCACCTCCCAGATTGCTTCACCCCTTAAAAGGGGTTCGCAATGACATGGTGTTTTAAATAACCAAAGGGGGCTGCGCTCTGTATGGTTCAAAAAACAATCTTCCGTAGGGTGCGCACGTTTTTTTGTGCGCACTATAAACCTGAGATTGCTTCGCGATGAGATGGTGTTTTGAATGACCAAAGGGGGTTGCGCTCTGAATGGTTCAAAAAAAAATCTTTCGTAGGCTACGCACGTTTTTTGTGCGCACCATGAATTTGAGAGTACTTCGCAATGAGATGGTGTTTTGAATGGCCAAAGAGGGCTGCGCTCTGAATGGTTCAAAAAAAACAATCTTTCGTAGGGTACGCACGTTTTTTTGTGTGCACCATAAACCTGAGAGTGCTTCGCGATGAGATGGTGTTTTAAATAACCAAAGGGGGCTGCGCTCTGAATGGTTCAAAAAAAAACCTTTCGTAGGGTGCGCACGTTTTTTGTGCGCACCATGAACCTGAGATTGCTTCGCAATGAGATGGTGTTTTGAATGACCAAAGGAGGCTGCGCACTGATTGGTTCAAAAATAAATCTTTCGTAGGGTGCGCACGTTTTTTTGTGCGCACCATGAACCTGAGATTGCTTCGCGATGAGATGATGTTTTAAATAACCAAAGGGGGCTGCGCACTGATTTGTTCAAAAAAAACAATCTTTCGTAGGGTGCGCACGTTTTTTGTGCGCACCATGAACCTGAGAGTGCTTCGCGATGAGATGGTGTTTTAAATAACCAAAGGGGGCTGTGCTCTGAATGGTTCAAAAAAAACCTTCCGTAGGGTGCGCACGTTTTTTTCTGCGCACCATAAACCTGAGATTGCTTCGCGATGAGATGGTGTTTTGAATGACCAAAGGGGGGTGCGCACGTTTTTTGTGCGTACCATGAACCTGAGAGTGCTTCGCGATGAGATGGTGTTTTGAATGGCCAAAGGGGGCTGTGCACTGATTGGTTCAAAAAAACCTTCCGTAGGGTGCGCACGTTTTTTTGTGCGCACCATAAACCTGAGATTGCTTCGCGATGAGATGGTGTTTTAAATAACCAAAGGGGGCTGCGCTCTGAATAGTTCAAAAAAACAATCTTTCGTAGGGTGCGCACGTTTTTTTGTGCGCACCATGATCCTGAGATTGCTTCGCGATGAGATGGTGTTTTGAATGACCAAAGGAGGCTGCGCACTGAATGGTTCAAAAAAAACAATCTTTCGTAGGGTGCGCACGTTTTTTTGTGTGCACCATAAACCTGAGATTGCTTCGCTATGAGATGGTGTTTTAAATAACCAAAGGGGGCTGCGCTCTGAATAGTTCAAAAAAACAATCTTTCGTAGGGTGCGCACGTTTTTTTGTGCGCACCATGATCCTGAGATTGCTTCGCGATGAGATGGTGTTTTGAATGACCAAAGGAGGCTGCGCACTGAATGGTTCAAAAAAAACAATCTTTCGTAAGGTGCGCACGTTTTTTTGTGTGCACCATAAACCTGAGAGTGCTTCGCGATGACAAAAATAATTTAATGGGGGGATTCCCCTTCACACCCCTTATCAGAACCTCAGAAAAAAGTTCGCCCCTTCAGGGCGCAGGTGAGAAAGCACAGCGGAAGCTGGTTTCATCGTCCCCGGAATCCTGAAAGTCATAGCCACGGTGCGAGGTGCGAATGACCCAAGCAGAGTCATACCATAAGCCTATCGTCCTTTTACAAAAAACAAAAAGACACCTTCTAATTATCAAGGTGTCTTTGAAGCGGGCGACCGGATTCGAACCGGCGAATGTCAGCTTGGAAGGCTGATGCCTTACCACTTGGCGACGCCCGCAAGCCATTCTATTTTACGTTACGCACCTCATTTGGTCAATAACGCAAATTTCTAAAGTTCATTTTTTAACGCTTTTGTCAATAATTCTCTGGTTCTATTGGGGTCAGCTTTACCCTGCATCTGGCGCATCACCTGGCCCATAAACCAGCCCAGCAAGCCTTCCTTACCACTGCGGTAACTACTCACCTCATCCGGGCTGGCGTCCATAACACTCAAAATAGCTTTCAACAGCGCGTCATCATCGCTAACCTGTGCCAATCCCTCTTCCTCTACAATGGCTTCAGGAGCGCGACCACTGATTTGAACTTTACTCAATAGCGATTTCCCGGTAGGTATGTTGATGGACCCATCATCAACCAATTTGATCACCGTTGCCAGGTGTTCAGGAGTTAATACCAACATATCAGCAGTCACCCCCAAATCGTTTAACATTCGGAGCACTTCATTCATCATCCAATTAGAGACGATCTTAGCTTCTCCGCCATAGGCTTGCATGGCAGCCTCGAAATAATCCGATATGGGTTTATCCGTCGTCAAGATGTCGGCATCGTATTCAGGCAGCCCATATTCAACCATAAAGCGCTCTCGGCGCTCTAAGGGTAACTCGGGCAGGTTCGCCAGGACTTCATCACGCCAGGCTTCGCTTAGCACCAGGGGGGGTAAATCGGGCTCTCTAAAGTAAAAATAACCGGCTTCGGTAGCTTTGATCCGCATTTTATTTAAGCGGTTATGGGCATCGTCCCAATCCAGGGTCCAGGGTTCAATTTGCCCACCCGCGCTGACGATGCCAATTTGGCGTTCAATTTCCATATTGATCGCAGCCCGCACCGCTTCAATTGAGTTGACGTTCTTGATCTCTGTCTTGGTAAACAGTTCTTGGCTGCCCATGGGCCTGATGGAAACATTAGCATCACAACGCAGGTGACCTTTTTCCATATTAGCCTCCGAAACGCCTAACCAGCGCAAAAGTTGACGCAGCCTAATCAAATACTGGGCAGCTTCGTCTCCCGATCGCAAGTCTGGGTCGGTGACCATCTCCACCAGGGGCACGCCGCAACGATTGAAATCCACAAAGCGTTTCCCGCTCTCGTACTTTGTCTTGCCGGCATCTTCTTCCAAATGCAGTTTGGTGATGTTCACCCGTCTTCGGCTGCCATCAGGCATGGGGATGTCCATCCAACCCCCTTTGCCCAGTGTCTGGTCAAATTGTGAAATTTGAAACCCTTTGGGCAGATCAGGATAAAAATAGTTCTTGCGATCAAAATACGAAACCAGTCGAATTTCAGCGTGCATTGCCCCCGCCAGTCGGGCACCTTTTTCTACCGCTGTCTGGTTAAGAACAGGCAAAACGCCTGGCAACCCTGAACACACTGGGCAGATATTGGTGTTCGGTTCATCTTCCCAGGAATCCGCTTTACAATTGCAAAAGATTTTTGTTACTGTATTCAGTTGAATATGGGTTTCAAGCCCAATCACAGCTTCGTATTGGCTCATCTTGGCTCCATCATTTTCGTTGGTTTGTCATTCTTTTGCCATTTCATAAGCCCGCCTCCCGCAAAACCTGAGGTTTTCTCTGCCTCCATGCTTCTTTGGCGGTGGTTTGCTCAAACGCGTAACCCAATTGGAATAAGGTCTCTTCAGCAAAATCATTCCCGATAAACTGTACACCAATCGGCAGACCTTCAGAAGAAAGCCCTGCCGGGATGGTAAGGGCTGGCAACCCGGCATGGTTAGTCGGCACAGTCAATTGATCGGCATATTGCATCAACACGGAATCACCCGATATCTCGCCCATCTTAAAAGCAGTCGTTGGCGTTGTGGGGGTCAACAAGGCATCGAGGTAATATTTTCCACTGGGATCAAAAGCAGCATCAAAGTCACTACGAATTAATTGGCGAGCATAATTCGCTTTTTGGATAAAGTCTTCGCCGTATTTATCGGCACTCAAATGCATACCCATTAATATACGTAATTTTGATTCAAAGCCAAACCCTTCGTTTCGTGTTTGCCGATACATATCATCCAGATGTTTAAATGGCTTAAGGGTGCGGTAACCATACTTGACGCCATCAAACCGGTGCAGGTTGGAGGATGCCTCTACTCGGCTAATCACCAAATACGCCGGGATTCCTAACTGGGTATTCGGCATCGAGACGTTTTCAATTATTTCTGCGCCTTGATCTGCCAGCACTTGGGCTGCTCGCATCGTTGCATCGTATATTTCAACGGGAAGGTCTTCCATCAACATCCCACCAGTTTCCAGGTCGGGGTACATTATCCGCAAATAATCTGGTGATAAGCCAACCCGCATACCCTTAACGCCCTTATCGATATTCGAAAGATAATCTGGCACTACATGCCCCCAAGAAGTGCTATCTCGTTCATCTTCACCAGCAATAACAGAAAGCATCATAGCAGCATCGCGCACGTTTTTCGCCAGGGGGCCTGGGCTGTCTAATGAAGAAGCAAACGCAATTACGCCATAACGCGAGACTCGCCCATAAGTCGGTTTGAGCCCCACCACCCCACAAAAGGCAGCTGGCTGACGGATGGACCCGCCAGTATCTGTCCCTATTGATAGTAAGCCTTCTCCCGCGGCAATGGCTGCTGCCGACCCACCTGAAGATCCCCCCGGCACGCGAGATAGGTCCCACGGGTTACGTGTTGTTGGTTTAAATACCGAGGATTCCGTAGACGAGCCATAGGCAAATTCGTCCAAGTTAACCTTTCCCAGGGTGATTGCCCCTGCAGCTTCAAGGCGCTTAACCGTTGTCGCTGTATAAGGTGAGGTAAAGTTAGCTAAAAATTTGGACGCAGCGGTTGTTAGGCTATCCTTGACACAAAAGATATCTTTAATCGTAATTGGCACACCTGCCAGAGGGCCCACGACCTCGCCAGCTTTAATCTTTTTGTCTACGTTTTCAGCTTGCCGACGTGCCCTGCCTTCAGTTAGCGTAACAAAAGCATGTACCTTCGTTTGGTCTTCAACCGATGCTTGATATTCTTCTAAAGCACCAGGGCTGCCATCCACAGCCGCTATCCGCGCCAATGCAGCTTCCAGCACTTGTACAGCTGAAAGTTCACCATTGTTTATTTTTTCAGCAATTGTAAAAGCTGAACAATCCATTAAATCCATAACATCAATCCAGTTCTGTATGGGGAATATCGGGGACGACGAAATATCGTTCTTCAACCTGGGGGGCCTGGTCGAGGATGTCATCGGGGTTCTCGCAAGGCGTCCATTCGTCAGGGCGCAAAGTCGTGGATGTTGGCTGTGCTTCAACATCATTTGGTGATGGTGTTTCCAGCGAGGGTAATTGCCGAATAATCTTCAATTTGTGATTAAGCTCGCTTCGCAGGTGATCGGCCTCCTCAGGAGAAAGAGCGAGCATGGCAATTTCTTCGAGTTTGGCAAAATCTTCGTGGGAAATTTCTTCAGTCATAAAAGATCACTTTCATTGAACCTTGGTTTATCCTAAATATAAATAATACCTTAATCTGGGGTTGATTGGAAAAGAAGATTTTGGAGTCTTTTATCAGGAAAATGGTTCCAGTCATTTGGAATTAGGGATTAGTGATCCGTCCTGAATAGTGTTGACAGAAAATACTAATGAACAAGTGTCGGTCATGTTATTGTGACAGCAAATATGTATATAGTGCTATCCTCGTAAAATGTAACTTAAATTATTAATAATTTAAATTCTACTATTTTTAGGCAAATCAACCTTCCTTCTCCTTACTATCTACAACCTCATCCCTTCTCCCTTCTTCCTGTTCTCATCTTATTGTATAATAAAAAATAAACTCACCTCAAAACGGATAAGGATTAACGATGTCGCACAAACTCGAATGGATTGATGACGAACTACAAGCCCTAAAAGAAGCTGGCTTATATAACACCATCCGGACCCTTAATTCACCTCAGGGCGCCTGGTTGGTTGTGGATGGCAAACGTGTGCTTAACTTTTGTTCAAACAACTATCTGGGGTTAGCCAACCACCCCCGCGTGATTGCTGCTGCTCAGCAAGCCATGCAGCAATATGGCTTGGGACCCGGCGCTGTTCGTACGATCGCTGGCACAATGGATATTCATCTTGAATTAGAAGAACGCATCGCAGAGTTCAAGGGCGTCGAAGATGCAATCACCTTCCAATCGGGGTTTTCTGCCAATACCGCCACAATTCCCGCCTTAGTTGGCAAAGGTGACCGCATTTTCTCCGACGAGCTCAACCACGCCTCAATTATCGACGGAAGTCGCCTTTCAGGAGCGGTCATCACACGTTACGCCCACGCCGACCCAACCGACCTTGAAGCAAAAATCAATGCGCATGTAGGCACCTTTCGAAGAGGCCTAATCATCACCGATGGCGTATTCTCCATGGATGGCGATTATCCGCCCCTCGATAACATCGCTGATATTGCAGAAAGCTACGATCTGATGCTCATGGTGGATGACGCCCATGGTGAGGGTGTGCTAGGTACAGGTGGCCGCGGTATTGTGGACCATTTCAAGCTTCACGGGCGAGTTGATGTAGAGGTCGGTACTTTTTCGAAGGCTTTCGGTGTGATGGGGGGCATGGTCGCTGGGAATGGCCATATCATCGAATGGCTGCGGCAGCGCGGTCGCCCGTTCCTGTTCTCGTCTGCAGTTACCGTTCCAGATGTGGCTGCCACAATTGCAGCTGTTGATATTCTTGAGGAATCTACGGAATTAGTCGACAGGTTATGGGAAAATGCAGCTTTCTTCCAGAATGAGATGAAAATCCTGGGCTTCGACACCGGCAAAACCATGACCCCAATCACCCCTGTTATGCTCGGTGAGGCAACCTTGGCACGTCAGTTTAGCAGCAAATTATACGAAGAAGGTGTATTTGCCATGGCACTTGGCTTTCCAACGGTGCCGGTTGGTTTGGCGCGCATCCGGGTGATGATTTCGGCTACCCATTCAAAAGAAGATCTCGAACAAGCTTTAACTGCGTTTGCCAAAGTTGGTAAACAGCTGGGCGTTATCAATTAGAAGTTAAATACCTGTGTTTTATTGAACATGAATTTAATTTACTTTTGAAAATTAGTTTGTGTGTGGTGTAAGATTATTCACTTTGCGGGTTTTTGCTAATTACCAGCTTTAACACGATTTTTAACACATAAAACGCCAGAAAGGCGTTTTATAATTAATTTGTAGTTCTAAATAAGTTTGTTTACTATTCTTTGAAGGGGTCAAACCCTGGGTTTGTCCCAGACCAACAACAGCCGGGCGTTTGGAATGAATTGCACGCCAAACCACGTGAACATCGATGCGCCATAATGCGCGGCGGTTGCTCTGGCAAGAAAGTTGCCGGGTAGACAATATCAGCCTCAAGCGCAACCTCTTCGCCTGCACGATTACAATAAGAAATTTTTATTACTTCCCAGTTTCGCAAAACCATTATTTCACCTCCACTGCAGGGGCATAGATTCTCATGTAAGGTAATCTAAATTATATCATATTTTTATTTGTTACCCAATTCATCGATAAATATTATCAAAAAGCGGAGACAAACACAAGTATTATTTAAAGTCAATTGCTTTATCTACCAAAATGATCATAACTCTCGATAGGTTCCATCGACGACATCTATCCCTTGGTCATCTTTTCCTGTCAACATTGCACGATGCTCCTCAAGGATATCATCCGGAACAAGTTCTAAAAACATTGAAAAACCAAGCCAAATCACCAATGCATCATCAACCGGGTTGACCGGTAAAAAGTCGAATGGAACAACAAGGTAAATAAGGGCTCCCACCGGTAATAGCTTGAGTAAAAAATTAACACGTTTATCCTTCATTAAAGAAAAAATTAACTGTAAGTTTTGAAATAGGTCTTTTAAAAAACCTTCTTTAGCCTGGTTTAATAATGTGTTTTCTTTTTCAGTCATAGTACAACCTCAGATATATTTATTGCCACCTGCATCTTAATGTTCATGGTTATGTTGATTGAACATGTTTTGGCGTTGCCAATTAATAAATGGCGCTGCTAACCTGCGCATTCCATATTTAAATACAATTGGTGCAAAAAGTTTTCCACCATCCCTAAAGTGAACACGTAACATCTCTGGCCAGCATTGCGAATCAGCAGCAATTGTTTTTGCGTCACCATGTAACCGAAAGCTCGCCCACTGATGACCTGTCAAATATACAAGTGGGCCTCGTTTTGCCAGGCGCACCCATAAATCATAGTCCATGGCAAAATAAAAACTTGGGTCAAGAGGGCCCACAATTCGCCAAATCTCAGTTCGAAAAAATGCTGCTTGCTGCGGAATATGCACATACCCTTGCTGCAACCGCGGCAAATCTGTCTGTGCTGCTGGAAAATCGCCTATTTTGCGATCTTCGGCATCGATGAAAGTGCAATCCCCATATACCATCACCGCCTCTGGGTTGCTTTCAAGGTATTCTATTGCTTCTTTTATGGCACCCGGTTGGTAAACATCATCAGAGTTCAGCCACGCCAGGTATTTTCCTGTTGCCCTGGCAAAACCCTTATTGATAGCATCTGTTTGTCCTTTGTCTGGCACCGATTCCCAATAAGCTAAGCGATCTTCATATTCCTGGATGATCGCCTGACTGCCATCCGTTGAATTACCATCCATAATGATGTATTCAATATTTGGGTAATCTTGCGCCAATACAGATTCAATCGTCCTGCGCAAAAAACGCGCCTGGTTAAAAGAAGGCGTAATAATGCTAATTTTCGGAAATGTAGAGCCCAATTGGTTTGTGTTCATAAAATTGGAAAGTTAATAATTAATTGATGAGCGGAGCTTATTATACTGGCAATTTGTTAAATGTCATAATAGAGAAGACCGCCAAACATTTAAGCGATATAATACAATTCTAACTGAAATTCGTTTATTATGATGAACTCAAATAACAATCAGGATATTTTTAACGTCAAAGACACCATTAACCACCTCTTTCAAAACTGGTGGAAAATTACCCTACTTGGGATTATTTTTGGTTTGTTGGGCTTAGGGTTTTCCTTCGTTGTGCCTCCAAAATATCAGGCTGAAGCTATATTTTCTGCAACGATCGACTACAGCCAAATTAACTTTGAAAACCTTACCGATAATAATGGGAAGCCATTAGAGCTCACTCAATACGATTATGACCTGGCGCTTTCTGTTATTCAACGTGTATTGATGCGCACCAGGAAAGAAGCCATTCAGTTTGCCCAAACCCTCGACCCCACCCTGGATAGTGCCACCTTTGTTCACAATTCCCTCATTGAAAGGCAGCATGATCGTTGGTATTTGCGCTACCGACATCAAGACCCTTCCATCGCACAATCGATTGTAAATCACTGGGCTATGCTCGGCGAAGCCAAACTTAGAAAAGACCAGGAGGCAAATAAAGTTGAGCCTTTTGTACTGGCAGATTGGATTGCCCCAGCTTATTTACCAAATCGTCCTATCTATAAAAATCGCAATAGCCTGGTTTTAGCTGGCGTATTAATTGGGCTGTGCATTGGTATTTTTGCGGTAGATTTCAAAGATCGTTTTCACCCCACAGCTAAACCTGGTGGATAGGCTGGTATGTTATCTCGTACTAATTTGCAAAAACTTTATCAAATTGTGTGCACAATTTTATTAGCCTTGGTTTTAATTGGCCTTCCTATCACCAGTTTCCCGTGGTTAATCCAATTCACAGGCTCTCTCGTCGCTCCTTTTTCAGCAGTACCTTTGTTGGGGCTAATCTTAATTTGGCTGGTCCCTTTTTTGATTCGCCAGGGAACCTTACCAAAAGAATTTTCAACTATTTTTTATTTCTTGCTTGTCGTCATTATTACTTCTGCAGGCGCCTATTTTTTCGATGGATTTTTTAGCCGTAATCGCACTTTTATTAATCAAAGCCTTCGCGCGCTGTTTACCCTGGGAATCGGTTTAAGTTTTTATATTACCTTGTCTGCTTATTTACAAGATCAATCCACAATCAAACAAGCCATTCTTTTTATTTACGCCGGCGGCATTGTATTAATCCTATGGTCGATTGTTGAGATCGTCGTATTAAAATCCAGCGGCAGCGTACAAAATTTCCCCGATTGGGTTATCGCCATTAAAAAAGCCACTGTATTTCAACAACCAGGGATGATGTACACAAGCCGCCTAACTGGCTTCGCCTATGAGCCATCCTGGTTTGTGCTGATTTTCAACCTTGTATTGTTCCCTTTGTGGCTTTCTTCTGTATTTCAAAGAAAATCTTTGTTCTCAATAAAAATTTGGGCGTTTATTATTGAAGATTTCTTCTTAATGGTAGGCCTCATCGTATTCATGTTCAGTTATCCCCGGATTGGGTTGCTATCCTTAGTTTTAATGTTTTTGTACCTGGGGGTGTTAATAATAAAACGCCTTTCCGACAAATTAAATAATTGGATTGTTAAAAAACGAGGTGTAGACCAAGAAAGCCATCGTTTTTTACGAAGCATGATTATCGTCACGTTGTTAATCCTTTCGTTACTCGTCATTTTTGGAGCAACAACAGCTTTTATAAAAATTGCCAGCCAACGCGATTTTCGCTTTCAGTTGATTATCAACCAATTTATCTCAGACGAAGAATTTAAATTACCCTCCTCAGAAACCGAGGTCATCGTTTTAGCACGCAGTTTGGCTTTTCTTGAACGGACCGTATACTGGTTTGGGGGATGGAATATATTTAAGGATTACCCTTTTGGTGTTGGCTTAGGCAATGCAGGCTTTTATATGGTCGATCGGATGAACAGCCTTGGCTACAGTTCTTTTGAAGTGCGCAATATTCTTTATCAATCCGATTCATTGATGAACGTCAAAGCTTTGTGGATCAGGTTGCTTGCCGAAACAGGCTTCGTTGGTTTTAGTGTGTATTTAACCTGGCTTTATTTACTTTGGCGAAACAGCAGTTTGGTGCAAAAAAGTCGAATACCAGTATTGCAAATTGTTGGATTAGCAGGAAAATTTTTTATCCTGGCGTACCTGGTCGAAGGGTTTAGCATCGATTCTTTTTCTTTCCCGTACCCTTGGGTAACAGCTGGATTAATTTCAGCTAGCAGTTTAATTGTCCGAAAAGAATTCAAAAACAATTATCAAGAACTAAACGCATAACTATTTTCCTTAATCCCGCTTTTCCTTTATTCACCTTATTGATTACCTCTTAAGTCAAAAATTATAAAACCTTCACCCTCTTCAAAAACTGAAAAATTTTCAAAGAGAAATTCTCTCACCTCTGGCTGCCTTCCAAATTCTGCAAAATCTGTAATCAAAAATAAGTTTTGGCCTTTGAGTGCATCTAAGAAAAAAGAGCGCCTATCTATTTCCATACCTGTTAATTCCCGCATATTAAAATCTGCTGTAGACATCCAATTTACAGAGGGTTTCCAACCCCAATAGGCAAGGCGATAACCGTAATCAGGCGTTATTGAAATAACGGTAAATCCTTTTAGTTTTTCACCTAGGGAAACATAAAAATCAGGCTCTGTTTTAAGATCACTTTTACTGTATATCGAGTTTCGCCAAATATTACCAAAGTTTAAAGCAATCCAAAATAAAGAGAGACCTATCACGACAAGCCATTTGAAAATCTCCTTGCCCTCCAAATTTTCAACTAAAACAGCTACACAGATTGCTAAACCAACTGCTACTGCGGGTATTATCGGCAATTGATAATAATTGTGAGATTCAATATGATAAGCAAAGACTGTACCGTAAAGGAAATAACCCAAAAAAATACTTAAAAGCATCACACGGTAAGTTTTATCTTTAATTAATAGCGATCCAAAAACACCCAGGAGAAAAAATTCCACCTTCAACGTACTGTTGATGATATTCATCCATCGCAAATAATGAGAAGAGCTTTTTAATAAATCCGGAAAAACACGGAAACTCATTTGACTTTTCAAAAACCCCGCAATATATAATCCGTTTATTTGGTAAATTAAACCGGGTAATGCAGAAAGCGCAACAATAGTGTAAACCTGTGGGTTTTTTATAACGTCTTTGAAATTTTGGTTGGCAAACAACAAAACAGCATAAGGTGGTGCAACAAAAAAGATTGCAGGCAATTTTACATAGATTGCAAAACCCGCTAACAAGCCAGCAATGATGGCATTAGCCCAACTCTTTTGTTTGTACCATCTTATAATAGACCACCACGAAAATATTATGGCTGCTGTCATTAATGGTTCAGGCTGAAAAGAACGGCTGGCCGAAAGCGCAAAGGGTAATAGCATGAAATATGTTAACCCTACGATTGCACCTTTTGCACCTGCAAGGTCACGCGACATAAAGAACAGGCCAATCCCTCCCATCGTCCAAAAGAAAATCGATAGAAGCCTGGGAATTCGCAAGTCATCCCTTCCAACGAGCTGGTAACCCCAGGATGAAAGTCGCTCCATCACCGGGGGTTCAATCTGGCCTTCGCCCTTCCACTGCTGAATAGCTAATGCTCTCTTTTCAGGTGTAGCGCCATCAAGTTTTTCGTAATACATACCCCTGGCAATTACCATTGAATGCAATTGGCGCGTTGGATGAAAATCCAACGGTGGGTCATCAAAATCAAAAAACCGAGCTGCAAGCCCAAAGAAAAGAATTACAGCAAGAATTATCCATACCCAGTAATTTTTTATAGTAAAATGTTTGTGAGGTTTCTGTTTAGACATTGCTTATCCAAGGTTTACATAAAATGATTATATTATTTTGCTCAAAATGAGCTACATCTTAAATAACTGTCAATCCTTAGAAATCATATTTAATTTTTATTTCGTAAGTCAAAAATTATAAAACCCTCACCCTCTTCAAAAACTGAAAAATTTTCAAAGAGAAATTCTCTCACCTCTGGCTGCCGATTAAATTCTGAAAAATCAGTAATAATGAATAACTCTCTTCCTTCGAGTGCTTCTAAAAATATTGCTTTTTTATCCAGTTCCATCCCCGCCAGTTCACGCATAACGAAATCACCTACAGACATCCAATTGCTTGTTGTAATCCAACCCCAATAACTGAGCCGGTATCCATAATCCGGTGTGATCGAAATCACAGAAAAGTTTTTAATTTTTTCAGCCAGGCTTTCATACAACGCAGGTTCATCTCGATATACAGAATGTTTTAACGTCATGCGCGCATTCCAAAAATTAAATGCCATCCAAAAAACAGTTATCCCCGTAATAATCGCCAATCCAAACGTTTTAGGTTCAGGCAGGTTATCGATCAATAAAGCCGCACACGCAGCCAGCCCAAGAGCGATCACTGGGGTCAAAGGGATTTGATAATAATTATGAGTAACAATGTGGTAAGAAAAAACCATCCCATATAGAAAATATCCTAAATAAAGGGACAACGCCATAGCCCTGAAAGGCTTTTCTTTAATCGTTAAAGTTCCAGCTAATCCTATTAAAAAGAATTCAATCCCCAATGTACTATTGATATAGTCTTTCCATTTTAAGTAATGAAACGGGTCTTTTAATAAATCAGGGAATAACCTAAATGAAGTTTGGCTTTGCAAAAAGCCTGATCCATAAGTGCCATCAATATGATAAATCAACGCTGGCAGCCCAGCTAAAATTGCGATGACAACCACCTGGGGGTCGGTAATTATTCTTCTGAATTTTCGGTCGGTGAAGATAACAGCGATAAAAGCGGGGGCAACAAAAAAGATCGCCGGTGATTTTACATAGATAGCTAAACCTGCGAACAATCCAGCGAGTATGGCATTAATCCAGCTTTTTTGTTTATGCCACCTCGCCAGCCGCCACCATGAAAAAATAATCGCCGCAGTCATCAAAGATTCAGGCTGAAACGATCGACTTGCATACAGCGGAAATGGCAGCACCATAAAATATGCCAAACCAATGACCGCTCCTTTTGCTCCTACCAACTCGGTTGATAATAGGAATAGCCCTACCCCCCCAATTGTCCAAAAGAGAATGGATAGAAACCTCGGGATGCGCAAGTCATCCCCTCCAACTAGTCGATATCCCCAGGCGGATAACCGTTCCATAACCGGGGGTTCGATTTGCCCTTCGCCTTTCCACTGGTTTATAGCTGTATCCTGTTCGAAATGCGGAGCGTCTTTTAAACCCTGATAATACATGCCCCTGGCGATCAGCATTGAATGCAATTGCCGTGTAGGATGAAAATCCAACGGTGGATCATCAAAATCATAGAACCGTCCTACCAGGCCAAAAAAGAGCACCAAAGCCAACATCAGCCACACCCAATATTGATGATCTTTAAATAATCTGTCTAGCTTATGCTTTTCCATCTTATCAATTTCCGCCTAATTCTTCTTCTTTTATGCGATCTTTTCGCCTTTTTAGATAATTGTTTCGCAAAACATTAATATTCAAAGGGCTCAATAAAGCAAAAGCCACCCTTCGCCAATCTTTTAAAACAATTTTTGAGCTTTGTTTCCAAGCTTCCTGATATGCCTTAAGCGCAGCACCAGCTTGATTAGCGTTTAATAAATAAAACGCATTGATACGGTGCGCACCTGCTAAGATGCATTTCTCATTTTCTTTATAGTGTGGGTTATATCTGCGATCTTCCTGCATCCAATCTACCAGGCGGTAGGCTTCTTGCCCGAATCCTTCTGCGTGAGCAACATTCTTCGCACCCGCGTGCATCCTGGCAGATGCCCATACCCCACCTGGTACGTAAAGCAGTTGAGTCTCTAAAGCCATCCGCAGCCACAGGTGATGATCCAACAAGAAATGGTAAGAAGTGTCTAACAGCCCCGCTTTTTCTAATAGCGATCTTCGGAAGAACACACTGGGCTGCCCTAAGATGTTAAACGCCATCAGATCTACCAGTTGCCATTGGTTATAGTGCATATGGTTAAAAATCTCACCCCGCTCATCGATTGAATAGACATCACTGTAAACCAAACCAACATCAGGGTGGGCTTGTAAGGCCTCTACCGCACATGCGATCGCACCCGGTCGGTAAAGGTCGTCCGAGTTGATCCAGGCAATAATCTCGCCAGTCGCTTTCGAAAAGCCCTTATTGATAGCATCCCCCTGACCTTGATCAGGCTCCGATACCCAGCCCGCCAACCGGTGAGCATGCTTTTTGATGATTTCAACGCTATTATCTTGCGAACCGCCATCGATTACCCAGTATTCAATATTCTGGTAATCCTGCGACAAAACAGAATGGATCGTTTCCTCAAGGAATTTGCCTTGGTTATATGAAGGCGTGATAATCGAAACAAGGGGTTGTTCAAACATACTTATTAGCCAAAGTATTGATCAAAGTCAACCTTAGGGAATACTTGCAGCTGCCCGCCAATCGTGGCATCTAACACCTGGCGACCATCCTCTTCATAAGCTCGTTTTGCCATCTGGTAAGATAGCTCTGAAGTTTCTAAATCGGGCAGTTGCCAGCGGAAGCCTTTTCCAAAGTATTGTGGGCTGAAATGATTAGGGTCATCCCCTTGTGATTCTACAGTCTGGTTAGGCTTTCCCTGGGTTGCAAAGCTATGGTCGACACCAATTAACACCACAGTTGAAAAGCCCATGTGATAAGCCAGTTGAAGCGCAGTATAGGTTACAGTAGCTCCTTCCCACAATCTTTTGCTTGCATCCTTGGCAAAACGAGGGCCAGTATAGGTTGTATACAAAAAGTGCAGGTTTTCTTGTGGTTTTAGCCAGGTGCGTGCCCGCCAGGAAATAAATTTCGGTACCTGCAATGCCATGATTTCCTGGGCACATTGCTCGATCACCAGGTCGTTAACCGAAAGAAAATACGAGGTCGTAAACCCCCATTCTTCCCAAGCAAGGTAGATTCGATTTAACCCAAAGGTGTATTCATCTTTGATTTTCTGAATATCCGTCTTATTTAAACTGGGACCATTCCCGATGATTACACAGCGTTTACCGCGATGTACGTCTTTTAGTGCGCGTAACTTACGAATACTTTCACGTCGCCAGGGGTGGAGTGAGGCCTCTAAATTTTTTGGGGTTCTCTTGATACCATCCCAGTTGGAGCCGACCAACCGCCATAAATTATCGGGAATTAATTTTTTAATCTTTTCTTTACTGGTCATTCTGTACTCAATCGACAAGTTGCCCCACCATCAACAATTAATGCCTGGCCGGTCATAAAGGAGGATTGGGTATTGTCAGCAAGAAAGTAAATTGCTCTGGCAATCTCTTCCGGCTGCCCAACCCGCCCGTTAACTGTTTTACGGGCCAGGTTCTCCAGTCGGTCATAAACGGTTCCATCGCCAGAAAGCCCTCGACTCAAACCTGCACGCAACATAGGCGTATCGACTGCACCTGGCAAAATAGCATTAACTCGAATTCCATCCGGCGCGAATTCAATTGCCATTGCCCGGGTTAGAGCTAACAGCCCGCCTTTGCTGGCAGCATATGCCGCAATATCCGCTGAGGTTGCCACCGCATGTACCGATGAGACGTTAACAATCGCACTGTTTCCAGATGCTTTTAACAATGGATGAGCCAACTTTGCACCTAAAAATACCGATCGCAAGTTAGATGCCATCACCTGGTCCCACTCTTCAGTTGTGGTTTTTAGCAAAGGTTTTGCAATTTGTAGAGCAGCATTGTTGACAACAGCATCCAAAGTATCTGTAAATGAGAAAACCTGCTGGTAGATCGATTCAATTTGCTCGGGTAAAGAAATATCTGCTTCGACATATAACCCGTCATCGGGGAAGCCCTCATACTTTGGCTGTCGGTCCACGCCGATCACGCGCCACCCTTCACCGGCAAATACATTCACCGTGGCACGTCCAATGCCACCAGCAGCACCGGTGATCAATAATATTCTCTTACCATTTTTTCGCATTGTGCCAGTTCCTTCACAAATAAATCGAATATCTTTCGATCAAGAGATTATAGTGAATATTGGTTTTTCAAATTATCCAATTGATTATGATCCAATCCCAAACCAATTAAGAGATTCTTAATCGTACTCCAATGAACCCGTTCCCAAAACATTGGGCTCGAGTTGGAGTTATGCGGTGCCATCATCACATGATCCATGTTTCGTAAAGGGCTGTCTAAAGGCAACGGTTCAACCTCGAACACGTCCATCGCAGCACCGCGCAATTTACCGTTCTCTAATACGCTAATTAGCGCTTGCTCATCCACGACGGGACCGCGTGCTGTATTGATCAGCACTGCATCTGGCTTACATAAAGAAAGTTTATCGGCATTAATCAAGTGACGGCTGGATGGATTAAGATCGCAGTTTAGGCTAATGAAATCAGCCCGAGAAAGAAGGTTATCTAAGTTTGTTAATTCCAGGCCCTGTTCCAATACAAAGTCGGGTGCGATTTCAACAATATCATTGCCTAACAACTTCATTCCAAAAGCCCGTGCTCGTCGAATAACTGCTTTGCCAACATTACCAACGCCAATCACGCCCAGGGTGCTTTCAGCCAGGGTTTTGCCATTGATTTTATCCCAATGGCCTGCTTTCATGGCTGTATCCAACCAGGGCAGCTGACGAGAAAAAACCAGCATATAACCAATAACACTTTCAGACACAGGAACGGTAAACGCGTTTGGAGTATTACCTATCATTACATTTAGTTCTGCTGCGGCAGCCTGGTCAATCGAGTCGATCCCAGTACCCCATTTTGAAATGACCTGTAACCGCGGTGTACAAGCTTCAATAACCCGTCGAGTGTAACGATCGTCACCGCAAATTGTTCCATCAAATTCACCGGCATGCGCCAGGATTTCTTCTTCAGAAAGGCGTTCGTTTACCTCGGGAACGATAACATTTAAACCTAACGTTTCTAGCACAGGGCGAAAACGTTTCATCTCGGGCAGCATATAGGGCGCAGAAACCAGGACAGTTTTCATAAATTTTCTCCAATAATAAAAGGGTTTTTCAATTAATCAGAAAATTCGCCATAAATATTTCTAAATAGCGTCTCAGTAACAGTAAAATCTAATTCGTCATCAATATCCCACGCCTCAATAGCTGGGACATCATACATCATAGGTCGATAGCCCAATCGGTTACGACGCTTAAGCAATGTTTCTCGTGTGAAAATATACATACAAGAGTTTTCTTCGTAAATCGGTGGTAAATCCTGGGTACGCAAGAGGATGTCGGGGTTGTGGTTTATAGGGCGCCCAAGCTGATCCCACAGGCGCGTTGTCAATCGGGTTACACCAAACAATGAGTCATATTCGGGAATATTTTGTAAAAGAATTTGGATGGCAGAAGATACAGTTTCTGCCCTTAGGAGAGGGTTGGTTGAATGAGTTTGCAGGTAATAATCTGCCGCGATGGTTTCTGTATCGTGGATTAGAATTTCATTCATCGAAATCATATCACTACGCAGATGTTCGGGTCGGGTTAGTGTTTGTACCTGCGGGTAGTGCTCTGCCAAACCAGATAAAACCTCGGGGCTATCCGTATCCACCAGGATCGTATCTAACTCGGGCACATCTAACAAGGTGCTAATGATGTGTTGATAAAGCGGTTTTCCCGCCAGGGGTCGGTAATTTTTACCTGGCACCCGCACCGAGTGATGACGCATAGGCACCAGGGCAACAATTTTTTGTGTCATAACTTATTTCCAAATGTTATTTATCGCTTGGAATTATATCACGCAAAGGGGTCGGGGATGAGGGGGGATGGATGGTTGCGTTATTTTTTGTAATTATTTTTCTAAAATCAAGTTTTGTCAAATTTTATTTTTTGATTTGCAGACAAACAATTTTGTCGTCATAACTTTTATAATTCTATTGTTTTATTGCTCAAATTAGTATGATGACGGCTTAAAACGCCCATTATTAGTGTTTTTAAATGATCAATTGGCTAAATCAATTAAATAATTTCTCTTCTTGATGGAGGAATTACTATCTAAGTATTTAAGTTTAATTTTTAAAATCAATTAAGAGGATTAAATATAATTAGATTCGTTGTTTTTGTTTAATTTCTGTCTTTTTATTAATTGGGGTGACCCTATCTAATTTCCAGTGATTATTGAGCAGTTACGGAACTATTGTCTTTTTTAGATTGAATTGAGTAAAGATAAAGAGCAACAATCGTTGAGATGTAAGGCAGCATAGCAGTAAATTGGCTTGGAATCCCTACGTTTTGTAAGCTTAACCCAATTCCTTCAAATAAACCAAACAGTAAAGATAACAATAAGATGCCAAAAGGTTGACCTTTCGTTAATATAATAATCGTTAATGCAATCCAACCACGACCAGCTGACATGTTTTCAGTGAAAAGACTCATGAAACCTAGCGATAGCGCAGCTCCACCCAAGCCGCTTAATACACCACAAATTAATAAAGCCTTAATTTTTATAGGAGTTGACATAATTCCTAAAGAATCAACAACCTTAGAATCAAATCCTGTAGCTCGCAATCTTAATCCAAATTTCTGGCGGTTAATATTTATATATACTAAAGGTGTAATTATTAGTAATGCAATATAAACTAAAATATGATGTTCATTTAGTATCATTGAAAGTATAGGGACGCTATTTAAAACAGGGATATCGATATTAGGTAAAGGAACAATTTTTGGACTAATTAAAGCCCCTTTGACTTGAAATATTTGTCGAAGAAGGTAAGTTGTAGCGCCAGCAAAAAATAAATTCAAGGCGATGCCTGTGAGAAATTCGCCTGTTTTCAATTTTAATGTAAAAAATGCGAAAAGAATCGATATCAACAAGGCGCTAGCTATCCCCGCAATTAACCCAAGTAACCATGAGGAGGTAGCATAAGAAACTGCAACGGATGTAAACGCTGAGGTAAGCATCATGCCTTCCATCGCTATGTTAAAAACATTTACATGATAACTGTAAGCGCCTCCAAGTGCCACCAACAAAACAGGTACCGCAGATGCGATTGATGATCGTAGTATTTCAAATATTAGATTCATTTCCACCTTCTTTTATTTCCTTTGACTTCAAAAAAGCTTTAAACGTATTGATAAAGGTGTCCGAATAGTCTCGAAACGCAACAACAAAAAGCACCATTGTAGCTTGCAATATTATCATAAATTCACTAGGAACATTAGTGTCTAGCTGCATTCCAACTGCACCGGTTTGCAAGATGCCGAAAAATATCGAAAAAAACAATACGCTCGGCAAGTTATTTCCCGAAATAATAGCAATCATAAGTCCATCATTTGCGTTGGTTTTTCCCAGGCTAGGGATTAATTTGTTTTGTTGAGAGGTACCCATAATCAAAAATCCGCCTGCAATTCCAGCAAGAAGTCCGCTAATTATCATTGCTGACAAAAAATTCTTAGAAATTGTACATCCGCCGACCTTCGAAAAAATGCTGTTTGCTCCTGTTAAGCGAAATTCATAACCTCGTCTTGTTTTATTCCAAAAAATTACGATGAGAGAAAATATTATTAATGATAAAAATATTGAGAAATCAAAAATGCCGATTTTTGGAAAAATTGCAGATTTGCTAACTGCGGCGGACATAGGCCATTGGCTATTTACATCGCGCAACGGATATGTAACGAGGTAAGTAACGAAATATTCAGCGATAAAATTCATCATTAAGGTTGTAATAAATTCATTCATTTTAAAATAGAGTTTTAGCAATCCAGCGATAGACGCGTAAAGTCCGCCAGCAAGTCCTGCCAAAATCAACATCAATGGTATTAAAATAAACGAAGGGAGCTGTACATTAACACCAATTAATGATGCTGTTAGAGCGCCCATTAACAATTGCCCAAATAAGCCTAGGTTACTAACGCCTGAATTGAAGCCGAAGAAGGCGGATAGGCCTAAAACTATGAATATAGCCATTCTCGAAAGAGTATTCCCTAAGGCAATATTTGTGAATAAGCTATTTTTAAACATCGAAGCATAACTGGTTAATGAATCAAAACCTTGGAATTCTAACAGCAAAGCTCCTACTAAAAAGGCTAATAACACACCAAAGATAATTACTGCAGATTTTTTCAATTTTCATCTCCTTTTGAACCCAGCATAAATTCGCCGATTTCAATTCTATCTGTATCTTCAGGTCTTTTGTCAGCGACGATTCTGCCTTTGTGCATCACGACGATTCGATCTGATATATTAAATAGCTCTTCCAAGTCTGCTGAAACCAATAAAATAGCTGCCCCTTTATCCCGTTGATCGATAATCCGTTTTTGTATATATTCAATAGAGCCCACATCCAAGCCTCTTACTGGTTGGTCCAAGACTAATAATTGATTATTTAATTCAAATTCTCTGCCTACAATAATTTTTTGTTGATTACCTCCAGAAAGGGAAGAGATAGTGACTTTTCTATCAGGGCAAATAACATTGAAATGTTCAATTATCATGTCAGTGAATTCATTTATTTTTCTTTGATTAAGGAAAGGTCCTGCATTATTAATGCTTTCATTTAAGTAATGGTGAGTCATATAAGAATTATTAACAAGAGTCTCTTCCTGGCAACTACCCCAAAGTTTTCTGTCTTGCGGGATATATGCGATTTGCTTACGGCGTTCACGAATTGTGTCATTGTTTATTAATTCATTACTTATTTTAATCTCTCCACTGTCAGGTTTCATCAGCCCTAAAATTGTCTGTACAAGTTCGTACTGCCCATTCCCTTCTACTCCTGCTATGCCAACTATTTCTTTCGCGTGAACATTTAGTGAAACATCATTTAATAATTTGATCTCCGAATGTTGTTTCGACGTCAAGGTGAGATTCTTTACAGTAAGAACAGGTTTACCCGGTTTTATATTTTCTTTGTGCGTTCTAAAGACAATTGATCTACCAACCATAGCTTCAGCCAAAGATTGCTTTGTTAAACCTTTGTTTTCTTTTGTCCATATCAATCTTCCCTGTCGCATAACGGTTACAGTGTCAGAAATTGTTAGAATTTCATCTAGTTTATGACTAATAAAAATTATCGTTTTGCCTTCGTTTTTTAGGTTTTTGACGATTTTAAAGAATTCATCAACCTCTTGAGGGGCTAACACAGCGGTAGGTTCATCTAAAATAAGAATTTCTGCCTTACGATATAGCTGTTTCAATATTTCCACCTTCTGTTGAACAGCGACTGAAAGGTCTTCGATTTTTGAGTTCGGGCTGATCGAAAAGCCCATTCGTTTTGATATGTCAAGTAATTTTTCTGTAGCTTTTTGCATATCAACAAAGCCGAGCTTATTAGCGGTATCTTCATATCCGAGAATAACATTAGCTACTACAGAATAAGAAGGAATTAACATAAACTCTTGATGAACCATGCCAATGCCTGAATCTACAGCTTCTTTTGGAGAATTAAAGTGAATGTTTTTTCCATTTAATAAAATCGATCCAGAGTTTGGTTTTTCGAGTCCATAAAGGATTTTCATCAACGTAGATTTACCAGCTCCATTTTCTCCAATTATTGAGTGAATTTTTCCCTTTTCAATTTCTAAACTTACTTGGTTAATAGCTAAATTTGAAGGAGGAAAAATCTTAACAATATCCTCCATTTTTACTAATGCGGGGGCATTCATAATTTGATCCTTCCTCCTTCGATAAAATTATATTAATTCTTAATTATTCTTTTGGGTATCGTTCAACAGTGATTTGGCCAGATTCTAGTTTGTTCTCAATATCTGCAATTTTTGCTAACATATCTTCTGTGAGAATAGCTTTTGTATGATCATCAATTGCGAGATATGTACCGCAATAACCATAGCCAAACTCGTAAGTTTTTCCTGATTCAAATGTTCCCTCGACCATCATTTTGTAAAGTTCAAAGGCAGCTCCACCTAAGTCTTTAACCATAGAAGTGATGACGTGTCCTGGGAAGGTACCATTTTGGTTAGAATCAACACCAATGGCATACTTGCCGTCATCCGCAGCAGCTTCTAGTGCACCACTTCCTGTAAGGCCAGCGATTTGGAATACGACATCTGCGTCTTGTGCGAAAAGTTGTCTTGCGGCAGATTTACCGACAACTGGGTCACTAAATGTTCCTGCGAAATTCGTTACAACGGTTACATCAGGGTTCTCGTAATTTACGCCTTGTTCAAAGCCGTGCATAAAGCTACGAATAACCCACATATCAACGCCGCCCATCGCGCCGACTATTTTTTCTTCATTCGCGAATTCTAAATCACTAGTAGTAACCATAGCCGCAACAACACCTGCCATAAAAGAGCCTTCTTCTTGTATAAAGGTGACGCTACTAATAGTATTTGCATCATTTTCAAGGACGAAGTCAAGATTTACAATTTGAACATCAGGGTATTTTGACGAATATTCTTTAATTAAATCTTCCATGCCATACGCGTCGGTGTATAGCACATCAGGACCCCATGCAAAGGCAGCTTCAACAGATTGAGCATATTTTGATGAGTCAAAACCGCTTTCAATCACTTTTACTTCCGCGCCGAATTCAGAGTGAATTCGCTGCAAACCAGAGTTAACCGAATCGGTAAATCCGTTATCCCCTAAAGTTCCAGGCGTTACATAAATTACTTTTTTTAATCCGTCGATGGCTGCTCCTTGAGGCTCTTGTTCTTTTGCAGGCATTTCTGCTTGTGAGGCGGATTTCCCGCACGCAGGCAAGGCAATTAATCCCAACACCGTTAACACAAGCATAAAATATTTCAAATTCTTATTAAACATTTATATCTCCTTTTTACTAACTAAACACATCCATTAATATGTCAATAAATTTTTTTCGATTTGCATCCCTTGCGACATTCGCGTTTGGTCTTCTAGTTCTGTCTCTACCTCCTACGTCAAATAAACTCATCCCATCAGTTATCCCAGGAGAAATGCTAACGTCCATATTTACATGCATTAAATTTTGGAGAACATCAGGGTCAATTAATGCTGCAACTGCTAAAGCGTCGTGAATAGGTGCGCTATTATATACTTCTCCTGGTTGGAATAAGTTATAACCGCCTATCCGTAATTGCATCAATTTGCTGCAGAAAACAGCCGCTTTTGTACCTAGTGACTCAAATTTTAAAGCTTCATCCCAAGTGACATAAGCTGCGTGTGTTGCATCCAGGGGAACGACGAGTAGAGGCACGCCGCAATCTGCAACTATCTTTGCAGCTTCTGGATCTATCCAGAAATTAAATTCGGCACCCGCAGTAACATTGTTAATCAAATATCCGCCTCCCATAATCACAATTTGTTCAATGTTTTCTGTGATTTTAGGTTCTATGCGTAATGCCATTGCCAAATTAGTGAGTGGGCCAACAAACACCAAAGTCAGTTTTTCTTTAGTATTCATGAGGGTGTCAATTAGCCAAAGTACTGCATGGGTTTCACTTGGTTGTCTGTTTGTTTCAGGGAGCGGTAGGTAATCTCCATGTACATCTTCTTCTTTGTTGTCTGGTCCAGTAAAGGGCATTTTCGTTCGGCGGCCAGGTAATAATGAGGATACCATTGGAAGATGGCATCCTTTGTAAACAGGGGTATCAAGTCCAAGATAATCCACTAATCGTAACGTATTGGTAGTAGTAATATCGATACTCCTATTTCCGTTTACTGTCGAAATGCCTAACAAATCTAAATCTTTTGTTAATGCTGCAAGCATAATTGCTATTGCATCGTCTGAGCCGGTATCGACATCTAAAATAATTTTCTTTGTCATAATTCTCCTATTCTTTTATTATCAATTCGAGTTTATTTCACAGTCAAATTCTATAATTACGTTTTTCAAAAGTTTTTTATTTTATATCATATGTAACGGGGCAGGTTTCTTGCTACCGACATATTCGAATCGTTGATCCTCTTTCTATTAGTTTTGCATCTAACAAAATTCTATTGCTTTCATTAATTCTTTCACCTTCAATTTTCTCTATAAGAAGGTTAACTGATGTTTCAGCTATTATTTTAGTAGGTTGCGAAACAGTAGTTAATGTAGGTGTAACAACTGAAGACAATTCAATATCATCAAACCCAACCACCGACAAGTCCTCTGGCAAAATAAGTCCCTTTTTTTTAGCAGCTGCCATTACTCCAAATGCCATCAAGTCATTAAAGGTAAAAATTGCAGTTAACTTAGGGTTTATTGAGAATAAGCGTTGAAAGGATTCATCTCCGCTTTTTATTGAAAAATCTCCCTGAATAACATTTTTTTGTTCCAGGGAGATTTTATTTTCCATTAACGCTTGTTGAAATCCAACTAAACGCTCAAAGTTTGGAGATAAGTGCTTAGGTCCGGTTATACATCCAATTTCTTTATGCCCTAGTTGAGCAAGATAATTCCCAACATTGTAACCAGCTTTTTCATTATCTATTAATACGACATCAGCAAAATCTAACTGTGAGTTACGGTCTGCAATAACAACTGGCATGTTATTTTTAATTAATGGGCGTAGGTCGTCTGGGTCTCCTCCTGAGGATATTAATATGATACCGTCTACCTGCTTTGCGATAAGCGTATTAATATAGTTACTTTGTTTTTTTACGTTATTATCACTGTTTCCAATGATAACGCTGTACCCTTTTAAAAATCCATAATCTTCAATTTTTCTTGCAATTTCAGCAAAAAACAGATTAGACATATCTGGTAATAGTAAACCGATAGTCTTTGTTTGCCCTCCTCTTAATGATCTAGCAACCAGATTTGGAGAGTAGTTTAATTTTTCAAGAGCTTTTTGAACTCGCTCGGAAGTTTCAGCGCTTACGTATCTTGTCTTGTTAATAACATGCGATACCGTCGCAGAAGATACACTCGCTTCTTTTGCTACCTCCTTAATTGTCACACGTTTCATGTTATCTCTTTAGTAAATCGATTACGTAAACGATTACTATTAAAACATAAGTATTTATAATTGTCAAGGGTAATTAACAA
>CAYPKT010000008.1:37864-94559 GCA_964411385.1 uncultured Candidatus Brevefilum sp. | reverse complement strand
AAAGAAATTATCATTTAAGAGGAAATTGCTGGAAAGGGAATGAAGTGGTATGCAGCTTGACTTGACTTGATATGAATAATAGAATAATGAAAAAAAAAATCGAGGTTGAATGAAATTAGTAGAGGCTCCAAAGAAGCAACCTGTTCGTATTATCCAATTTTCGGGGGGCAGAGGCGTTAATTTTAAATTATGTCAATTAGGGTTAACACCCGGTGCTGAAGTTCAACTCCTTCGATTTGCACCATTAGGTGGGCCTGTTATGATCGAAGTTGAAGGACGGTCTGTGGCGATTGGTCGAGGTATTGCTGCTCGCATTAGTGTGGAGTTAATATAATGCGGATCGGATTAATCGGGCAACCCAATTGCGGTAAAAGCACTTTATTTAATCAGGTTGCCGGATATAAAGCAGAAACTGGAAATTTCTCTGGAACAACGGTTACGTTTATTGAATCTCCTGTACGCGTATTAGGCTCAGTTGTTGATGTTGTGGATCTACCCGGGACTTACTCATTAGCGGGGACAAACCCTGCAGAACGAGAGGTTATCAAGTATTTAGCATCAAATGAAATTGATGTAGTGATTAATGTGATTGATGCCTCGAACCTTTCCCACGGGTTATTGATGACAATAGAGCTGCTTGAACTAAATATCCCCATGGTTATTGGATTGAATATGATGGATGAAGCAGACCGCATGGGGATACATATTGATGTCATGGCTTTAGAAAAATGGATTGGTGTTCCAGTTATTCCAATGATCGCATCAAAAGGACGAGGAATTCAACCATTGTTCGTCAAGGCTGTTCGGACAGGCCAGGAGAATAAACCACCTCAATATTTGAGATATAGCGATTTTATTGAAAGTGCACTCCAAATAATTGAGCCATCGCTTTCTGAAATTCAGAGCTATTTAAATTCACGAGCTTTGGCAATAAAATTAATCGAAGGAGATCAACTCATTTATGAAGATATTCCTGAAGATGCCGAAACTATAAAAGAAGATATCAAAACCATTCAGGAGTCTCTAGCGCAGCAATTTGGAAGTGACCCCGAGGCAATATTAAGCAATGAGCGAAATAAAATAGCCAGAGAAATAGCCCATTCAGTTATCAAACAGGGGAAAAGAAAAACTACTTTCCGAGACAGGTTAGATGATATTTTGTTACATCCATTCTTTGGATATATTTGGTTGATTTTAATTATGTTTCTCTTTTTTCAAGCCGTTTACACGGTAGGAGAATTGATTGAAACGCCATTGATGGATTTGTTTGAATTGTTTGAAAGCTGGATATCTTCTCGATTTCAAAGCCCAGAAGGTTTTCTGCCTCAAATTTTAATAGGTTTAACCCAAGGTATTTCTGGTGGTGTTGCAATTGTTTTACCTTACCTGGTACCGTTTTTAGTAGGCTTAGGCATACTGGAAGATATTGGATATTTACCTCGAGTTGCCTTTTTAATGGATGCCTTAATGCACAAATTAGGCTTGCATGGAAAATCAATTGTGCCATTTATTCTTGGTTTTGGTTGTAACGTTCCAGCGATAATGTCTACACGGATCCTGGAGGATAAACGTGAGCGATTTATCTCTGCAGCACTCTCAACGCTTGTGCCTTGTGCGGCGCGTTTGGCAGTGGTCTTTGGGCTGGTAGCTTTTTACTTAGGGCCAGTATTAGCTTTGGCTATCTATATGTTTAATTTATTTGTCATTGCAATCACTGCACAAATATTAAATAAATTTTTACCTGGAGAATCCCCCGGGTTAATCCTTGAAATGCCTACCTATCGAGTACCAGCTATTCGGACAGTTGCTCATAAAGCGTGGTGGAGAATTAAAGAATTCATCCTCGAAGCCTGGCCGCTTTTGATTGTCGGTAGTGTCGTTTTAGCTGTATTGCATTACCTTAATTTTGCCAATTTCTTTAATGGGATCATTCGGCCTCTTTCATGGGCGTTGGGGTTGCCCAGTGAGGTGGGGGTACCGCTGATTTTTGGAATTTTAAGAAAAGAACTTTCTTTAGTAATGCTGGGTCAGGCTTTAGGAAGTATGACATTTTCACAAGTGCTTACTCCTATTCAAATGATTACCTATGCCGTATTTGTTGTGTTTTACATTCCATGTTTAGCGACGATGTTGGTCATCAAAAAAGAATTGGGGCAAAAAGCAATGTGGTTCATAGCTGGTTTAACAACTTTAGTCGCGACAATTGCCGCTTTAATCGCTCGCGGGATGGCAACCCTTATCTTTCACTAACGATCAAGAATGCAGAAATTCGACCATTTTAATTTTCTGGGCCCAGTTTATGACTTGGTTTTTCATGGAAACCCTAATTCAAAAATAATTGAACTTTTGGAATTAAACCCAAATTTATCAATCTTGGATGTAGGTGGCGGTACAGGACGAATTAGTGCAATACTTAGGGATATTTCACCTCATGTGACTCTTGTGGATTCAGCATTTTCAATGCTCAAAATCGCAAAAGAGAAAGACATTTTGACAGTTCTCGCTACAGCAGAGAACTTGCCTTTTAATAGAAATTCATTTGACCGCATTATTATGGTCGACGCATTTCATCATGTGGCTGATCATCAACAAACAGTCTATGAGATGTGGCGATTATTAAAACCGGGCGGGAAGTTAATTATTGAGGAGCCTGACATAAAACGTTGTTTTGTGAAAGTTCTTGCAATTTTTGAAAAACTTTTATTCATGCGAAGCCATTTCGTAGACCCTGATTTTATCGCTGACATGTTTAAGTTTGCTAAAGAATCAAAAAGCGAAATTGTCCGTATTAACAAAACAGCTTGGATTATAATTGAAAAATAAAAATTATTAAGAAATGAGGTGAATTAATGACTGAAGTAAATGTAAAAGAATTTATGAAATTAATCCCGGGAAGTTTTAATGCAGAGAAAGCAAAAGGTGTTTCGGGAATTGTTCAATGCTCATTCACGGGCGAACAAGCATCAAGTTGGGTTTTGACTATAAAAGATCAAACATGTACAGTTGTTGAGGGAAGAATAACCAACCCTGATCTGACAATTGAGGCTGATGCATCCGAAGGGATCAACCTTTTAACAGGTAAAACTGATCCAATGCGTGCTTTAATGACCGGAAAAATAAAAGTTTATGGAAACCTTGCCCTGGGGATGAAATTCATCAACTTGTTTGATCATTAAATTAAACAAACCAACAATCAAAAACGCTTGTTTCTACTAACAAGCGGTATTAACTCAGCCTAAAATTAATAAAGCCCCCAATCATCCTCCAGCCCATCTTCCATCATAGTGGGGTCCCATATTTCATCACCATAATTTGTCTTTGTGGCAATATTCAAAATGCTTTCAGCTTTTTTACGCGTGCTTTCCATAATTGATGGGCCATAAGGACAAAAAGGGGTTGTTAGGATCATCGTTACAACTGCATGGTCATCTTTTAGTTCAACATTTCGAATTAGACCAAGCTGCATCATGCTTAATCCGAGTTCAGGATCAATAATTTCGTCAAATCCATCTTCTAATGCAGTAAGGTACTCGGGATTGGTGTTTTCTATGGCCCATATGGGGATATTAGAGCTTTTATTTTCTGTCATAATTTCTTTCGGAATCTAGTGGAATATTCAAGGTACATCAAAGTGTGTTTTCACATGTGCAATTTTCACATTTAATAATCGTATTAGTTAATCCAGTAAAGAGAGAGATATCGTTAGATTGTTAATAATTGAAAATTCTGACCCAAGCTGGTAAAAAGGGCAAGAAAGGTTATCAATAGTGTAATTATTTATATCAACAGCATCGGCCAGCTTATTTATTGAAGAATTAGAATAATTAGGCAGAATTTTTGAAATCGTTCTTCGTGGTTTGCTCATTTGGTTTCACAAAATACTTAGACACTAACGATAAGTGATTGTGATTTTAGCACTTGATGATTTGAATTGTCAACTTTATTATAAATTTGATGTTGAAAACCTTTGATGGATATAAAAAGAGATGTTCAATTTTGAGCATCTCTTTTAGTTCTATATATTAATAGTAAATTACTTCAAGAATGAACCAGCTAAACTTAATATCGATTTTGCCACTACAGAGCCAGATTGGGTGCGATGTGCACTTTGGCCAAGTGGACTCGCAGACATTAGTGCTGTAAAGATAGCTTCTGTATCACTGCCACCTTGCTGTTTTGATTGGTAATAAGCCATGCCAGCACGCAGCAAATCATCCATACCAAATTTTTTCTCACTATTTTCGGTTTCGGTTTTTCCTGTTAAGCCTGATAGTAATGAGCCTAATAAATCTGGCTCAGCTTTTTTGGGTGCTTCTTGCTTTCCACTTAACCCGGAGAGAAGTGAACCTAATAAGTTGGTTTCTTCTTTTTCCTGTGGAGGTTCTTCAACATTAAGCAGACTTTGAACTAACAGCCCGATCGTATCTGGTCCAAGCTCTTTTCCTGCCAAACTTGTGGCTGCTTTTGCCAGCCCCTCTGAATAGAACTTCGCAGAACCGCTGTCAGATCCTTTTTCAACTTCTTCACTGGCGTACGCCAATTGCTTTTCAATAGGCTCCTCGGATTTCTTTGAAACCGCATTTTGGATCAAATTAAAAATTTGGACCATGTTATCGCCATGGTCATGGTTGTAAGTATCTGCTTCGTTCAATACGGATTGTTGGTCTGTAAGGCTAGACGTTACAGACTTAAATATAGTACTAAGATCCATTACTCCACCAGACTAATCTTTGAGTTCTTCAGGAAGTTCAGGGATTTCAATTACCATGCCAGTTCGGAGGTTTCTTTCGTTTCCTTTGAGAACTTCAGTATTATGCTCTAAAAGGTACTTCCAATAGGGTGGCGTTGCATGTTTGTAATATTTTAATGCTAAATCGCTTAAAGTTTCACCGGCTGCAACTGTGTGTGTAGTTTTGACTTCGACTTTTTCTTCAACGACTTCCTTTTTCTCACTTTCAAGCTTTGCGCGACGTTCTTCTAATGCTTTCTGCCTTGCTTCGGCAAGTTTTTCACGTTGTTGGCTTTCAGTAACCTCTTTTAACTTACTTTCAAGTTCTACTACTTTTTTCTCTGCAGCATCTTGAGCTTGTTTTTCCTCGACTTTTTTGTCCATCATATCTTTCAATGCCTTTTTGGCATTTTCAGCTTCTTTCTTTGCTGCTTCAACTTCTGCTTGCACGTCTTCTTTTTTTGGTTTTTTCTTAAATAATCCCATGGTTAATCCTTTCATAAAATAATATGTAACTTCAATATTTTAGCACACTTTTGCTAAAATGTAACAAAAACCATATGAATATTGTTAGTATTAATGTGATTTAAGTATATAATAGAATAAGTAATCAAAATAGACAAGGAGTTATTATGAGATTGAACGCCCCGAAGAAAATTGTGTGGACTATTGCATTAGTTGCAGGTATTGTTGGAGTTATTGTCTTCTTTCTTCCATTTGCATTCGCAAAAACTTTAGGTTTTTTGGTGGTAACAGCAGCTTGGTTGCTTCTTGTATTAGCAAGTGTTTTAAAAGGCTTATAGACGTATTATCAAAATTTATTTATTTAACCGCTGTCTGATGATAGCGGTTATTTGTTTACAATTTGATTGTGTTGATAATTTATTAGATTATTGTCAAAATATTTGACGCTTAAATTCCGATATGCTATAATCCTGTTTGCTGAAACCTAATAAGATAATTAAGACAAATTTGGCTAACATTCACGCGTCATAAAAAAGGATAGAATATGCCAGAACTGCAAATAAAAAACCTTCATGTGTCTATTGACGATACGCCCATTATCAAAGGGCTTAACCTGACGATCAAAAAGGGCGAAGTCCATGCAATAATGGGCCCAAATGGAACGGGGAAGTCTACACTTTCTTATGCTGTTATGGGTCATCCCAGTTATGAAATAACCGAGGGTGATATTTTAATGGATGGTAAAAGTATTTTGGATATGGCGCCAGACGAACGTTCAAGATCTGGGATATTTCTTGCTTTTCAATACCCTGTTTCTATTCCTGGTGTGACTGTTGCCAACTTTTTACGTACAGCTATCAATTCGAGACGGCGTCACGCCAACCCACCTAAAAAAGAAATTTCTGTGCTTGAATTTCGGAAACTATTAAAAGCAAAGATGGATTTAATTGAAATGGAATATGCCTTTGGCGGACGTTATATAAATGAAGGCTTTTCTGGCGGCGAAAAAAAACGGACTGAAGTTTTACAATTGGCTGTACTTGAACCAGCATATGCAATCCTTGATGAAACGGATTCCGGTTTGGATATTGATGCTATTCGTATTGTTTCTGAAGGTGTTAACGCGTTGAAGGGTCCAAATATGGGCGTTTTGATTATCACGCACTATCAACGCATTTTAAATTATTTACGACCAGACTTTGTACATATTATGTTTGATGGTCGAATCGTTGAATCGGGTGGAGAGAAGCTCGCTTTAGAACTTGAAGAGCACGGTTACGATTGGGTTCGTGAAAAGCACAGGCAGCTTGATACAATTTAATACTCCCGGAGAGGTTTTTAATGGATAAAAAACCGGAAACGGATTTTTTAAAAGATTTAAACGAATATCAATTTGGGTTTAGTGACCCTGAAACCTTTGTTTATAAGAGTCATAAGGGCTTAGATGAGTCGGTTGTGCGCCAAATTTCAATGATGAAAAATGAACCACAATGGATGCTTGATTTCAGATTAAAAGCATTCCAGCATTATCAGCAAAGGGTAATACCAACCTGGGGCGCAGATCTTAGCCACCTTGACCTGGATGATATTTATTATTATGTAAAACCTACCGAAGGAGAAGGTAGAACCTGGGAAGAAGTTCCTGAGACGATAAAGAATACTTTTGAAAAATTAGGAATCCCAGAAGCAGAACAAAAATACCTTGCTGGTGTTGGCGCACAGTACGACTCTGAAATGATTTATCATAATGTGCAAGAAAATCTTGAAAAACAAGGTGTCATTTTCCTTTCTATCGAAGAAGGGTTGCGGCAACATCCAGATATTTTTAAAGAATATTTTTCAACCGTCGTTCCTATTCAAGACAACAAATTTGCAGCTCTCAATAGTGCTGTTTGGTCTGGCGGGTCTTTTGTTTATATCCCACCCGGGGTAAAAGTTGATTTACCTTTACAGGCATATTTCAGATTAAATATTGCGAATATTGGCCAATTTGAACGTTCATTAATTATTGCTGATGAAGGTGCCCAGGTACATTATGTTGAAGGATGTACCGCACCGTTGTATTCAACAAATTCTTTGCATAGCGGCGTTATTGAAATTATCGTAAAAAAGAACGCTCGAGTACGTTATACAACTATTCAAAATTGGTCGAATAATGTATTCAACTTGGTTACGCAACGCGCCAAGGTATATGAAAATGGAACCATGGAATGGGTCGACGCTAACTTAGGTTCGAAAGTTACCATGAAGTACCCTTCGTGCTTTTTGATGGAACCAGGCGCTCATGGCGAGATATTATCAGTTGCTTTTGCTGGTCATGGTCAACACCAGGATGCTGGTGGAAAAGTAATTCACTTTGCGCCTAATACCAGCAGTAAAATTACTTCTAAATCAATCAGTCGAGGGGATGGACGGTCTTCATATCGCGGATTATTAAAGGTGTTTTCTGAGGCAGAGGATTCAAAATCAAGTGTTGTCTGTGATGCCTTGTTGTTAGATCCTGAATCTCGTTCTGATACCTATCCATATATTGAGGTAAGTGCCGAAGATGTAAGTATTGGGCATGAGGCTACAGTTTCAAAAGTTGGTGCAGACCAACTGTTTTACCTGATGAGCCGCGGACTGACTGAAGAGGAAGCTACAACGATGGTTGTTTCAGGCTTTATTGAACCTTTGGTTAAAGAACTACCGATGGAGTATGCAGTTGAAATGAACCGATTAATCCAATTACAAATGATTGGGTCGGTTGGTTAAACATGAAAGCGAAGACGTTCAATGACTTCCACGCCTAAAGTTATTATTAAAAAACAAACACTAACACACAGCAATGGCTTAAAAGATTTTTCATTTACCAATGAGATGGTCCCAGATATTGAAAACCAAGCATTAAAAGAATACCGCCAAAAAGCTTGGGACGCTTACTTAAAACTTCCTTTTCCGACAACACAAGATGAACCTTGGCGTCGAACTGATATCAGTAAACTGAAAACCGACAAGTTTGTTTTACCAACAGAACCGATCGAGATTGCTAATCAGCCTACCACTGCCAGGCCCTGCATAGACTTGATTGCAAAAGGGGAACTTTCAGGGGGGCAAATAATACAAGGTAATCTGCAATATCCGACAAGACATTTGGATGAAAGCTTGGAAAAGAAAGGTGTCATTTTTGTTGATTTTCGCACTGCTGAAAATGATCATTCAGAATTATTGGAGAGCTTGCTGGGGCAGGTTGTCTCTCCTGAGGAGGACAAGTTTACAGCTTTATCAGCAGCACTGGGCCAGGACGGAATTTTTCTTTTTGTTCCTAAAAACGTAATCGTAGATAAACCGTTACACAGCTTGTATTGTGGAAGCGGTGAAAACACTGCTTTTATTAATCATTTATTAGTTTGGCTGGAAGATGGCGCACAGGTAACTTTTGTTCATGAATCAACTTCCCCGCACGACCAAAACCTCGGTCAAATCCTTCACTCTGGGATTGTCGAAATCCACATAGGAAAAGATGCTCAGTTGAACTTTGTTGAACTACAATCCTGGGGAAGCAATGTTTGGTCATTTACACGAGAACGAGCCAGAGTTCTACAGGATGGTCACCTCGAATGGATCTTCGGCGCGATGGGAACCCATCTAACTAAGAACTTTTCTGATATTAATTTGGTCGAGCCTGGAGCTTATGGGAGGATGTCTGGGTTTTATTTTGCTAATGACACACAACATCTTGACCATGATACCCAACAAAACCACTTAGCGAAAAATACGACCAGCGACTTGCTTTATAAGGGTGCTTTGATTGGCCATAGCCGTTCTGTTTGGCAGGGAATGATCTATGTTGCCCCAGGTGCTTTCGGCACTGATGGTTACCAGGCTAATCGTAATTTAATTCTGAATAAAGGTGCAAGGGCAGACTCAATCCCTGGTTTAGAAATATTGGCAGATGATGTGCGTTGTACCCATGGTGCTACAGTGGGAAAAATCGATGAAAATGAATTGTTCTATTTACTAAGCAGGGGTATACCAAGGACTGAAGCTGAACAATTAATCGTAACAGGCTTCTTTGCCGAGATTATGGAAAGGATCCCTTTTGAGGGTGTGAAAACCAGGTTCTTAGAAGCAATTAACAAAAAAATGACAGAATGAGGTGCAGTTTTTAAATCTTGCTTCAGGTTATAGTATATTTAGATTTATTTTGTTACAATCTAATGTGTAGTATTTATTAATTAATGTTTAAAACGATTATTCGGGAGGAGTAATGGCAAAATCACCATTCATGAGACCGCCTTATGAAGACATAGATTATCAGGTAGGGGATGCTGTTGAAGTTTTTTGTGATCACGAAAAGAATAATGAACGCATTCGTGATTGGGTGAGGGGGATTGTTGTCCAATTAGATAACAGGATGGTTGCAGTGCAATTTCGCACCAATGTCTATTTGACTGATGGTTGGATGGTTCCCGACCATATTTTGTGGTTCCCTTTTGATTCTAAGCATTTACGACATGCAATTGACGAAATCACGCGCCCAACAGGGTATCAATTTAGCTAAATAAATTGGTTAGTTGACCATAACTTTAGTATGATGAATCGAAATCGAAAGAAAAATAAGGATGGATGAAAAACAATTTGTTGCAGTTTGTGAACTTGGCGAAATCGACGAGGGAAGCCGATTATCGATTGAAATTGATGATAAACCTATCGTAATTTTTAATGTTAATGGCGAATTTTACGCGATTGATCAAAAATGTACCCATCGCCATGGTCCCTTAGATGAGGGAGAATTGGACGGGCATGTCGTTGTGTGCCCCTGGCATGGAGCACAATTCGATGTCAGAACCGGAAAAGCATTGACATTACCAGCGGTGAAATCTTTGAACACTTATCCGATCAGGGTTCAGGATGGAATGATAGAAATAGGAATTTAGGGTTGATTAAATAAAAAAAGAGGTTGTCTTACGTAAATAGACAGCCTCTTTTTTTATTGTGCAGGTTTGTCGAACTGTCCAACGATTCGCAAAATGTCAAAACCTTCAGCGTACTGGCGTTCTGCTAACGCACCATGACGAATAGCTGTTGCATGAATAATATTCTCGTCAAAATAATATTTATCTGCATAGGTTTTGTAAGCCTTCAAAGCGTTTATTTTTGTTTTAACGCCGTTTTCTGATACCTCAACAAGAAAATCTGGGAAGAAGCCATACGAAGAGCGCAATACGTCAAAGCCGAGTAAAGTTGTGCCACGGAATGCACGTAAGGCTTCCTCTGTGACCGTTTGATGGTCCTGATGAATATCTCGAGCGGTATGAACAAAAACGATTTCAGGGTTATATTGTTTTTTTAAATCAAGCATCACCTCAAGAATATCTTGACGAGCTTCTTTCAGCAAGCGAGTTGTAAACTCGAATAAGTGCGTATCTTCAGGCTTGACACCTAAAATGTTCATGCTGTCGTGATGTTCTGCAACTAAATTTTTAAGTAAGGGGTTTTTCTGATTATCAGAAAGCGTTGCACAGATGACATGGGTATGATTTTGAATGTCTGCAATGAGCGCACCACAGCCAAGTTCAATATCATCGGGATGCGCACCGATGAATAAAACTGTTTTCCCATAAAATGTCATGTTTTGATTCATAAAACCACCTTGGTTATTTGGTTGCTAAGAAGCCACCTACAACTTTGGTCATCGTCAAGCTACCGTCACGATCTAACCAACGATGGGCAACTTGAGTGATTTGATTCATGACCTGTTCGAAATCTGTTTTTGTTTGGAAAAATGCATTCCACAAAAGACGATCTTCAGACAATGACGCGCGTGTATAAGTTATAAATGGTTCCACTGATGTAAAGGTTAACGGATTTTCAAAAATATTTAATTCAACCTTAGAAAAAGTCGATCTAATCGTATTTAAAATTTCAAAGCCATAACGTGAGCTGCCAGGCATTGGCGGAATTACTTTTCCGGTTGCTTCTCGAATGATGTCATAAAACATAATTTTGTTAGTTGGCATGGGCCCTGTTGTGAACAAGGTACCGCCCGAACGTAAAACTCTTTGCATTTCTTTGATGGTGAAGGGAATATCTTCGGCATAATAGATTGCAAAACAACACGATACCAGGTCAAAGCTGTGGTCAGGTAAAGCAAAAGGTTGATTAAAATCTTGCTTCATGAAAGTTACCCGGCTCCCCAACCTCACGTTTTCAGCCTCAGCTTCTGCCAGTAAATCGTCAGAGACATCGGTACCTGTGATTTGAGCTTTTCCGTTGAGATGTGTAAGATAAGAAAAGCACTGTTTCCCTGAGCCGCAACCGACATCCAAAATATCCATCCCTTCTCTAAGGGGCAGTATTTCTAACATCCATTTATCGATATCATTAGCGCCAAACTGGTCGTGAATGTTGATGCGTTTACGCAAATCGTTTGTTGTTTCTTGAAAATTAATTTTCATTGATTTCCTCGCATGTTTTATTCTGGTAAGTATATTAGCCAAGCAGAGTTTAATAAAGGGTTTAGCAAATTCTTGGCAAAATTTCACCAGCCAGCATCGGAATAATCCGTGTTGAACCAAAGGGAGTTTTCAATAAAACCCTGCCTGGGTTCTGTTCGTTAACCGTTCCTATCACTGTTGCATCAAGACCATATGACGATTTACGCAAACTTTCTAACGCCTTGTCTATTTTGTCTTTGGGTAAAATAATTATTACCTTACCCTCATTTGCCAGGTACAACGGGTCGAATCCTAACATCTCACAGGCTGTGCGAACATTTGGTTTAATAGGGATATCTTCTTCGTTAATTTGAATGCTAACTTTACTCTGACATGCTATTTCATTTAGGCTCGTCCCCAATCCACCACGAGTGGGATCGCGTAAAACGTGAACGTTTGGAACCACATTTAACAATTCAGCAATCATATGGTTCAATGGAGCTACATCAGATTCCATGCCAGATTCAAACCCCAATTCACCCCGCGCCTCTAACACGGCGATGGTATGATCCCCAATGGTACCCGAAATTAAAACAGCATCGCCTGGCTTAGCGAACTGCCCACCAATTCTTTTGGGGCTATTAATAAATCCAAAACCAGCAGTATTTATAAATAATCCATCCGCTTTGCCTTTTTCGACTACTTTCGTGTCACCGGCGACTATTTGAACGCCAGCTTCTTTACAGGTTTCTGCCATGGAGTTGATGATGCGCTTGAGGTCGTTTACAGGAAAGCCTTCTTCAATGATAAAGCCTGCCGTTAAAAAGCGAGGTTGCGCCCCTAACATGGCAACATCATTGACGGTACCAGAAACAGCAAGCCTGCCAATATCACCACCGGGAAAAAAGAGGGGTGTTACCACGTGAGAATCGGTTGAAATTGCTAAGTCTCCATCAAATTTGTCGGGAAAACTTAACCTGCCTGCGTCATTACCTTTAGCAAGGATTTCATTGCCAAGCTGCGCTTGAAAGATATTTTGGATCAGATCATGGGTCATTGAACCACCACTTCCGTGTCCGATGGTAATGTGCTCAGTAGGTATGTGAGGCACGGGGCAGATTAAACCTTGCAGAGATGGTGTTTGTTGTCGATCCATTATTATCCTCGCTTATAAGTATAGTATGCAGCACATGCCCCTTCTGAAGAAACCATCGGCGCTCCGAGTGGGGTTTGTGGGGTGCATAATGTTCCAAACGCAGGGCATTCAAATGGCTTCTTTATTCCTTGCAGCACCTGACCGGCAATACAAATTGAGGATTCAGCAGTGCGGATATCGCCTGTGTTGAAGTAGTAGGTCGCATCAAATCTTTGGTACTTTTTTCGTAAGCCGAATCCACTGTTGAAAATTTGCCCGATACCGCGCCAATTACGATTTACAGGTTCGAACACGGTATTGATAAGCTCCTGAGCCTGGCGATTGCCATCTTTGGTAACAATCCTTGTGTAAGCATTTTCAACAGAATGTACGCCAGATTCAAGCATTCGGATGGTTTGATAGATCCCTGTAACCAAATCCAGGGGTTCAAAACCGGTCACCACGATAGGAATCTTGTATTGTTGTGCAATGGGAATGTATTCCCAATACCCCATGACCGCACAAACATGGCCAGCAGCCAGGAAACCTTGAATACGATTTTCTGGGCTTGAGAGGATCGCATGCATAGCTGGTGGAACAAGAACGTTTGCTGGGATGATCCAGAAATTATTCAAACCAATTTTTTCAGCTTGTAAAACAGCCATCGCATTTGCTGGTGCGGTTGTTTCAAACCCAATTGCAAAAAACACAACCTTTTTATCAGGGTTTGCCTGGGCAATTTTGACTGCGTCCATGGGGGAATATACAACACGAATTTGCCCTCCACCTGCCCGAACTGAAAACAAGTCTCCATCAGAGCCTGGAACGCGAAGCATATCGCCGAAGGTGGTAAAAATTATCTCTGGTTGTTGTGCGATCCACAGGGCTTGATCGATCAATTCCAGGGAAGTAACACACACAGGGCAACCTGGCCCATGCACAAGTTCAATAAATTCAGGTAACAGTTGATCTAAACCGTATTGAATAATGGCATGTGTTTGACCGCCACAAATTTCCATCAGCGTCCAATGCTTTGTGGTTTCTTGGTGAATTAAATCGAGAATTTGTTTAACGCGGTCAGCATCCCGATAACCTGATAAAAAGCCAGGTATGGCAGAATTATTGGACATGATCTGTATCCTCTTGGTTTAAAAGTTCGTTCATTTGGCTGAGGATATCTAAGGTCTCCTGTGCTTCTTTTTCACTTAACAAATTTAATGCAAAGCCGGCGTGGACAATTGTCCAATCCCCAGGTCTTGCCTCTGGGATAACTTCAATACAAACTTCACGAGTAACGCCACCGAAATCGATTCTGGCCATTTTCGTTCCAAAATCATCATAGATAGATGTGATTTTTCCTGGTATTCCAAGACACATAGATACTCCTTAATATATTAAACCTGATTGGCTGCGATAACGGCTTGTCCAAAAGAAATACATTCATCATTGGTTGGTAAAATCTGATGCACAAGTGGTGTAAAACCGTTTTCTCTTAGCAGGTAAAGCGAACGCTCGAGCAAAAATAAATTCTGCCACACACCACCAGAAAGGGCAACAGTTTCGATACCAGTATCGTTGCGAACCTTCTGAGCGAGATCTAACGCTAAATGGGCAATCGTGTTATGAAATCGAGCTGAAATAACCTCACTACGAATCTCATTATGTAGATCATCGATAATCGATTTTAATATTTCCATAACATTTATCTCTTGCCCATCGATCTGCCAGGGATAATATCCCCATTCTTCGCGATCTGCCAGGGATTCCAACTCTATGGCTGCCTGGGCTTCATAAGATATCTCCATGCGAAGGCCAATTAAAGCTGAAACAGCATCAAAAAAGCGGCCCATACTGGATGTATGAATAACATTAATATTATTTACAAGTTGATGCCGTAAAGTGTCAACTTCAAGCTCTGAAAGAGCTTTTAGAGGAGGTAAATTTTCCATCCAGGGTAATTGGTATGCCCACAGTGTGCTCAATGCCATGCGAGCGGGTTTTAGGACGGTTACTTCACCTCCAGGTAAGGGTACTGCTTTCAAATGGAAGCGGCGTGTAAAGCTTTTGCAGTTCCCAATAAGAACCTCGCCACCCCAGATTGTGCCATCTGTTCCGTAGCCTGTGCCATCAAAAATTAAACCAGTAATGTTTTGAGTAGGCTCAATTCCATTTTCAACCAAACAAGCAGCCAAATGAGCATGGTGATGCTGGACTGGGATGGCTGTAAGCCCATGATTTTTTGCCCTATTTAGAGCGTATCGGGTTGCTTCATAATCTGGGTGCATGTCGTATGCAATCACCTGCGGTGAGATACGATAGAGATGTTCGTAACCGTCAATTGCGTTTTGATAATGTTGATAAGTATCCCAATTATCCATCTCACCGATATATTGACTAACAAAAGCATACTTTTCCCGCGTAAGGCAGAACGTGTTTTTCATTTGAGAACCCGCTGCTAAAATATCTGGAACAGGTTCGGATAGCCTAATAGGGTTGGGGGCATAACCACGTGCACGTCGGAAAGGGTAAGGATGGTTATTTATGATGGCAAACACTGAATCATCTATGCGCCGATGAATGGGGCGGTTATGCATTAAGAAACCATCCACGATAGCAGAAAGCTTTTCACGTGCTTCCTGGTTTTGATGAATAACCGGTTCTTCAGAGAGATTGCCAGATGTCATTACGAGCGCATTAGGAAACCCTTCTCCTGGTTCTAAGAGCAGCAAATGCAAGGGGGTATAAGGAAGCATAAAACCCAGCTTGCTATTTCCGGGCGATACGTTTTTTGCAATTTCTGTGTTTGGTTTGGTTTCCAATAACACAATTGGTGCTTGTCGGCTGGTTAATAACGATTCTGCTGGTGGCGTTACATGAACAAATGATTTTATCGTTTCAGTGTCAAACGCCATGAGAGCAAAAGGTTTTGCCGGGCGGTTTTTTCTTATTCTCAACTCGTGAACAGCGTGTTCATTGGATGCGTCACAAACCAAGTGAAATCCCCCAAGCCCTTTAATAGCTAAGATTTTTCCTTCTTTTAACATCTCTCTGGCGGTTTGAATGGCCTCTTCTTCTACCAGACGATCATTACCTTCAGTTAATTCAAACCACACTTTAGGACCACAATCAGGGCAAGCGATGGGTTCTGCGTGAAAGCGGCGATCGCCAGGGTTTGTATATTCGGATGAACATGCAGAGCACATTTTGAACCCTGCCATGGTGGTTGAGTTTCGATCGTATGGAATATCTTTGATAATAGAAAAACGTGGGCCACAATTCGTGCAATTGATAAAAGGGTAGCGAAAACGACGATTGTTTGGATCGAACAATTCGCTATTACAATCACTGCAGATTGACATATCTGGCGAGACAGGAAGAAAGTCGGTGGATTTATCTACACTTTGGAGAATTTGAAAACTATCGAAAGCGTGAGATGCGACTTCAATAATTTTAATCTCATCAATCTCTGACAGTGGTGGAGCAAGACGAGGGATTGCTGCAATAAATGCGTCAATATCGTTAACTAAACCGGAGACTTCGATATCAACACCGCTTGCTGAGTTCTTGACTGAGCCAGTTAATTGATGTTGAATAGCAAGGTTGTAAATAAAAGGGCGAAATCCTACGCCTTGAACGATACCGTTAATGTGGATTGAACGGTTAGTATGAGACATATGTTAAAGTTTACGCGCTGGCAGGCAATCTTGAGTTAAGCCACGAGGCCCACGCATCAATCCCTTCGCCAGTCTTACATGACACAGGAAACGTTTTGATTCCTGGATTAAGCATTTCGACGCCTTTTTGGAAGTAGTCCATGTCAAAATCGATATATGGAAGCAAGTCAATTTTATTAATAATCAACACGTCGAGGCCACGGTAAATATTGGGATATTTGTAAGGCTTATCATCGCCTTCGGGTACACTTGCGATCAATACGTTGCTGTGTGTCCCAAGATCAAAAGCAGCAGGGCAAATTAAATTGCCGATATTCTCAACGATGACTAAGTCAAGCTCAGCGAGAGGGATTTGCTCCATAGCATTTTCGATCATCACAGCATCTAAGTGACAATTGCCGCCAGAATTAATTTGAACCGCAGGAATGCCTGCAGCCGCTACTTTATCTGAATCGATCGTGACTGGGGCCGTATCGCCTTCAATAACACCCATCCTAACGTTATTTTCAAGTAAAGCTTCGATTGTTGCGAGGATTAAGCTGGTCTTCCCAGCCCCTGGAGATGCCATTAAATTAATGGCAAAAATATTTTCCTGGTTAAAACGATGGCGATTTTCATTGGCCAATCGATCGTTAGCATCAAGAATTTTCTCGACTATTTTTATACGTGTTTCAGTCATGTTTTCCTTTCAATTTCTATTGATTCCAGTTGGAATTCATCACCGGAAAGAACCCGGATTTGCGCACTATGGCATTTGGGGCAGGGTTCAAGTTCAGAATCAAGTTGATAGTTATGACCACAATCCAGGCAAACCAACTTGGCAGGCAACCGTTTGAAATGTAATTTTGCATTTTCACATAAGGTATCTTTACTGATGATGTCCCAATAAAATTCAACTGAATCATCAATAATGCTTGAGAGTTGACCAATAACAAGGTATATGTCAGTTACCCTTGTTGCCTGAGCTTTCTCGGCATGTCTGCAAGCGATCTCAAGTACGCTTTCTGTAACAGGTAGTTCATGCATCGACAGATTATAGTTCTTTTAGGTTATTAAGGCTATTTTACGCGTTAATCATTTTGGCAAGAAATAATCTCAAGCAAATGCAAGCGGTGGTTGAGTAAGCGAGAAGCCACAACATTGGCAAGACGTCTCATGATGATGAAGCCAAGGTCTGGATGATTTTCGCAGCACTTCATAAGAGAATCGGCTTGAAGTGCAAGAAGTTTAATTGAGGTTAACGCCCTGGCTGTACAAGTTCTTTGGCGAACAATAGGGGTACAGCTTGACCATCCGATAACATCGAGGGGTTCTGCCAACAAAATGGGTACTTTCCCATGACCGGGGACAAAACTTTCTAAAGTGACCTTCCCATCTAAAACTATGTATAGGAATGGATGTTGTTCGCCTTCCGAAAAGACAGTGTCACCTGGTTCATAAACATGAACGCTTGCAATTTCACTTAATCGTTCTATGTTTTGATGAGTGAGATCGAAAAACCAGGGTATTGATTTAATTGTCGCGGTGATCTCAGCCTGATTTAGCATTTGATAAACCTTGAATGATATAAACTAAGATTAATTAACTAAGTATAAAAATACTTTGGTTTGGGAATTAATTGAATTGTATTATGTCATCAGGCGTGCGTGACAAGAATCACGCCCTTGATGGGGATGAAATAGCCCAGTTCCAAATCCGGTCTGCTGCTTGTTGCGTTAATAAGGCGGTTTTAGGACTTAATTCTCGTTCGAACTGAAAACTATACCCACGAATAGAAACAAGGACGGTTTTAGGAGCAGTGCCATAAATAGCCTCTGTAATGGAGAGAACAGTTTGAGGTGACATGTGGTGGGTGAGTGGCGATCGCTCATATTCTGGCAGAAGGGTAGACCACGAAATGGGTTCAGGTACATCAGCGGTATGGGCATCTACAAAACATACGCGAGTGTACTCAGAAATTGTTTGAGCAAGCTCTGGATAGATCTGCAAATCGTACAGCAGGTCAAATTGATCGTTTTCAATTTCAAGGGCAGCCCCGGGATCATCAGGAATTGTGTAGCCCAGCTTTTCAGCAAGGATTTTTAGAACATGCCATCCTGCGCCATCATCTTGGCGGTCAGCATTTCCAATTCCTATGATTAATGGTTTAGTTTTCATGATAATCACTTTACCTGAACATTTAGTAAAAAACCTCCTCCTAATTAATACCATCAGGAGGAGGTTTTAACTTGTAATAACTAAAACAGAACTAGTCCCGTTTTATGGTTTGCGTTAAGTTGCCTTGTGCGTCAAACACCTCAAGGTTGATTGGCATCTGACCAATTGCGTGTGTTGAACAGGAAAGACAAGGGTCATAGGCACGAATGGCCGCCTCAACACGGTTGAGCATACCTTCTTTGACGTCAGGGCCTTTGACGTAAGTTTTCGCTACTGAATCAACAGCTTCGCTCATAGCCCAGTTATTATGGCCAGTGGAGACAATCATATTTACGCGCTCAAGCTGCCCATTGGGTTTTGCCCAGTAATGATGGAACAGGGTGCCGCGTGGTGCTTCAATGACGCCAACGCCTTCACCTTTGAAGTCGTGCTTTCTGTTTAAGATATCAGTACCTAAAATATCAGGGTCATCTAATAGTATCCGGACGCGTTCTGCAGCAAACAAAACCTCAATCATCCGAGCATAATGATAATAAAGCGTTTGATAAACAGGGTTGCCATTATTGATCTTCCGGTAAGTTAAGAATTGTTCCTGAGCTAAAGGTGTATCCAGTTTTTCAGCAACGTTTAACCGACCCAACGGTCCAACTCTGTAAACACCCTCAGGCCAGCCCATTTTTTTATAATAAGGGAATTTAAGGTATGACCAGTCTAAAACTCGTTCGGAAATAAAATCGAGGTAATTAGCTGCATCAAAATGTTCGAGCTCTTCACCGTCTTTGCCGACAAGGCGGAGCATACCATCATAAAGCTCTAAACCGTTTTCAGGTGTAACTAACCCGAGATATCCTGTATGGAAGACGGCAAATTTCTCGATATCTTTGATGTTATCTTCAGCCCAATTTCTCATCAATTGAATACCAACCTGGGTAGTTTCAATTGCTTTATCTAAACCAGAGAGAATATGATCGCGTTTTTCAACAGTTAAAGCACGATTAACGCCGCCAGGGACCGCGAAGTTTGGATGGATACGACGGTCGCCAAGTTGATAAATGATATCCTGACCATAGGCTCTAAGTTGAACTGCGCGTACGGTTAAATCTGGGTTGGCATCAACCATGCCCACAACGTTTCTGATGGCTGGATCTTCGTCAAAACCAAGAATTAAGTCTGGACCTGCCAGTTCAAAAAAGTGCATACTATGGCTTTGGATAATTTGACCCATATGCATAAGTTCTCTAAGAAGATTCGCAGTATGCGGTGGTTCCACGCCAAACACTTTATCGCCGGCTTTTGCAGCGGCGAGATGATGGCTGACGGGGCAGATACCGCAAATTCGTGGGGTAATTGAGGGCATTTCAAATACCAATCGGCCTTCACAAAATTTTTCAAAGCCTCGGAATTCATTGACATGAAAATATGCCCGGTCGACAGAACCATTGTCATTCATGTGGATAGTCACCTTAGCGTGACCTTCAATACGAGTTACGGGTTCGATAGTAATTTTTTCGGTAACCATTAAATCACCTCCTAATGCCAGTGTAACATATCATCTTTAATTTCAGGAATGCGACCTTGCGCAAGTTCTGACAGCGCATAAAAAATCACATCTGCGTTGGGTGGGCAGCCTGGAATATATAAGTCCACATCAACAACTTCATTTATGGCTTTCACGCGTGTCATCTCAGCCAGCTCTGGGTTATCCGGAATTATTCCTTCGGAGTCGTTGCTTTCAGCATCGATGTAGGCACGTGTTAAGGCTGCTTCTGCCCCTACAAAGTTTCGCATGGCAGGGATTCCTCCGAAAACTGCGCAGTCACCCAGGGCAACTAAAATTTTACAGCGCTCTCGCATTCGCTTTGCGACATGTTCATTATGTGTATTGTTTATACCGCCTTCGAGAATTCCAACAACAACGCCGTCTTTGTCGGGCTCTTTCAGGTCTGTAATTGGCGTTGCTCGTAAATCTACAAGCTCAATTACGTCTAAAATCCTTTCATCAATATCCAGGAAAGACATGTGGCAACCTGCACAACCACACAGCCAATCTGATGCTACTTTTGGTTTGGTCATTCGTTTTGTCCTTTCGTTCCTTGCACCAATAATATACTGATGTAATCAGCATTCTATAATTTCGACTGTTGGCACTCTTGCGAGCAAACTTGTTTTCCAGTCTACTTCCGATTGTAAATTAAGCGAATTAGCAATTTTTTCCAATGTTTCATAGTTTGTTAAAACACCATCAGGGGCGTCTAAAGCTTTACCAATTTTCTGTAGGCGGCCATCTAAGCTCAGGTAAGAGCCTGATTGTTCTGCCCAGGTTGTTGTGGGTAGGACTACATCCGCATGTCCGGTGAGTTGTGAGCTGTATGCTGCCTGGACGACGACAAAAGGAATGTCTTCAAAGCGATTCACCAGTTTTTGTGATGGGTTATCATCCCCTAATAAGACGTAAGCACATTGGTAGTTATTGGATTTGAAGGGCGCTTCAAGCCCCAGTTGCGCTGCAGCCATACTGTTGGCTTCGCCTTTTACACCAATCAGAGCAGCCCCAACAGACTTGGCGATTTGAAGCAATGTTTTGATGGTAGCTTCGTCAACATTTTCTGCGAAAGTCTTACCATAAACAATACAAGGCTTTTCTGCAGCTTTAAGAATTTCAGCTGCATCATTCAGCTTTTCTTGATCAGATTTCGACTCAATCGCCGCGAGCAAGGATGTTAAGAAGCCGCTTTCCTGACCAGCTTGGAGATCCAGGTTAATGTGTGCTTTTGCGCCTAATTTGTTTTCAGTGCTATCAGCGACAATCAATTTAGTTCCCAATGGGAGCTGCCTTTTGATAAAAAAGCCTGGTACCTGGTGCTCATCAACGAGATCAACCTCAAGCACGAGAACCGCATCGGTATCTTTTAGAGCGTCAATTTTAGATTCGACGGGCGAACCAAGTTTCTCTGCTACATTTGATACTGAAGCTGTGGCTTTACCTTCCTCTATGCTGGTGACAAGATCAGCTTGTAACTGGTCGGCAAAAAGTGATTTAAATAAAGCTAAATCTTCTGCTGGGAGGCGGGTTGAAGCAACTGCAGCTAAGCCATTGCCACCATCAAGTTTAGATGCGATCACAGCTAATGCGTCTTCCCAGGTAGCTGCTTTCAGGAGACCATCTTTACGAACCATTGGTGTTACTAACCGGGGGCGATCTTCTTCCAAGGGGAAGAAGCGACCCTTATCACAAAGCAAGCCATGGTTAAGGTGAGCATCCCATTCGCCTTCAATCCGAACCAGTCGGTTGTCACGCGTAAGAACATCGCGTTGGCAACCTACCGAACACTCAACACAAACGCCAATGTGATGATCAACTTCAGTTTCCTTGCCCTGATAAGCGCTTTGTCGATCAATTAACGCCCCTGTTGGACAAATTTGAACACAGGTTCCACAAGAGATACAAGTACTTTCGCCAAATGGAACGTTATAATCTGCAACGAGCATGCTTTCTGCTCCACGTTCTTCGAACCCAAGCGTGAAATTACCAACTAATTCGCCACATGCACGCGTACATCGACGGCAAAGGATACAGCGGTTGTTGTCGAGGATAATAAATGGATGAGAGGCATCGACTTCAAAGGGTTGCCAGTTTGGTTGTAATTCCCAATGTGTCATACCTTCATCGTAGGCACGATTCTGTAATTCGCAATCACCATCGGTAACAGGGCAATACATGCAGAAATGGTTGCGTTCGCTAAACAACAATGTTAAGACAAACTTTCTTGAGTCAAGAACCTTTTGTGTGCTGGTATGAACGACCATGTCGTTGGTTGCGGGTAAGGTGCACGAAGGTTGTAATGTTTTAGAGCCTTCTACTTCGACCATACACATCCTGCACCCACCATATGGTGTTAACTCTGCATGGTGACATAAAGTTGGTATATATACGTCTGCTGCTTCTGCAGCCTCTAAAACGGTGGTTCCTTCCTGTACCTCTACGGTTTTTCCATCAATTGTGAGTTTAATCATGTTTGTGACTCTCCATTATGACTATATTAGATAAACTGGTAAACACGGTGTCCACTCATGGGGCAAACACCTGTTGGGCAAACTTTTAGTTTAATATGAGCTTCAACTTCAGCCCTGAAATGTGCAAGGATATCGAACAAAGGTGAACCTGCGGTTTGACCTAATCCACAATTGGATAGCTCATAGAGTTGTTTACTTAACAATTCAAGATCATCCAAGTCTTTTAAGTTCCCAACACCTTCCGAGATATTCACTAAAGTTTCGTATGCACGCTTATTGCCGATCCTACACGGATTACATTTTCCACAGCTCTCGAATCGGAAAAAGTTGAGTAAAACTTTGGCTAAATCGACCACACAAACGCTTTCATCACCAATAAGCAAAGCACCTGAACCAAGCGACACACCAACTTTTTCGTAAGAATCAAAATCCATAGGTGTATCTTGCAAACTGGCAGGAATAATCGAACCGCTTGAACCACCGGTTTGGGCAAGTTTAAAGCTGGCACCGTCCCTCATCCCTTTTGCATAAATTGATATCACTTCTCGAAGGGTAATTCCCATAGGAACTTCAATTAACCCGGTGACATTGACATTGCCTAAAATCGTGTACACTTTAGTGCCAGGGCTCGATGGTGTACCTATTGCCTTATACCACTCGGGCCCGTTACGGATGATAGTTGGAATGTTAGCGAGAGTTTCTACATTGTTAACGACAGTTGGCTTTTGCCATAAACCCTTAGTGGTCGGATAAGGCGGGCGTGAGCGAGGCTCGCCCCGGTTGCCTTCGATCGATTCGATAAGTGCAGTTTCTTCGCCGCAAATATAAGCGCCGGCGCCTGCATGAATATACAGGTCGAATGAAAAATTTTTGCCGAAAATGTTGTCGCCTAACAACCCAAATTCTCGAGCTTGTTGGATGGCCTTTTGCATTCGGCTGATTGCCAAGCCATACTCGCCACGAATGTAAACGTAGCCTTCATCCGCGCCTACAGCATATGCGGCAATTAACATTGCTTCGATGATAGCATGAGGGTCGCCTTCAAGCACCAGACGATCTTTAAAAGTACCTGGTTCGCTCTCATCTGCGTTGCAAATTACATATTTTTTTTTGCTATTTTCCTTCGAAACAAATTGCCACTTTAATCCGGTAGGGAAGCCAGCCCCACCACGCCCTCGTAAACCAGAGCTCTTAATGAGGTCGATTGTTTCTTGGGGTGTGATTTCATTTAATACTCTTCCTAAAGCAGCGTACCCTTCATGAACTATGTAATCTTCAATGTTTTCAGGATCAATTATCCCTACGTTCTTCAACACGATTCGATATTCTGCGGGTAAAGTTCCCTTGCGAGAGGAGAGCCAGGCAATACGTCCGGTTAGGTCGTAAGGTGGAATTTGTTTTTCTTCTACCACACGACCTTTGTAAAGATGTTCTTCGACGATTTGCGGAATATCTTCAGTAGACACTGATCCGTAAATAATTGCGTCTGGGTACACAAGGACCAAGGGATTTTGGGCTTTTTTACTAACATCGCTGATCATCGATAAGGTGATCTCGTCTTCTAAGCCAAAAGCTGCAATTTGTTGTTGTAAAGTGTTGTAAACATCCAGGGCGCCCCGAGCTAAGCTATCAGGATCGCCGGATACCAGTACCATAGAGCGAGTTGATTTCATCTCAGGTTTCTCCTAATCGTAATTGTCAAGAATACCAGGTACTTGTTCTGGGGTCACATTACCATATATGTCGCGATCAACGACCAAAACTGGCCCAACCCCGCATACGCCAAGACAACTGGTTGTGATCAGTGTCCATTTTTCATCTTCACTGGTCTCACCATTTGCCAAGCCTAATTCTTTTTGTAATTTTTGCCAAACTAAACGGCCGCCAGCCACATGACAAGGAGCGCTTTCGCAAAATTGGATAACGTGCCGCCCTCTGGGCTCGGTCGAAAGCATCCTGTAAAAAGTTGCTACGGAGAAAATGTGACTTGTAGGAATTTTCATTTGGTCAGAAAGTTCTTGAATAGCCTCGTCTGAGATGTAACCTAATTGGTTATTGATTTCATGGAGAATGGGGATAAGCTCAGCTTTTTCAAACCCTTTCTCACTCACCAGGCTTTGCACAAGATCTTGAATGCCCTGACTTACTTTGGCTTCAACATTCATCACCTTCCTCCTTTGTTTAGTTTGAATTTAAACAACGACTAACAACGGCTATTTGATTTCAATTGCGTCAAATGGGCAAACCTGAACACAAATGCCACACTTGATACAAACATCGGGATCAATTACATGAGTTTGACGTCGCTCTCCTGAAATCGCATCGACGGGGCAGTTTCGTGCACAGAGGGTACATCCAGTACATGGGCCGTCCATAATTTCAAAAGTGATCAATGACCTGCAGACCTTTGCAGGACAGCGTTTTTCGTAAATGTGCGCTTCATACTCATCAAGGAAGTGTTCGAGAGTGCTTACAACGGGATTTGGTGCACCTTTACCCAACCCGCAAAGGCTATTTTCACTAATATTAACGCATAAGTTGCGCAATGTTGGGATATCCTCAGGTTTCCCTTTTCCCTCGCAAATGCGTGTGAGAATCTCTAAAATTCTACGGGTACCAACTCGACAGGGAGTGCATTTTCCACAACTTTCATCTTGGGTAAAGTCCATAAAGAATCGGGCAATATCCACCATGCAGGTATCTTCATCCATAATGACCAAGCCGCCTGAGCCAAGGATTGAACCAGCCTGACCAAGTGCTTCGTAATCCATGGGTAAATCGAGTTGAGATTCAGGGAGACAACCACCCATCGGCCCACCTGTTTGAACTGCTTTGAATTTCTTATCGCCTTTGATTCCACCGCCGACATCATAAATAATCTCACGAAGGGTTAACCCAAAAGGAATTTCAATCAAACCAGTATTTTTTACATCACCTGCCATGGAGAAAGTTTTCGTTCCCGTACTTTTACCGTATCCATATGATGCAAACCAATCGGCACCTTTAAGGATTATTTGTGGGATGTTAGAAAAAGTTTCGACATTATTAATATTTGTGGGCTCTGCCCATAAGCCTTTTTGAGCGGGGAAAGGAGGTCGAGGTCGAGGCTCGCCCCTAAGGCCTTCAATTGATGCCATTAATGCGGTTTCTTCACCGCAAACGAAGGCACCAGCGCCCATCCGGACTTCAAGGTCAAAGGAAAAACCACTTCCGAGAATATTTTTACCTAATAAGCCAAGGTTACGGGCTTGTTCAATCGCTACTTTCATCGTCTGCACAGCGATTGGGTATTCTGCACGGCAATAAATGTAACCCTGATCTGCACCTGTTGCATAACCTGAGATGATCATCCCTTCAATTACTGAGTGCGGATCGCCTTCGAGCACACGACGATTGGCAAATGCGCCTGGGTCACCTTCGTCAGCATTACATATGACATACTTTTGAGCGCCTTCTGCGTTGCGCATAAAGCGCCATTTTAAACCAGCAGGAAAACCAGCCCCACCACGACCGCGCAAACCAGAATCCAAAACGAGTTGGATTGTTTCTTCTGGTGATAGCTCAGTAAGGACATGACCAAGTGCCAAATAGCCATCAGCTGCAATATAGTCTTCAATATTGAGGGGGTCAATTTCGCCGACATTTTTCAAGACGATACGAACTTCTTTAGCCTGGGGAGCTGAAAGTTCTTCGTCAAGGTTTTCTTTGATTTCACGGGTGAATTGTTCTGCAACCCGACCTTTGAGAAAGTGTTCTTCAACCAGGTAGGAAACATTATCAACTGATAAATTTGCGTAATGCACAGCCTCTGGATAAACGATTAAATCGGGTCCATCTGCCAGTGGGTCGCCAATGCGAGAAGTTTCAAGAACTTGAACTTCGTCTACTAAACCTTGCTTGACTAATTCATCGTTGAGTGCGTCAATTAATCCGTACGCACCTTTTTCAATACATACCGGGTCAACGGATACTAATACATGAGAACGAAAATACGCCATTTAATACCTTTCAAAAAATTATATTGGTAGAAGTTAGCTTTCAATTAAATATTCTTTGACGGCTTTACCATTGAGAACATGTTCTCGAATGATACGGACTGCCATATCAGGGTTAACTTTGCCATAGTTTACTTTTTCTTCACCAGGCATAACAACTTGCACGATCGGTTCAAAGGAATCCCAACCGATATTCCCTGTTTGGCGAACGATAATATCATCCAGGCTATCGGTTTCAATCAAATCCAAGATTGCTTTGAGAGTTTCGCGTGCCCCTGCAGCAATTCCTACTGTGCCCATACCGACGATAACCTCGGTTTTGCCAGAGGTTTCCTTCAATTGCTGTTTTTTTAAAGCTTCTTCGCGAATTCTTTTTAAGTCTTCTAATGATTTAACAGTTGCCATTTTTTCTCCTCTGAATTAAAAATTCAAATTTCCATTAAATTCGAAACTTGTGTGTATACATTTTGAATGCCTTCTTCGATCATCTCTCGGATGAATTTCATCACTGAAGGTTCGGATAGAGAAAGGCCATCGAGCGTTTCTTTAATAGGTTGATCATCAAATATAAAGCTTGCGTCGTTGAAACCATATTTAAAAAACCAATTTACATGGGGAGTGCCAATAACTAAACTATGGAGTGTAGATGCGATATCACCCAGGGGCATTCTATCAATATGGCTGTGTTGAAAAACAGCCTCTATTTTTGTGCCAACCCCTAATGTAGATTTAACCTGAAAAGAACCATTACAAGATTCAGCAGCAGCCTTAAAGAAAGGGATCCCAAGCCCAACTTGTCGTGTGGTTCGAGAGGTAGTGAAGGGGTCAACGATTTTCTTCACCATTTCTGCATCCATACCCTTACCGTTATCCTCGATTGTTATGCTAAGTAAATCATCAGCGGTATTTTCAGAAATGATAATATTAATCCGATTTGCGCCGGCAGAAATACTGTTTTCAGCTATATCGAGAATGTGGAGGGCAAGCTCTCGCATTTAGGCATCCTGTGCTTGGATATCTGCTATTACTTTAGGGAATTTGTTTGGCTTTACACGGCCCTGCACCACGTCATCAACGACGATTACTGGGGCCTGACTGCAAGCGCCAACACAACGGCATAATTCGAGTGTAATTAAACCGTCTTCTGTGGTTTCACCTGGCTCAATACCTAAAACCTGTTTGGCTTTTTCAATAATCTGATCAATTCCACTGACGTAACACGCGGTGCCAACGCAAAATTTAATCGTATGCTTTCCGCGAGGTGTAGTTTGGAAAAAAGAATAAAAGGAAACGACGCCATGTATCCTACTGATTGGTTCACCAAGCTGTTCGGCAATGTAAACCTGCATAGCTGGAGAAATGAAACCAATTTTTTCCTGAACAGAATTAAGAACCACCATCGTGGAACCAGCCAGGTGTTTGTTTTCATCTAAAATTTGGTCAATTACCAACTTTTGTTGTGGGTTGTTTAAAGGGTCATCTAAGGCGACTTTTTCAAGGGTTTTTAACATTGATATAAATTCTCCAATTCATAAACTGCAACATTCACAAACTGCGAATCAATTTGTGAAATAAACCACAAATGAGTGTAATGCTGTTTGGGTTTTTGGTCAATGCACAAATGTCATTTAATCGGTAGAAAAACGTCAAAACTAGTGAATTAATGAAAAATTACGTCCGTTTTGGCCAGTAAACGCCATCTTGAGTTCAAGGATTGTCGGCTCTTTTAAGATAAATTGATTGACGCCAAGAAAGTCATCCAGGTAATGCACATCCCCGCTTTGGATCAATGGATAATTTTGTAACTGTGGAAATTTTGTGATAGCTTCTTCTGGCGTTATGTGGCGAGAAATTTCGATGGCTGATAAATTAAGCCCAGACGGGAGGAATCCTAAGTGATAGAACAAACCAAAGGTTTGACGATTAACGTGGGCAGGAATAAATAAACCGCCAAAACCTTTAACCAAAGTGTTGGCCTGATCGATACTGATATTTACACCAGTGATTAAAAGTTGCTCTTTTCGACGTAAAAATTCTCCCGTAGCATCAACAATAAACTGCTCACCAAAAAATTCAATATTATTCTTAATTTTTGGTTGTTTTTGATCAACTATGGATTGAAATTGCTGTAATTGTTCTAATGTGTCAAAGAGACATAGGGCATGTACATCTTCCTGAGTTTGGAGTTCCATCCCTGGGATGACAATTAAATCGTAGCCTTGCGCTGCTTCTATTACCGCAGCTACATTCTCTGATGAGTTATGGTCGGTAATTGCAATCAGATTGATGCCTAAATCGACAGCCCTCTGAACGATAAGAGGAGGAATCATTTCAACACTGGCACAGGGTGAAAGGACAGTGTGAATATGGAGTTCTGCCCGGTAAGCTCTCAATGATTTTCAATACCTTTTTGTTTAATTTGACCGCAATCCAAGTTCCCAAAGTTTACCGACAACAGTGAAATTAGGTTCAGGCGTTGAAAGCAGAATTACACCCTTTTCATTGGCAACTTTAATGGTATTTGAGTCTGGCTGTGCATTTTCAGTGATGATGATTGCGCTTAAATCTAATAAACCCGCTACTGCGATGATGTTGTTGTGCGCCATTAACGTTACCCAAACCCCATCTGTTTCAGCGCCAGTCATAACACAACTCAGCAGATCTGAACAATACCCACTTTGAACAAAGACTGATGAAAAATCCCGTTTATCTGTCAACACGGTAAGCGCTAACTTCTCAATTATTTCATTTAATTGCATTCTTCTCTCCTATGATGAAGGATTTAATTTTCATCTTCGTTATTAGTGGAATCACTGAGATACATAATCATATAAAGGTTGGTTCCTCGCTCTTTTGAGGAAATGAGGCGCATTTCATCGACACAGCGATTGATATTGACCAACCCCATTCCCGCACCAAACCCTTTTTCCCTAACTTCGTTTGTGGCAGTTGAATAACCAGCGGTCATCGCTTTTTCAACATTCGGGATTCCCGGCCCGTCGTCATAGGCTTCCATGGTAATTTTGTGAGGTTCAATTTCGACTCGCAAGGTTCCACCGTGGTTTGTGTGGATAATTAAATTCATCTCAGCTTCATACACAGCGATCCCGCAACGACGAGCAATTTGTGGGTTCGCCCCTAATCGTAGTAACGCGCGTTTGATCTTGGAGGATGCATTGCCGCCATGTATGAAATCGCCGTGACGAATATCATATCTTAAAATTAAACTGGTGCGTCGCGAGACAATATCTTCAAACAGGTGACTGGCACGATAACGAATAATCTCCTCCATGTGGTAATCACGTTGGAGTGCTTCTAAAAGACCGTTTGAGATATCTCCTTTAGTAATGATCCCAACCAGATGTCCATCATCGTCAAGTACAAGCAAACGCCCAAAATGCGTCTTAGCAAAAGTTTTTAGTGCTTCGATAACAGGGTCGAGTGCGCGAACCGAGGTGGGGGATTGAGTCATGTAATCATTCACTGGTGCGGTTAGTTTATTATCACGCAACGAGCGAATCAAATCCTCAATACTTAAGATTCCAACCAACGTTCCGTTTTCGACTACGGGTGCGCCTGAAAAGCGATTTTTTTGAAAAATTAAAAGAGCTTCATTCATTTTCATGTCGGGGTTGAGACAAAAAGGATCTTTTGTCATCACCTCATGAATTCGAAGCTCGTAGGCAAGTTCTTCTGCCCTGGTAATGTTTCCTGCGTATATGTCTGAGATAATTGGAGGCTTAGTCGCCATCACTCTCCCTTTTATGAGGCATTATTCGATTTATCTTTTTCGAAACTTGGTAAACCAGCATTATAAAGGATGCCGCAAGCCTCATAAAGGCCAAACTCAGTTCTAATTAAAGGAACATCCTCTTCGTTTGCAAGCTCAAGAGTCTCCTTATCCGGTTGTTTCCCCCGAACAAAAACAATCGCATGGATATCCGCAATAATCGCGGTGCGGATAACCTGAGGATTACATAACCCGGTTAATAGAACAGCTTCAGGCTGGACTGATGCGAGCACATCACTCATCAGATCAGCCCCCATAGCTCCCGATATTACTTTATTATTAGACTCTAAGGTGGTGAGCAATTCACCTTTTATCAAATTGATCAACTGGTTTAATTCCATTTTTCCTTTTCCTTAATTAATAGTCAATTGTATTTTAACATATAAATTGTTTTTGCCACCCCTTATTTGAATGCTTCTATAAAGAAGAGTAAAATAATTAAGATTTAGAATAGAAATTAGTAAAAACTGAGGAAGAAATGGCAGAAATTATTCGCAGCGTAAAAGGAACACGAGATTTTTATCCTGAATTGATGGCTGTTCGCAGGTGGATGTTTGAAAAAATTCGAAAAGTTTCTACTGAATTTGGTTACCAGGAATATGAAGGACCTTGTTTAGAATTTATCGATTTATATGCAGCAAAATCCGGCGACGAATTAGTTAAAGAACAGGCTTTTGTTTTTTCTTCCCCTGGTGATGACCTGTTAACCTTACGCCCTGAACTTACCCCAACCCTGGCGCGGATGGTTGCTCAAAAACAGTATGAATTGGTTTACCCGCTACGTTGGTGGTCGTTTGGTCCCTTCTGGCGTTACGAAAAACCTCAACGCGGAAGGACTCGTGAATTTTACCAATGGAATATTGATCTTATTGGAACTGAGGCACCTGCTTCAGAAGCAGAAATAGTAGCCGTTGCAGCTTCTTTCTTTAAAGAAGTCGGTCTTAGACCTGACCAGGTTAAAATCTATGTTAACAATCGTCGATTGATGGACCAGGTTTTTAACGATATGGAAATCAAATTGGATTTGCGTCCAACGGTGCTTCGGCTTGTGGATAGAATTGATAAGTTATCTGGTAAAGATTGGCAACAGTTAGGGGTTGACAGTGGTTTGACCATTGAACAAATAAATAGGTTGTTAGATAACATTACAAATACTGAACTTTGGCGCGGTTTTAAAGAATTAGAAACATTCTTCGAATTAATAAAAGACTTTGGCGTGGAAGAATACGTTGAATTTAATCCTAAAATAATTAGAGGGTTGGATTATTATACCGGCGTGGTGTTTGAAGCTTTTGAAATCGGTGGTCAATCTCGTGCGGTTTTAGGGGGTGGCAGGTATGACAATTTAGTAGGTGATGTAGGCGGAAGCAAATTGTCTGGAGTCGGGTTTGCCATGGGAGACGTCGTGATTGAACTTGTTTTAAGAGATGCTGGTGTGATCCCATCGAATTTGGGCAATTCCCCCCAGGTATTGGTAACTGTATTCGATCAGGAAACTATATCTGAATCTTTAAGTTTGGCGACAGAGTTACGAAATGCTGGTTTACGAGTATTGATTTATCCTGATTCAGATAAACTGGGTAAGCAATTTAAATTTGCAGATCGGATGAACATTCCTCTCGCTATCGTCCTTGGCCCAGATGAAATTAACAATCATCAGGCAACAATAAAAAATCTTTTCACTCGCGAACAAGTAACGATTCAGAGAGATAAAATTGTTAATCAAATTAACCAAATGGTTGAAAATCGAAAATAACCGGTTGATTTTGGAATTGAAAATTATTCCTGTAAATCTTGCCAAGTGGTAAGTTGTGTGATAAAATCATAGCCGTTATAAGATGGTGCCTGTAGCTCAATGGTTAGAGCGCCTCACTGTGGATGAGGAGGTTGAGGGTTCGATCCCCTTCAGGCACCCCATCTGCATCATGCCTGCAAAGGCATTTTTTATTGGTATCGAAAACAATAAATTGTAATTGACCCAATAGACCATTTGTGTGATAATATTATTTGAAAAAATAATAATGTCAAAAGATGATGATAGAAACGAGTAGCCAATCCACTGCTCTACAGCGACCCCGGGATGATGAGAGCGGGGGGGTAAGGTTGGTGAAAATCCTTCTGGAGTTGCAAACAGAACCTCTTTTATAGGGAAGTAAGGGCGCCAGAGTCACTCTCTGTTACTAAAGTGCGAGATAATCGACTGAGGTGTTCACAAATTTGTGGAAACCAGGGTGGTACCGCGGGTAATTTACTCGTCCCTGACTGGGATGAGTTTTTATTTTAACTGGAATTTTTGGAGGATCAATGTTCGAACCTGTATCACCGAAATTGAACATTAATTTGCTTGAATCAGAAGTGTTGCGATTTTGGCAAAAAAATAATATTTTTCATCAATCGATGGAAAATCGACTGGGCGGCCCAGAATATGTATTTTACGAAGGACCTCCCACCGCTAATGGCAAACCGGGGGTTCACCATGTTTTGGCGCGCGTATTTAAAGACATGTTTCCGCGATATAAGAATATGCAGGGTTTTCACATCTCACGCCGTGGAGGTTGGGATACGCATGGGCTCCCGGTTGAAATTGAGGTAGAAAAACGCCTGGGCTTTACCAATAAACAGGATATTGAAAATTTTGGTATTGCGAAATTCAATGAGCTTTGTAAAGAATCCGTGTTCACTTACATAAAAGATTGGGAAAAACTAACCGACCGGATCGGCTTTTGGGTTGACCTTGATGATGCTTATGTGACTTATAAAAACGAATATATTGAATCGGTGTGGTGGCTTCTTAAATCTATTTGGGAAAAGGGTTTACTTTACCAGGGATTTAAAGTTGTGCCTTATTGCCCTCGGTGTGGGACTCCACTATCAGACCATGAAGTGGCACAAGGTTATGCACAAGCTGAAGACCCTTCGATATTTGTGCGCATGCCCCTGGTTGATGAAGAAAACACTTCATTATTGGTTTGGACAACAACCCCATGGACTCTCCCGGGAAATGTTGCTGTGGCTGTTCATCCTGATGTTAACTATGTTAAAGTGGAAATTGGCTCTGATCATGACAAAGAGTATTTGATCCTCGCAAAACCGTTGTTAGAAAAAGTTTTAGAAGGTGTTGCTTATAAAATTGTTAAATCTTACACCGGGAAACAGTTGAAGGGCAAACACTATCGTCCATTATTTACCTTTGTTCCGGTAGAAAAAGATGTCCATTATATTGTGTTGGCTGATTTTGTTACTGTTGAAGACGGGACGGGGTTAGTTCATATTGCTCCAGCATATGGTGCTGATGATATGCAAATATCCATTGAAAATGACTTGCCTATCATCATGACGGTAAATGATAGTGGACGTTTTACCAACGATGTTAAACCTTGGGCAGGGATATGGGTGAAAGATGCGGATCCATTAATTATTCAAGAATTAACCCAAAGGGGATTAATGTTCAAAGTGGGTACTTATACGCACACTTACCCCTTCTGTTGGCGGTGTGACACGCCGTTATTGTATTATGCACGCCCAACCTGGTACATCCGCACGAGCGCAGTAAAAGACCGATTAGTTGCGTTAAATGAAAATATTAACTGGCATCCTGAATATATCAAACATGGACGGTTCGGGAACTGGCTTGAAAATAATATTGATTGGGCATTGGGACGAGAACGTTATTGGGGGACACCACTGCCAATTTGGGAGTGTGAGGATTGTCACCACCAGGTATGTGTGGGGTCAGTCGAAGAATTAAGTAAACACGCCGGTCGGGATTTATCAGACCTCGACCTTCACCGACCCTATGTTGACCAAATTTTCTTCGAATGTTCTGAATGCTCTGGGCGCATGAAGCGGGTGGTTGAGCTCATAGATGTTTGGTTTGATTCCGGTTCGATGCCAGTTTCTCAATGGCATTACCCATTTGAAAACCAGGAGACTTTTAAGAATCAATTCCCAGCAGATTTTATCTGCGAAGCAGTAGACCAAACTCGAGGTTGGTTCTACACCCTGCATGCGATCAGCACGTTAGTATTTGACAGTCATTGTTTTAATAACGTCATTTGCCTGGGTCTGATTCAAGACAAAGATGGTTTTAAAATGTCTAAATCAAGGGGCAATGTGGTTGAACCTTGGGATGTGATCAATCAACACGGTGCTGATGCATTACGCTGGTACCTTTACACAGCAAGCCCTCCTGGGAATGAAAGAAGGTTCTCGCAGGAATTAGTGGGCGAAGTTATTCGCAACTTTACGCTGACTTTGTGGAATACTTATGCATTTTTTGTAACCTATGCCAATCTTGATAAATGGTCGCCGGAACAAGCTGTAACCCCAGAATATAGCGATTTAGATCGATGGTTGCTATCAAGTTTACACACGCTAATTCGGGATGTAACAACTGCATATGAGAATTACGATGTTTTAGGCGCAACCCGACCAATTGAAAGGTTTGTAGATCAACTCTCTAATTGGTATTTACGAAGGTCTCGTAGGCGCTATTGGAAAACTGAATCCGATTCTGACAAAGCGGCAGCTTACGCTACCCTCTATGAAACGTTAACCAAATTGGCGTTCTTATTGGCACCAACAATGCCATTTATGGCAGAAGCTTTTTATCGGAACCTTGTTTTGAGTGTCAATCCAGAGGCACCCCAGTCAATCCATTTGGCTGATTGGCCGAAATTTGATCAAGAGAAGATCGATGAAAACTTAAATAAAGAAATGGCTACGGTTATGAAACTGGCTTCATTAGGCCATGCTGCCCGAAATTCTGAAAACCTTAAAGTACGCCAGCCCCTGGCTGAAGTTGCCTTTGTTGTTGGCAATTTAGATGAACAAAAAGTTGTAACTTTATATGAGGATTTGTTAAAAGACGAACTAAATGTAAAAAAAGTAAGCTTGCTTGATAGTGCCAGTGATGCGGTTGCGTTTAGCTTAAACCCCTTACCGAAACAATTAGGTCAACGCTTTAAAGCGCAGTACCCAAAGGTAAGACAAGCATTGTTGAGTTTGCCTGCAGATCAATCTGCACGTCAGCTTTTGGATGGAAAAAATTTAGAGGTTTCATTGGATGGTGAAAATTATGAAATTTCACCTGAAGAAGTTGAAGTGAGAGCAGAAGCGAAATCTGGTTTTGCGGTGGGATCAGAAGGGGCGTATCTGGCCGCGCTTGTGACAGAAATGTCCCCTGAATTAATATATGAGGGTTTGGTACGAGAATTTGTTAGGCGGGTACAATCTCTTCGGAAAGATGCTAATCTTGAAATTGCGGATAGAATTCACCTTTATTATACGGTGTCAGAAGAATTATCAGCTGCAATTAACACTTTTTCAGATTATATTAAAGAAGAAACATTGGCCCTTGATTTGATTCCTGGGGTAACACCCGAAGGGCTGCCGCTTCTACAAGACGAATTCGATGGCGAAACTGTCCGTATTTGCATCGAAAAAGTATAAGACCGGCGGAGAAAGCTTTGAAGAAAATATTTAAAACCTATTGGTTGCTGGCTTTGATCGCTGGTATAGTGATTGCTCTGGATCAAATGACCAAGCATTTAATTAGAATCAACTTTGGATATGGTGATAGTTGGGTACCTTTTGAAAGCCTGCCTTTCTTTCGGATTGTTCATTGGTCAAATACAGGAGCTGCATTTGGCATGTTCCAAGGCGGTGGCTTATTGTTTGGCGTCTTGGCTGTTATTGTTTCCGCAATCATCATAATTTACTTTCCAAAATTACCAGAAAGTAATATATTTCTTCGTATAGCATTAGCAATGCAATTGGGTGGAGCTTTAGGTAACCTGGTTGATCGGGTTTTATTTGGAACGGTAACTGATTTTATTGCAGTGGGCAAATTCCCTGTTTTTAATATTGCTGATGCAAGTATTACCATAGGCGTTGGACTTTTATTGTTGAATTTATGGATCCTAGAACGAAGGGAAAAAGCACAAGCACCAGGCGAACATAACGATTCGCAAGTAGAACCATAGCACGGTTTAGACATTAAGGCATGAAACAAAAAACCTTTCAAATCACAGTAGAAACCCCTGAAGAGGTTCGGGTGGACAAATACCTTGCCGAACAGATTCCTGAACTCTCTCGCTCACGTATTAAGAAGATGATCGAATCGGGACAGGTTATGCTGGATGGATTAATGGTAGAAAAAGCCGGGGCATTCGCAAAACGGGGAAGTGTTTTGGAAGTTTTGATGATTGAGGGGCCTTTCGAAAAACTACTTGCCGAGAGAATGAACCTTGATATCGTTTTTGAAAACGAAGAGGTTATTTTGATCAATAAATCTGCAGGGCTTGTTGTTCACCCAGGCGCGGGAAATTTTGAAGGCACTTTGATTAATGGATTATTAGCATACTATCCACCTCTTAGAGAGGTGGGTGAGCCAGACCGTCCTGGGATCGTTCACCGGCTGGATAAGGACACTTCAGGCATTATTATCTTTGCAAAGACTGAACGAGCTTATCGATGGTTAGTAAGGCAATTTAAAGCACAAAACGTTGATAAAAATTATCTCGCATTGGTGGACGGTCATCCTCCAACCCCTACAGGTCGTATCGAAGCACCTATAGAGCGGGATTCCAAAACCCGAACCCGCATGGCAGTTGGACTTCAAGGGCAGGGGCGCTCTGCGGTGACTGAATATTTTGAAGTCGAACGGTTTGATAACTACTCACTTCTTGAAGTTCACCCTATAACCGGCAGAACCCATCAAATTAGAGTTCACTTAAAATTTGTCGGTTCGCCAGTGGTAGGGGACGTGCTTTATGGTCGAAGGACACCAAGCATAAAAATTAATCGGTTTTTCTTACATGCAAATTCGATATCGCTCAGACTTCCAGGCGATCGCACTCCCAGGAAGTTTGAAGCGCCTTTACCCGAAGATTTACAAAACGTATTGGAAAATTTAAGAGCAATGAAGGAACGAAAATAATGAAATGGATTGACTTACGATCTGACACCGTAACTGCCCCCACAGAGAAGATGCGTAAAGCCATGGCATCAGCTGAATTGGGCGATGATGTATATGGTGAAGACCCATCAATTAACCAATTACAAGAGCTTGCCGCAGAAATATTAGGCAAAGAAGCCGCTTTGTTTGTTCCTTCTGGCACAATGGGCAATTTAGCTGCAGTTCTTGCTCATTGCGGTAGGGGAGACGAAGTGATCATGGGGGATTGTGCACATACTTATATTTATGAAGCTGGTGGAATTGCAGCCCTGGGCGGCGTACATCCGTTTACGATCCCAAACCAACCTGATGGCACATTTAAACTAATTGACATTCAAAATGCAATTCGCGATGATGATGCTCACTTCCCCCGATCACGGCTCTTAATTTTAGAAAATACCCATAACCGATGTGGAGGGATCTCACTTTCACGGGAATTTATGGCGGAGGCTTCAAATATTGCACGTCATGCAGGATTAGCTGTTCATTTAGATGGCGCACGAATTTTTAACGCTGCAATTGATCAAAACGTACCAGTAAAAGACCTGGTTGATATGGTCGATTCGGTTACCTTTTGCCTGAGTAAAGGCTTGTGTGCGCCTGTTGGTTCAGTTTTATGCGGTTCTAATGGGTTCATCAAGGAAGCGCATCGGATTCGCAAGCAACTGGGCGGGGGCATGCGCCAAGCTGGCGTTCTGGCTGCGGCTGGCATTGTTGCACTCGAGGAAATGGTCGACCGGTTGGTTGAAGATCATGAACGTGCTGCTAAATTAGCCACATTGTTAGGCAATATCCCTGGGGTTAACCTGGATAAAGGGTCTCCTAATACCAACATGGTCTACATTGAGCTTGACCCTGTTTTGAATATAACCGCTGTTGAATGCGCTGAACATTTAAAATCTCAGGGCGTTTTAGTTGGAATTACCGGGCCACGACATTTCCGTCTGGTATGTCATTATTGGGTTAACGATGAAGATATCATGACAACAGCAAACGTCTTCAAAACAGCGCTGGCAGAATTAGCTTAATTTGATAATTTGTTTAAATACAACCTCAGTAAATCTATTGACTTACCTATGTTGTTGCTTAAGAAATTTGTAAAAGCTATTTACCCCTCGTTCAATTAAATAAAACGCTTCGGGAAACGTATCTGTTGGGTAGGGGTCTTGAATGTCCTTGTCTTTTATACCATCCACAAAATCAAGAAGTAAATGAACGTTTTTTTTATTTCCTAATTCATCAGCGATGCGCCTATCCATTGCGATTACATAATCTGAATTCTTAATTTCGTCTGAAGAAATTTTTTGAGATCGTTTATGGGGCGAAATATGATACCCATATTGAGCCAATATTTTTTGTGCACGAGGGTCGGGTCGTAAACCGATATTCCAATTCTTTATGCCTGCAGAAGAAACCTGGAAATAATTTGCTTTTCTCTCTTTCTGAATCAAGTTATTGAAAATAGCTTCTGCCATTGGCGATCTGCAATAATTGCCCAAACAAACGAAAACAATATTAATTTTGATTTTTCACCTCTGAAATTAAGGCATCAAATCGCTTTAAACTATCCTGTAAACCTCCAGGGCGATTCCGAAGTTTCCATAGGCGTGAATATTCATCAATTATTACGTCTACTTCGTGTAGGTTTATGTTGTAAGAGGATGGATCTTGAGGATTTATTAGCGTTAACAATCTTCTACAGGCTAATTTTAGAAGTTGAATGGTGATGTTTAGCTCATCGTAGATTAAGTTTGCGTCAGAACGTTGCAATTGAAAATTACCTAAAACTGTTTCATTGTTTGTGAGATCCTCTAAGGTCATGCGAATGATTTTTGGATCAACATTACTCCGAGAAATGATCTCGTCAGTATTTAATTGAAGGGTCCAAAATAAGGGTGAGCTGTTATGAATTTTTTTACCCCAGGCTTGATAGAGTTGACCTAAGTCGAGTAAGAATTTACCGATAGTTTCAGATGAATCTCGAAAAACAATTTTATCCAAAACTTTAGATAAAGAATCCATCGAACCCTTATCACTTAACCATGCTTGTTGGGCAGCGTATGCTAACCCCGGATAACTTATTGGGAGCTGCTGCCAGTGACCGTTATCACCCCAATCGGTAACCAGAAATCCGCATGCCCCGTTTTTCATCCCGTAATATGAAGCATTTCGTATATTCTCCATCATATTTTCTGTGCGACCTGCAATCGTATTCCAAGAGGATGTGCCGGGGCAAACGTAATAGGGAATACCAGCGTTTTTAAATTTTTCAGTTTCGTTTTCAAAGGGATGATCTGCTTCATAACCCCAATTTAATGCTATTGAATCCTGGGGCAATTGGGGTATTAATTCGGGGTGCTCAAGGATGATATCTCCCCAAAATTGCATGGTATACCCGCGTTGTTTAAGATTACGATACAAGGACAACAAATAGTCTACGTAAACCTGGCCCACACCTTTTTCTTTAACTGCATCTTTTGATAGACCTGTGCCTATATCAAATGTCTCATCACACCCGATGTTGATTATTTTGCTAGAAAAATTTGGTAATAATTGGTCATAAAGGCTGCTGACAAACTCGAGGCTTTCTGGCAAAACTGGTGCGAGGCTGTATGGCTCAATTTGAATTGTGTTCCAGGGAGTTCTGACAGGCTTGGTTGTTTCTGCTAAATATTGATATTCAGAGTGTACCAACCAACGTGACATATGACCAAAAGAATTTTGGTTTGGAACCAATTCAATGAAGCGTTCGCTGCAATAACGATCTAATTCTTGGATTTCCTCAGGTGTCAACGGAGAAGAATTTTTCCAAACGAGCTCGTGTCCCTTATATGCAAAAGTATGTTCGGTGTAAAGTTGAAGCTGGTTAAACTTCCAAGAAGAAAACTCATCAATCAACATCTTTAAAGTTTCCATGCTGTAAACTTTGTCGCGACTAATATCGAGCATCACGCCGCGATTGAGAAAATCAGGCCAATCTTTGATTTCCATACAGGGCAATTTACCGCCTTTGGATTGAAGAATTATCTGACGCAAGGTCTGCACCCCATAATAAAGGCCAGCATTGTCAATGCCTTTAATGAGGATAAGATTTGGTTTTATGGATAAATAGTAGCCCTGTGGATGCGAGAAAAGCGAGGGATCTATTTCTAATCGAATGGCTGAAAGATCGTTAACGTTAGATTGCGCAGTAACCACAGGAATATTTAAACCAAATTGCGATTTGAGATCGTGTTGAATTTGTTCGACAGCTATTGACAAGCCTAACCCTGTTGAAATAATGCTATCTTGACTAAAAGAAAACCAACCAGGTATAAGGTCAACCATACGTGGGTTCGGGAGGAAGTAAAAATCTGAATACATGTCAATTCCCTTCAAAAAATTACTGTTTAGCTCGCAGAATACAGTAAAACATTTGCATTTTTCATTATAACAAAATTAGTTGAACCATGCCAATTGGCGTGATATTTTGGTAAAGATAGATTAAATTAAAATAAAAACCCAGGTAAGCAATTACCAAAGTTAGCATGGAGGTAATTCATTGATTGATCCCCTACAGTTATAAAGATGTTTAACCAGGTTAGTGATTGATGGAACCGAAAAGTTAGGGAGTTTCGCTCTTTTTAAAATCTGGTAATATGTGACCTTTTAATGCTTTGATCAGGTCGGACCGTTTTAATGCACGCTTACGGTCAATTTCGACAGCGCCAGCTTTTTCATCTGCCAATTTTCGAATAGCTTCAATCCAAGCTCCACTTTGAACATCTGAAGGCTGGGTTCTCCAACGTTCTACTTTGATCGCCAGCTCACCAGGATTCACCAACTTTTGAAAAGTACGGGTTAAAGTCAACCCTTGTGATTCAAATGTAAATTCTTCTTCAGTGAACTCTGGCTTAATTGGGCATGCATGCATGCAAGCTCCACACTTGATACAGAAGTAATCCGCTAAAACCAGCTCGCCCTCATCGTTGATATGCAACGCCCGGGTTGGGCACACATCGGCGCAAGCGAGACAGCCTTCAACGCAGCGCTCACGGTGCAAAACAACGCTCCCTTGCCAACGTTGGGTAACCTGAAAAGCCCCATTACTAGCGACCTCACATTGGCGGCATCGAATACAATCCTCGAACTTAACCTTCATGGTATCTTTTTCTTCATCGTAACTGATGATGTGGGTGGGGCAGTTGTTGATAACAAGGTCTTTGAGGGAAAAGTCGAATTCGTCCCGATTGAAAGTAAGGTGTCCCCGGATTTCGGGGAAGACATCATACTTTAAGACCGGGTTTTCTGTCTGATCGTTAATTTGAATTGAAATGGCATGCACGGTACAGGTTTCCACACAAATCCCGCAAAACACACATTTTTCTAGATCTACATCAACCGAAGGTTTGACCACCATGCGGCCATCGACGATTTTGCCGTCAACATGGGTGAGCGCTTCCTTAGGGCATACGGTTGGCCCCATTTGGCAGCCAACGCAACGATCAAGGTCCCACTTCATCACATAATGCCGTGTGATCATTGGCCGTTCAAGAATCATTTCATGTTCAGTTCTGGTTTTTTGTGTAGATCCGCGTTGACTCATATTGTCTCCAAAATTAAATATCGTTTGGCAATTCTTCTAATTCTGCCAAGCTAAACACTGGACCATCTTTGCAGATATATTTCGACCCAATGTTACAGCGACCACACTTTCCTATCCCGCATTTCATGCGTTTTTCTAACGAGGTAAAAATCGCTTCTGGTGGAAAACCAATCTCTACTAAAGCAGGTAAGGTAAATTTTGTCATAATTGGTGGCCCGCACACGATAGCTACAGCGTTATTCGGGGAGGGTGACACCTCTTTAACAACATCTGGAACGTAGCCCACATGGTGCATCCAATCATCTTCAGGCACATCAATTGCCTGGTGAATTTCCATATCATCACGCTGATACCAGCTTTGGATATCGTGTTTATACATACATAAGCCTGAGGACCTAGCTCCATAAATAACCACGAGTTGGTCAAAATCGGGACGATTTTGAGGGTGGTGAACATGCTTGGTCAGTGCATAAAGAGTAGAAAATGCACATCCCCCGCCAATGATCACTAAAGTTTTGCCCTTCCATGCCTCAAGTGGGAAGCCATTCCCTAAAGGGCCTCGCATTCCAATGGCATCGCCTGCTTGAAGTTTGTGGGCATATTGGGTGAAAGAACCCATTTTTTGAATAGTAAACCGTACAAAATCACCCTCCCAGGCTGCAGAAGCAACACCGAAGGGTGCCTCACCTTTGCCGAAGATGGATAATTGACAAAATTGACCAGGATTAAACTTGTTAAAAAATTCAACTCGATCTTGTTGCCGATCAAAAACCAGCTCTAAAGTTTTTAAAGATCGGTCGGTTGACTCATAATACGCACGCAAAACGTGCATTGGCATGGGCTTATACGGGTTATGTCCATTCTCATGCATGAGCCACCTCGTTTTCATATTTACCTGCTTCCCGTAACATTGCTCGAATATCTAAACCGACCGGACAGTATCGAACGCATCTGCCACATCCGGTGCACCCAATTTCTGAGATATGATCCAACCAGTAGCTATATTTGTGCATCAATCGTTGCCTGGTTCTTTCTTTCTTTGAAGGCCTCGGGTTATGCCCTGAGGCTTCTTGAGAATAAACTCTAAACATACAGGTATCCCAATTACGAACACGCTCACCTCTTTGGACTTCGTCAACAATGTCAAAACAGAAACAGGTTGGGCACAGGAAGGTACATACCCCACAACCCAGGCAAGATTCTGCAATTTTTGCCCAATAGTTACTTTCGAAAATCAAATCTAGCTTTTCTTTTAAATTTTCGCTTGTAAAAGCAATAGGCATGCTTTCAGCAATTTCTCTTTGTTTAGCTTCGATTTGGTCGCAGTCTTTTTCTGAAGCTATTGGCAGACCCTCAAAGAGAGAAACCGCTTTTTCTGTGAAGATTTGAATGGCATAATAATCCTTAGTTTCGGTGATAAGGGCATCTAATCCGTCTTGATGGAATGGGCCGCCGCCCACAGTGGTGCAAAAACAAGTTTGTGGTGGTTCTTTACAACCGTTGCCAATAATGATCATGCTTTTTCGTCTGGCATTCCAATATGGATCAGAATAATCTTCGTTTACGAAAACAGAATCCAAAAGGGTAAAGGACTTTGCATCGCAGGGACGGATGCCAAATAAAATTCTGGGTTTTACCTTGAACCCAACATTTTCCAACCGATTGAGTCGAGAATTGTATTTGAGCATGACCTCGGATTGAGGTAAAAATAACGCTTTTGGTGGGAATCGTGTGTTGTGAGGGTTTTCCAAAGATAGGGTTTGCGTCCCATCAAAAGGTAAGAACTGAGCATAGTTACCAATTTTTTGCGGTGCAAAAACTTCGAAATCTTTTATCCATGCAGATAGCACTTGAGTGAGCTTTTTCTTTTCAAGAATATACATCATGCGATTGATCCTTAAGCAACAAAGCGCTTTTCATCATCCATATTGAACGCAGCGAAAGGCGGTTGCGTTACATCGTCCATGCCGGCTTCAAAGTTATAAAGTTTCAGCATATCTTCGTTAAGTTTGTCCGTCAGGTATGTCATTTTAATATCCATCGGGCAAGCTCTTTCGCAGGCACTACAGCTGGTACACCGCCCGGTTTGATGAAAAGCTCGAATGATATGCCAACCTTGCATGCCTGCCGGAGTAACGGAACTCTCTGTCCACTTCGGTTGGTTGTGATCAACAAAACACTCGGTGCAGTAACACATCGGGCAGGCTTCGCGGCAGGCATAACACCGGATGCACCGTTCCGCCTCCTGGCGGAACCATGCGTAGCGTTCTTGTTGCGAGAGTGCCTCAAAGGATTCTACAGCTTCACGAACAACTGTTGGATCTCCCTCAGGGAGGGGTTCGCCTAAGATAATGTCTGCTCCAATTGGGTTAGGGTGTACACAACGTAAACATGAATTATGGAGCAGATCTTGACGTGCAAATGTGCGTTTCTTGCCATTGACGGTAACAGAAATTTCAACATCATTTTCGTCGTAATTTGAGATTTCCTCACCGACCCGCTCAATAATTTTGCGAATATCGACAATTCCTTCGCAAGGGATGCCAATCAAGAACAAGTTTTCTCTAAGGTGCTGTTTTTCAACCAGCAATGCATTGACGGACCTGCTTTCACACCCTCGTACAACCAATCCAATACGGGTGTGATTAGGATAATGGGTTAAATAATTGGCGAGGTTATTTTGGCATAAACCATTGTATTCAAGGTTCTCTAATGAATCACCTACTCTAAAAAAACCAGGTTGCGGGCGCAGGGGAGAATCTTCAGATTTAAAGGCAATAACGACATCAACGATGTTTTCATTAAGCAGTTTTTCAACTTCAACTTTTATTTTGGACTTAAGATTAACCATTTTCAGCACCTAACCCTATCTCTGCGCGGGTGGCTAAAGTGGTTACCGGCCCCAAATTTGTGATAAAAGTTTCAAATTCAGCCAATTCTCGTTGAATGCGGCCACGATCTTGCAAGTCTAACCAAACGAAACGGATTCGTTCACGCTCATAACCGATGTATTCTAATAAATTTTGAAACTCATCATGCTGCCGTAACGCGCTCAGGTTGCCCTCTTTATAATGGCATTTCTCGGGTAAGCATCCGCTGATCATGATTCCATCAGCCCCGCCTTGAACTGCATTTAAGATATATAAAGGATTGATGCGGCCGGTGCAAGACAATTTAAGGAGATGGGTTGATGACGGAAGTTCATGATCAACCCAGTTTTGATCGGGTTCAGAGTATAAACACCACTGGCATTGAAACAAAGCGATTTTCGGTTTAATTTTCATCAAAAGCTCGCTCCTTGTGGTTGTAACCAGTTCCATAAATTCTCCATAATTTCTTTATCCCCATATTGATCTGGTATTCTTATAGAAGTAGAACGACATACTGCAGAACAAACCCCGCATGCCATACACAGCCCTGGATCGACTTGGGCAATTTGGATTTCACCCCGATAGGGAACTCGTACTGCCGCAAGCTTGATGGCATCGTAAGGGCAGGCTTCAACACACAAACCGCATGCCACACAAGTTTGCTGGTCTACAACAGCGGTGGTCAGGGTGGTTTTTTTATTGTTTTCAACAGCAATTTTTTTAACAGCGTGGATCACCGCTGAAATATGAATTTGCTGCGGACAAGCAGGGTAACATAGATCACAGGCAGAGCACAGCCAAGTTGTGGGGCTTTGAAAAGCTTCTTCTCTCATCTCCATCATCACCAGGTTGAGTAAGCGCCGGGGATTGAATTCATCTTCTACCTTTTGTTGCACCATGCACTTGCTAACACAGGTTCCACAAGAATAGCAAATTTCTACCAGTTCAGCACCGGGGATAGCCTTTACATCTTCTGCAAAGGAGGTTGTAATTACTTCACCTGTCATAGATTCTCCTTTGCATTGTTTATAGCGGCCATCAAAACGTCGGTATATTCCATGGCTTCTGATACTCCTGGTACATCGGGGAATTTCTTAAGACGTTTTTCCATTTCTGGTTTTAATCTTTCGATTTCAGCATGCAATTCTTCAGGGGGAATATGGTCTAAGGTGTCTTGCATTTCATTCAATACACGGGCGTATTTATCACCTTCGGCAGCGCTAATCCATTCCACTCGAAAACGACCGTCGCTCATATTCATCCGCTCAAACATCTTTTTAAGACGTTCTGCCCGTTTGGCGCCGATTAACTGCCCGGTGATGTAATGGCAGTCTTGTGGGTGGCAACCTGAATATAAAACAGCGCCCGCGCCAAGCCGATAAGCTTCGTAAATAAAATCTGTATCCATGCGTGCTGAACACATTACCCTAAGGCCACGCTCATTGGCTGTGTATTCGAAATGGCTGGTGCCAGCTAAATCGGCACCGCCATATGAACACCAATGGCACCTAAAGGCAAGGATTTTTTCTTCAGGCTTATCTGCTAATACTGCACGCATTTGTGAAAGTATCTGTGCGTCGGTGTAATGAAGTTGTGTGATTGCATCTTCAGGGCATTCTGCCACGCAAGCTCCACAGCCATGACATTTTGCTGTAACCACCTCGGCTGCTGAGTTTTCTTCAATAACAATGGAACCATAAGGGCAAGCTTTTACACATATTCCACAAGCTTTACCCTTGGTTGTAAAGGTACACCGCAAAGGATCCACAATGGCTACCGTGGGTTCAATTTCCCATTTCTCTGAGAGTAGGATTCGGCTAGCACGTGCAGCAGCAGCAGATCCCTGTGCAACGCTGCTCGGAATATCCTTCGGACCCTGACAGGCGCCAGCAAAGAAAATTCCGTCTGTGGGGCTGTCCATCGGGCGCAGTTTGGGGTGGTATTCCATGAACCATCCACCTGGGCTTTGTGCGACATTGAGGACTGAGCTCATATGGTCTTGATCAGGCTGTGGAATGGCAGCCTGGTTGAGCATTACCATGTCATATTCTTTTTCGATCACTCGACCAATGCGAATATCCTCTGAGTGAACAAACAAATTATGCGTTTCGGGGTCTTCCGTAATCATACTTGGGCGACCCTGGATAAAGTGAATACCCAAATCTCTTGCTCGATCATAAAACTCTTCATACCCCTTGGAAGGCGTGCGGATATCAATATAATAGATCGAAATATCGACTTCAGGGTTAGCCTGTTTGAGCAGGATAGCGTTTTTTATCGAGTACATGCAGCAGAAATTTGAGCATGATGAGATGTAGCGCTTATCGCGAGAACCAACACAGTTAATAAAAGCTAATTTCTTGGGATTTTTTCTATCGCTAGGCCTGACGAGATTACCCGCTGTAGGGCCAGCTGAGTTATTAAGGCGTTCCATTTCCATCGATGTGATTACATTCGGGAAACGCCCATAACCATATTCTTCCATTACAGATGGGTCAAAGTGGCTAAAGCCGGTCGCAACGATAATTGATCCGATATCCTCAGTGACAATTTTATCTTCTTGGCTAAAATCGATTGCTTCCAGGGCGCCACAGGCATCTACACATTTATAACAATGAATACAAGCATCAAGGTCAATGGCATATACTAAAGGAACCGATTGGCTCATTGGCACATATGCAGCCTTGCGAGGCGCAAGATTCATTTCAAAATAATTAGGGACTTCAATCGGGCAGGCTTTAGCGCATTCGCCACACCCATTGCAGCGATCTGCAATGACGTGTTTTGCTTTTTCACGCAGGGTGACTTTAAAATTACCTACGAAGCCTTCAACTTTTTCAACTTCAGTGTATGTTCTTACATCAACTCGAGATTGACGCGCCGCGTCAACCATTTTCGGTGCAAGAATTCATATACTACAATCCATGGTGGGGAAGGTCTTATTAAGCTGTGCCATGACCCCACCGATGGTCATCTCCTTTTCTACAAGGATCGTTTCGATCCCTTGCTCTGCTAAATCCAGCGAGGCACTAATCCCTGCTACGCCACCACCGATAACCATGGCTTTATGTGTAACAGGTACGTCGATCATATCCAATGGCGTTAAAAACTTAGTTTTAGCCACAGCTGCTGCAGTAAGGTCCATCGCCTTTTGCAAGGCGCCTTCACGGTCGTGACCGTGTGCCCAAGTGCACTGCTCTCGAATATTTGCCATCTCAACAAGAAACGGATTTAAACCAGCTTCTGCAGCTGCTGCCCGAAAGGTAGGTTCATGCATCCGAACAGAACAAGCAGAAACAACAACCCGGTTCAAATTGTGTTTGATAATATCGTCTTTAATTAGTCGCTGTCCAGAGTCAGCACAGGCGTAAAGCGTATCTGTGGCGTGGACAACCCCAGGTAAGCCTTCGGAGAACTTAACGACCTCTTCTGGGGGGATTACGCCAGCGATATTGGTGCCACAATGGCAAACGTAAACACCAATACGCAGTTCTTCGTCTTCTTTTTTATCTTCCGGTTGATCACTCATCGAGGATCCTTTGCTTTTGTGGGAAATTCCAAGCTGCTTTCAATCAATTTTCGGCGAGTGCGTTGAGCGCGGCGGTCTGGCGTGGTGTATTCTAATGCATCTTTAGGGCAGATCAGAACACACTGCGGACCTTCCTCAACATCTTCACATTGGTTGCAAAATTCAGCAAGCTTTGTTTGGGGGTTGATGGTAATTGCCCCGAAATCACAAGCTTCGATACACCAGGCGCAACCATCGCATTTGGTATTATCAATGCGGATAATCCCAGATTCTGAATCTTGCGAAAGGGCATCACGGGGACAAGCGATGACACAAGGTGCATTTTCGCATGTCCGGCAGGCTATGGCGGTAATTAACACTTCATCGACTCTTACCGTGCGAATGCGGCTGCGATAAGAGTTAAATACACCTGTTTTTGTGTAAGAACAAATGTATTCACACAATTGACAGCCAATGCAAAGTTCAGGATCACAGACAATATATTTGTACTTTGATGTGGAAGCTACCATTATTTGTTTTCTCCTTATACACCAATTTCTTCAGCAACATCATTCATACCGAGATCGATCAATAACTGCTTAGGGATGAGACCCTCTTCCGTCCATCCCTTGGCCTGATAATAAATCTGTTTAAGGTAGGCCAGTTCTTCCTCTGTAACAACGTGCCCAGCAGACGGCCCTTTAATCATTGGTTCATGCTTCCAGCGATAGGGAAGGTCATCATCTTTTGTTGTCCAACCTTCACGGATGTTAAAAGCTTTTTTGATTGTATGGGTGCGAACCCCGATCAAATCAACTTCGTCGTAATCAAAATTCCACCCTGTTGTGGCGTTGATCAAGTTAGCAATGGCTGGCCATGCGCCTGCACGATCTGCTTTGCCTGTGAAACAGCGCCGAATGAATTTACATAATGGGAGGGCGTCGTAGACAGCTGCATATTCTTCAGAGCTGGCTGCCACCTCACCGCGGGTTTCATCGATGGTGAAGCGGTTGGTTTCGCCTTGAATATCGGGGTCGTAAGCTGCTGATCGATTATGGCAAGCACCGCGGGTACCAACAGCAAGCCCAACCGCAAAGGTCTTCAAAGCCCGGGCGTCGTAACCTGGTGCTTCTAAGCCTTTGATATGCATTGCCCATTTCCAAGTTTCAGACCCGCGTTCTTGATCGATGTGCATGGCAGCCCTACGAGTTCCATCGGCAAGAATATTACCAATTCCTTCACGGTTCCTGATCATTCTCGCCAGGATAACCGCACCCATGCCATTGCCAAAATTGAGTTCGATCCCTTCAGGAGCTTCTTTACCAATAAAATCCTCTTTTGTTAGAATGCCGCGTTCATAACATTCCATGGCGTAAGAGATGCTTACACCCATTGACATTGCATCCATCCCGCATCGATCGGCAATATCTACTAATTGGATCGCTGCAGTCATGTCGCCAATGCCGCAATTTGAACTGACTGCCTGAAGACATTCGTATTCTATCCCCGTCATGGCGCCCTCAAAGGGGCCTTTACGAACCAGTGACATCTGTTCACAGGCGATGGGACACTGAGCACAGGCGATCACCTTTACTTTATGGTGCTCATCAAGGTATTCTCCGCTGACCAATTCGGTGTATTCAAAAACGCCTTCCTGGTAATTACGGGTTGGGAGGAGCCCCAGTTTGTTCATGTTCAACATATTTGATGATGTACCGTATTTACGATATTTTTCAGTATAGGGGCCTTGTGCGGTTTCTGTGATATCAAATGACATTCTAAGCAAATTATCAGGGTCTGCAACTTTTATGCCGTGGGTCCCACGCACCGAAACTGCCTTCAATTTTTTGCTTCCCCACACCGCTCCATGACCTGTGCGCCCAGCTTGTCGGCCATCATTGGTGACGTTAGCAAATCGGACTAAATTTTCACCAGCAGGGCCGATGGTAGCCGACCGGACTTGGTCATCTCCAAAGATATCTCTGATCTTTTCTTCGGTTTCATGTGTACCTAAGCCAAGGAGTTTACCGGCCGGAAGGAATTCGACCCTGTCATCATCAATAAGAAGGTAGATCCAATCTTTACTTTGCCCGTGGATGACGAGCCCATCCCATTGTGCTCGTTTTAGGGCAATCGAAAACCAGCTGCCCGAAAGACTGTCTCCTATGAAGCCAGTCAATGGAGATTTAGAAGCAAGACCGTATTTACCCCCAACGGGGACTGGCGTGCCAGCGAAAATCCCGTTGGCAATACAAATAGGGTTACCAGGGTCTAATGCATCACAGCCTACTTCGATATTCTCCCAGCATAAACGCGTAGCCATCGCTACACCGCCAATATAAATTTTGTACCACTCTTCTGGTTTGTCTTCGGCCCAATGTTTGCGTTCAGTCAAGTCGATGTGCAATATCTTTCCACTATATCCATACATACGAATCCACTCCTCATTTGGATTTTAAAATTCCAATTAATGAAAAATTGAACTTTAGCATTATGATTTTTAGAAAATATGAATCAAGTTAATTTTCCAAAAATTTAAAACATTGGTCTTATTACACCATTTATACCTAATTGTGCGGTTCCACCATAGTGAAAAATGTAATAGTTAATAATGAGTAAAATCAATAATGCATTGCCGTCAGCTTCATTAACGACGAGGCAATTTTACCATAATTGTTTATTTGCGTTCGATTTGTTCAAATGGAATGTCATTTGGAGTGATCCAACCTGTACGGGGAAAAATCTGTGCAGTTTGGGTTTGGAAAGGATGAATTTTTGAAAAACATTCACGCGGTAAACCATCGAAATGGATCGACCCACGGTTGAGAACAATAACCCTATCTGCCAATTGAGCTGCAAATTCGACATCGTGAGTTACAAGGACGATAGATTTACCAATTTCTTTCCAACGATGGAAAAGGTCAGCAAGGGCATGTTTGTTGTTGTAATCTAAACCGCGAGTAGGCTCGTCTAAAAATATTATTTTAGGATCGTGCACAGTAATAGCCGCTAATGCCGCACGTTGCCTTTCACCGACTGAAAGATCACGCGGGTAGGCATCTCCCTTTTCTGATAAACCGAATTGGTTGAGAAATTCTATTGCATTTAATGCATTAACCTCAAGGTTAAAGTTTTTTAGCGTAATATTTAGCTCATCAATGATTGAATCAGCGAATAATAAATCATTCGGATTTTGAGGTAAATAAGCAACACTTTGAATAATTTCTGAAAACGGTAAGTCCTTTAAATTCCTTCCATCCATCCATACTTCCCCAGAAGATGGGATAATTTTTAAAATTGACCGTAAAAGCGTTGTTTTACCTGCACCATTTAACCCTAAGATGACTAAAATTTCACCTTTATGGATTGCGAAGTTTATATCATGTAATATTTCATGATCGTCAATCTTCGTTGAAAGGTGAGTGATGTTTAATAAAACTTCTTTGTGAATTTTAGAAGAATTCGAGGTTAGCCAAGGTGAATGTGCAAAGGATTTAAATAAATCTTTTGGAAAGGAATTAAGGTCCAACGGAAGTGGTGAAACCCCCACCCTTCGTGAAATTTCAATAAGCGGTGGAACTTGAGCCATCGTCTCTAAAACCTGTTGAGGTTTTCCAAAAGATATTCTTCCCTCTTGTTGGAAATTGATGATCGAATCGACGTATGGCAAAAGGCGCTCTAAACGGTGTTCTGAAACTAAGATCGTTAAGTTTAGCTGTGTTTTTAATTTAATCAGAAGTTGTAAGATCTCATCAGCTGAGAAAGGGTCTAGCTGTGAGGTTGGTTCATCCAAGGCAAGTACTTTTGGATGCATGACCAGAACGCTGGCGATGGCTACTTTTTGTTGCTCACCACCTGATAGTTCATTGATTCGCCTGTGACGTAAATGTTGAATTTGCAATTTGCCTAGAATCTCTACTAGACGATTTTCCATTTCGTACTTTGGAAGACCATTGTTTTCGAGTACAAAAACAATTTCATCCTCGACAGTATCAAAAATAAATTGAGCTTCTGGTTCCTGGAAAACAAAACCAACCCATGATGATAATTTTTCAACACCTTCTTTTATAGGGTCCTGACCACAGACCTGGATTTCTCCTGAGATTGTACCCCCAGTAAAATGGGGTACTAACCCATTAATGCTTCGTAAAAATGTTGATTTACCGCTGCCAGACGGACCGGTTATCAGGGTTAAGGACCCTGTAGGAATTTCTAACCCTATATTATTTAACACCTTTTTTGTTTTTTGAGGATATGTAAAGGAAACGTTCGTGAACTTAAGCATATTATACAAAAATAATCGGGATGGATAAAAGCGCGTAAAAAATTAAACCAGAAATTTGGAAGCCAGGTATAGAAAGGTAAGGGTAGGGGTAGTAACCCAAAGTGGTAAAAGAACCATTCGAGGAGAAAACTGTGAAACAAATTAAACTTAACAGCATTAATCCTGTGATAATAATTGACTTATGATCCCAAGGCTCATGTTGAAAATATGTTACTTTACTTTGCTTTCCCACATGTATTAATCTAAGAACAATTACACCACCCCCGAACAAATAAAGGATAAGGTAAATCCATTTCGGATAATTGAACATCTGTAACAACCACCCAGAAAATATAAAAAATGCTCCCGTTATCAAACTAATGGTAGTCGTGGAAGATTTATTTTCAGCTTGTTGATGGAAACCACGAGCTGTCATGGATTCAGCTAGAAGGATTGAATTTTCTAAACTGGTTACAAGCAGAGGGATTATGATTGGCAGCCAATCGGAGGTTTTTTTCATAGGATTACCGCGGATCATTTGCGCCTCTTTGATCTCACGTGCCCGATTTTGAATTGTAGGGAAAAACGTAATTGATATAGTCACGACCATCGCTACAGAATGAAATGCTCGTGGAATAAGGCGCGTAAGTTGTTTGGCATTTATGGCTAAATTAAGGATGTTAAATAAAATATAAAGGTTACTGATCACCAATCCATTAATTGCACCGTAAACTAAACTCTCAATGGTGACTGCCCCTCCGATCAGAGGCCATTTTTCAGGTATCACAAAAAGAGTTGTATTGCCGACATGAGAAAAAAGACTATTAATAAGCGTTGACAAGATCACCATGGTCGATATAAAACGGAGATTATTAACAAACCAATGGTTTACGTTTCGAGATTTCGCAAGTTGGGTGCCAAGGATTAAAAGCCCCGTCAGGGAGACAACCAGGTAAATTGGATTTCGAACAGAAAGTAATAATATAATATTAGTTACCAGCCAGGAAAACCAAGCAAAAGAATTCAAACCGACCTCGTTTCGGGTAGAAATTTAAATGTAAACCGTTGATAAAACCTTTGAAAGATTCTCAAAACTGGTTTTGCCATGAAAGCTATCATTAAAACATTCCCGATAGACCTGGTTACATCCCAAATCAGAGATGTAGCCAGGTAATAAGCCAGGTACCGTTGAAAATTGCCTAAAATGCCAACTGTTTTCGTATAGGATTGGCCTACACCAGCGCCAAAAAATGGCCAAAACCATAAATTCATGATCGCCCCGAAGAGTAACCCCCAAATAGCACTAAAAATTGCCAGAAGAACGATTTCACCGGGTTTTTGATTCCAACGCAGTTTATTTACTAAAGACCTAACGATAGGGGCGCTTTGCCCCACCCATCCTGCGGTGATCATTTGGCCCGGCAGCCATGGGCCAATTCCGCCAGTGATTAATCCTGAAACGAACATCGTCAAGGCGCCTACCAGAAACCCCACCTGACTCCCGAAAAAATATCCAACCAAAATAATGATAAAAAATGCTGGGCTAAAACCTCCCGGCCCGGGAATGGCATTTTCAAGGAAGCGTAGACCAGCGTTAATGGCGATTAATATGGCAAGAAATGCGATCATCTTACTATCGAGCAGCGAAGATTGTGCTTCAAAAATCATAACGATTAGGCAGATGATGATGATCAGGCTAACCATGGTCGGAAAAATTGCTGATTGAACATCAGTTGAGCTTAATTGAGGGAAAATAAAGGGAGCAATAAGGCTAAAAAAGCCCATCGCGAAAACAATTAAGTCAGTCAATCCTTTTAGAAGGCGATCACGCATTACTTTTTCTTTTAATCGACCATATTATTAAGAAAACAACGATACCCAACCCAACAAGACCGATGATTATTATTGGAATTAATGACAGACTTTTTTGCTCATGGACAACACCTTGGGGGGGAGATGTTAATTCCTGTGGGGTTTCCAGTGTTGACGAGTCGTTAATCTCTATTTGCGTAGATTCTGATTCCTCATCAGGGGTTATTTGTAAGGCAACAATTGAAGATTCGCTGTTAAATTCTTCTTCAATATCAAACAGATGAAGGTATGGTTGTACCTGATAATTCTTTAGTAAATATTGTTCGCATATATGATTTAGAAAAGGTACAATTTCGGGTGCTGGCGATGGGAAAATTTCCCAACTGGTTAAATATAAAGCTTCAATAGAACCAGGAAGTACCTTAGATTCGTTGACACCAACGTTGCTAAACTCCCATTCACGCCCATTCCAGCTCCAATAAGACCAATAATTAGTCCCTCCTCGGGGGTTAGATACATCAAGGATGCTATCGATAAACCCATCTTTTATTTTGTAGGGTGCACCCGATGCATCTAAAAGCGCCAAACCTGATATGTGGTCTTTTACAATTGGCACACAAGAAGCAAAGGCATTTTCGTCATCTGGTTGAATAACCAGACCAGCAATATTTTTGGAGGGTTTATTGTCGGGAGCAATGATGAAATGTCCACCAACGGATGCTAAGGCAGCAGATGTGCTCGACATTAAATTCTCATCGGGGTACTCTGTGGAAAACATGAACCCACCTGAAGGAAGCTGAAATGAAAACAATTCATCCATAGGTGTTGTGCCAAATTCAGTTCTCCATGAATTGTTTTCTATTCCTAAAGCATTTAGGGTAAAAAGTACAAAAGCAGTCGATGAAGCATCTCCCCAGCCACCATCATTAAGTTGAAAAGAGGTTAAGAATTTTACCCCATTTAATATCGCCTCTGAATCGAGCGCGATTTCTGCGGTGAGTAGAGCTTGAATGGCAATTGAGGTATTGTCTGGCCAACTTCCGAAACCAGCTGAATATTCCCAGCCGCCATCAGCTTGTTGAAGGGAAATTATTGTCTCAACCACATCAGTGGGGATGGGTTCATTAGCTGCAAATAAACCGAGGACAGCAAAAACCTGGTGCCAGGTATTTTCAGGTGATCCAAAAGCGTGGGTTTCGTTATCGTAGGTTTCAATTAACTTTTCGACCACATCAATAGAATTAAAATTGCGAGGGTTTTGCCCTGCTGCGACTAATCCAAGAATTGCTTTACCAATTGCATCTGGCCCGTTTTCAAGATATGGAATAAGATTATCCTTAAGATATTCTAATGGAAAATTATTGCCAGTTTTTATGGTCGTCGGGTCCCACCCTGCAGCTCTTGCAGCAAGAATCACGTCGAAGGTTTGTCCGACAGAACCCCATCCCCCGTCCGCCTCTTGGGCAGAAAAAATAAACTCAAAAGCACGGCCTGTGCGGCTAATGCGGCTAAGGTTAAAGATGGGCTGCCCCGAAAGGCCCAATATTGCGTCAGCTGTTGAATAAGCATTGGTGAAATCGCCACCAATTGCGCCATTGTCCTGTTGTAGGTTTACGAGCGCATCGACAGCTGTACCTTCAGGTTGTGCCCATTCCTGGCTGGCTGGGTCAGCTCCAGCTGCACTCATAGCCTGTAAAATCATTCCGGTGGTATTGGCATTGGTGGTGGTATCCCAGGATGTTTGCCAACCACCATTGATCTTCTGGTTGTCTTTGATGTAATTTAACCCCAATTCAATAGATGCTTTATCCAGGTTGCTTTCGTCTCCTGCAGTTAAAGCCAGGATTGCAAGGGGTGTCATATCTAAATAACTACCAAACCCATCATCCCAGCTTCCGTCAGTCGCTTGAACAGATGATAGCCACCCGACCGCCTCTGTTGGGACTGACTGATATGCAGAAGCTAATCCAATTAAGGCCCAAACCTGGTCGGTTACATCCTGCTCGCTTGAACTTCCAAAAACCCTTACATTTGGGTCGTACTGGTTTTTTATCAAACTGATAAGATTAATATTTTCAGGCCCGAAAGCGAATGGGTTTTGATTGGCAGCAGATACTGCGGTAAGTAATTGCCCAACCCTGGCAATGTTTAAGGTCGGTTCTTCTTCATCACCAAAAATCCACTTTGTGCCATTGGAAATCAAGTAATCAATAGGGTTATTGTCATTTTCACCTGCAAGATAATCCTGTGAAACACCTGATGCTGCTAAAGCCAACACAACTCGAATAGATGCAGGGACGCTTGAAGATTCATCGAACCA
>CAYPKT010000008.1:0-37764 GCA_964411385.1 uncultured Candidatus Brevefilum sp. | reverse complement strand
GGAAGGTCGTTAAGCCAAAACCGCCCAAAAGGGCGGCAGGATGAGTCCGGCTTTGCAAAGATGCCGACGCCCAACTTGCCTTTCCGCGAAGTGTCTTGGGTCATAAAGGGCAGGTCATCGGGCTTCACATGGTGTGTTACCGTTGCGGGACAGCGCTGGACTTTCACCAGCTTCCCCTTTTATGCACCTGGCATCCGGGCCTAAAGTGCACCCTTTATGGATTGTTAGAATAAACTAATTTTAGTTTATTTATTAATAAGTGTCAAACCTCAAGTTAAGTCAATAAATAATCCAGAAAAATTAAGAATAATTTTCGTTGAGTTATTAAAATAGTTTAATTTAACAAGCCACTCTCAGCAATTAAAGACTTTAATTCGCTAACATCTCCAATCGCCATAAAGTGAATCCCGCGCACGCCAGGAATAGATTTGAGTTTTTCGATAATCTCAAGGCTAACCTGATTTGATTCCTTTTTGAAGTCTTTAGCAGTAGATAGCCGTTCCATTATCTCATCAGGTATGGTAATGCCAGGCAAGGACGCCAAATAATGGGCAGCGTTCATGCTTCTGATAGGCGCAAAGCCGGCTATTAACGGAACCCGACCTAAAACGTTACGGTTATCGAGAGCTTCGAGGTATTCTTGGAACCGATCAACATCATATACCAGGTTGCTCTGAAAGAATTGTGCACCTGCATTTATTTTTTTCTCAGCGCGCAGGGCTTGGTATTTTGGCGTAGAGGCATAAGGCGCAGCTGCCGCGCCGATAATATAAGCAGGCCGATTTTTAATCTGACGCCCATCCACAAATAAACCTTCATCGCGCAGTTTACGTGCCATCCAAAGCGCCTGAATGCTATCGTAATCCCATACATCCATCTTGCTAAAGGGTGCAACGCCTTTATTGACGTGATCTCCGGTGATGAGCAAAAAGTTACGGATGCCCATTGCAGATGCTCCCAGTAGATCAGCCTGAAAACTTAACCGAGTTCGATCGCGAGCTGCCATTTGAAGAATCGGCTCGATGCCTAACTCAAGGCAGCGGACTGCACATGCCAAGGCTGAAACACGAGGGACCGCAGAAGCTCCGTCTGTGATATTGATTGCATCAACAACACCTTTCAATGCATTGACAGTCGCGTTGAATTTTGTGAAACTAACAGAAAGGGGCGGAACCACTTCACAGGTTAAAACAAACTTTTCATCAGCAAGGACTTGTTCAAATCTTGAGACTGGATCATGATCAAGCGCTGGGTGAGATAAGGCATCACCGGACCACCAATCAGGCTGCCGAATTTCTTTAAAAAACCGATCCCAACGCTGCTTGCGCTCTACAGGCGTTGATTGAACAACCGTTGAAATAGTTTTTGCAACACCGTGATCACTGATTTTTGTGTAGACATCCTTTAACGCGGAGGTGCCTGTTTTATCCCAATCAAGAGGGGGGAGTACTTCTAAAAGGAGTTCAAGCCGACCCATTTTGTCTGCCCGATTATAAATTGCATACCAAATGCATGGACGGCTTTCATCAACACAGCAATGGTCGGGTGTCGAACCACCACAGGGCCCATTACGTAAACCCTTAGGGCAGGCCATTGGGCAGATGAAAGCGGTTTCTTGAAGCAAACAGTTGCCACACATACGGCAACCCCAAACCAACCCTTTTAAAGTACGCTCAAATGACTCTTCGATTCTATCAGTTAGTTTACGTTTTTTAAATGGGTAATAGGCTTTTTGCCAACGTCGTGAAGGTGTGAGGAGAGGCATAATTTATGTACCAGATAAGGTCACCAAATTTGATGACCTTATCTTATCCTATTCTATTGATTTATTTTGCGGTTATTTTTACCAAATCGCGCACGTGAACTTTATTAGACATTCCAGGCATAATCGTTCGCAAGGATGCGGGATCGTCCAATGCTACAATACATTCGTCGCATGCTAAGGCTTCTGTAAAATCCAATTCAGATTCGTAACCGTCTTCAGCAGTAAGAACCAGGGTACTGCCAGACAAACCAGCATCATTTAATAAAGCAACTAAAGGTGTGCCGGTATAGGTCGTTGTTTTCTCCTCTTTATCGGTATGATCAGCTGATTGTGACCCCAAAGCTTTCAATTGGTCAAGCGTATAGTCCTTGTCTCCAACTGTGAGGATGGCTTCAACGACATCTGAAGCAGGTCCTTCTGTTTTTGCTGTTTCTTTCGGAGAACATGCTGCGACAAAAACAACCAGAACAAGTAAAACAGCAGACAATAAAACGTTTCTTTTCATGATTATCCTTCTTTCTTTTAAATTTTTATTGGATGACTTCAATTTCAATCACCTGGAACACCCAACGATTTGCGGGTGTAGCAGGGAAGACTAAGCGGATGGGGCCCGAAGTTGGGTCTGTTTTTGTGATCCAATCACCGCCATCTTTCAAAGCGATCATCCCATCTACCATCTCATCAGCGCTAATTTCAATTTGGTAACCATCAGCGGCTGTAGCAATAATTGTTGTGGGGTTGGCAGGTCCGTCTACTTTTTCGAATAGTGTTGACAATTTAACACCACTGAAAGAACGAAATTCGTCTTCACCACGAGACTTTTCCATCAGGATATCATTGAGTTCGTCTTGGGGAAGTTTAACCAAATCTTTATAGGTGAAAATGGTTGGATTGTTAACATCGCCCGACACAGAAAGGTCCCAATCGACATTGGGGGCACTTCCACATGCGCTAAGTGCGAATAATAGGGTAATCAAAATACCAATTGTGGGTAGAAATAGGGTGCTTTTTTTGAACTTATTCATTTAATCCTCCGATTTTTCTAATAATATGATTGTATTAATCATGGATTCTTTTGTTAAATACCCATGGTTACCGCCTGGACCAAGGGGGTCTTTTTGCATACCGTGATCTGAGAAAATGATAATAAATGTGTCAGATGGAAGAGCTGAAACAATTTCAGATAAATAGCTATCAACTTGGATGATCGCATCAGCATACTCTTGTGAATCTGGCCCAAATTGATGACCCTGGTCATCAATATCATGAAAGTGAATGAAAAGGAGATCTGGCATGCCGGCTTCGATAACCTCCAGGGTACTTTTGTGCACGTTGTCGTTTGTAAAGCCATCACCATCTCGATCACCATTTAGGTTTATATCTGCATTTCGCAAGTTAAAAGCAAGACCAGAACCTTCAACCGCGATTACAGAATGCCCATTTTCAACAGCGTGATCAAAAATAGTTTTTGTTTCCGTTTTACGAAAACCATAACCGAAAACCCCATTCACATAAGGTGGGGTGCTTGTCAACAAAGCTGCTGAAGATGATGTCGTCACTGAGGGGTAAACCGTAAAACTTTTATGGATTTCACCTGCACTTTCGAAAAAAGGCAACAAACCCTGGTCGATTAAAGAAAGTAATTTCTCATTTTGTAACCCATCAACAAAGATTAAAACGCCATAACGTGCCGTACTTTGTGAGCGGGGCTGGCCGTGAGCACCAGGCATCGGTGGAAGACCAGTAACTTGGGCAATTGTAGGGGCAATATCCATTATCGACCAGGTAATTTCTGATGCTAATGAAGATGGGGTAACATTGATTACCTTTGGTTTAATAGTTTCATTTTCGATAGTAACCTTACCATCTTTGTTAATGAGCGCAGTGTCGTGAATATCTTCCCAGTTGTAAATGAATTGGATACCTTTGTCATCAATCAATTCGATTTGGTCGACTAATTTAAATCCATAATGAAATAGAACGCGGGCAACGGTGATACTTTCTGCGCCGTCATCTATGCCTTCTATATAAAAGCGAACCACATCAGACTCGACAATCCCTGCTTCTACATTATTAGATTCGAGATTAATATGCCAACTTGGATGACAAGCTGAAACAATAACTGCAAAGAGAAAAATGCTGATGATGATGGCTGTTTTTTTCATTTATTACTTTAACCTCCTTTCGTTATTTAGATTTAATTTCGACGATTCCTGTAGGCCAGGCGCTTCGGCCCCGATCAGGTATCACCAAAGTGACTTCTTTTCTAAAAGTCGTCAAAATTGCTTGCGATAAGTCGACTGCCTCCAATTCAATCTGTTTACCTTCACTATCTGTTAAGGTGACTGAATTTGGATTCTTTGTCTTTAACAAAGGCAGAATTGGTGCACCTTCAACCCAGTTACCCACAAAAGCAATTCCGGTCTCACCTTTTTCGCTAAGAAATCTGGATTCAGAACCTTCGACAATGAATTTTCGGGTTTCGCCAAGAAGTAAACGACCGATTGATGTTCTTTCGCCGTCAATCAATATGGGTTTTTCTTCCCCAACGACGATGATTTGTTTTATTCCCTTAAGCCAGGTGGACACATGAACAGATTCTGTTACAAATCTTACGCCATCCAGATATGGCACGAACATCGCTGTTTCATCTAAATATTTAGATTCAATAGTTGTTAAACCACCATCATTTGTTGTGAATGTAATAGATTCAAAAGATTCAACGCCGTTTTGAGAGAGAAAATCAAACAGCAAAATATGGGTGCCGTAATTTTCTTGGTTTGGCATAACTTCATTGACTCGGATAAATGCAGGTTCAGGCACATCGCCGGTTAACTCAACGACTTCATAAAATTTTATGCCCTTCAATTCAATAGCGCCATGATCGTCGTGGCAAAAAGTGCAATCATGAAAATCGACTGCCGCATGGCATTCTGCGCATTCATTCATCACGTTCGCTTCTTCAATCAATAGCTTAATACCAAAATGTTGTAAAACAGCGATGGGCATAGGTTTTGTCATTAACAAAAGAGCGATGATGCCCCCGAATAAAATAACACTGAAGGCTGATAGAAAAATGATTAACGATTTTTGTCGTGGTTTTTTCATGCCATACTCCTGGAATTTATGGTTAACAATAGTGCGAAATAAAATAATAAGCTGATGCTTACAAATAAATCAAGATAGGTAGCCATCGGACGATTTCTAAAAGTCCTGTTATGATATCGTCCAAAACCACGACCTTCCATACTAAAAACGAGCTTGTCTGCCCTTCGCAGGGCGCTAATTAATAATGGAGTAAGAAATTGTTGGACGATAAGTGGTAATTTACGGAGATTAGCCTGGTCATAGCGAACCCCCCGAGCCAATTGTGCGTGGTAAATTGTTTGCCCTTCTTCCTCTAAAATAGGGGATAGTCGTAGAGCAGTTACTACCATAAAACCATAGCGGTATGGCAACCCTGATTTCATCAAGGCATAGGCTAAATCGCTTGGATTCGTCGTAAGAATAAAAACATAACTGAAAAATACTATACTTAAAAAGCGTCCGCTAAATTGCAGACCCAATAAAAGCCCGCCTGTCGTCAGTTTAAATAAAGGAAAACCAGGATCAATGATAACCTTGCCTGATTTCTCAAATAAAAGGTAAAGAATTAACAAGCCAAACCCAGTAAAAAAAGCAAACTTAAACCCACGAACACGATGGATTTTGTGATTAATTGAAAATAAAATCACTAAACATATAAACGCAGTTAACAATAAAAGACGCCCATCGGTGAGAAAGAATAATAACCCCGTGCTGAGCAACAACCAGGCAAACTTTGTCAACGGGTAAAGCCTGTGGATCAAGCTGTTCCCGGGTTGATAAGACAATTTACGCACTATGAGACTCCTTAATAGATTGTGGCAAAAAGACCTTATAACCCAGTTTAGCTAATGAAGTAAAAGCGGGTGAAACGGGTGCGTCTACAACAATATTTCCCGCATCTAGGAAGATCACTCGATCACAGTATTCTTGCGTTAGCTGCGCCTGGTGATTAACTAATATAACAGCGTGGCCCTTCTGTGCATAGTTTTTTAAAACGGTCATCCATTTTCGTGCATTTTGTATATCTTGACCGATTAAAAATTCATCAATTAATAACAGCTTTGGATTGTGAAGAATGACAGCAGCTAAGTTGAGCCTACGCTTTTCGCCATAACTTAACCGCTGAGGGTGGAGACCAAAACGACCTTGAAAGCCAAGCTCTTCTAACAACTGTTCTGCATTTGCGATGTTGACGTCAACAAACAATCCCAGGTTTTGTAAAATTAGTGTTGCCTCATCCCAGACAGATTGCGTCAAAAGTTGATGGTCGGGATTTTGAAAAATAAAGCCAATTTCAGAGACTAATTTACTGGTTCTTATCTGGTTACAATATTCGTTGAACCATGATATTTCGCCGCTTGTTGGTTTGAGAAACCCCATTATTGTTTGCAATAAGGTAGATTTGCCACTTCCATTTGGCCCCATGACTGCAATAAATTCTTCGGGAAAAATTTTGAGACTAATATTCTGAAGGACTTCATGATCGTTGATGGTGACATTTACTTGAGTTAGATCCAAAAGCGCATCGGGTAAATATTCCTCCTCGGTTAAGGTATGGAGTTCTGAAATTTGTAATGATTCGATCGAAGCGTTATTATCGCATAGGCTACTTTTTGAGGATAATTTCCCTTCAACAATACTGATATACCGAGGGCAAAAAACTTCCAATTGCGATAATTTGTGTTCAATAATAATGACAGTTAAATTATTGGCGGTACGTAAATTGTGAAGCGCATCAAAAACGTGTTGGGTGGCGCTTGGATCCAGGTTGGAAGTTGGCTCATCCAAAATTAATACATCGGGTAAAATTGCTAACATTGATGCAATTGCTACTTTTTGTTTTTCTCCACCGGATAATGACGACAATTGACGATGGTATAAATTCTCTCCTTTGACGACCTCTAAAACTGTTCTAATACGTTCTTCAATATTATCCGGAGGGAGGCAAGCGTTTTCAAGGGCGAACGCAATTTCGTCCAAAACTGTTAATGTGCAAAATTGATCTTCGGGGTTCTGCTGAACATAGGCAACGCGTTCGCTGGCATGATAAAGATTTAATTGAGCCATGTCAGTTTGATTTACGGTCACAGAGCCTGTATAGTTAGGGGCTTCTTCCTGGAATAAAAAACCCGCTAATGCTTTGCCCAAGGTTGATTTACCGCTTCCTGAAGGGCCTGTGATTACAACCAATTCACCTTTTTCGATTTCAAGGTTAATATCAACAAGCGTTGGTTCAGCTTCGCCTGGGTAAAAATAAGTAAATCCTTGGATTTCAACCATTGGCATTCGTTATTTAACCTCAATTCTTTCCAAGGGATAGAGCAGAACTTCACCTGACATGGTTGCTAAAACAAAAGAATAACCATCATCGTTAATAATGGTAAAAATTCTTATCTTATCGTTTTCCTTGGTTTCTTCCCAGGTAAATAAAACATCAGACTCGGATGAAAACAATTTTATCGTAAGCTGGTCATCATCAATAAAAGAAGGTTCGACAATTTTCCATAGGGGTACACCCTGTAGTTTTTGGGAACCGCCTGGAAGCGAAACCTGAGTGCTGTCCATGTCTTGCAGCCAATCCTCTGGGTTAAAAATTTTAATTTCACCCGATGGCGTATGAATTTCTAAGCCCTCAGCAACTGAAACCGTCAATTTAACTGTATTTCTAACCCAAGCCTTACTGCTTTGAGGTCCGACGACATCGAAAGAAATGTTTTTTCCTTGTCCTTGTGGAACTAAAAGAATATTAGGATTGTTGAATAATTCGTCAAAACTAATTAGAAAGGCATAGCCGTCAGCTGCTTCAATTAAAATGGCATTAGCTGTAGGAAAGGGTTTAGCAAATTTTATGACCTCCAACATTGGGTATCCGGTATAAGAAGTCATCACACCGCGAAACTCCATTTGGCGTTCAATCTGGCTAAGGGCTAATCCCTTATCTGGGAATTCATAAGGAGCGTCAACAGAACCGGTTATGCTTACAGTAGGGGAACCCTTTAAAGCGGATCGTAAGTAAATTGTCAATAAGGAGGCAATTGCCAATACACCTAAAATAATAAACCATCCCACCTTACGATTCTGAATGGCTCTTTCAGGTAGTTTTACAACGTTAGCCTTTACCAACATATTAACCAATAAAAATGGAATAACCCCAGAAAACACTAACCCTGATATACCTGCCACAACCGTCAAGAAAAGTATTGCGCCAAGCGCAAGAATGTTTGAAGGCAAAGTGGCAAAAAGCTGAAAAATGACCACATTTGATGCCGCTGATAGACCGCCAGCCAACAAATAAGACCCAATAGAGCGTTTATCTTTGAATAATAAAAAGCCAAAATCAACTAATAAACCAGCAACAAGGTTAACAAGAAGGATGATCACCCCGTGGGTGTTTCCGCTCATCAGTTCAACTACGCCTTTGATGACACCAGTTAATGTACCAGCGCCTGTTTTTCTTAATATCCCCATTGCCAGGACGACCCAAATAGTATGTAAACCAGCAGCCCACTGTGTGGCGCCGGCAAAACCTAATGCTGCCAGGGCAGCGTCTCCAATCGTGTTGACATAAGTACTGGTTACGCCCCCAAGGGCAGCTAAAACTGCCATTAATAATAAATCGCGAGTAGAAAAATAAAATGATTTGTGATTTAAGGTTTTGGTATTCAAAATAAAAAGCTCCTCTATGAAAAGGAGCGGTTAATACCAGAGACAAATCAACACATTGGTTGCCTCGAGTAAGCTCATCTCCTTTCCAAACGCGGGAGGCAAGCACGTTTCCATGCCTACCCTAACGGTCTTGTCACCATGGCTGCGCTGTAGGTGAGAAGACTCGAAGATGGGATTTTTTAGTTATTAATAAATATTTTACCATAATTGTTATCTTAGAAAATTTGTAAGTATCACTTTTATTAATGATTAAATTCACTTATTAAATCAAGTGGAAAAATAAAAGGTGCTCTTTTATAAAAGAGCACCTTCCTTCAATTAGTGACAATGGAGAGTTACACAGGAGATGGTTTTTTTGTTGTCACTAATGAATTAACGGGAAGTTGTAAATTTAACTAATTTGCCTTTTTTATCAAAGGTCATTCGAGCAAAGTGTTGATGTGCTAAATTTGAACCGTTTTCTAAGGACTTTTTCAAAGTCACAACATATCTTTCAGGGATATCTTTTTCATCAGCGCCCGATGTTTTGCCATTCTTAATTTTTGGTGTTGAAACGGATTTGTTAACCCGCATCTGAGCATTTTCCAAACCGGGCAAATATTTTTCAACAGCTCTTTTTATTTGTTTATCCACTTGTTTGGGGATTTTGTTATCATTTGAATAAATTATCATATCCCCGTCACTAATGGTTTTCACCGATGGGTATGAGGTAAAACGGAATAGGTGTTTGGGCATCGTCTGTAAGCCATCGTGTTGAGCCAGTGGATCTCCATATAAAACGAAGGAGAGCAAAGTCTTTTGGTCTTCACCGTCAAGAAAGCCCTGCGATTTTATCATCTCTTCAGCCAAAATTAATTTGGCTTGCATGAATGCATAGCCGGCTGGTAAGCCTTCTTTGATCTTCTTCCAGAAAGTTTCAGCGAGGAAATCAGCTGCAACCAACGGAGCTGCAATGGAGCCGTAGGCAATACATGTCGAACCGATGAAGGATTTTGTCCCTGTATCAAGACATTTCAAAGCGATTGCTTCTTCGACGTTTTTATCGATGACATTAGCGCCGTAACAAGCTTCGGTTAAAATCAGCTTTGGTGATGGGTTTTTTTCGTCAAACATGTCGGGTCGAATTGCAATTGGATAGTCTGGTTCGTTCGAAACCGCATTAAAATCTTTTTGACCGTACCAATAAGGCCCATCTTTAATCCCATGTAAATTAAAATAACCTGCTTGCAAATAATTGTTTTTCCGGGAACTTAAGTTATTGATATTGACAGGCGGAGAAAGGTTTAAATCTTTTGTTTTACCAATCGCTTTGTAAACCTCTCTGGATGCTCGTTGCCATATTTCAGCAGAAAAGCCAAAATTTCGGCTGTCATAAACAGCTGTACTTAAGTTACTAAAATACTGCCAGGCGAGGTTGACAATTGAAGTCATATTACCAAAAATTGACTTACTTAATTTAGATCTTTGTTGATATTGACCGGTTATTGTTCGGATCTGCTCCAGCAGTAACCCTGTATCTGAACCTTTCTCTCCTGGAAGGCGACCAACGGGCCATTGAGAAATGAAATAATTTTCATCAATACAGGCGTAGGGGTTATCTGAGGGGACGTCTAAATCGTCATCGTAAGTTGGGTTGGGTAAATGATGAAAAGGAACGATTTCAGGCCCACCGACGATGAGCAGGGCACCAATCATTTCACCTTTTTTTGCGAGGGCAGCATCAAAGTCAGCTAAAGCCAGTTTGATTTGCCAGGGATCAGAACCAATAACAGGTTTCACGTTGTGTTTTGCAAAGGAGTCTGGGTCATCCGGGTAGAATAAAGCTGCGTTCCAGTTGGGTTGGGTTTGAATAAGGCTGACCAGTGTTTGTAAATGTTCATCAATAACCTTTGTTGTATTTGGACCATAAGCTTTTTCAAGCTGCGTTTTGGAACTTAAGATGACGTAAACCGGAAAACGATTATCAGCTCTCTCTAATTCGGGTTTCTTTACGCGTTTTGCAATGAGCGAGAAGGATTTTTGTATATCTGCAAAGTCTTCGTATGATGCCCATGTTTCTGGTTCTTGTTTTAGTTTTGGTTCTTTTGCTGTAGTTTGAAGAACCGGATCGCCTTCATTACCAAAAGTAAAATCACTATGGCTCTCAAATGGTGCAGGTGGGGGTGCAACGTGGATTTTTTGAGTTTCTGCAGTTGGTGATACTGCTTTGTTGGGGGCAGGAACAACAGGTTGTGAGAAAATCGGGGCAATAACAGCACCCGTTTTAAGTTGGTTCCAACCAAGGTGACTTGTAATTGATGCCGGAATAGCTAAATCAAAATAAATTTCAAAATGCTGTGGCCATAAATTTTTAAAACGATGATTAGTTCCCATTAATTGTTGTATTACTTGCCCAGAGCTGTCATGCGCTACAACCCAATGCAATCGTTCAACAGCCGAGGCATCTAAGCCGATGTCGATTTCAACAAGTGATTTAACAACATTGATTTGAAGACATTTGGGCCATTGTTGATGATAGATATCGCTTAAGTTATGCAGCATGTCTTGGTTTCCAATTTTATGGACCGCTTGTAAATGGAAAATCGCAGGTATTGGTGTAGGTTGATTATTTACCAGGGTCTCGTGCAATAATAAGATCGCTTCTTCGTATTCATCCGCTAAAAACTTTGTTCTGGCTTCCCACAGTGTGTTTAGCCATGCGGACCCGTTTTTGTTAGGTTGTGTCTTGCCGTCAAGAAATTGTGATATAAATAAATATTGATTTCTTTTATCGGCATCCGTGGATAATTGGCTAAGCGCAGAATAAGGTTCTGGGAACATAGGGTCTGCTTCAATTAGCCTTTCAAGTTCCTCGACAGCAATTTGTTTCGTTCCCAAATTCGCAAAGGCAATTGCCTGGTGAAATTTTACTAATAAATCACCGGGGTAATTTGCTAACCACAGTGAAGTTGCTTGTTTCGTAAACTGATATTCGTTGCAGATATTTCCTGCGTTGATGAGGGTAAGGAACCGGTAACGGTTTATTGACTGCATTGGATTTAACGATTTTGGTTGTGAGAACATCATAATTTCGCCTCTCGTAAATTATTAATTAAATTGAGCGCGCTTACGACGCCCAACTGGCGGATGATATTGTGATCATCAGGGGCGAGGTTCTTTGCCCGCTTTAGCATCATCTCGGAGTTTTGGTAATCTTTATTTTCTTTTAAGGCTAAGCCAGCAAAATAATAGGGCCTGGCATCGTAATGGTTTGCCTGGGACGCTAATTGATAAGTTTCAATTGCTTTTTCAAGCTCGCGCCGGTCTTGATAAGTTTTACCTAATTCAATGTAGGCTTCAACCAGCCATGGATCGAGTTGCACTGCTTCGGACAAATGTGAAACAGCCTGATCGAGCTTGCCCTTCTTTCGCAATAAACGTCCTAACATAACGTGAATTTCAGCTTGGTCGGGAATAATTCTTAAAATCGTTTGAGCAGCTTGTTCAGCCTCTTCCAAACGATTAGATCGAATCAACCAATCGGTAAGCGTTGTTAAAATACCAGGGTCATCGGGAAACAGCTCTGCCAAGGTGACCAATTCAGGCAGAACGGGGTTAATCCCCAGTTGCTGTTCCTTGATTTTTATTCGCTCTAATTGAAAACGTGAACTGTATGGATTCATTTGGTTTGTATTGTCAAAAACAGATAAAGCCTGTTCGTATTTTCCCTGACCGGCTAACGCAGATCCAAGTGAAATTATCGCAAATTCATGATGGGGGTTTTTTGATAAATAGGCCCGTGCTTTTTCTTCTAACTCTATGAATTGCTGTTGATCCGCTAAAAGCTGAAATTCCAATATAACCAGGTTTTGATCGTCAGGGTCAAGTTGACTCGCCCTTTCCACATTGTTTATTGCTGTCGGAATATCACCAAGACGTTGATTAATTTCTGCCATTTTTTTCCAAATAGCAGGGTTTTCTGATTGGTAATTAACGCTCTTCTCAAGGTCAACTTTTGCTTCGTCAAGCTGATTATGATCTACTTTGATTAACGCGCTCATTTGCCAATACTCAGCATTTTCTGGTTGATGATCTAAAGCCAAAGAAATATGGTTTTGAGCTAACTTGTGGCTGCCCGCCCGCCGATGCAAATCTGCAGCAAAATGGTGCCACTTATCTTCATCAGGCCAGTGCTTCAAAGCTCCTTCAATTGATGTAATAGCTTTTTCTGGAGTGTTTTCTTGCAACTTGGCGAGCAAAGCCATGTCGACAGGTTCTTGTGTGCCTGTTATGCGAATTGACAAGTCTTCTTCGATTGATTGCAACCCCTGTTTCGATTCTTGACGTAGCGAAAAGATCCCGTAAGCTTGCAATACAGTAGGATTGTTTGGGTAGGTGTCTAAAATGTCATTTGCTAAGTCAATTTTTTCTATGCCGAGTAAAACTGCAGCACCCACCTCTGGCCCTTGTAAAAAAGCATCGATGCTTATATTTAACGGCCATTGACCAGTAAAAGCTGAAACCATCCGAGCTTGTAATGTGGTTGCCTGGTCCTTCGGAAGGATTGAACTTAATCCTTCGAATAACCTTTTGGATAACTCATAATTTTCAGCTGAGACGAACCCTTCGCCCGGACTGTGGGCTGTTACCGATAAAGCTTCAGCAATCCTTTGCTTTTCTGCACCAGTTATTAGTGTATATAAGTAACGCCAGTTCAATAGATGTTGAGATTTAAAAAGCTTGGTTATTTCTCCCCAGGTTTGTGATGCATAAACAAATTCTCCAAGTAAGAGATATGCTTCTGCAAGACTGTTTAGAACGTTAATTTTATTGATTTTTGTTAAAATTGAGGACTTTTCCTCATTCGTATAGGTTTGCAGGAACACTTGTTGTGCTTTTTGAAGATAATCCTCTGCCAAAGCGATATTATTATTGCGCGCTGATAATTGGCTTTTCAACGCCAACAAACGAGGCGAACTTGATTCATCCAAAGGTAATTGCGCAAGCGTTTGTTCAGCAAGTTTTATCTCATCCTGGTATAAAAAGGCTTCGGTTTTTAAACAAACCAAATCATTGAAACTGCTTGCAAATTGGTTTGAACTCAGGTTTGAAAAATCTATTTCACCAAGAATGGTTAATGCAGACAAGAAATCTAAATCCATCAAAGCTGACTCAGCTTGCAAATTTATTAATTCAAGGTTCCCAGAATCGATTTTACATGCATGTGCGAAGTTTTCTTGGGATTCTTTAAATAAGCCTAACGCGCGTGATAAAAGCCCCAATTGATAATAATAACTTGAAGGAGAAAAATCGTGCATATAAAGAAGAGGTGAAGAAACTTCTTGATGATCGCCTTTTTCAAGGTTATTTCCACTCAAAAGAGGTGTTTGGTCAATTATCTTGAGGGTTTGATATGCTAATTCGTATTGCCCAACGCTGCTTAATAACTTAGCTCGCATTAAGGCAAACTGTGGGTTATTAATCCATTGGTTATGATCATTCCCCAAAACCTCAATGGCTCTATTGTGGTCTTGCATTAAAGCGTAAAGAACCGATAATTCCATAATCAGAACAGGGCTATTTTGTTCTAATTGGAGATGCGCTTTATTTAAAGCTTCGATTGCCAATGGTATGTTATTCAAATGCACACATAAATGAGCTGCTTCTCGGAGGTGGTCAACTTCGTTGGTATTTAAATTTACAAAGTCTTCTAAGGTTTTTTGGGCCTCACTAGTAGAACCAGCTGAAATTAAGGATTTTGCTAACAATAATTTTAGTTCGTGTTGTTGTGGAGAAATTTGAACAGACTCTTTTAATGCCTGAACAGCATCGTTTGGCTGATTTCCTTTGGTTTTAAAATTTGCATACCATAAAATATTATCAAACTCCTTAGGCGCAAGTTTTAAAGCAACCTCAGCACATTCATTAGCCTTCCCATCGAAGTCTGCACGTAAAAGTGAGTCTGCTAATGCATGTCTGATCAACAAACTTTCTGGTTTTTCATCTGCTGCCATCTGAAGAGCAGCAAGGCCAACTTCAAAATCATTCAACCCCATGGCAGAAAGACCTAACCCATAGTTTAACCGCCAATCGAAGGAAGGTTTATCTAAAAATTCCTCTTTACCCAATTGTGTGTAAATATCAAAAGCTTCCTGGTATTGACCGCTTAACCTTTTTATATCTGCTATCTGGCGCCGTGGAAGATAACCTTTCCTGTGCTCTCTCATTAAGTTTTTAATTTGATCTAAGCTATTAATTACTTCCAAATCCTTAGATTGTTCTACACGGTCAAGAACCAATTGAACAGCTAAATTGACCGTTTCATGGTCATCAGGGAAATTTTCAGCTGCAAATAACATAATGGGTTCAGCAAGGTCATTTTTGTTAAGGGCAATTAATACTTTGCCTAACAGTTTTGCAGCTGGTGGGTTTTGTTGATAATCATCGATAAAATCAATAAGAAGCTCGTACGCGGCCTGCGCCTGACCTGAAAGAAAATGTGCAGTTGCCAAATAAAATTTACTCTCTTGATTGGCGGGGTCTAAATTATATGATTTTTGTAACGCGATTAACGCTTCTGGCAAGGCTTGTTGCTCGATTTGAGCCTTCCCATAAGCTCGCAACAATTCTGGTTGATTAGGATTTGCTAGGATGCCGTTCGTTAATGTTTCAAGCTTACGATTAATTTGGCCACTACTTTCCCAATAGTTTCCCAGCGTAATCCAGGCTTCATGTGCATCGGGCACCATTTTAACAACTTTTTCCAGATGCTGGATTGCTTTTGGTAGATCTCCTTTGTTGAAATAGACTTTTCCAATTAAAACTAAAGCTTTTTTATTATGAGAGTCTCTTTTAAGAATAAGTTGTGAAGCAGATAAGGTTACTTCCACTTGATTGACTTTTAAAGAAGATTCAGCATGCCTTTCGAGGTCTTCAATTTCAGGATCTGGAACTAATTGGATTAATTCTTGCGAAAATGAATATGCTTCGTCCCAGTGCCCTGAATTAGTCAGAAGCTTGACAAGAGCTCGTTTGCGATCAGCGTTTTGTGGGTCAAGCCGTTCTAAATATCGTGCATATTCAATTGCCTTTTCATGATTCCCTATGCCTTCGTAATGGTCACAAGCTAATAACAAACTTTTAGCGTCGTTAAAATTTGCGCTTAAAAGTTTATCGATCCATTGGGTACGCTGGGTTTGATTTTCACTAAGTGCGATTATTTTTCGGATTTCCGAATTGTCAATTAAATTTGTTTGATTAACAAAATAGTTGGGGCTATCGCTAAACCTCCATGTACGATCAATTTCTGAATCAATTGTATTTTGAACGATAAAGTTAGTATCAGTTTTGTCTAAACCCATTAATTTAGATTGCAAGTAATACATTTCAGATGATTCGGGCAAAGTAGCAATTAATTTTTGTGCCTCATCGAATTGCTGGTCATCAATTAATGCCCTAATATGAAATTGAAGTGCATGCTTAGAGTGGGGGATAGATTTACTAATTTCGAGCCAACGAGAAGATGTGACCCGCTTGGTTTCACTGGTGAGGATTTGAAAACGTACCTGAGCCTTTAAAAATTCCAGGAAATCACTTGATTTTTGATAGATTTCCATCGCCTTAGCATGGTTACCGTTGAAGTGATAAAACGCAGCGAGACGGTTCAGATCTTCAGCCAACCCGTACCGTAGAGATTTATCCAACGGGTCGAGCTGCGGGTTTACAGCCTCGAATGCTTCGACTTCGGAGAAAACCCGGGCCAGAAAATCCCGGTTTGACCTGGTTTGAATTAATTGGTTTGCCAATTCGCTTTGTAAATCTATTTTCCCCAACTGGTTTATCCATTGAAGCCCTTCCAATTGGGTGTCAATTGAAAGGTGTTGAAAGATCTTATAAAGCTTCTCAATTAATATAGGTTTATCCAAAGGATTTGACAAAAATGCGTGGACAAACACGGGCAGGGATGCTTTGGAAGTTGTTTTAGATTCCGATTGTGTGAGTTCAATAGTTAATTCATCATAGTGATTGCACCATTCGAGGAGACAAGCAAAAGGAGTTCTCCATATTTTAAAACTATTTGCCAAACCTTTTATGGTCCGGTCTTTAAAAACTATTTCCGAAACCCCTTGCCAATTATTATGTTGTTTAAAATGTTTAATTAAAGATATCGCCAACAGACCAGCAGTAAGCAAATCGTTTGGCGGTTGGCTCGTATTGAATAAAGTTAGGACAGCTTGATCGACATCTTTATTTATTTCGGGAGGAACTACACCTGCTTGAATATTTGAAAGGAGTACCCCATGTTTCTGTTCAATCAACCATCGGGCAATATTCCCTGGTGAAAAAGTATTTATATCTTTTGCAGCAGTTTCGTAATAAGCTAAACTTAGCTCTTGATCGTTAACAAATTGCCATAATAATGGGTCTTGTTGTGTGCTGTGAACCAATATTTGCCCTTCTTCGGGCGAATAATTTTGTCTAATGAACTTTAGGAAGGTCTCTAAGGCCATAATGACATCCAATCTGGTTGGTTTAGGAATTAATAAGGCAAACCGAGATTTCTTGAGATGAAATATGCTGTTGTCACAAGAGCGATCCCTAAGAAAACAAGAAATACCCCTATGCCGGTATTGGTTTTAGAAAGATCATGCAGTGCATTAATTAACGCCGAGGCGTTTCCAACTAAGCCGGCAACATTTTCTGTGATCCCTTTTTCCGCAATTTTTGTGGTTTGTTCGGCAATGGTTTTTACATCACGATTAAATACTTGTCGAATTAAGATGTAAATACTTATCACTAAAATGACTAAACCCAAAATGAACAAGACAGTTGCCATGGTCATTTGGAAATCAAAAGTTGATGTAAACATAAAAACACCTCCTGAAGTGTATCTCTGGAGATGTTGTAGCAAGTTCTATGCCAGACGTGAATTTGCGATTAAAACCTAGGGTAAGATTGATTGATAACTTCAGAAGGCAGGTGCTGAATATCAATCACTGGGTCATCACAGAAAATAATCGCACGTTCAATTGCATTTCGCAATTCGCGGATATTTCCAGGCCAATCATATTGAATTAATGCTTCCATTGCTCGAGGGGTAATGTCTTGAATATTAGTACCCATGCTCATATTGCTTCGTCTTAATAAAAGACCTACCAATTCAGGGATATCATCACGGCGTTTTCGCAGTGGAGGGATGTCAATATCGACGACTTTTAAACGATAGTAAAGATCTTCTCGGAACTCACCTTTTTTAATTAATTCTTTTAAGTCTTGGTTAGAGGCAGCGATGATTTGTACATCTACTCTGATTAAAGTAGTTCCACCAACTCGACGGAAGGCATATTCTTCAATTGCACGTAATAGTTTAGCTTGCATATCGATCGGCATTGATGAAATCTCATCTAAAAATAATATTCCCCCATCAGCTACCTCCATCAGCCCATTCTTGCGCTTATTTGATGCCCCTGTAAAGGCAAAGGCTTCGTGTCCAAAAAGCTCGGATTCTAGTAAGGTGTTGGCAATTGCTGCACAATTAATTGCAATGAAAGGTTTTTGGCTACGCGGCCCAACTTTATGAATAAAATTTGCCATCACTTCTTTGCCGGTTCCTGATTCGCCCGTAATAAGTACTGAAGCAGAGGCATCTGCTGCCCTTTGTGCAAGGTTAATTAATGATTGCATTCTGGGATGATTTCCAACGACGAATTGTGATGTTGCAGCTTGTGAATGGCGCAAGTGATCTAATTCTCGCTTCATAGCAACTAGATCTTCAGCCCGTGCGATGGATGTTTTTAAGGTTTTCATGTCAATCGGCTTGGTGATGAAATCTAAAGCGCCTTTTTTCATTGCCTCAACAGCATAATCAATTTGACCATGTGCAGTAATAACAATGAATTTTGGCTGCACTTGCATTTGAATCACTTCGTCCAACAAAGACAATCCACTCCCATCGGGCAATAATATATCCAGCACACAAATATCTGCTTTATTTTGTTCGAGAAAAGCCCTTGCGTCTTTCAGCGTACCGGCTTCTAAGACTTCTTTACCGTCTTTTCTTAAACTTGAGGCGATCGCTTCTCGTGCGGTATCCACGTCATCAACTACCAAGATTGTTGCACTCATGAATATTACAAACCTTTCTTTTTTAAGAGGAAGATCTTAAAGATTGTCCCACCTGGATAACTATCTACCTCGATTTTTCCCTTATGCGCATTTATTATGCGCTGTGTAATTGCTAAACCTAAACCTGTGCCGCGGAAAGAACCTGTTACAAAGGGTTTGAACATATGCGCTTTAATCTCATCGGGGATACCATGCCCTGTATCTGTAATTGAGATTTGTAAAAATTGACGGTCTTGGATCTCATCGGCTTCAGTTATTTTAATTCCCAACGTACCACCATTTTCTGTCATGGCAATTGTTGAATTACTAATCAGGTTTGTAAATACTTGTTCTAAGGCGCGCAGATCTCCTTCGACCATAGGTAGATCAAAATCTGATTCATAATAAACTGAAATATTAGATTGTTTAAGTCTGGGGTGCCATCTTTCTAAAATACGAGATATTAACAGGTTAATATCAACGCCTTCAATTTTATACTCTAAGGGTTTGGCGAAGGATAAAACGCTGTCCATTAAATAAAGAAGCTTATTGCACTCCTCTCGCATATTATTGATCCATTTAAGGTTCGGGTCGTTTTCATCGAAATTTTCTTCCATAACTTGCAGCGATAACATGATCGCATTTATTGGGTTTCGCACTTCATGGGCAAAAATTGCGGTTACTTCACCTAAAATGGCTCGTTGCTCCAGTTGTTGGTTAGTTGCCTGGCTTTGTTCTTGTTGGCTCAAATCTTTGATTAAAATAATAATCGAAAACACCTGTCCGTTAGACATAATGGGGGACATCATTATTTGTGCTGGGAAAGATCGACCAGAACGATTATGTAATGTTAAATCCCCACCAACCAGCGTTGGTAAACCTTGTTTGGCAGATTTAATTGCCGAGCCAAGTGAATCTGACCCAATCAAAATTGATTCTACTGGCTGGCGAAGTGCTTCAACATTGGCATAACCAAGAATACTTTCCGCAGCAGGGTTTATTTCAGCGATTGTCAAATCTGGTGCAAGAATAATTACGCCTTCATCGAGGTGGGTGATTATCTCATTTTGGATTTTTACGACCTGACGAATTCGGTTTGCAAGTTTTTGTTGGCTTTCTTGGTTTAGGTAAGTAGCCATTAATCCAGCGACGTAGGTGGCGATTAATTTTAACAAGTGGAGGATATTTGGATTGGGTTTGTTAGCTTTTGACCCAACTACAAGCAAACCAAATTTTGATGCATTGATTTCCAATGGTGCAGAGGCGATATATTGAAATTGGCCGAGAACTGCGCTTTGATGTAGGCTACTCAAAGTGGGTGAATTTGGTGTCCAAAGGTCTGGGGATTGATGATAGATAAGGTCATTTTCTAATAAAAATGTGGGAAGGTCTTGGGATGGATCATCGTGATGTGACAGGTGAATTACTAGTGGAGGTGTTGTTCCAGTTGCTTTGTACAAACAAACCATTGATGCCTTCAGTAGTTCACTGGTATGCATTAATATTTGGGTGAGCGATTCGTCTGAATTTTTATGTAGATGTACCTGAAATAATTTTGTTAATTGCTCCAGATCAACTTCTCGTTCAGCAGTTATTGATTTTTCTGCTAAAGCTTCTTCATCTGGCCTGAAAAGGATAATCGAATCTCCCTGGTCTTGATTTAATGGGAGGATCTTTATGGTCACTGGTATTGATGGTTGTTTTTTGTGTCGTAAGAGGGCTTTCTTCTCATGGCCGTCGATCGAGTCCGCTTCGAATATGTTTTGAAAAATTGAATGAATGGACTGATTTAGGAAATCGCTTTCACCAAGATTGGTGAGCAAAAAAAAGGCATTGTTTGCAGAAACAATCGTTTCATTTTCGTGACGGTAAATAATGGCTGGGTCATGAATTAAATTAAACAACGTCAAAAGACTTTGTTCGCCTTCAGATGAAGAATAATTAAGGCTTTTAAATTGATCGTAAATGTTATTTGTCACATTTTCTCAAGGAGTTGCAAATTTTTCGATTTTTCGTAAATGTGCGGGAAGAATGCCTTCCATTGATCGGTATTTAGCCACAGTTCTGCGTGCTACTGAGATTCCCTCATCTTCAAGTTTTTCTTGTAATTCTGTATCGTTTAAAGCGTAAGGTTCATTCGCAATGATATTACGTAAAATTGCCCTTACTGATAAGCTCCGATCGAAAAATAAAGCCATTGGGACAATTCTCTTATTGGGAAGTTGTACAGTTTTGTTTGACACAGCTCTTGAAATTGTTGATTCATGAACTCCAAGCTCTTCGGCGACATGTGCCCGTGTGAGCGATTCTAAATGCGTATCGCCTTTAATTATAAAAGCTTTCTGTGTTGCTGCCAATTTTGCCATAAGCTGACGTATTGTGTTATTGCGTTGTTGGATACATTTTATGAGCAGAGAAGCCTTTTCAACATCCTTTTTCCACTCTTCTTTTTTATCTTCGGTTTGATCTTTGATAGCTTTTTTAAATAATGGGTTAACTCTCAATGTACCTCGTGAAGGAGTAATGATTTCAATTACTAAAGGGTTGCCTGGTTTCTCGTCTAAATAATTTATGATTATATCAGGCTGATGAAAAACATCGGGTGAACTTTTATTTGGAGTCCGAATTGTTCCCCAATTTGACCTTGCTGGGAAAGGGTTCAGGTTTTCAGAAATAAATTGATTAACCAGTTTAACTTTTTGCGTTGAAGTGCCAATTTTCTTTGCTATGTGAGAGTACTGATGTTTTGATAACAATTCAAACTCAGCATTTATAATTTCATTTGTAAACTCGGGCACGGACATCGTTTCAGAGAGAAATTCAATTTGCGCCAATAATGCCTCTTTGACATTACGTGCTGATACACCAATTGGATCACAGCGGCGAATTTTATTCAATACGGTTTCGACTTTGCTGGGAGGTACATGAAAATAACGACAAATTTCAATAATTTCGATGGCAAGAAATCCATCATCATCCAAGTTTGTCAAAATCATAGCTGCGATTTCACGTTCATCAATTGCGAGCTCAGGTGCGACTTGTTGCAAAACGTAAGCAGGTAACTCAAGTTGTACCGAAGAAAACGGGTCTTCAGGGAGATCTTCCATGGAAGAAACCCCACTTCCCTGGTGTGTGAAAAAATCATCCCTTGGTGAAACAAAGATGATCGTTTCATCCGGTTCGGTTGATTTTGGTTGGCTGCAGATCGGGCATGGACCTTGCTGTGCCAATTTCCTACCACACATTGGGCATCGTCGTTCATCAAGCAATTCGAGAGCTGGATTTTTTGCAAGCTCAGAATCAATGGTTTGCAATAATTCTGTTGAGGTCATATAGAGCAAGGTCATCGTTTGCGCAATATGCGCTGAGGTTAAAGGACTTTGGGTTTGATAATGACTTTGCAATGATCTTAGCGCCATTTTCTTTCTCCTGTCAACATTATAAAGCGTTTGCTTGTATGTTGCAAGATGTATGCCATGGCGATAATCTATAATAGGGACACTTGTTAAAAACAAAGTGGTAAAATCCTCAAAATGAGGTGATTATGGAACTAAAAATTATTGGCGGCGGGCTGGCGGGTTGTGAAGCCGCCTGGCAAGCTGCTCAGAGAGGGGTTCAGGTTAAATTATTTGAAATGCGTCCACATCAAACCACAGGGGCGCATCGCACCGGCAACCTTGCAGAACTGGTCTGTTCTAATTCACTGGGCTCAAATTTAACGAATCGACCGGCAGGATTACTCAAAGAGGAATTACGGCGATTAGGCTCACTTCTCATATCAAGTGCAGATGCAAGTTCTTTACCAGCGGGTGGAGCGCTGGCTGTCGATAGGGATCTCTTTGCGAAAATTATTGAAGAAAAACTTTCTTCGCACCCCAACATTACAATTGTTCGCGAAGAAATTCGCGAAATTCCTGCCGCGCCAGCTATCATAGCAACTGGTCCATTGACTTCTTCGCGTCTGGCTCAATCAATTCTGAAGTTTACGGGCGAAGACCAACTATATTTTTATGACGCTATTGCGCCGGTAATTACTCGTGAATCGATAAATATGGAAGTTGCTTTCAGAGCTAACCGCTATGCAATTGGTGATGGAGGTGAAGGTGATTACATTAATTGCCCTCTTAATAAAGATCAATACCTGACTTTTAGAGAGGCATTAATTCATGCTAAAAGGATTCCACTTCGAGAGTTTGAAAAGGAAATTGAAGATGGTGTAAAAGCTGGAGAACAAAATTACTTTCAAGCTTGTCAACCGATAGAAGTGATTGCAGGTCGAGGTGAAATGGCATTAGCATTTGGCCCATTAAGGCCTGTTGGCTTATTTGATCCACACAGTAACAATAAACGACCTTTTGCAGTTGTTCAACTTCGCCAGGAAAACCTGGCAGGAGATTTGTACAACCTGGTGGGATTTCAAACAAATTTGACATATTCCGAACAAGCCAAAGTTTTCAAGATGATACCGGGGCTTGAAAATGCAGCATTTGAACGATTTGGGCAAATGCACAGAAACACCTATCTTTGTGGGCCAAAACTCTTAGATGAGAGTTTAGCTTTTAAAAATCAACCCGGGTTATTTGTTGCAGGTCAATTAGCTGGGTTTGAGGGCTATGCTGGCAATATCGCAGCTGGGTTAATTGCAGGAATCAATGCTACTAATTATATAAAAGGCATCCCTTTACTGAAACTCCCGCGAACAACGATGATTGGTGCATTAGTGCATTATGTAACTCACGCCGAGGCGAAAAATTTTCAACCAACAAAAGCTATGTTTGGCCTTTTGCCAAAACCAGAAGATGGGTTACGTAGAAAAAAAATAGAACGGTATGATTTTTATGTTGAGCGAGCCTTGAAGCATCTTGAGCCGTATGCTTAGATTATTCCTGGAAGAAAGCGAAAATAAATGCATAATTACCAAATGGCATGTTTATTCGCAAGCGTGTAGTAAAGATGATTTATAATAGCTTTAAACTCACCATGAAAAGAAGAGGATTTTGACACATATGGAAATTAAACCTGCTGAGAGGATCTCTCAAATTAAACCATATTATTTTGCTGATCTTGAAAAAACTATTGCTAAACTATTAAAAACAGGATTGGACATCATCAGGCTCGATATGGGTTCTCCCGATCTTCCCCCCGAAGATTTTATCATCGAGGAGCTCGTAAAAAATGCCAGGCGCTCTGATATGCATGGATATGGCAAATCCGGGGGTACCCCTGGTTTAAAATCTGGTTTTGCCCATTATTATAAAGAACGTTTCAATGTTGATCTTGACCCTGATACAGAAGTATTAGGCCTGATTGGCTCTAAAGAAGGTTTATTTAACCTTTGCCAGGCATTGATTAACCCTGGTGATCTTGTTCTATTGCCAGACCCTTGCTATCCGGTGTATATTGCCGGCACACAAATTAGCCAGGGTGAAGCATATTTGATGCCACTTTTAGCAGAAAATGGCTTTTTACCGAACCTTAACCTGATACCGAATGATATTGCGGACAAAGCAAAACTAATGTGGTTGAATTACCCGAATAACCCAACAGGGGCTGTTGCACCAAGTTCTTTTTTTGAAGAAGTTATAGGATTTGCAAAAAAGCATGAAATCGTTGTGGCTCATGATGCCCCCTATGTGGATGTAACTTTTGATAACTACAAAGCACCCAGCATCATGCAAATTGATGGAGCAAAAGATGTCGCAATCGAATTTAATTCTCATTCTAAAAGCTATAATATGGCAGGGTGGCGTGTTGGTGTTGCCGTTGGAAATGCAGAAGTTATTCGATTACTAAGGTTATACAAAAGCCAACTCGATAATTCTCATTTCACCCCAATTATGTTGGCTGCAGAAGCAGCACTGTTGGGCGATCAAACATGGCTTAAAGGGAGAAATAAAATTTATCAAGATCGTCGAGATGTAGTTGTTGGACCATTGAAAGACCTTGGCTTTAAATTTGAAATTCCTAAAGCTGCACTTTATGTTTGGGCTGGCTTACCTGATGGCTGGACCGATGATATTGCATTTTGCGATGAACTCTTGCACCAAACAGGTGTTAGCATCACGCCCGGTGTTGTTTATGGTAAATCGGGGTCTGGTTTTATACGCGTCTCGCTTGTGACCTCTAAAGAAAATTTGACCGAGGCAATGCGACGTTTACAGGCTTGGATGGAAGGAAAATTATAGGTCTATATGACAAAACCTAAATTATTTAATCTACGACCGCCCAGACAAAAGGCACTGCTGATAGCGGTTAATTTACAGCAACAAGAAGGATTTCTTACGCTTGAAGATTCTCTTGAAGAATTGTCACTATTAGCTGATACAGCCGGCGTGGATGTGGTTGGAGAGATTGTCCAAAATTTGCGAAGACCAAACCCAAAAACATTTGTTGGCTCTGGTAAAGTTGAGGAAATTAAAATTTTAGCCCAAGAGCTTGAACCAGATCTGATTATTTTCGATAACGAGCTTTCGCCAAGACATCAGCGTGAACTGGAAAAAGAGTTTGGGGAACAATTTCAGGTTATAGATCGCACTGCGTTGATTTTGGATATTTTTTCACAACATGCAAATACACGCGAAGGGGCCTTACAAATTGAACTTGCTCAATACGAGTATCGTCTGCCACGGCTAACCCGCGCATGGACACACCTGGCACGACAAGCAGGCGGTGGGGGAGGTCGTACAGGAAATATCGGCGGTGTTGGGTTGCGTGGCCCAGGAGAAACCCAGTTAGAGGTTGACCGTCGATTAATTTCTAACCGAATTGAATTTTTGAAAAATGAATTGGAAAAAGTCCGTGCACATCGTGCTCGCCACCGTGAACAAAGAAAGAAAACAAGGATTCCGGTTGTCTCCTTGGTTGGTTATACCAATGCTGGCAAATCAACATTGCTAAATAAACTTACCGACGCAGATGTTTACATTGCAGATCAACTTTTTGCAACTCTTGACCCCACGACGCGCAGGGTAGAATTGCCCGGCGGTCATATTTGTTTGTTTACCGATACTGTCGGATTTATTCAAAAACTGCCAACTGAACTGGTTGCTGCGTTCCGGGCTACTTTGGAAGAAATTACAGAAGCAGATGTTTTATTACATGTTGTTGACGTTAACCATATTAATGCTGACGCTCAAATGAAATCTGTTCAACAAACGCTGGTTGATATTGGTGCAGGTGATATTCCGATGATTACTGCATACAACAAAATTGACTTATTAGATAACCCTCAGAACACATTAGAGGCCCTTCAAGAATACCCAAATTATTATCCTATTTCAGCGAGAACTGGTGATGGATTGGATTTACTTTTAGCAGCTATTGAAGATGTTTTATTTGAAACTTTTATCAAAGTTGAGGCATTGATTCCGTATTCAGAAGGATCGGTTCTTTCACTGCTGCATGAAAAAGGCCAGGTTCATGAAATAATAAATATCGAGGAAGGGACAAAAATTATCGGACTTTTACCACGAAGATGGCTTTCACAAATTATGCCTTTTCTGACAATAGACATTGATGAAAGCCAAATTAATGATATTGAAATTTCTGAAGATGTAGACTGGTAAATAAAAAACTGGGCATAGAAAATGCCCAGTTTTAATTTTAAATATAATTTTTCTATTTTTGTTCAATGACGTCAAGGATTTCTCGCCCTCGGTAATGGCCACAATTTGGGCAAACACGATGAGGCAGCCGAGATTCACCGCAATTAGAACACACTACCGTATTACGTGCTTTTAAAGCATCATGTGCACGTCGTCGATCTCGTCGACCTGAAGAAACTCGTCGTTTTGGCAGAGGGGTCATCTTTCACTCCTTAATTACAATCAAATAATATCAATAAAGCTTGAAGATTATACCTACAAGACTTTTTGCGGTCAAGCTTTTTTTAAATTCAATCTAAATTTAATGGATCATCTTCTTGAGTTACATTATTTAAGTCATCGAACTCGCCACGTTCCAGTTCAGCAATAAGAGACTTTGCTAAATCAACCTGAGATTCGGTCGTCAGTACTTCAACTCTCCCTAATGTCCCGGCTGATAGGCCCAAGGTTCTTCCAACACTTTCCTGGCTTAGCACAACTTCCACCCCTTGTGCTTCAAGAAAAGCTTTCACTAAATCGGCTTCTAAATGACCAGCTGCCCAATAAACACTAACCAATTTCATGGTCACCTCTATGGTTGACAAGTAAACAATGAATTGCCTTTGCATAGGCATCTACCGCATCTGCAGGCTTATTTTGTTTGAGGGCGATATCACCGAAGAGTTCCCAAATTTCATGATTGTTTGCCCCTTCTTGCTTAGAAGCTCTTGACAAGATGGCTGTTATGCGGTCGAAATCCTCGACTTCGTTGAGGGTCGATTTAAGAAGCGGTAAAGCTCGTTGAAAATTACCTTGAATGAGTAATTGCTCTGCATCTTCAATTGACTGATGAATTTTATTAGTTTTTAAATCATCGAATGAACCTTCAACTTCTGAAAAAGCCATACTTTCGTTCTCTTTTACAAAGATTGGGGCTGTGTCTTCCTCTGAATTTGCACCATGTTGTTCAACTCCTTCTTCAAGGTTCGTAACACTAGGTTCATCAATTTGGGTTAATTCAACTTCTTTATGATGATTAAGGTTGTCGAGTTCAAGGTGTTCTTTTTCCCAATTGTATGAAAGATTATCCTTTAATTCTTGAAAACCCTCTTCCCTGGGCGGCATGGGTAAATCTAATTCTTTGACTGCAGGTTGGTCTGGTTCGGTAATCATCTCTTGCAACCAGTCGGGCAAATCACCCTGTTTTGGTTCAATGTCGGATAAGGATTGATCAACTGCCTGTGGAGGTATTTCGGGAAGATCCAGATCAGAAACATCAATATAACCATCCGATACATGATCGTAAGGGTGACCCTCTTCTAAATCGGCGACTTCATTAGTTTCAGCAAGCTCGTTGATTGTCACTTCATCAGTATCTTCTTGATCAGTTACTGCATCGGTAATTTCTCTTTCCTTTGATGAATCCTCAGAAATATGGTTGTTTTCGAGGTGGTTTGGATTATGACTGTCATCACGATCCTGAGATAAACCTTGGTCTTTATTTATTTCATCCATCATTAGGCCTAACCTTATTGCACTTATGAATTACGGTAGAATTTTGTTCAATGATACGCTTGAATTTCGTTCTGGTCAAGAAAAAAACCGTCCTTGAGGGGACGGAATTTTTAAGAAATTAATATTCACCTAAATAATCTCGTAAGCGTCGCTTTACCGAGGGGTGACGCAAACGACTCAACGCCTGGGCTTCAATTTGACGAACTCGTTCACGAGTGATGCCCATCTTTCGACCGACCTCTTCAAGTGTGTAAGATTGCCCGTCAAGTAAACCGTATCGCAATTGCAATATACGCACTTCGCGAGGCGGTAAAGAATCAAGCACAGAAACTAAATGTTCTTTGAGGAGATTATAAGTTGCTGAATCATCGGGTGGTGGGGCGTCATTGTCTTCTATAAAATCGCCTAACATTGAATCTTCTTCATCGTCGGTTGGCGTCTCAAGAGATAAGGGGCGCCTGGCGACTTGAATCATATTCTCAACTTTTTTAGGTGGCACTTCCAATGCTTCAGCTAATTCTTCCACGGTTGGGTCTCTGCCAAGCTGCTGTGTCAATTGATGCTGAACGCGAAGCAGTTTGTTGATTTGATCTCCCATGTGAACCGGAACGCGGATGGTTCTCCCCTGGTCCGCAATTGCCCGAGTTACAGCCTGTCGGATCCACCAAGTTGCATAGGTACTGAATTTGTGACCTCTTCGGTACTCGAATTTTTTTGTTGCCCGAATCAACCCGATATTTCCCTCTTGGATTAAATCAAGAAAAGGTACTCCTCGTCCCATGTATTTTTTAGCGACACTAATAACAAGGCGAGAGTTAGCAGTGATTAAGTGTTCTCGTGCATTCCAACCATCTTCAATTAAAAAACGCAATTCCAATCGCCTGCGTTCGTTAATATAACCTCGTGCCAACTCTTCACGGGCCATTCGCCCACACTCGATTCTTTGCGCAAGTTCGACTTCTTGTTGCGCATTTAGTAAGTCGATCCTACTGACTTCTTTTAAATAAAGACCAACAGTATCATCAGTTTCAATATGGGCAAGATCATCTTCAAAATTAGCTTTTACTGAGTCTTCTTTTTCTTCTTGCTCTTGTTCTTGTTTGGCTTGTTCGATTTCCTCATCAGTAGGCTCAGAGGTTAAATCAGCATTTTCAACATAAGGAATACCAGCTTTTGCGATAGCAGCAAAAGCTTCTTCAAGTTGGTCAACATCCTCTTCTGCTTCAGGGAAATAAAGTAAAATATCGTTTAAAGTAACATAAGTTTTTTTTCTACCAGAATAAATTAAACGTGATATTTGTGAATTTTTGTTAACGCTTACTGCGCGGCCATTTGTCATTGTCTCAGTGTCCATAGGCTCCTTTAATTTGAATGGGTCAATTCAAGGTTCGTGAACCCGGTCGAAAGTAAATGGAATTGCTTAAAGATAGAATTGAATTTAAAAGGATCATGTGTGTAATTTAGAATACTATTTTTTGGTCAATAAATCAATATCTAATCTGAACGATTCCCTAAATATCAGGTATAAATTTATGCTTAATTGACCTAAGCTGTTTTCATGGGTAAAATTTCCATTAGTTTAGTTATGCAAAAAAGATACCAAAAAGTTGCTTTATCACAATACTTGGTTGTAACACTCATCATTTTTGTCGTGATTGGGTTTGGATTTGTTTTCCATTTGTTGATGACAAATAATCCCTTTTTTGATGAATTTGCGATACCATGGGCAGCAGGGAGGGCATTTTTATTAGAGGGAGAAAGTCCTTACAGCCCTTTAGTCGTGCAGAAAGCCAACCTGGCAATCGACCAGTCGATCTATTTAGCACAACTTCCCAAAGTTCAATTTTTAGAAAAACCAATACTGACCCTATTGTTTTATCTACCATTTAGCTTGATGCCTTATGCAGTTGGTAGAGTGATATGGGTTACTATGTTAGGGGTATGCATCGGGTTAATTGGATTTTTTAGTATTAAACTTTCCGACTGGCCAAATTCTATCGGAGAGAATATTTTTGCGATCTTTCTTATTTTATCTTGGCTACCCAGTGTAAATGCAGTCCTCATTGGTGGTATGGCTCCCTTGATAATGTTTTTATTACTTGCCGCAATTGTTCTTATTATCAACGGTCAGGACACCCTTTCAGGTTTGATTTTATCACTAACGATTAGCTCATTTCCGCGCTCTGGTTTAATATTGATCGCATTAATTATTTGGGCATTATCGAGAAAACGCTGGCAGATACTTACCGGCGTTATTGCTGGCTTATCATTTCTATTGACTGTGTTTTGGTTAATTGCCCCTTCATGGTTTATGGATTGGGTCGCCATGATGTTAAAAGCCTACGAAGGCTGGGGGTGGATAAATACTCCTTTGGTGCACCTGGCTGGGTTGTTACCGGGCATTGCAAGGCATATTTCTATTTTTCTTCATGGAACTTTCCTTGTATTATTCATTGTTATAATTGGAACTGGTTTTGGACAGACAAAACGACAATTCATCTATAAGTTTTTTCTGATCTTTACTTTGTCTTACTTTGTTTATGTTGATGGCACCATTAATAATTTAATAATGCTGATTCCAGCGCTCTTTATAGTGTTTAAGTCCTGGTCCGAACTTCGTGGGAAGTTCGGACAAATTCTTGGATGGGTGATATTAACAAGTGTTACAGTGGGACCTTGGCTGTTATCAATAAAAAACATTAATTTTTCAGAGCCAATGAATTCGTTATTCTTGTTAGCTGGTTTCCCCATTTTTGTTTTAATTAGTTTATTATGGGTTTACCCTTGGGGAACAAAGAACATAAATTTACAATACAATAACTCGAAATAAAGCTTTGAGAAAATTATTTTTATTGTGCTATACTTGGTAGGGTTAAAATTTGATGTTATGTGCATTTTACTGCATTTGTAAAATTTCGTCGTGAGCAATCAATGAAGGAGTAATATATATGAAGAAAAGAATAGGTATTTTAACTGGGGGAGGAGATGTTCCAGGTTTAAACGCTGCAATGAAAGAAATTGCATTAAATGCAATTGACGCTGATTATGAGGTTATTGGTATCCGTCGGGGTTGGGCAGGTTTATTAGAGTTTGATATAGAAAACCCGATATCTCGTGAGAATCTAATAATGGAATTAGATGAAAACGTGGTTCGAATAATTGACCGAACGGGTGGAACCTTTTTACATACATCACGAACAAATCCTCAAAAAGTAAGGGCTAAAGCCATCCCAGAATTTTTAAAAAATTCTACATTTGGCGTTGCAATTGATGATTCGGGAACTATGGATTATACCGATCATGTTTTAAACGTTATATCTCACCTTGGGATAGACGCGCTTGTGACGATTGGCGGTGATGACACATTGAGCTATAGCGTCCGGTTGGATAAAGAAGGCTTTCCTGTCGTTGCAATTCCTAAGACGATGGATAATGACGTATTTGGAACTGACTATTGTATTGGATTTTCAACGGCTGTTACAAGATCGGTATCTTTGATAACCCAACTTCGAACACCTATTGGCTCACATGAGCGTATTGGTGTTTTTGAACTTTTCGGTCGCAACTCTGGTGAAACGAGCTTGATTAGCGCGTTTTTATCTTACGTTGATCGAGCAATTATCTCTGAAGTTCCTTTTGAAATGGAAAAGCTGGCACACTTTTTAGATCAGGATAAACGAAATAATCCATCTCAATATTCAATTGTCACAATTTCAGAAGGCGCTCACCTTAAGGATGGCGAAATTATCCAAAGCGGCCCTGAAGACGCGTATGGTCATAAAAAATTAGGTGGTATTGGTGAAATTGTTTCTGAGAACATAAAAAGAATTACCGGGCATAATACTATGTACCAAAAGTTTGGCTATGTGATGCGATCCGGTGCACCAGATGCCTTGGACAGAATGGTTTCGATGGCGTTTGGCAATTTAGCCATGCAGCTTTTGATCAAGGAAGATTATGGGAAAATGACTGCGCTTCAAGGCGGTCGCTATACTACTATTCCGATTGAGACAGTCCTTAGTGGAATAAAACGAGTTGACGTCGAAGCTTATTATGACGAGGAAAATTACCAACCGAAAGTGAAAAACTTCCTTGGCGCTCCCATGTTTTTAACTTAATTCAAATAAATTTAGCCCGTGATAATTTTTATCACGGGCTTTTTTATAGGATCAATTAATGTCCCCTTCAACTGATCAAGGTATTAATCAAAAAAAATATCAGGTTATTCCTCGAGTGTTAGTGTTTTTATTTAACAATTTAAACCAAGTGCTTTTACTAAAAGGGGCACCGGATAAAAAACTTTGGGCAAATTTATATAATGGAGTTGGGGGGCACATTGAAGCTGGTGAAGACATCCTTGAAGCCGCTGAAAGAGAACTAATTGAAGAGACTGGTTTGTCAGATGTCCCTTTGTCGTTTTGTGCACAAATTATGATTGATGTTTCTGAAGAGACAGGCGTGTCTATTTTTGTTTTTAAAGGGGAATGCAATTCAAAACAATTTAACCCCTCTTCAGAAGGTGAATTAAGCTGGGTTTCCCTCGATAAATTAAGCGAACTCCCTGTGGTGGAAGATTTGCCAGTATTGATTTCGCAAATTGAGAAGCACACCCCAACATCCCAAGTGGTTATTATGAAGTATGGCTATGAACCTGACGGAAAATTACGGATCAGTATTCGTTAATATATTTTCGTAAAAAACCAAGATAGTATCCCCATAACTGCGTTTATCAAAAACCCTAAAATTCGCATAGGTTATATTCTCGACGAACTCCTTTGGGTGAATTTGAACAATAACAACTTCACCGGGTTTCGACCAACCAGAGTTTTCGTCCAAAGCTTCCATGGCTTTTATCCATATTGACTTATATTGGGGTGGAGCGATGTAAATATAATCATAGGCTTGCGAGGGGGGGTCGCGCAAAAACATAAATGCATCTTTTTTATAGACCGTTGCGTATTCACTCAGTTTAGTCGTTTCAAGATTTTGCTTAATAATTTTATAAGCATGATAATTGATTTCTAAAAAAGTGGCGCTCTCAGCGCCTCTTGAGAGCGCTTCAATCCCCACGGCGCCAGTACCGCCAAATAAATCGAGAAAATTTGCACCCTCAATGTCTGCACCAATAATGCTAAACAAAGCTTCTTTTACCTGGTCCGTGATTGGTCGGGTTGATTTCCCTGGAACACTTGCTAATTTTAATCCCTTGGCATTACCTGAAATTACACGCATTGATTTACCATATCCTTTAAATCGAAAATAAATTTATTAGTTTTTATTCGCATAGTGGTATGGAGAAGTTTGTTATGGTAAGGTTTTATTTTCATCATCTGGTAAGGCTTCTATTCTTCCTTTGTCTGCAGACTTTAAGGCATCACTGTAAGTCCAAAAGCGATTGGCAAAATAATTCCAAAATAAGATGATAAAAATGCTCATAGCTAACGCAAGGTTCTGGCTAATAATGTAATTTTCTATATTGAAATTAAGTGGAAAGATATTGAGCATCTTCCCAATGCCACGATCAAGCCAAGTGATTAAGGGCGTTCTAACGAGTATTCCGACAATATTTATCAAAACGAACTGCAAAAATTGAAAAGCAGTATCTTTAGATCGAGAATCGGGGTAGGTCCAAAAACGATTCCAAATAAAGTTATTGACGACGGCAATCATGAATGAAATCCCTTGTGCCCAAATCAAAGGGAACTGGAAAACAATCCTTAATAAGTTCATGATCCCAAAGTCGACAATGGTACCCGTAACACCAACAAAGGCGAACTTTAGAAACCGCTGGCGTTCTTGCCTATCATTTATTATCTTCATCGTTGTATTTTTTGCTGAAAATAGGGCAAAGTTTTCTGAAGGCCATCATGAAAAGAAAATTTTGGTTCCCAGCCCAATATATTTTTTGCCCGGGTAATATCTGGTCTGCGTCTTTCGGGATCGTTATCAAACCGGTTAGTGGTTTGAACTGTAATCCCACCCTGGTTTCCGATTAAATCGTTGATTAGGAGGGCCAAGTCTTTTATGCTTATTTCATTTGGATTGCCAATATTTACAGGGTCATGATAATCGCTCAACATCAACTGGTAGATGCCTTCGATTAAATCATCAACGTAGCAAAAACTACGGGTTTGATTCCCTTCGCCGTAAACTGTAAGAGCTTCACCGCGCAATGCTTGCTGTAAGAAGTTAGGTACTACTCTACCATCGTCTAGCCGCATACGCGGGCCATAAGTGTTAAAGATCCTGGCGATGCGTGTATCAATCGCATGAAATCGATGGTAAGCCATTGTAAGGGCTTCTGCAAAACGCTTTGCCTCATCATAAACCGAACGGGGTCCAATAGGGTCTACGTTGCCAGAATAAGTTTCTTTTTGAGGATGTTCGAGCGGGTCTCCATAAATTTCGCTGGTAGAGGCAAGCAAAAATTTTGCATGATGCGCACGTGCAACACCAAGCGAGTTGTGGGTACCCAAGGCCCCAGCTTTAAGTGTTTGTATGGGTAAGTTTGGATATCCTAAAGGAGATGCGGGGTTTGGGCTGGCTGGCGAAGCAAAATGGAGAACATAATCAATTGCACCAGGAACAAAAATAAAATTTGAAACATCATGACGAATAAAACTAAAACGGCTATTGCCAGCCAGGTGTTCCAAATTATCATGATTTCCGGTAATAAAGTTATCGAGACCCAGCACTTCATGGCCTTCAGAAAGCAAGCGGTCAGCCAGATGAGATCCAAGAAAACCAGCAGCCCCAGTTAATAAAATACGCATGTTCAAGCTCCTTATAAATGCTCGCCTATTCAATGTTGTTCTATTTTACCAGCATTACGTATCAACCAGCTTAGGCAAAGCGAAGTATAATCACTACGTTAAAATATTATTTTTGATTAATATATAAAATGGACGAGTTGAAATCACTTAATAAAAAAACGGCAATAATTGAGGGTCTGTTATTTGTTTCTTCAGGTTTAATTGGTGTGACTCAGCTATCAAAAGCATTGGATTTGCCGGAGAAAGAAATTGAAGACCACTTGTCGGCACTTAATGACCATTATAAATCGGGAGGCCATGGCTTGCGTTTGATGTGGGTTAAATCTAAAGTTCAGTTAACGACAGCTCCGGAAATAAGCAAATCAATTGAAAGTTTTCTTGAACTTGAATCAACGAGTACCTTATCCCAGGCTGCCTTAGAAGCATTAGCAATTGTTGCCTATAAACAACCTGTTACTCGTCCAGAGGTTGATGCAACACGAGGTGTAAACAGTGATGGTGTGATGCGTACGCTTTTGTCAAAAGGTTTGATCGAAGAACTCGGCAGGGCAGAAACACCTGGGCGCCCAATCTATTACGGTACATCGCCTGAATTTTTACAATATTTTGGGCTTGAATCTTTAGATATGCTACCATTTATTGATTTTGATGCCTTAGAAGAAAATAAAAATGGAAATGGAAATGGAAATGTTGAGGTGTTAAAAACCTGATGGCTGAAGAAAGAGTACAAAAAATATTATCCCAAGCTGGCTTTGGCTCAAGGCGCAGCTGTGAAAAATTGATTGAAGAAGGACGCGTCACGGTAAACGGTAAAAAAGTTAAACTGGGTGATAAAGCAAACCCAGCAACAGATGAAATTCTCTTAAATGGTTCACCAATCGGAAAATCTGAAAAGAAAGTGTATATTGCTGTTAACAAACCACGTTATATGCTTTCTCTGCATGCGCCATTTGACGATCGCCCATCCATCTTCGATATTGTTAAAGATGAGCGACATTTATACCCAGTCGGCAGGTTAGATTATGATAGCGAAGGTTTGGTTTTATTAACCAACGATGGAGAAATGGCAAATCGACTTAGCCACCCTAAATACGAACACGATAAAGAATATGAAGTGCGAACTTCACGAAAGCCAGATGAAGAACAACTTAAAATTTGGCGACGAGGTGTTGTCCTCGAAGATGGTTATCGAACCCTCCCGGCAGAGGTAGAAATTAAGTCTCAAACCACCAAAGGTGCCTGGTTAAAAATTGTGTTACGAGAAGGAAAAAACCGACAAATACGACGCACAGGTTTGCGGATTGGGCTACCAGTTCGACAAATTCGCCGGGTTAGAATTGGCCCTATCGAACTTGGCAAACTCCAACCCGGGAATTTTCGCTATTTACGGCCAGACGAAATTCAAGCTTTGAAAGATTATACAAATCACCCAATAAAATAAGCACGCTTAACCATTGTCTGTTAAAGCTGTTCGAATTTTCTCTAAAACCTCGGGCGGCGTTCCAGCTTCCTCTTTGCGATCAATTTTTCGAATATAGCGTCTTAGGGCATTCACTTCCACAATCGGTGTTGGCGCATTTTCGACATCGCCAATGATAGATTTAGGGTGCAAAGAAACCAATACCTTATTGGCGATCAGAGAATCAATTTCATCTTCAGTTAAATAACTTTTCAAGAAAGAAGAAACCAACCTTTCTTGTGCTTCCACCTCAGTTTCTGGGCGTCCGATACTTTCTTGCCCAAAAAACCTTACAAAAGAAGAACCGCCTTTTTGCCGCCATTTCTTATCAAAATAAAGTTCACCAGACGCAAAAACCGGAATAGGGATCCAAATACCAGTGGGTCCTAATAGCAACATTGGGATTGGACCAGAATATACGTAAAAGGTATATTCATTATTTAATTTGCTCAGATTGTTGCCGATAATTTCATCATGACGAGGGCTGCGTGCAAACCGTGTGACATAGCTGGTACTAAACTGAGCAACAATCACGCCTACAATAAGTGCTGCAAATGAGATTATTGTCTTTGTTGGCGTTGGCTCAGTCAAATTTAATACTAAGCCAGCCCCTAAAATCGCTATCCCGACGATAGAGGTGACATTCCCGATGGTTTTATTTTTTTTGATTAGTTTTTCATTGATTACTTTTTCCATGACGAAATTTTTTATTCCTTCTCTTTAATGGTAATGATTGCGTTCTGCAATTTCTCTAATAATTGATTATCTATGGCAGTCTTTGCTGATTTAACAGCGCTGACAAGCGCGCGGGCATCTGAGCGACCGTGTCCAACAAACACTAAGGCGTTGATCCCCATTAACGGAGCAGCGCCAACCTCTGATGGGTCTAACATTTTTTTTATTTTTCCGAAGGCAGGTTTTGATAACAAAGCGCCAATTTTAGTGCGGAAAGAGCCCATTAACTCCTCTTTGAGGATATCAACGATTAATTTTGCAACTGCTTCGGTAGATTTGAGCAAGATATTCCCAGTAAATCCATCAGTTACTACGACGTCTGCTTCACCATTAAATAATTCTTTTCCCTCGATATTTCCCATAAAATTCAAATCAGTATTTTGTAAAAGGGAGAAGGTTTCTTTAACAAGGTCATTTCCTTTTCCTTCTTCTTCACCATTCGAAAGCAACCCCACTCGGGGCTGGTGGACATTCAGCATCGTTTTAGAATAAATGTCGCCCATGATAGCAAATTGAAGGAGGTGTTCTGGCTTACATTCGGCATTTGCGCCGATATCAAGCACAACGGAATGACCATTTCGAACCGGGAATACCGTGCACAAGCAAGGGCGAATAATTCCTTCGATATCGCCGAAGGTTTTCTTTGCAAAATACATCGCCATGCCGGTATTCCCCGCAGTTACAAACGCATCCCCTTGGCCACTTTTGACCAACTCCATCCCGACTTTCATCGAGTTTTGTTTTTTACGACGGGCTTCCATGATATGATCGCTCATATCTAAAGCTTCAGGGGCATGGACGATCTTAACTTTTGAGTGGTTGCCCGGAACTTTTGACAATTTGTCTAGGAGAGTCTGCTCATCACCTACCAGGATTATTTGCACATTTAGCAAATTAGAAGCGGTAACCGCAGCTTGAACCTCAGCATCTGGGCGGTTGTCGCTTCCCATAGCATCAATTACTATCGCCATAATTTCACCTTTATTGTTAATAATTAATAAACCTTGACATAAGAATCAACAAGGATATAATAACTTAGCTCGTGCGCTGGTGCTGGAACTGGCAGACAGGCGTGGTTGAGGGCCACGTGCCGAAAGG
>CAYPKT010000007.1:0-118737 GCA_964411385.1 uncultured Candidatus Brevefilum sp. | reverse complement strand
ACTCCCACTCGATCGTGCCCGGGGGTTTATTCGTTACATCCACCACCACCCGGTAGACGCCCGCCACCTCATCCGTAATCCGTTTACTCACGCGCTCCAATAACGCATAAGGCAGGTGCGCCCAATCTGCGGTCATAAAATCCACGGTGCGCACCGCTCGCAGGGCAATCACTTCATCATAAGTTCTCTTCCCATCCTTCACACCTACCGCCCGCACCGGCAGCAAGACGGCGAAAGCCTGCGAAGTCCCCCCTTCTCCACCCATCAACCCTGCTGTTTTCAGCTCCTCGGTAAAAATCGCATCTGCCTGGCGCAGTTTCTCTACCCGTGTGGGTGTCACCTCACCCAGGCAGCGCACAGCCAGGCCTGGCCCCGGGAAGGGCTGCCGCCATATCAATTCAGCGGGCAGGCCCAATGCCTCCCCCACCTGACGGACTTCGTCCTTTACCAAATTGCGCAGGGGTTCCACCAGCTCAAATTGCATATCCTCCGGCAAACCGCCTACGTTATGATGAGATTTCACGCTCACATCACCCCCAGCCGAGTGAGATTCGACCACATCGGTATAGATCGTGCCCTGCACCAGGAAGGGTGGATTGCCCAAATCTTGCGCCGTTCGTTCAAACACACGAATAAACGTCTCCCCGATGATCCTTCTTTTCTCCTCAGGTGCTGTCACCCCGGCAAGCGCGGTAAAAAAATGTTCTGCCGCCTCAATAACAACCAGGTTAAAACCAAGCCTCTCACGGAAGGCGCGCTCAACCCATCTTCCTTCGTCCTTACGCATCAAACCAGTATCCACAAACACTGCGCTAAGCTGCCCCCCCACCGCTCGCTGCACCAACGCTGTAGCCACACTCGAATCGACCCCGCCGCTAACAGTCGCCAAAACCCGGGCATCGCCCACTTGCTTACGAATCTGACGGAGTGCCTCTTCGATTATTACGATGCTTTCAGACATTCAACTCTCCTATCAATTTAGAAAAAAACAAAGTCGATGGTTAACTCTCAAAAAAGGAGATGCGCCCCTCATCCAGGGCAGCAATCGATACCAGGGCTTTAATCGGCACGTTTAATTCTTCAAGCAGAGCTCGACCTCCCTCAAAGGATTTTTCAATCAAGGCTCCAATCCCCACCAGTTTTGCACCAGCAATCTCTGCCAGTTGTGCCAACCCAGCAATTGTCGCCCCAGAAGCCAAAAAGTCATCGATAATTAACACCCGTTCGTTATTCGCCAGGTACTGCGGCGAAACAATCAGCTCCACCATACGCCCCTTGGTATGAGAGGGCGCTAAAGTTAACAAAACAGAATCCGGCATGGTAACCGGTTTATGTTTGCGGGCATACACCACCGGCAACCCGAGGTATTTTGCTGTCATCAAGGCGGGGGCAATTCCCGAAATTTCGGCTGTCAACACCTTGGTTGGTTCAGTATCTGCAAACAGGCGCGCGAGTTCCTCTCCACAGGCATCCATTAAGTTAGGGTCAACCTGGTGGTTGACAAAATTATCAACTTTTAAAATGCCCCCACCTAACACAACCCCTTCATCTTCTATTCTTTTCCTCAAAGGTTCAAACAAAATTAGCCTCCAATAAATCCTTTAAAAACTTGTTATGCTTTAAAATAAAAAAAGAGCTGATTGGTTTTCAATCAGCTAAATTGTTATTAACTTTTATTGATCGTCTACCGGTGGGCAGCTGTCTTGCTTGCGTAAACGAAACAAAACTTCCTCAAGGATTTTGCGATTAAAGCTCACCAAGTCTGCAATTAAACCAATTAAGAAAGTTAAAAAACCTACGATTAAAAATACCGCAGCCAAAATAAGAGATTGAATCATCCCATTACCCGACCCCTGAAAGTAATGTATCAGGAACCTGACGCCTAACCCAAAACCAGCCAGGAGCATCATAATGCTGATGACGGTAAAAACCCGCAACGACCGGTACATCGTAAAAGAACGCAAAATCGTCACCGTTGAGTTGATCAGGTAATGCCGCACACTGCTAAATAACCGTGATGGGCGTTCAGGCGGGTTTGTTTCGATTGGGACGAAGGCAACCCGCACATGCCTGGCACCTGCCTGGATTAACGTCTCAAGAGTGTAAGAATAATTGCTCAGCACCATGGTTTCCAGGGCAACATCACGGGTAATTGCTCGAAAGCCGCTGGTGGCATCTGGGATTTCAAACCCAGCTGTAGCCGAGACCACCCGACTGCCCAAAGCTTGCAAGGCGCGTTTATGCGCAGGGAAATGTTCTACTGTTTTCACACCGCGGTCACCGATCACCATTTCAGCCGTCCCGTCCAGAATTGGGCGCACCAGTCGGTGAATATCCTCTGCCTTATACTGGTTATCAGCATCGGTATTGACGATAACATCTGCCCCTAAACGCAAACAGGCGTCCAATCCACGAGAATAAGCCTGTGCCAGGCCAAGGTGTCGGCTAAGGTGCACAAGATGATCAGCGCCAAATTCGCGGGCTACCTGGGCGGTATCATCTTTGCTGCCATCATCGACCACCAGGATTTCAACCTCATCAAACCCTTCTACAGTTTTAGGGATTTGTGAGAGGGTTTTGGGTAATATTTTTGCTTCATTAAAGCAAGGGATTTGTATAATTAATTTCATGAGCTACTTACTCTGTTTTTTTAATAACCTGTGGATAGTATAACACAGCGGCTAAAGGTGTGGTTTATTTAAATATTTTATTTTATGATTAAGCATGAAAAAACAAACCTTATTTAATCAACAGATGGATGGGTTTTTTAAAATTTCTTTCGATTATAATTGCAAACATAAAAGGAGATCACAATGAAAGAACGCACACCAGCCTGGTTAAATAAAGCTATTTTTTATCAAATTTACCCCCAAAGTTTTTACGATTCTAACGCCGACGGCATCGGGGATATCCCCGGGATCACCCAAAAATTAGATTACCTCAGTTCATTGGGCATCAACGCCATCTGGATCAACCCCTGCTTTGTATCCCCCTTTGGCGATGCAGGCTACGACGTGGCAGATTATTACCGCGTTGCCCCACGCTATGGCACCAATCAAGACCTTGAACAGCTCTTTGTCGAAGCCAAGGCGCATGGTATTCGCGTTCTGCTCGACCTGGTTGCCGGTCACACCTCGATAGAACATCACTGGTTTAAAGAATCACAAAAGCACGAATCCAACCCCTATTCAGATTATTACATTTGGAACAACTCCGTTTGGGAAGCACCACAAGCCGATTTACCAATAGAGCGCGGGCTTTCAGAGCGCGATGCAGCTTATGTAACAAATTTCTTCCAGTTTCAACCCGCTTTAAATTATGGTTTCGCCAGTGAAAATTCCCAGTTTCCCTGGATGCAGCCGGTAGATGCCCCCGGTCCACAAAAGGTTCGGCAAGAAATCAAGAATATTATGCAATTTTGGTTAGATAAAGGTGCTGATGGTTTTAGGGTAGATATGGCAGCTTCGCTGGTCAAGCGAGATGCAGATAAAAAAGAAACCTCTCGTTTTTGGCGTTCAATCCGCCAATGGCTGGATGAAAATTATCCCGAAGCTGTCCTCTATGCAGAATGGGGCGACCCTGCCAAATCGATCCACGCTGGGTTTCATGCCGATTACCTGCTTGGTTTTACCAACCCGGGCTGGGTATCTCTGCTTCGCAAACGTGGAGAGGGGCATTTCCGCGACCCGTACGGCTGGTCTTTTTTTGATGAATCCGGGCACGGGGATATTTACCAGTTCCTCGATGAGTACCTTCATCATTACCAGGCTACCCACAAAATTGGTCATATTGCCATCGCAACAGGGAATCACGACGAATCGCCCCGTCTGGCTGATGGCAGAGACCTTCGCCAGTTGAAGTTGTTTTATTTATTTTTACTCACCATGCCTGGTACGCCATATATCTACTACGGGGATGAAATTGGTATGCGCTGGTTAGATATTCCGTCTAAAGAAGGGGGGTATGGGCGCACAGGGTCACGCACGCCTATGCAGTGGTCAGATGATATAAATGCAGGCTTCTCAACTGCCCCAGCAGAGGAACTCTACCTGCCCATTGACCCTTCACCTTCCAGGCCAAATGTCGCAGCTCAACTAAATGACCCTCATTCACTGCTCAGCCGGGTGCGTTCGCTAACCCAGTTGAAACTGTCTTTACCTGCCCTGGATGGTGATTCCGATTTTAATGTGGTTTATGCTGAACCAGGAAAACTGCCTTTTGTTTACACCCGCGTTAAAGATGATCAGCGAGTTTTGGTAGCCATCAACCCGGCGGGCTACCCAGTCCAAGTTGACCTACCCTCAGATACTGCTTCCAACGACCCGGTTGCGATTGATGTCCCTGAAGGTGCCAGTTTCACCCATCAAGACTCGGGGTGGAATTTACAGGTTCCCCCTGTTTCCGGGGTTATTTACAGGATCGACTGACACTAAACGGAAGTTATAGCGCGCCCTCGCGCCATCATCTTTAAAACCTATCCTATGCGTCAGAAAACACAAATTCTGGCCTTAGGGTTGTAAATTTTCATCACTTCAGGCGTTTAGCTGTTAATCACGCAATTCATGCGCACACGTGCTAATTCTCTGATGACCAACGCTGGGTATACGTTCCTGGTTCGCCTGGGGATCTTGTTCCCGACGATTGCGACCCCTCTAAGGTTTGTTACCTGTGGAAGCCAAGGCAAGTTAATCAAATGGCGAACGTGTAACAGTCAGCAAAGTTTTAATTCATCCTGGCAGCTCTCCTACGCTGTCGGTTCCGATTTCAACAAATGAAAACCAGCTGTTGTTTTCTCTGACTAAACTCTCCCGATGAAGGGTAGATAAGTTGCCGCGATTGACGGCTTAGGTAATTAGTTAGCCGCTCATCTTGACACGCATCACTTCCACATGGGCTATACAGGAAGGCAGCCCGTTGGAATAATCTTTCTGAACCTATATATCCGCAGTAGATTACCACTAACTTACTTTTCTTTTTATTAGGTATAATTCCGATGTTTAATATCTAAATGAGATGAACAAAATTTATGACTGAAAAACAACCCACCGGACGGCAAATTCGCCTGACTTCACTTGCCACTTGCGCAGGTTGAGCATCTAAGTTACGCGCAGAAGCGCTGGCGCAGGTGCTGCAGCCTATTAAACAAACTTACCAGGGAATGAATTTTCCCGATTTGCTAATTGGCCTGGATACCCCCGATGACGCTGCGGTTTGGCAGTTAGATGACGAGCGTGTCTTGGTGATGACGACGGATTTTTTCGTCCCCGTTGTGGATGATCCCTATGATTACGGGGCAATCGCCGCCGCAAATAGCCTTTCAGACGTGTATGCCATGGGTGCAACCCCCTTTATGGCGTTAATTATCGCTGCGCTGCCGCCCGACTTAGATGTAAACATCTCACAAGAGATCATTCGCGGGCTGACAGAAAAAGCCGCCGAAGCTGGAACTGTCATCGCTGGCGGTCATACCATCAGCGACAAGGAACCCAAAGCTGGGCTTGTGGGCCTCGGCTTTGTCAATCGGGATGAGCTTCTGCGTAAAGATGCCCTCGAGGTGGGCGATCAACTGGTGTTGACCAAACCCCTTGGTTTTGGCGTGACAACAACTGCACTCAAGCAAGGGTTCGCAGAACCACAAGACGTGGAAGAAGTTGTCGCCTGGATGAAAACCCTCAACAACAAAGCTGCCAAATTAGCACGTCAATTCCATTTACGAGCTGCTACCGATATTACAGGGTTCAGTCTTATGGGGCATTCCTGGGAAATGGCAAAAGCCTCAGGTGTTGGCATGGAAATTAACTTTAACCACATACCGTTTGCCTCGTGCGCAAAAAAATACGCAGAAGCCTGGCGCTTCCCTGGAGGAGCCTTTGATAACAAACTTTATTACCAGAACCATGTAAATATGGATCCAGACATCCCTGAAGCAGAACAGCTTTTATTATACGACCCGCAAACCAGTGGGGGTTTATTGCTGGCGGTACCAGGCTCAAAAATAAATGCCTTTTTAACATCAGCTGTAGAACTTAAATTGCCTGCCTGGAGAATTGGCGAGGTGGTCGAAGGCGAACAAATTACTGTTCAGCATTAATCCACTTGATATCCCAATTTGTATTTATGCATTTACTGAGTAGAATCGTCCTCACCATATGTTAAAAATTGGCTTGCCAAAATGGGATTCATAAAGCCGGCATACTTCTATCACAATCACTCAATGATTAAACCGATCACACGATTATTCCTTGCTTTAATAATATTTTTTCTGTTTGGGGTCTGTTTTGGTTCTCCTAAACCAGCACACGCTCAGGCTGGTACGCCTAATGAAGTTTTGGCAGAAATTAATGGCTTGCGTGTTGCTAACGGGTTAGATCCGCTAATCGAAAACCAATATTTAAATATCGCTGCTCAATACCATGCCGAATGGATTGCTGCAACCTTGCAGGGTGGTCACACTGGGGAAGGTGGAAGCACCCCCGCAGATAGAGCTTTAGCTGTTGGTTACGGTGGCGGTGCATCTGTTCGTGTCACTGAAAACTGGGCTCGCGGTCATAAAATGAGCGCACATAGCGTGGTATATGATAGCTGGGCGCCTTCTTCAGCACATATTAATAATATGCTCACGACCTGGCATAATGAATTTGGTGCTGGCGTTGCCCTCGACACCCAGGGGATGACGGTGTACGTGGTAAAGTTCGGTCATGTGGTTGGTGCTGTACCCCCACCCAAAGCCACCTCTCCCCCCGACGATTCTAACAGACCTGTCGAAACACTTCCCCCCCTGGTTCAAGCGGTGGTCACCGCTACGCCCAACCCCGATGGATCGGTTTATCACATCGTTCAATTCGGGCAAACTGTGTGGGCAATTGCAGAAGCCTATCAAATTTCCATGGTCGATTTGCTCGAACAAAATTACCTGGCAGAGGATTCAGCGATCTACGAAGGGGACAAATTACTCGTCATCTCTGCTGAAGTAAAAGCAACAAAAGCGGTTGAAACAGCTGAACCAACGATGGATCCCAGCCCTACACCGCACCCAACCCGTACACCCTGGAAAAAATATAGCACCACCGCCCCAACGCCAATCCCCACAGCCACGCCTACGCCTAAAATTAGCGGCCTTCAAAGGTTATTCAGCACAAATACCTTAGGTCTCGGCATCGGGTTGATTTGCGTCAGCTTATTAGGGATTGCCTTGCTATTCATTACCTCGTCCCGGTTGAAATAAAGCAAAGAATAATACAAAGGCTTCAAAATTTATTCTTTTATCGTTTGAGATTTGATTAAATTTAGCATAAGCCTCAAACATCTTTGTTGCGAATTGGTAAATTTAGTTAGATTTATGTTTCAGAAAAAATTGTCGCCTCTGCCAACCAAAGCAGCCTTCTGAGCATGCTTTAGTTTTTTTATCTCGGCTTCGCGTTTGAGCGCTGCGATATGATCTGCTACCTGTTCAACGTACACCAGTTTAACTGGGCCATGCATGCGAGTGTAGCGAGCGCCGCGCCCCGTGTTGTGTTCTTTTACTCGTCGAACCGGGTCAACCGTCCAGCCAGTATAAAAGGCGCCATTCGCACATTTCACCATGTAACAGTAATAGAGCTTGGGTGGTTGAGATTGATCTATTGTCAAAGCCTTCACCATTTGATTAAAAATCGAGCTAAGCTCATCAAAGGTCGTCGAATAATCAGGTTGATCAAGTCAAAACCGAGCATAGGAAGCAAAAAAATTACAACAAGCAAAATAATCGGGCTGTAAGGGCGAATACGATCTAAAGCATCCTCCCAATGGCCTGGTATAAAGAAGGCAATTACCTTCTCACCATCTAAAGGTGCCAGGGGGATCAGATTAAACAAGAACAACGCCAAGTTTACAAATAAAAATTCCAGTAAAAATTCGCCCCAGGAGGGTAAAAAACCCCCTGTACGCATCGTGAGAGAGACCCAGCGAAAACGTAAAGGGATAGCAGCAAGCACTGCCAATAAGAGGTTAGAGAGCGGCCCTGCCAGCGAGACCAGCATCACACCGGCGTTCGACCTGCGTTTGAGGGCATAGGGGTTAATCGGCACCGGTTTAGCCCAGCCAAACCCCGCAAATAACAGGGTAATCGTTCCCATTGGGTCGAGGTGCGCCAGCGGGTTAAGCGTTAATCGTCCATGGACCCTCGGCGTGGAATCCCCAAGGGCATTCGCGGTGGCAGCATGGGAAAACTCATGAATAGTAAACGCGATCAGCAGCGTGATAATGCGAGAAATCAAAATAGGGGCTGAAAGGTTAAAAAGCATAGGGTCATCCAAAGTAAAATAGTACAGTCATTATATCATATGGGTTTTATAAAAAGTTTTGTAGCAGCGTTAATTAAGTTGATAATTTAGACCTTTTTGATATAATATTAGTATCAGGTATCATTTAAGCAAGAGGATCCTTGAATTTACCAAATTAATAAATTAGTAGTTAAAGAAACAATGTATGCCTTACCTGGAAGGAGGTAAAGATGAACAATAAAAAAGTGTTAAAATTAACGCTCCTTGGCGTGATGGTTATGGTATTCCTTAGCGGATGTTTCTCTTATCGCTTTGGCTTTGAACATAACGCAGACGGATCAGGAAAGATTAAGGTCGAAACCATCCTTGATAAAGAATTTTTAGACATGGCGGATGACCTGGGCGCCATGACCGATGAAGACGAAGATAGCGAGTTAGACGTTCCCATATTCACTAAAGATGAGCTTCAAGATGACCCAAATATTAAATCTGTCAAAGAAGATGAATTCATCGATCCAGATACAGGGGCAAAACATCACTTGCTTGAAATTGAGGTTTACGACATATTAAAGTCACTCCGCTTCGATGAAGACGATGAAGATGCGGAAGGTATGGTTTACAAAATTGAAGATCAGGGCAATGGAACCTACCGCTTCTCTGCATTCATCGACTCACCAGGAGGTTTATCGGATGACGAAGAAGATGGTTTAGATGCAGATACCTTTAAGTACTTCCTGGTAGACAGCAAATTTATCTGGGAATTAAAAGTGGCTGAGTTCCTTGAAGGGGATTCTAAGGCATCTTTTGATAAAGCAACCAACACGGTAACATGGGAAATCCCCATGACAGATATCCTCTTTGGTACTGAGCCAACAGAAATTTATGCAGTTTACAATGTAAAATCTTCAGGGTTTGCTAAGCCTGAACCAAAAGAGGAAGAAAAACCCGTAGAAGAACAACCTGTTAACCAGGCCCCCCAGGTAGAAGCTCCTTTAACACCGCTTGATGAATCTGAACCTGAGCTTGAAACCGAAGCTGATAAGGGCTTCTTAGGACTATCAAAATGGGTTTCTTTCGCTTTGGTAGGTTTATTGTGCACAGGGGTCATCTTTGTTATCATTATCGTCGTGGTGATCCTCGTCGTTAAGAAGAAGAAGAAAAATCAACCCCAAGAATAAGATATTTTAATTTTGGCGCGGCAGTTCTTGTTCGTAAAATTTACGATGAAGAACTGCCGCTTTTTTTGATAATAAAAGATAACCTACGGTTTCCCCATTTTTATTCAGGCAGGGGATTTAAATATAAAAGGGTCTGCCAGTAGATATGCAACCCCAATCTATGCAAATTAATTTATCACGGCCCGGTATCAAACCTTAAAATCTCATTTCGAATCTCTCCCCATTTTAGGGCATCCGAAATCCCCTGGTCAATAGAGAGGCTTGCCTTCCATCCTAATAATGCCGATGCCTTGTCTGCACTGGCGTACGATCCTGCCACATCACCAGGTCTGGGCGGCATTTCGCGTTTAGGCAAGGTTGTTCCATATACCCGTTCAAAGGCGGAAACCATTTCTCGCACGGTCACACCCTGCCCGGTGCCCAGGTTTATCACCGCGTATGGCGGTTCATTAGCAGAAATCTGTGTTATCACATCATCAAATCGTTCAACTGCTTTAATGTGTGCCATGGCTAAATCCCACACATGAACATAATCGCGGATGCCAGTACCGTCACGCGTCGGCCAGTCTACCCCCGTAATGTGAAACTCCGGCGCTTCACCCTGGGCAACTGCCACCAGGCGACCAAGGATATGCGTCGGTTCTTTAATATGCATCCCAGAACGCATCTGCGGGTCAGCGCCGATGGGGTTGAAATAACGCAGCGCAATACCATTTAAGCTGTAAGCCTGCGCAAAGTCTTTCAACACCATTTCCATCATATACTTGGTGCGCGAATAAGGGCTATTGGGCATCAGGGGTGATTCTTCTGTCACCATAAAGCCGGGCACAACATCATATATTGCCGCCGAAGAGCTGAACACAACCCTGGGGTATCCTAATTCAGAAAGCTGATGAAAGAAGTTCATCGATTTAACCACGTTTTCGTAATAATACTCGTAGGGTTTTGCTACAGATTCGGGCACAACGATTAAAGCTGCACAGTGTATCGTCGCGTAAATATCTGGGTGTTCATTAAATACCCTTGCAACCAGTGCTTGGTCTGCAATATCACCGTGGTAAAAGACATGTTCTTTTGTAAAAACTTCTTGCCCGGTGATTAAAGAATCAAGAATTACAGGGGTGTGCCCATGATCTTTAAGCGCCGAACAGATGGTACTGCCGATATAGCCTGCACCACCCGTAATTAATACTTTCATGCACCAGCCTCCTATGGGTTAAGTTCCATCAAGGGATGATTGTATCATCATCTACAATATTTTGTGTTTCATGGAAAATTAAATAACAATAAACAAACTAAATGTGCAACAAGTTTTTAAGCGATCCCTTTACACCGTTAACACATGTGCAGCCGCGGTGGAGCCCAAGCTCCCCAGAGATTGAATCAACCCCACCCTGGCGTTTTTAACCTGGTTACGCTCCGCAGAGGCCCGCAATTGAAGTGTTGCCTCCACTGCCTGGTAGATACCTGTAGCGCCAATTGGGTTCCCGCGCGCTTTTGAACCACCAAAGGTCGCCACCGGAATTTGCCCCTGCAACCCGATCACCTCGGGTTTAGCCAGTGTCCAGCCCTGTCCCTGCGTGGCGTAACCTGCTGCTTCAAGAGAAAGTGCGGCGTGAAGGGTTGTTGCGTCATGATATTCAAAGAAATCTACATCACGCGGCATCACACCAGCTGATCGACATGCGCGTTCGACACTCAACCGTGCAGCATCCCATACCAGCGGTTGATGGCGGTCGTGGATTGATAATGTATCTGTGACCACACTTGACCCGCTAACGCGCACCCGCGATTTATCCCACCCTTGCGGAAGGCACTCTTCACGGATCAGCACAACAGCAGCAGCGCCGTCTGCATAGGGTGCCACGTCAAACACAGTAAAATCATGAGAGGGATCTACAGCACGTTGATATGCACCTGGTTGAAGTGCTCTTTGAAACATCGCATTTGGGTTGGTCGCACCATTCGCATGGGCAACCTCAGAGAAGCCACCAAATGCCAGCCGATCAGCACCATATTCTTGCAGATAACGATGAAACAACAGCTCCGCAAGGCTAACTGGGGTTAACCCCACAGCAGCTTCGTAATCGGCATCCAGCATATGCGATATCATCGATTCGGTTTCGGGCCCGATTAAATCTGTATACTTTTCAACCCCAACAACCAATGCAATATCCACATCACCCGACAATATCGCCATATAGCCCATCCGTAAAGCAGCACCACCCGAGGCATCTGCTGCTTCAACCGTCACCCCTTCAATACCTGTCAAGCCAACATGTTCGGTTAGCAGGGCGCCTAAGTTCGCCTGGTGCGACATAGAAACCCCCAGCATATTGCCGATATACATCACTTGGGGTTTTACGCCGCCGGCGTCCTTAAGGGCTGTTAAAATTGCCTGCGAAGCTAATTGGTGCAAAGAAAGGTCCCACCACTCCCCAACCGGCGTTTGACCAATACCAGCAACAATCACGTTTGAATGGTTGTACTCCATCAGCATCCTCATTTCATTGCGATCTTGCCGCGAAAACGGGTATACGTCGCATAATCAATTTCTGTCCGTCGGTCAATATAAGCCTGGGTGCTCGGTGCAGCCTTACGCCGTTCAAGCAATGCAGGTTGTGTTGTAAATATAAAGGCATCAGATCCAGCGCCCGACCCATAGGACGTAATTAAAATACGATCTCCTGGTTTGGCAATATCCAAAACCGCAGTCAACCCGGTTAAAGATGCGCCAGCATAGGTGTTCCCGATAACCGGGGATAGCAATCCATCTTTATACTGTTCCGGTGTGAAACCCAATTGCTTGGCTACCCGAGTGGGGAATTTTTCGTTGGGTTGATGAAAAATAGCATAATCAATATCTTGCGCGGTCAACCCTGTTAATTCCATCAAAGTTTTAGCAGCAGAGAGGATATGGTTAAAATACGCCGGGTCGCCGGTAAAGCGTTGCCCGTGTTCAGGGTATTTTTGGTCAGCACGGCGCCAAAAATCGGGGGTATCGGTGACATAAGAATAATGTGCGTCAATCACAGCCATGGCTTTTTCGGCAGGCCCAATAATCAAGGCTGCCCCACCAGAAGCAGCCGTATATTCAAGCGCATCGCCAGGTTTTGCCTGGGCGGTATCCATCCCAATTGCAAGGGCGTACTCCGCCATATGAGAGCCAACCAACCCCATTGCAGACACCAGCGCTTCAGTTCCCGCCTTACAGGCGAATTCAAAATCCGCCGCCTGGATGTGTTCCGAAGCGCCAATGGCCTCAGCCACAATTGTGCCCGATGGCTTAACCGAATAAGGGTGCGACTCAGAGCCAATCCACACCGCTCGCAATTCCTGTGGGTCAATTTGTGCACGTGCCAGGGCATTACGCGCCGCTTCAATTGACATGGTAATCACATCCTCATCAATGCCGGCAACTGCTTTTTCTTTTACTGGCCCCGGTGAAGGCTCTCCAAGCCACACACGCGAAACCTCACGCCCAGGCAGGCGAAAACGAGGAATATAAGCTCCATAGCCAACAATGCCCACCGGTCGAGCAGGGCCAGTTGCTAAGTTCTGTGATTTCAACAAATGATTTTCACTCATTATTTTATGCACTCCATTCGTCCAAGATTTTTTGGGCATGCTCAACCCGGATAATCCCATCAGCTACCAGGCGGTTAGCCAGCAAGTCTACTTTTTCAAGCGGCGCACCGGCAGAGATAGCCACCTGGCGTGCGTGTAAATTCATATGCCCGCGTTGGATTCCTTCTGTAGCCAAAGCTCTTAACGCTGCCAGGTTTTGGGCTAAACCCACAGAGACAATCACCTGGGCTAATTCAGCAGCTGAAGTAACCCCTAATAAGCGCAAACTTGCTTGCGCCGCAGGGTGAACCCGGGTTGCCCCGCCAATCGTTCCCACAGCCAGTGGCATCTCAAGCGTACCCACTAAATCTCCATTGGCATCTTTGCCCCAGGTAGAAAGGCTGGTATAACGCCCTGATTGTGCTGCAAAAGCGTGCGCGCCAGCTTCAACTGCTCGCCAGTCGTTACCCGTGGCAATTAACACTGCGTCCACACCGTTCATAATCCCTTTATTATGCGTTGCTGCCCGGTATGGGTCACAAGCAGCAAAAGCCCAAGCTTCGATGATACCATCCCGCACCGCTTCACCGGTAAAATCGCCAAAAGCTAAATCGGTTTTACGAATGGTAACCCACGAACGAGCCAGGCGTCGATCTGCAAGGTTGCTAAGGATGCGCAATAACGCACGTCCACCAGTAATTTGCTCAATTTTCGGTGCCATATTTTCGACCGCGGTATTGATCGCATTAGCCCCCATCGCATCGACGACATCAAAAATCAAATGCACCACCATAAAAGACCCAATCGGTGAATTTTCAATCAAGCGGACCTCTAAATCGCGCGGTCCACCACCGTATTTTTGTAAAACCGGGTCAATTTCTGCAGCTTCAGCTAAAAGCCGGCTTTTTTTAGCTAATAGTTTTAAACGAGCAGAAGGAAGGTCAGCTAAATCTAACACCTGGATTTGGCCGATCATCTCTGCGGGGGTCACCTGGGCGAAAAACCCGCCTGTTTCACGGGCTAATTTTGCCATAAATGAAGCTCCAGCCACCACCGAAGGTTCTTCAATCACCATCGGGATAGAGAATTCACGCCCGTTGATTATAAAGTTGCGGGCAACGCCAATTGGCAGGCTAAAAGTGCCAATCACATTTTCAATCATATGATCGGCAGCTTCTATGGTCAATCCGCCTGGTCCGCTTAAAGCCAAGCTATCTTTGGCTAAAAGTCCAGCCTCAGCTATCAGATAATCCAGTCGCTCTGCAGGTGTGAGGTTATAAAATTTCTTTTTATTTTCTTTATTCTCTGTCATATAAACAAACCTCGTGGGCAATTTTAACCCAAAAGAGCTCCTAATAAAAGGATACCAGCACTTCAGCATTCTTTCAGTTAATTTTATACCCCTTAAGGGCTCCCAAAAGCTATCAATTTCGGTGGAGGGCAACATATCACCCTGAATGAGGTAAAATAACTCGGCAATGACCACCTTTTCTGCCCTTTCCTGTGAACAACTCGAAGATCGCCTGGCTGCTTTACATCAAGTCAGTTTAGAGCTTGTGCAGTTTATATCTATCGACTCCTTGTTAGAGCGCATTGCCCATATTGCCTGTGAGCAGGCAGTAGCAGCTCAGGCAGCAATTGATATTCGCGATGAAAATGGTGAAACAGAACGTTTTATTTCAGTAGACAGCCATAAAAACCAACTTGAAGATTTATCTAAACCGCCCGTAAGCCCAGAGTTGCTTTCTGCAATTGCAGCGACTGGTCGACCAACCCGCGTAATGGACATTCAAGCTGGTTTCAAAGGTGGGGAATTTAACGACCAAGAGGCAAAAATGACAGCCCTGCTGGTCGTACCTATTCGCACCGCGGAACGATACCTTGGCCAGATTTATTTAATTGACAAGCTGGATGAAGGCGGGTTCACCCCCGACGATGAACGTGTCATTGAAACTTTAGCCGCCTATGCCGCAGTTGCTATTTCAAATGCCCGGTCGTACCACGAGTTGAGCGAACGTGACCGCACCCTCACCCGGCGTAATCAAGACCTTGCATTGCTTAACAACCTGGCTTCTGCCCTGGCATCCATCACCGATTTAGATGAATTGCTCAAAACTGCTTTAAATCGCGTGATTAATTATTTTGGTATCGATATAGGCGAAATTTATTTAAAAGAAGAAGGTCAAAACACATTATCAAAAGTGCTCCACCAGGGTGACAAAGTCGTTTCGATCTGGAAGGAAAGTCGTTACAATCTTAAACAAGGTTTAATCGGCCGGACCGCCCGCAGTGGGCACCTGTATATTGTCGGCATCCCCTATCGACATGATCCGTATTTAAATAACAAGGGATTAACCGAAGCCGGTATTAAACAATTGGCTTGCTTCCCGCTTACCAGTCGCAGCGAAGTTTTGGGTGTATTGAGTATTGCCCTCAATCACGAACAAATGCTCGACGGGATGGATCAACAATTACTCACCTCAATCGCTTCGTGGGTTGGCACCACTATTGAAAATGTGCGCCTCAACATCCAAGGTCGAAGGCTGGCAGTACTGGAAGAGCGGGAAAGAATCGGTATGGATCTTCACGATGGCATCATCCAATCGATCTATGCCGTTGGGTTAACGCTTGAACACGCCCGGCTGTTATTAAACGAAGAACCAGAACAATCTCGTTCGCGTATCGAACAATCTATTGAGGACCTCAATGGCACCATTCGCGACTTGCGAGCCTTTATTATGGATATGAGGCCTCGTCAGCTCTATGAAGATAATTTAATGGATGGCTTAAAACGCCTGGTGAACGAGTTTCAGGTCAATGCACTGGTGGAAACGACCCTCACTGGCCCGACGACCGGTTTAGAGAATCTTCCCGACCGCCAGGCAATAGTGTTGTTTCATATTTGCCAGGAAGCTCTGGCAAATGTTGCCAAACATGCCCGGGCAAAAACAGTACAAGTAAGTGTGTGGCACACAGCAGACCGGGTCCTAATGGAAGTGCACGATGATGGCGTCGGTTTCGACCTCGATAAAGTTCAACTAACCCTTGGGCACGGGATTTCCAATATGCAAACCAGGGCTCGTAACGTGGGGGGAGACCTGGAAATCACCTCTGACATTGGCACCGGTACAACCATCATGGTATGGGTGCCTTTCTCGCAGGATATTTTTACAGCCAACTAATAAGAATTATGACATCCACACATCGCCATAACGAACCTCGAGATTTAGCCACAGCCGCTTTGCGGGGCGAACCCTCTTATGTGTGGAGGGACGGCCAACGAAGGCGACTGGCGATGATTTTAGCAGCTGCAGAAGAGCGATCTTCTGGAACTGTATTGATCAATGGCTGCGGAGTTGGCACTTACCTGGAACACCTCGGGGAATACACTCAAGATATTGTCGGCTTGGATGTTGAATTCCCGCGCCTGCTGGAGGCAAAGGCCCATTCAGAGCGAGTGGTGAACGCCAAAGGCGAAACACTGCCCTTCACCGCAAACACCTTTGACCTGATCTTGAGCCACGAGGTTTTAGAACATGTCGAAGATGATCAACTGGTGATTAATGAAATTGTGCGCGGCTTAAAGCCAGGCGGTCGCTTAGTGTTGTTTTGCCCCAACCGCGGTTACCCGTTTGAAACCCATGGTATTTACTGGCGGGGGAAATATCATTTTGGTAATATTCCGTTGATTAATTATCTTCCTCGTGCCTGGCGGGATAAACTCGCCCCTCATGTTAACGTCTACACAAAACGCGATCTCGAACGCTTATTCAAGAGGTTACCCGTCCGGGTTGTCCAGCGTACCGTCATCTTCGGTGCCTACGATAACATCATCGCTCGCCGGAAGAGGTTTGGCAAAGCCTTGCGTTTTGTGTTACAAAACCTTGAAAAAACACCGGTACGGAATTTCGGGCTCTCTCATTTTTGGGTGGTAGAAAAGGTGTAAATAATTTTCAAGGGGGTTACTCAGTCTGAGTTTTAATAATTCACTTATAAAAGTTTAATAACAATCATACATTCTCCCATTAATTTTAATGATGTAAGCAATTTAGAAACAATAAATGGAGGTACCATTATGGCTAATATAATTCGACGAGATCCTTTTCGCGAGATGCTTTCATGGAACAGAGCGATGGATCGTATGTTTGACAGGTTTTACAACGAAGAAGAGTCGGGGTTTGGTGAACCCTTAACCCTGAAGATGCCCCTTGACGTGATCGAAAACGACAATGAGTTCATCGTCAAAGCCGATATGGCTGGTATTAAACCGGATGATATCGAGATCAGCTTTACAGATAACGTCCTTACCGTCAAGGGCGAGGTCGCTGATGAGCGAGAAGAAGGCGAAGAAGGCAGCCGCTACCACTTGCGCGAGCGCCGTTATGGAACTTTTTCTCGAACGATTTCCATGCCCGGTACGGTGGATGTGGAAAACATTCAAGCTGAAAGCGATAACGGCATCTTGCAGATTCACTTGCCCAAGAAGGAAGAAGTCAAACCCCGTCGTATCGAAGTTAAAGGCTCAAAAGAAGTCATCGAAGGCAAAGCTAAAACTAAATAACAACCAACAGAGATTAAAAAAGATGACCAGCTAATGTACTGGTCATCTTTTGGTTAAGCATCAGGCTCCGCTTCAACCAGGTGGATTTCAAACAGCAATGGCCAGTTTTTACCGGTGACGAATAAGCGCTCACCCTCAGGGTCGTAGGCGATGCCATTCAATACATCCGTCTCAACTTGGCGGTATTCATCCGGCAAAATCCCCTCCAGGTCAATCCACCCTTTAACTGCACCCGTGGTGTGGTCAATCCGCACGATTTGATCAGTCAACCAGACATTGGCGTATACTTCGCCGCGCACAAATTCAAGTTCATTTAATCGCATCACGGGTTCGCCGCGGTCGGTAACCTCGATTTGCCCAATGATGTCATAAGTTTTGGGGTCAAAAAACAACAAACGATCCGTACCATCACTCATTATCAGGCAGTCACCATTCTGCGTTAGCCCCCACCCTTCGGTTGCGTATTCAAACGTACCTGCCCGATGAAAATCATTTAAATCGAAAATAAAACCTGTGTTTTCGCGCCAGGTCAATTGCAGCAGGGTGGAACCCCACAGCGCTAAGCCTTCTGCAAAGTATTGTTCAGGCAGGTCAACTTGTTTTAAGACAATCCCGGTTTCCAGCTCAACTTTTCGTAGAGAGGATCGACCATACAAACCAGTGCTTTCATATAAATAACCCTGATGATAAACCAGCCCTTGCGTAAAAGCTTCAGGGTCATGGGGGTAAATATTTACCACTTCGTAGGTTAGGTAGTGTGGTAATTCCTCAACAATTGGTGGTTCGGTGTTCACCCTCGGTTTGGACTCAAACCAAATCGCCACAGTTAACACCCCTGCGAAGGCCAAAATTCCCAACCAGGTTAGTTGTTTTTTATTTTTTGTATGTTTCATTGGTGTTTTATTCATGATTAATCTTGGCTTAAAAAGAATTCTTTAAAGTATACAACACGTCGATTCTTTTTTTATTAACTCCGCCACAAACCGGATTATAATCAATTTGGCAAAACAATAATAAAACCAATTTTAGGCAAGCCTGCACTGACAACGCCTTCTTGCTAATTTTTTATGAAACGAGGTCTTTATGCAATCTGTAATCGAACGTTTTCTGCGCTATATCAAAATTGATACACAATCTGCCCACAAATCAGCAACTTACCCCAGTACTGACAAGCAATTTGACTTGCTGCGCCTGCTGGTTGATGAACTTTTAGAACTCGGGCTGAAGGATGCCAGCATGGATCAATACGGCTATGTTACTGCTACGCTGCCAGCCAATATCGATAAACCAGGTGTGCCGGTAGTCGGTTTCCTGGCACATGTGGATACCAGCCCCGACCTTTCAGGTGAAAACGTTAACCCACAATTTGTCGAAAACTATGATGGCGACATTATTACCCTCAACGCTGAACAAGGGATCACCATGTCACCAGAAGAATTTCCCGACTTGAAACTTTATGTGGGCAAAACATTGATCACCACCGACGGTACCACTTTGTTAGGCGCCGACGATAAAGCCGGTGTGGCTGAGATTATGGCCGCCATTGAAACCTTAATTGAACACCCTGAAATTAAACATGGGACAATTAAGGTTGGTTTCACGCCCGATGAAGAAGTTGGCGCGGGCGTAGATTATTTCGATGTCGCCGCCTTTGGTGCCGATTTTGCCTACACCATCGACGCCGGTGAGGTTGGTCAGGTACAGTATGAGAACTTCAACGCCGCCGGGGCAGAGTTAATCATCCATGGGCGCAATGTACACCCTGGCACCTCCAAGATGAAGATGCGCAATGCTTTTTTAATCGGCATGGAGCTTAACGACTTATTACCAGTATTCGAACGCCCAGAATACACCGAGGGCTATGAAGGCTTCTATCATTTGTTTCAATTTGGGGGCAGCGTGGAAGAAGCAACCATGACCTATATCATCCGCGACCACGACCGGGCCAAATTTGAGGCAAAAAAAGCGCTGATGGTCGAAGCAGTGGATTACATCAACGCCAAGTATGGCGATGCGGTCATCGAACTCAACCTTGAAGATTCGTACTATAACATGCGCGAGAAGATCGAACCCCGCCCTGAAATTATGGACTGCGCCATCAAAGCTATTGAAGCCGTAGGCTTAACCCCTAAAATTGACCCCCTGCGCGGCGGCACCGATGGCAGTCGGCTGTCTTACATGGGCTTACCCACACCCAACCTGTTTACTGGCGGGCACTACGCCCATGGCAAGTACGAGTTTGTTCCCACCTTCGCCATGGAAAAAGCGGTTGAGGTGCTGGTTAAAATTGCGGAGCTGGTAGCAGGATAATTTTTTGTTAGATTAATTTAAGAGGTGCAGTTCATAAACGCACCTCTTCTTTTTTAAGCTGCTTATTGATTTTATCTCGTTTCTTATTACAGTAAAAATTGAGAAAGAATAATCCCTACACCCCCCGCACTCAAGGTGCATAAAAAATTCACGGCATCGTTATTCAGCCAGGGTAAACCCCTAACCCGTACAGTAGGCGTTCCGCAGGTATGTAAGGGGTGTTTTTCAGTCTCTTTCTGACAGGTAGGGCAAACATACTGCGCCTGAATCGTCGCCCCTAATAGCGAATCGATCAGGGCACCCGCCAGTCCCGCCGCGGCAATCATCAAAATCGCCCTGCCAGCTGGCATGCCAATTTCGGGTGCCCACCCCTGGCTGCCCACAATAACCGCAACGCTCGCCACCAGTGCAGACCCTGCCGCGGCTGCCAGCGTCCCTAAAGGGCTGACCGCACCAGATGTTCCTCGCCCAACGCGTTTGAAATTGGTAATTAAAACGGGGTTACCAGGATTAAATGCACCTAATTCCGTTCCCCAGGTATCAGCGTTAGCCCCTGCCAGGCTGCATGCAAACCCCACCCATAAAATTGGTACAAGTCCATTTGCCAGCTGAATTTTCGAAAGGATAAAATAAAACAACGCTAAAGCCCCGGCCACACCACCATTAGCCAGCACCTGCCACGGGTCACGATTACCGCCCTTGGCAAATTCCATTTCAGCAGCGGTTTTACGAGGGTTTAGCGCTTTTGAAAGCCCGCTCGAGCTGATAAAAAACGTTAACATCACTAAGGCCCAGCCTCCACCAGCCAGCCCAAACACAATTGTGCCTAAAACTGCGGCTGTATACATCCCTCCTCGATTTAAAGACTTTAACTTATAAGCCAGCCCTGCAACTCCTATGGCAACGACTAAGCCGATGAAAAATTGAACCATTATTTCTGCCTTTTACCAGTAAAAAATCATATTGAGTAGGAAACCATCAAAAGATAAAAGCTAAACTTCCTGCAACCAACAGCAGGCCAGTCAGCACCGAAGTGAACCACAACAAATAAGCGGCTAATTTCAAGTTCCCACCCCGCCGGAATAAAAGGCTCCCTACACCCAGGTTAACCAGCCAAATTAAACCATTGAGAATTGGCAGCAGCAGTAATCGTTCTGCTGGTGCAATGCTGCCAGGTTCAAGCCAGTTTATTTCTCCCAAGGCGGTCACCGCTAAAGCCACACCCAATAAAAGAATTACACCAATAGTCAATCCAGCGAGGATAGCAACCCTCCCCAACCGATCCTCCCACACTCGCCCGATAAATACCTGCGGGTAAACCGATTGGGCATCTAAAGGCATTAAGCTTCCTAACTCATTTGCCTGTAAAAAAGCTCTCACAAACGACCCTCCATCCTCGGGAGAAAGGGCAAACACCTTGTTGGGGGTCGCCACCAACAACATGTTCTTAACATCTGCGGCTAAATATTCAACTAAACCCAACTCGTTAACCATTCGCCTGCCAATTATCGCACCCGGCAGTCTTAACCAGGGTAAAGGTAATCGAAAACCGACTTCATTTGCTGGTCGAATCCATTCGATTGCGCCGAGGGGAATATCCTCGCGTCTTAACCCCCAACGGATAATCAATCCTTCCTGACCCAATACGTACACCCCATTCAACAAGGGATACAAACGATAGCTTAGCAGGGGAAGCGGCGCAAATAACAATAATGCAATTGTCATATCCAAAAGAAAATTTACCCCAGATGGGTTTTGTGTGGCATGGTAAAAAAAGAATATCCCCGCACTTAAAAATATGAGGATTAATCCTCCATGGAAGATTAGTCCAAGGGTGCGCGGTGGATAAAATTCATTTTCCATCATAGCTTTTATAATATGTCTTATTTTTCAGCAGAATTTAGTGAATCAGCAATTTGATCGCACACTTCAATCACCATAGCTTCACTCATCTCACTCGAAAAAGGGATCGCCAGGCTGCGGTTCCCTAAATCTTCAGTTACCGGGTAATCTCCGCGTTGATAGCCGAACATTCTTTGCATATAAGGCTGCAGGTGAATCGGGGCAAAATATGGCCGAACAGGCACCCCGCGCTGCTCTAATATTTGTGCAAGGTGATCACGATCGATGTATTCAGCGAAACGGATGACATATACAAACCAGCTTACCCGGGTGGTTTCAGGGACCAATACCTGCGTTTCAACTGCTTTTAGCGGGCGCAGGTATTTTTGATACCAGTCTGCCACCTGCTGCCTTTGATTCAATAATGATTCCAGCCTCAAAAGCTGCGAAAGCCCCAACGCTGCGCTCATCTCATCCAAACGGTAGTTATAGCCCAGGTAAGTGTGCTGTAACCAGGTATCCCCAACCGCGCGCCCCTGGTTGCGCAGACCGCGCATAAAATCTGCTGCCTCAAGGTCATCAGTGACGATCATACCGCCCTCGCCGGTAGTAATTTGCTTGTTCGGGTAAAAGGCAAACACACCGTAATCCCCTAAGGTACCGGCTGGTCGGCCTTGATATGCTGCACCTAAAGCTTCGCATGAATCTTCAATCACCTTCAGGTTGTACCTATTAGCAACAGCAAGGATTACATCATAATCCGCAGGCTGACCAAACACATCCACCGGCAAAATAGCTTTTAAAGGTCCTGTTTGGGCTTTATTTTCGTCCGGCAATTGCTTTGGCAGCCATTTTTCAGCTGCCCTTCCACCCTGTGCCAGGTCTTCTGCAGCCTGGGCGAGTTGTGCTGTATCGATATTACCCGTCGCTGGGTCAACGTCCACAAACACCGGGATAGCCTTCTCGAACAGCAACACATTCGTTGATGCCACAAAAGAAAACGGGGTGGTTATAACGACATCGTTCATGCCAATGCCCGCCGCACGCACACACAAATGCAGCCCGGCCGTGCCAGAATTGACGCCAATGGCATATTTAGCACCTGTTAGCTCGCAAAACGCTTGTTCAAAAGCATCAATTTGCGGGCCTATCGAGAGATTAGGCGTATTGAGTACATTCATTACAGCTTGGCGATCATCATCGTTAAGGTTGGGGGAAGACATAGGGATTTTCATGGGCAGGTCCAAAGGGTTTTAATTATGATTGTAAACGCAGCAACTGGTCAATTTAGTAAGTATAACAATTCTTATTATATCGGGAATACGTACGAATACAAAAGCCCCACAATTAAAACTTGTGGGGCTTTGATTTCTATGCGAATTTCAATCTTTAGCTAATAGCGACTTGTTCAGCTTTATAGGCTGCACCCTGTCGCAGAGCTTCTTTATTCATCGGTAGTGTTTTCTTGTGGCGCTCTGGCAAGTGTGCTTCAAGCGCAGCTTCGAGGGCTTCCAACGAAAGGATATCTGAATTACCTAACAAGGCACCCAGCATCACCATGTTGACCGCTCGCTTATTACCTATCGTTTCGGCGATATCATTTGCGGGCACATTAACCACGGTAATATCATCTCGATCAACACTCCTATTAACCATGGATGTGTTTACAACCAGCACGCCGCCTGGTTTGACCAGGTCTTCAAATTTTTCCAAAGAGGGCAGGTTCATGGCAATCACAGCCGTCGGGTTGAGCACAAAGGGAGAGCCGATCTCTTCGTCAGAAATCACCACGGTACAGTTTGCTGTTCCTCCACGCATCTCTGGCCCATAGGATGGAATCCAAGTCACCTCTTTACCTGCATCCATACCAGCATAGGTCAGCAAAAGGCCGGTAAACAAAACGCCCTGTCCCCCAAAGCCAGCAATAATAACTTCTTGTTGCATATTTAAAACCCTCCTTATTTCTTTAACTCAGCCACAGCAGGGGAGACTTTATAATCACCCAAGGGATAATAGGGAACCATTCGCTCTTCAACCCAATCCCTGGCTTCAGCAGGGGTCATCCCCCAGTTGGTTGGGCAAGTTGAAAGCAGTTCAACCAAGGCAAAGCCCAGGCGATTTTTCTGGACTTCAAACGCTGTGCGAATAGCTTGTTTTGCCCGTCGCACTTCACGTACATTATGCAAGCTGCGACGCACAACATAGGCAGCACCCTCTAAAGTTGCAAGCAACTCTGACGTTTGAACCGGGTACCCTTGGCGCGAGGTGTCTCGCCCGGTAGGAGAAGAAGTCGTCACCTGCCCCGGGAGCGTGGTAGGCGCCATTTGGCCGCCGGTCATCCCATAGTTGGCATTATTAATAAAAACAACTGTCAACAGCTCGCCGCGTGAGGCAGCCCCTACGATCTCACCCATTCCAATCGATGCCAGGTCGCCATCGCCCTGGTAGGTGAACACCGTCCGGTCGGGATATACCCGTTTAATACCGGTTGCCATGGCGGGCGCTCGTCCGTGGGCAGCTTCCACAAAGTCGACATTAAAATAGTTGTAAGCAAATACCGAACAGCCGACAGAAGCCACGCCGATCGTGTTCTCGATTTCACCCATTTCTTCCAACACTTCAGCCACCAGGCGATGTGCCACGCCATGGGTACAGCCTGGGCAATAATGGGTTACACGCGGGTCAAAGGCTGCTGGTCGCTGGTAAACAACTTTTGCGGGAATATCAGTCATAACCATAATTTATCACTCCTTATCCAATCACATCCGCCATGCGAGCCAACCAGCGATCGCGTGGGTGGCCTTCAGTCGTCAACGGTTCAGTTGCCAGACGTTCGATTTCAGCCAACACCTCATCGGGGAAGGGCACCACGCCGCCCATCCGTCCGAAGAATTCAACTGGTTTTCGTCCGCGCACAACCAGGCGCACATCTTCCAGCATCTGCCCGGCGTTCATCTCAACCACCAAGAAACCTTTTGCCTTTTCAGCCAGTTCATCCAAAACCTTATCAGGGAAGGGGGCTAAAGTAATTGGACGTAGCAGCCCCACTTTAATGCCTTTTTCACGGGCTGTTCTCACAGCTGAAAGAGAGATCCTCCCAGCAGTGCCAAAACCAATCACCACAAAATCGGCATCATCAAGAAAGTAGCCTTTGTAGCGCACTTCGTTGGCTTCAATCTCCTGCCACCGGGTCATCAGGCGATAATTCATTTCTTCTTGTTGATGAGGTTCAAGGTTAATCGAAGTCAAAATTCGTTTTTCACCCTCTTTTGTGCCACGAACTGCCCAATCGGGGATCTCTGTTTTTAAAGGTTGAAAGGGTGGAATTTCAGCAGGTTCCATCATTTGCCCCAAGCTGCCATCCAACATCAAAAATACCAGGGAGCGGTATTTTTCAGCCAGGTCAAACGAAAGGGCTGTCAAATCAACAGCCTCTTGCACGCTGGCTGGCGCCAGGACAATCGCACGATAATCACCGTGCCCACCTCCGTGCACAATCTGGTTATAGTCGCCCTGTGCAGGGGCAATATTGCCCAAGCCGGGGCCGCCGCGCACCACATCAACAACCACTGCAGGCACTTCCGTGCCGGCAATGTACGACAACCCTTCCATCATCAGGCTAATCCCTGGGCTAGAAGAAGAAGTCATCACTCGTTTACCAGTGCAAGCCGCCCCATAAACCATATTGATTGCACCTAATTCGCTTTCTGCTTGCACAAAGGGGCGCCCTAATTCGGGCATCCGCAATGAGAGATGTTCTAACAATTCAGTTTGCGGCGTAATTGGGTAGCCGAAGTAAGCTTCCAACCCAGCGCGCAAGGCTGCCTCAGCAACCGCAGTGTTGCCTTTTATCAATTCTTTTGCCATGTTATCCCTCCTGTTTTACCCGTTCATACTTGTAGACCGTGATGGCAGCCTCAGGGCAAGCGACCGCACAGATGCTGCAGCCCGTACAGGCCTCTGGGTTGATCATATATGCCGGATGGTAGCCTTTCACCGTTAAGCGCTCCATATCCAGTGCCAGTACATCATGTGGGCAATCGGTAATACATAGCTCACACGCCTTACAATATAACTCGTTGACAACAATATATCCTTTTGCTGCCATTAACAATCCTCCTTTTTTAAAATGAAGAGACAAGCTTCCCTGTTTTTATGGTGAGTTTTCCAGGGTTTGCGCTTAAAGTATACACTAAATTTATAATCGAAAAATTTATATCCTTTAACTCGCGTCACAAATTCTACGTGATATTGATCATTAATTAAACTGCATGGGCAGCGTAAATTGGTCGAATAAAGTTGGTAAATGGTTTACCAATCCTTGATTATCGGTGTTTAAATAATCGATAACTTAAACCCCCGTCATCTACATCTTAAATCGATAATAATGCGTCCTTTGCGATCACTATCGGGTATAAATGTTCAAGCGCGGGGTTAAAATCCGCTGCTTGTTGATGAAGGGGGATAATCTTGTTAATTTGTGAAAGGCAATTACCCATCAGCTTTTCTTTCTATTCCCAAAGCCTGCTTTATTTCATTGTAAACGGAGATGACCATTGCTACTTTTGCTTTTAGGATAACACCACCAAATTCTTAACGTTTTCCTCTTGATGGTAAAATTCAAAGCGACACTGTGTAATAAAGGAGGAGACTTCCCATGCCCCAAGCTGTAATCGTTGACGCACTGCGTACCCCCATTGGGGATTTAGGCGGCGCTTTAGCTGCCATCCGCCCTGATGACCTGGCTGCCATTGTTATCCAATCTCTCGTTGAAAAAAACCAGCTCGACCCAAACTTAATCGAAGAGGTTTACCTGGGATGTGCCAACCAGGCTGGCGAAGACAACCGCAATGTCGCTCGCATGGCAACACTCTTAGCAGGGTTACCCGAAACCGTCCCAGCAGTTACTGTTAACCGCTTATGTGCCTCGGGCTTGCACGCGCTCAATATTGCTGCCCGGTCAATTCGCGCTGGGGATGGCGAGGTTTTCATCGCAGGCGGTGTAGAAAGTATGAGCCGCGCCCCGTACTCCTTACCCAAACCCGAACGCCTGGTGGGGAACTTAACCGCGTACGATACCTCGTTAGGGTGGCGCTTCGTCAACCCACGCTTTGAAACCGCCTACGGTGTAGAACCCATGGGGGTGACGGCTGAAAACATCGCTGAGATCACGAGAATCTCCCGTGAAGATCAAGATGCATTTGCGCTTGCCAGCCACCAGAGGGCAATTGCTGCTATCAATAATGGAAAATTCGCCGAAGAGATACTCCCTGTGCCAATTCCCCAACGCAAAGGAGGCCCGATCCTTTTTACAACTGACGAACGCCCTCGGCGAGACACCTCTTTAGAAGCTCTGGCACGCTTAAAACCAGCTTTTAAAGCAGGGGGAACTGTTACCGCTGGGAATAGTTCTGGGCTTAATGACGGTGCAGCTGCCCTGCTGGTAATGAGCGCAGAAAAAGCGGTCGCCTTGGGTGTAAAACCAATGGCACGTGTGGTGAGCATGGCATCTGCCGGTGTGCCACCGCACATTATGGGGATTGGTCCAGTACCAGCTACGAAAAAAGCGCTGCTGCGTGCAGGTTTAACGATTGACGCTATTCAACTGGCAGAGGTCAATGAAGCCTTCGCTGTCCAGGCACTGGCTGTGCTAAAGGATTTGGCTTTACGACATGAGATCACCAACGTCAACGGTGGGGCGATTGCCTTAGGGCACCCCCTGGGTTGTTCGGGCGCACGCATCATGACGACATTGCTCCACGAGATGCGCCGTCGGGCAAATTTTGCACCCCGGCCTTTTTACGGCTTAGCCACGCTTTGCGTCGGCGTTGGGCAGGGTGAAGCCACCATCGTTGAATGGCTGGATTAAACTAATCATCCTATAAACGAGGTTTATTAACTATTCAGTATTGCCCAGCGCGCTGGCAATTAAATTTTGGATGCGAGTGACCATGCTCACGGGGTCTGGGTGTAATCCTTCAACCAGCAAGGTATTCTCGAAAATTTGCTCCGCCACCAGGTCAAATTTCGGGTCTGCTGAGTGCAGATCTGCAAGTTTAACCATTATGGGGTGTTTAGGATTAAGTTCCAATACTTTTTTTGGTAGTTCAAAACTTTTATCCACCATTTGGTATACACGTTGCAGAGATTGATCGGGCGCACCTTCAGCATCTACCAGGCGTGCTGGTGAATCGGTCAAACGTGTAGAAGCACGTACATCGTTTACCCGGTCCCCCAGCAAAGTTTTAAAGCGCAAAATTAATTTTGCTGTGGCATGTTCGTCCAGGCCTGGTGTTTCTTCTACTTCGTGCTCTTTAATTTCATCCTGGGGAAGTGTTGCCTCTGCCACGTTGACTAAAGCGTGCTCTTGGTAAGCTTTTAGCTGCATCAACATAAAGGGGTCCACCGGGTCAGAGAGCACCAGCACTTCAATTTCTGCTTTATTAAAGGCATCCATGTGAGGACTATAGCGTACTGCGTTAGGATCTTCGCCCAAAAAGTAGTAGATTTCTTTTTGTTCCTCATCAGCGCGCAAGATGTAATCATCCAGTGACGACCAACCCGTTATATCTTTATTGGTGTGAAAGCGCAGTAATGGGAACAGTTTTTCAGGATGATCTTGTTCAATTGCCACCCCTTCTTTCAATAGCAAACCGTAAATGGTCCAAAACGTTTCGTATTTAGCCGAGTCATCTTCACTAAGACCTTTAAGCATCTCGAAAACCTTACCAGTCACCAGGCGTTTGAGAGTTGCCATCACCCGGTTGGATTGCACTGTTTCTCTTGAGACGTTTAAGGGCAAGTCTTCAGAATCCACCACACCCTGAATAAAGCTGAAATAGGGGGGTAACAGGTCGGTACAAAACTCCTTGATCAACACTTTATGGGCGTAGAGTTTTAAGCCTGGTTCCTTACGCGGTGAAAACACCAGGTTGCGCGGGTCTGCCGGGGCGTACAACAGCGCATACATCTGCGCTGGTGCATCTACAACCATGTGAACATGAGCCAAGGGATCGCTGAAGTCGAGGGTCAGCTGTTTATAGAACTCGCTATAGGCTTCTTCACTCACCTGGCGCGGCGCTTGACGCCACAGCGCTGTCTGTCGGTTGACAGGTTCGCTCTCGTCGTTAATATAAATTGGATACTGAACAAAATCGGAGTGGCGTTTAATCACCTGACGTAAACGGGTCTCATCGGCGAATTCCTTGGCGTCCTCTTTTAGCTTAATACGTACTTCGGTACCGCGCTTTTCTCGGTCGCCAACTTCCAGGGTGTAGGTATCTTCCCCTGCTGCCTCCCACACGGTGGGCTGTGCATCCAATTGGTAAGAACGTGAAACCACTTGGATCGACTCCGCCACCATAAAGGCAGAATAAAAACCGACGCCAAACTGCCCAATAATCTCGCTGATATTTTTCTCAGCAGCCCGGGCTGCTTCCACAAAAGATTTGGCGCCAGAATGGGCAATGGTGCCCAGGTTTTCCACCAGTTCATCGCGCGTCATCCCGATGCCTGTATCCTCAACGGTTAACAACCCTGCGTCTTTGTCCACCCGAATTCGGATCTCAAGTGGCAAATCAGGATCTTTAACCGCAGGATCAGTGAGCATTGCAAAATCTAAACGGGTGAGTGCATCTGAGGCATTTGAGATTAATTCACGTAGAAAGATTTCGCGTTCGGTGTACAGCGAATGAATCAGAATATCTAAAAGTTGCTGGGTTTCGGCCTTAAATGGGATGGGATGGCTATCGACAGGTTGGTTTTGGTTTGTCATGAGTATTTACGCCCTTTCATGTGAATAGAACAACGCTATAAATATAATCAGGTTCAATTAGAATTATATAAGAAGCTAAATACTTTAAAATTTTGCGAGCTACTATTAATCGTCTATAATAAATTAGAACAAAATAGTAAGGAGTTAAGATTAATGAGTATTATCGATGCAATTTTAGGCCCACCAGCGATTCGCAAACTACCACAGCATGAGCGCGCCGAGGTCAACCGGTTATTAGCCGATTTGGTAAAAATCGGTCAGCAGGAAGATTTTCTTTCGCTCAGCCCCGGTGGTTCGTACAATATCCACTGCCACCACCTGGGTGCGCGTCGCATCGGTCAGCGGTTAAACGAGATCGGCGGTGAGGAATTAATGTTCGCTGCTCGCGATGTGGTCAAACGCAAACTTAAAGCGGTGTTGGCGGAACATCTCGATTATTGCTGGCAGGGTATTGGTAGCTGGCAAGCTTAATCTCATTAACCCCCATCCACACTAACACCCCTACCGAGACCACAAAATATGCACTGAACAAGGCGGCTTCTGCCTTATAACCTAACACCGGCACAATCAAAAACGCCAGCCCCACCTTTCCTACCATAGCGAGAAAGTTTACCAACAGCGGAAGCTCTGCCCTGCCAAAAGCCAGCAACAGTGTGCGGTCCCAAAAGAAGATATTTGCCACGCCATACCCGACCATCAGCACCAGCAGCACACCATAAGCCGGAGCAAAAGCCTCTTTATAAATATAAATCGTACGACCAAATAAATCCCAGGGCGAAAACAACACCTGTTTACCGATCAATAATAATCCCGCCGCAACCGTCCCCGTCCACACACCGGAGATACCCGTTACCCGGACGAGCAACTGCTTCAAGCGTGCCCACTCGCGCTTGGCAACATACCGGGTGATCTCAGGAAAGGTCGTGGTGATAAACGGTGTTATTGGCATCACTACCAGGTTGATAACTGCTAAAGCCACCTTAAAATAACCTGCAACGGTAGTGTCAAAAAAATAACTCACCCACAAGATCTCACTATCCCGCGCCAAAATCGTCACAATCCCGCCCAGGTTCGAGTTAATGGCAAATTTTGCCATTGGTTTGCGCTCTGGTAGGTTGTTGAGCAACGAGGTGCGCCACCAGCCAGCCCCCAATGTCTTCGGTAACCAATATAAGGCCAACAGCACAGGCCCCAGCCCCAAAATTAACTTTCCTGCCAAATACACCAGCATCACTGCAAAAATACCCCCATTGGTGAAGAAGACCACGGCAAACAAGCCAACCATGATCACGCTTTGTAAAAAATTCAGTAATGCCAAGGATCGAAAATGCCCGGTTACCTGCAGCACACCTGTGGCAGTTTCCGTCATCATATTAGCTAAAATGGTGATCCCATAAATGATAAACAAGGACCGCGTGGATGGGTCATTGGAAAAAGTCATCGCCGCCCAATTTGAAAGGGCAATCAACACCAGGTAAGCCACAATTGAAGTTGAAAGCTCTGTCAACCCGGCGACTTTAAGCACTGCAGAGGCTCGCTGTTTCTCATCTTCTGCGATAAAGCTGCCCATATACCGGACAACAAAGTCCCCCATACGAAAAGAGAGCAACCGGTTGATGTTTGTTACAAAGCTAATTACAACCCCCAATTCGCCAAAACTGGCGACGCCCAGCAGGTTAGCTGTTAAGATACTCAGCACCGCGCTGGCAGCCTGGCTGCCAAACAGAAAAGATGAATTTTTAATGATCTTCTTTAACGCGGTATCATCCCGCCAGGATTCGCTTTTTCTTAAAAATTGCCTCATGGGGTCTCAACCTGGCTTGCCCAATCGCGTTCCGCCAGGTACCAATTCACCAGGTGCGTCACGCCCTCTTGTAAATCCACCTGGGGCTGCCAATTCAGGAGCGCCTTAGCTCGGCTGACATCTGCCTGGTTGGTGTGCACATCAGCTCGGTGAAAGGGCTCATAAGTAACCTGGGCACGTTTCCCCAACCGCGCTTCAAACATCGGGATTAGTTGATTGATGGTGATTACCTCGTGCCCCCCCAGGTTAATCACTTCAAACCCTAGCGGCTGTAATGCTTGAATCGTGCCGCGTGCGATATCATCCAAATAGGTAAAGCCGCGCGATTGTTCACCATCGCCATTCACGATCACCGGTTTCCCTTCCGCTATCCACTGGCAAAAACGGAACATCACCATATCGGGGCGTCCAGCAGGGCCATAGACGGTGAAGTAGCGCAATACCGTCACATCGATACCATATAAATAATGGTAAGCGTAAGCCATCGCTTCAGCCCCTTTTTTGCTGGCAGCATAGGGTTGCAGCGGGTGGTTAGTGTCATAGGTTTCGTTAAAGGGCGGTTTTGATTCTTCAGCGTAAAGACTCGAGGTCGATGCCAAAATAAACTTGCTTATTGGCTTTTGCCGGCACAGCTCCAGTAAATTGAGTGTGCCCGTCATATTGGTGTCAACGTATACCCATGGGTCAGTTAGAGAGGTGCGCACCCCAGCTCGGGCTGCCAAATTGATTATCCCATCTACCTGGGGGGGCAGCCATGTTTCTAACTTCTCGATAATTTCTCGATTTGAAATATCTGCTTGCAGAAAATGAAAGTTTGGCATATTTTGCAAACGGTTAAGACGGTATTCTTTTATGCGAACATCGTAGGCATCATTCATGTTATCCACACCGAACACACGATGCCCACCCTCAAGCAATAGTTCGGCTACACGAAAAGCAATAAAGCCAGCTGCACCGGTGACAAGATAATTCGCCATCAGAGCCTAACTACCTTAGGGCTTTCTTTGCCGCTTTGCCCCAACGCATTGCGGGTATCAACGAGCAAGTGGGCATTTTCAAGAATCGACGGGTAGTCGTACTGGGAATGGTTCGTGATGATCGCCACACAATCAGCTGAGGACACTTCTTCCAGCAGGTCTTCCACCGAATCCATCATCAAACCATCATGGTTCAGGTGCGGGATAAATGGGTCATGATAGCGAACTTCGGCGCCTTTATCCTGCAAGAGGTGCATCACATCCAAAGCCGGCGATTCGCGCAAGTCGTTAATATCTGGTTTATAGGCAATCCCTAAAATGAGTACACGACTGCCATTAATTGGTTTTTTATGAATATTGAGCGCATCCTGAATTTTTCCCAAAGTGAAGCGCGGCATGGAGGTGTTAATTTCTGAAGCCAATTCAATAAAGCGGGCTGTGTAATTTAGCGATCGCAGCTTCCATGAGAGATACAACGGGTCAATCGGAATACAATGACCACCCAAACCTGGCCCGGGTGTGAACCGCATAAACCCAAAAGGTTTTGTAGCTGCTGCATCGATCACCTCCCACACATCGATATTCAATCGATCACACATAATTGCCAGCTCATTCACCATGCCAATATTGATCATCCTAAAAGTATTTTCAAGCAATTTAGTCATTTCAGCCACCTCACAGGTAGAAACGAGCACAATCGACTCCAACGCCTGTTCGTACCAGGCAGCTGCTACTTCTCCACAATCGGGCGAAATCCCACCAATCACTTTAGGGGTGTTAACTGTCGTCCAGTCTTTGCGCCCAGGGTCCACACGTTCAGGTGAGAACGCCAAGAAAAATTCATCACATACCGCAAGCCCGCTTTTTTCTTCCAGAACAGGCAAAATCATCTCTCGAGTGGTACCTGGATATGTACTGGATTCCAGCACAATCACCATCCCTTCATGAAGGTAAGGTGCCAGAGATTGGCTCGCTGCAGCAATAAAAGAAAGGTCCGGGTCGCCAGTTTTACGTAAGGGCGTCGGCACGCAAATAGAAATTGCGTCTGCATCCTTTAGAGATGCATAATCCACGCTAGCCGAGAGCAACCCAGCATCGACCAGTTTTTTTACCTTTTTTGAATCCACATCAAGGATATAACTCTCACCCTGGTTGATTGCAGCTACCTTGTCAGCGTCAGGGTCAATTCCTAAAACTTTAAAACCAGCTTCAGCAAACACCACTGCCAGGGGCAGCCCCACATATCCCATGCCAACCACACCCACCTGGGCTGTTTTATCGCGTAGTTTGTTGAGCAATTGTTCTTTAGTTGTCTTCATTACACCTACTACCTTAAGCAGTTATCAGAATTTAGAAAATAATTTTATCATAAGGCGCTGTTAGTGTCGTTATTTAATCCCGCTCAACACCAAATAGGTTTTTTACAAAAGGATTGCATTCATAATCGCAAATCTTGCATATTTAGAACAACCTCAATTGTTCCGGGCCCTGGTCTTCTGGAGGGTCTTCCTGTTTGGTTGCATCGCTTTTGCCAACCGCATGGATACTTCGCGAGTCTTTTTGGGCTTTTTCAACCAGAGCGGGTAGTCTTCTAAAATCCTCTTTAACGACATTACGCAGGGCAGGTTGATGTAAAGCTGCTGCTGGATGATACATCGGGACCACCATTCGATCATGCGCCCAAAAATCTCGCCCATGAATCTGGCTGATTTTTCCATTATTAATGAAATAACCCATAGATACCCGCCCAAGAGTGACGATTATATCGGGGTTGATAGCTGAAATTTGCCGTTCCAGAAAATATTTACATGCCTCCAATTCATCAGGTTCTGGGTCGCGGTTTCCGGGTGGGCGGCATTTGACCACATTCGTGATAAAAACTTCTTCGCGGCTTAATCCTGCCTCGCTTAAAAGCTCGTCTAAAAAACCACCCGCGGCCCCAACAAAGGGCACCCCTTTTTCATTTTCATGAAAACCAGGCCCTTCGCCAATAAACAACACTTTCGTGTTAGGGTTTCCTTTACCTGGTACTGCGTTTTTTCGAGTCTGATGTAATTTACAGCGGGTACAAACCACAACTTCATCGGCAATTTCTTTCAATGTTTCTTCAGCCGTCAAAATTTACCTCCAAATAATCAAAGTTCCCAATCCATCTTATCCACCTTCTGCCCATTGAGCAAGTTGCGCAACATCCAAATTCGCCAGGGTCATCAATAAGGCATCTTCATGGGTGTCCTGGTAATAACCTTTACGCACGCCAACCCCCTCAAAACCCAATTTGAGGTAAAGGTTTTGTGCTGCAACATTGCTTGCCCTGACTTCTAACAATGCCTGGGTTGCACCAGCCTGGGTGGCAAGCGTGAGAACAGAAATTAAAAGTTTTTGTGCAATGCCACGACGCCGATAGCTTGGGTGAACAGCCAAAGTGCTAATATGCGCTTCATTTAATACAACCCAAACAACAATTGCCCCAACAATTATTGCGCTTTGCCCGGTTTTTGCATATTCTGCTACTTGGCAAAGGGCATGTTTGTTTTGCGTTAATTCATAGTGAAAGGCTTGCTTTGGCCAGGGCGCAGAGAATGAAAGTTGATCGATCACCTCTACCTGAGATAAATCTTCCAAGACCATTGCGCGAAGGCGAATGGTAGATTTTTCAAACAGCTCGGTCATCTCAAGCCGGCATAGGCGTCGTTGTGCTTAAATAAATAGGCGAAAGGCGAACTGGGTCATCAAAATCACCGGCGCTCAGGCGCTCCCAACCTAATGTGGCTAAATAACCTGCCCGTCGCAAACAGCGTTCAGGGGGCGCAATGATTGCATTTTTCCACCGTCTGCCAATGATCACCCGGGCACCTTCAGAAAGTTCACCGCACACCAGGGTAGGCGATTCAATCGTCCGCACCAAGTCTTTTGCATCCAGCACCACAGGTTCACCCTGGGCAACCCACGCCCCATGCTGACCATGATAGGTTACGCAGGCCAGGCGTTGACGTCCAGCATGCAGCACAGCTATCATCGGGCGTTCATCCAACGGTTGGGCTGCTGCTACCACGTCCAATGAAGGAATTCCAATTAAGGGGATATTTAATGCCAGGGAAATACCCTTAGCCATGGCTATGCCAATCCGCAGGCTGGTAAAAGAACCGGGGCCCAGGGCAACGACAACGCCGGTCAAATTACTTCGATCTATTTTCGTCTGATTAAAAACACGGTCAACGGCTAACGCCAGTTCAACCGTATGGTGTTGCTGACTCTCCCAGGTGGTTTCATACAACAGATAAGTGCCATCAAAAAGTGCCAGGCTGGTCCAAGAAGTTGATGTATCAAGAGCAAGTAACACTAGAACACTCCATATATTTTTCGCCGTAATTCCGTTAACAAGGTTTCAAACCTTTCGCCGTGGGCGGTAAGCAGCATCGTGCGTTGCTCTAATGCCATATACGAAAGTTTGATCCAAAGATGTTGTTGAGGAACAATCTCTTTAATACGCTCTGCCCATTCAATCACCAGCGCACCTTGGGTGAGCATCCGGTCAAAGTCTAAAGCCTCTGCATCATAAGCATCTCTTAAACGATAGGCGTCCAGGTGGAACAAACGCTCTTCATTTGGTCGACCGTATTCATTCACAAGCACAAAAGTCGGGCTGGTTACACGATCAAGCGTACCCCAGCCTTGCCCAATCCCTTGAACGAGGGCTGTTTTGCCAGCGCCCAAATCCCCTTCCAGACAAACGACATCACCAGAGGTAAGGTAGCCTCCCAGGTGAATACCAAGCCGGCGGGTTTGCTCGGGGCTGTAGCTAAAAAATTCAAATGTTCGGTCATCTAAGATCGCCATCATAATCAACCATTATCATATCAGATTTAAGGCTTAATAACAATTTAATTCGCTCATCAGCCTACTTACAAAGACTCAATAATTTAATTTTATTATATTTAAGGGATGTTAATGCCAAAGGGCAACAAAATGCCTAACCCTGTGTGCCATTACCTGCCAAACCTTTATCGTTGCCACTATGGACCACCGTCTTCAATCGGTTTTTTAATGCTCTTCTTTCAAGTAAAACCCTGCGACCACACGTCAAACATTCCAGCCCAATATCCGCACCTAAACGAACGACGCGCCATTCATAGCCCCCGCAGGGGTGCGGTTTTCGCAAGCGCAGAACATCCCCTAAATTAAGATCCGGCAACATAATCCCACACTGGTCCTTATAGATTTATCCTTTAATTCAATCAGTCACTATTCGATATAGCAAGTAATTCTTGTAAACGGGGGTGGTCAGCATAAAAACCTCGGTACGATGGCGGCAGCAAAGCAGCGATCTGGCACATAATTTCATCTGTGGAATGGGCCAACCAGGCTTGCCGATCTTCTCGATCCATTTCTGGCAGGGCATAAGGTTTGCCAATTTTCACCGTAATGGGCGCTTTTTTAAATTTTTTCCAATAACCGTAAGTCAGATCTGTCCCAACAATTCCAATTGGTAAAATCGAAACCGATGCCTGAGCCGCTAAAACCGCTGCCCCTTGCTTAGCTTCCAACAACCCCACCGAATGATGGCTGCGAGTTCCTTCTGGGGCTATCCCCACAATACTCCCCTTCCGCAGGCAGTTTACGACCTGGCGTAAGGCTGTAAAATCTGTCGTCTCGCGATCCAACCAAATAACCGTACCGATTTTTTCTAAAATCCATTTAAAAAAGGGCTTTTTCTCATACTTTATTGCCACAACCGCCACCAGATCAGTGCGATCTGAAGTAGCCATCAATATCGGCATATCGAGCCGGCTAAGATGGTTTGATGTCATCAACAAACCATCTTCTGGCGGGATATTCTCACCATTAATCACATCAAAATGCGTTAATTTTTGAATTAAATAATAAACAACAGAAAAGAAAGGTTTCTCTTTCATCGTTTCAAAGGGCCTCCTTCGCTAATTAGAACCCAGAAATGTAAAAATAGTTTTACAATTGAGCCCTATCTTCAATGGTAATCTTATCAGTATTTAGCGAATTATTTTCTTGTTCCGAGTGTAAATACCTGTTAATCATAACCAACCCACCCAGCGAAATGACCAACAGGAAGAAGATCGGCACAAGAGTTAAAAACGATTGTAACATCGTGGGCTCTTTTTCTATTATCAAAAGTGGAAGTAAACCTGAAACCATGGCAATAACATTCCATACTCCGTGCAAAAGGAACGCACTTAGCGTGGTTAATGTTGAAAACAACCAATTTCTTTTACTCCAGATTGCCGCCAAACCCCAACCCATCAAACCCGACGCAAGCATGTGTAAAACGCCTGTCCCTGTTCTGCCAATCGCCATAAAAACCCAATCTTCAGCTAAGGATACATTGGTAAAATAAAATATATTTTCGATTAAAGCAAATCCAGCGCCGCATAATAAGCCACCAACAAACCCTTCGCTGGGTTTTAGTTTTCTCCCGGCTAACGACCATAATGCAAGCGGTTTAAGTACCTCCTCAATAATGGGGAAAACCCCACCAACAAGTGCTAAACCCCAATAAATAACGCTCGGTTGAAGGATATATGGCTTTAATAATTGTAAGATACTTTCTACATCGTCCCCATAAGCCATCACCTGGTTCATCAGGTAAGTGATTTCTTGCTCAATATTTGGGAAGCTTGAAAGGCGAACGCTCATCCAGATTACAGCGAAGATCCCAAAAATCATCATCACAATTAATTCTGCCATAATCACCACCATCGGCATAACAGTGATACTAAAGCCAAATATGCGCCATTTTTGGATATGCGTCCCTCCTGGCAGCTTGCGCTGTGCCGCTTGGAAGATCCACAAAATAGGCAAGCTAACCACCAACACATTGATTAAGCCTAAAAACAACACAGCTAAACTATCTCTGTCAGCAACCAACCAGCCCGCTAAAACCACAAATGGCCACACAATCATAGACCAGCTTACCAGCTTGCTAAGGGCAGGGTTGCTAAGGTCCAGCCAAGATGGAACAGGTTTTCTCTGGTATTCAAGAATGCTTAATACTAAGATAGGAATCATCAATACCCCATTCAAAATTGATGCCCAAATAAGCAAGCTTAGGGGTTTAGCCCCTAAAATTTCGACTACGGGGTTTGCAAGAAAGACAATCCAAACAACGACCAATAAAAGCGCCTGAACAAAATAATAAACTACCCCCAGGGCGCTCAATATCAGGGTTAAAATAACTCGCCAGTTTTTACCTGGCGAGTTAATATCAGACATCAAAGTTACCTCTCGTTATCTTATTGCTCAATGATCTCAACGCCTTTGATCATAGTTGCTGCATCAAAATCATCGGTGGTTTGTGGGTCACGCAAGGCGATACTATCCAACAGCGAAATACTATCTGCTGACACCTTGCCAAAGATTGTGTAGTCACCATCTAAATCCGTCGCTGGCCCCAGGGTGATAAAGAACTGGCTGCCGTTGGTGTCTACACCAGAATTAGCCATCCCCAAAATTCCAATACCATCAAAAGACAGTGTGCCATCTATTTCGTTGTCAAAGGTATACCCAGGACCAATCATCCCCAAGCCCGATGGATCGCCCGCCTGGGCAACAAATCCGGGGAGAACACGATGAAAATAAACGCCGTTGTACCAACCGTTTTGTGCTAAAAATACAAATGAGTTTACCGCCAAAGGTGCTTTATCTGCATACAGCTTAATCTCAATTTCACCAACGTTGGTATCTACTTTCGCGGTATACGATTTTGCGGGGTCAATAACCCATTTAGGGCATTCTTCAAAGCCGCCAAATTCATAAATTCCAAGCAAACCAAATACGTTGGGGTTGTTATCACGGAAAATTCTTCCATTAATAACGACGGTTGGGGTGTAATTAAGTCCCAACCCCAGTCTTTCATTCGTTAAGTCTTCCAGCCAGGTATATTTTTCTTCATCGAGAATGTCTTTTTCAAATTGATCTGCGTCCAAATCAAAAAAAGCGGTCTGCCCAACGATCCAATCAACAAATTCATCTTCTGGCATTGAAAACCAATCATTTTGGGTCGCATAAAGAAAATCATGCATTTCCCAAAATTTTCCCTGGTTACCAGCTGCTTCGATAACCAAGCCAGAACGTATTGCCTTGTCATGAATGGAGGGCAGAGGCAAATGCCTGAAGACGACTTTAATAGAATTAGGGAAGTATTCAAGTAAAGCGCTGGTATACTGCGCAAAACCCACACAGGCGGGGCATTGCATATCTGCATACTCAAAAATCGTAATTGGTGCATCGAGGTTACCTCGAACCCAATCATCTTCATTAAATGGCGGCAGTTTATCAACAATTGTCTGGTAATGATCAGTTTCAGCTGTGGTGTCAAATTCGAAAACGGTCGTACAGGGCATACGATCTGAGTCAACAATCGAGCCAGGAATTTCGTTTGATTCAGTTTGTTTGGGTGCACAAGCTGAAAAGGTCAAAGCAGCAAGTAAAAACACAAAGAATAGTTTTTTAGGCATTAATTACCTCTCTCTTGAATTATTTAATTAATCACCTTAACTTCATTAGAAGGTTAAAAGTGTAAAATTTATTAACGTTCTAAGCGCCCCAGAATAGCCTTGCGCAGCTCATTTTGAACGTCTTTTTTATCCTGGGTCGCATCGATAATAACCCAGCGGTTTGGTTCCGCTTCAGCCAGTGCAAAATAACCTTCTTGCACGCGTTGATGAAAGGCAAGTTCGTAATCGTCTAATCGGTTCCATTCCGAATTATTCCTACGTTTGCGTTCAATACCAACCTCAACCGGTACATCTACCAATAATGTTAAGTCCGGTTTCAATCCACTGGTAGAAAAATCCAATAAAGCCTGCAACGTATTCAAGTCGGTGTTGTGCCCATAGCCCTGGTATGCCAGGGTTGAATCGCTAAATCGGTCACACAACACAACCTTGCCTGCCTCCAAAGCAGGGCGGATAAATTCGTCCACATGTTGGGCACGGGCAGCTAAAAATAATAAGATTTCAGTACGGGGGACAATCGAGATATTATTTAAGTTCATCAAGATCTCTCGAATCTGATCTCCTACCGCAGTCCCACCAGGTTCTCGTGTGACGATTACATCGTAGCCCACTGCGCGCAAATACGCCGCTAATTCAGGTAATTGCGATGTTTTTCCACCGCCTTCTGGTCCTTCCAGGGTGATGAACATAGTTATTCTCTAAAAATCCTCACGAAACGGTTAGGTTCTTTGCCATAGGAATGGGAAATCAGCTCCGCTTCTCGTGTTAGTTCATGTTGTAAACGTCGAATGGATGGGGGTGCCGGAACAAGGTCTACCCATCGCTCACCATTTAACACAGCTTGTATGGCAGCTTGAGTTTGATCGACAATATAACGATCCTGCCCGTGGTTAGCATCACTACTGGTTAAATTGAACAAATCAACCATAAATTGGTCCATTTGTTGAATAGTATTAGAACGCAAAACAAATATCGGGATCTTGTTCTGTTCTGCTTCCACAATCGGCTGCATCCGGTCGCGGTAATAACGCTTTAACGTTAATAGGATATCTGCCTCTTTCAGATTCTTAACAATCCTGGCAGGTACATTGAGTTGTTTTGATGATTGTTCAATGCGGTTGCGTGCCACGCCAAATGAAAATATATTGATAGGCTTGAGACCACCAGGAACTGCTTCTAAAGTTTCAGACCCCTCATTTAAAGATGGTATCGGTTTTAACCCCAGTTGCGTGCGCTGAGAATTAGATGAACGGCTAAAAGGGGCGGTATCGCGCATGGCAGATCGGTTAAGTGCCTGGGCAGCGGTACTTACCTTTGGCGGAGAAGGTTTTTGAATGTGGATCTTATTATCTTCGTCGCGGTAGCGTATTTCGGGCTCAAGCGGATACCCGCGTAACAAAGCATCCACAGCAGCTGCAACATCCTTTTGCACAGCAACCCGGTTACGGTCTTGAATTTCAACCAGCACGTCAAAAGTAGCTGGGGCTCGTCTTTCAAGGACAGTTTTTTGGGTTCCCCGGCGGCGAGCTTCTTCATCCGACAAGGTGACCGATTCAATCCCGCCAATCAAGTCAGAAAGCGTGGGGTTAAGCAACAGGTTCTCAAGGGTATTCCCGTGTGCGGTGCCGATCAATTGCACCCCGCGTTCTGCGATCGTTCTAGCTGCCATCGCCTCTAACTCACGTCCAATTTCATCGATGACGATCACTTCCGGGTTATGATTTTCTACCGCTTCGATCATCACCTCGTGCTGGAGAGAGGGTTTTGCAACCTGCATCCGCCGCGCTGCACCAATCGCTGGGTGAGGAACATCCCCATCGCCGCCAATCTCATTACTGGTATCGACAATAATCACACGGGTATTTTCTGCCAAAATTCGCGCAGCTTCACGCAAGATGGTCGTCTTCCCCACACCAGGGCGGCCAAGAATCAAAATGCTGGCACCCGACTCGATCAAATCTTGGATGATATCGCTGGTCCCATAAACCGCACGGCCGATTCGACAGGTCACACCTACGACTTCATGGCGGCGATTACGGATAGCAGAAATTCGGTGCAAAGTACGTTCAATACCTGCACGGTTGTCTGCGTCAAATTCACTGATCGCACCCGTAAGTTCCTTAAGATCATCAAAGGTAACTTCCCTGTCACTCAACAAAGCTTCGCGATTTACGAAGCGGGCTTTGGGTAATCGCCCCAGGTCCATCACAATTTCTAAAAGATTTTCACTGTCATCCAGTTCATGAACAACCTTCGAGATGCGCGTGGGCAAAACATTTAAAAGTAAATCCAGGTCGTCTGTTATTTTCAAGTGGTCATGCATTTTTAATTAATTATTTCTCGATCTTTTATCTAAACCACACCCGTTTCAGGTACGGCGCTTAATTCTATCCTAATTTAGTTGAATTGGCTTCCATCAAACATCTTATATTGTTTATCAGTCACTTCTATTTGATGGTATATAGGGCACGGTTGGCTCGCGTGTTCCATTATCAATGGGGTTCAATCCAAACTCCGTCTTTACACGCTGCTGCAAGGCGATATAACGCACCATTAAAGCCTGTTCTGGCCCAGGTAGGGCGGGTAAATCTAATAACGCTTGCTCAATCCAGGGTTGATAAGAACGGGTTGTAATATAAATAGGGCGTTTATGATGGGTCGGCAAGGCCATGATCATCTTTTGTAATAACCCTGTCTTTTCCTCTTTTGCCTGTGGATGAATAATAGGAAGGACCCAGGCTCCGACTGGTCCGCATAAAAGGTCGGCATAGGCTTGCAACGTTCCATCGCTATCGTAATAAACCATGCCAATCATTTCACGCCTGGTAAGGGGTTCAACCGATTGAATTAACGGGGGCACCAATGTGTGATAAAGGCTACGCATAGATTTGATGTCTGCATGGTTCCAAACTCGCCAACCGTCATTACCTTTTATGGGGGTTTTATCTGATTTAACTACTTTAAATATCTTTTGCTTAGCTAATACTGAAAAACCAGCTGCCCTTAAGTGGGTAAAGAGAACTGAGTTTATGTCAATATCGGCAATCACTTGTTTGGCGCCCCAACTGCCCGCTTGTTTGATTAAATGTTCTAAAAGCGGTACCAAGTTTCTAAGGTCACTATTTTCAGGTAAAAGCAGGTAGTTAATCTTCGCACTGTTAGATTTTGTTGGTCGGTAAATTTGTGCGATACTTTTTTCGCTGCTGTTTTCTGCTTCACAAACGCCAGTAAACAGGTAATCTGTTGGGTGAACTGCAGATAGTAAATGAGGTAAAGACAGAGGTTTACCGTAAGTTAGTGAGAGAACATTATCAAGAGAAACAAGTTGTTCACGGTGTTTGAGCAGGTAGGGCCAGTCTGTCCAGAGGATCGTTCGCACGGTTACACCCTTATTAACGCCATTAAAATCGTCGCTTTCACGATTTTATAATTGTTAATTATCAAGCTAATATCGTTAACTTCTTAAATTATAATAAGTCTTTTCCTGGTTATTCAGAAGGTGCCCTCGCTTAGCAAAGGCACATACCTTCGTTCGTAAACCAAAAATTACCAGCCACGGTTAGAGATTAACTCATCTTTAGGGATATCTGTAACCTGGCGCCCTACCATCGGTTCGCCTAAGTTTCGGCTAATTTCTGCCAAAATCTTTGGTTCGTCATAATGGGCAGCGGCTTTGACAATTGCCTGTGCCCGTTTGGCTGGGTCACCAGATTTAAAAATACCCGAGCCAACAAAAATCCCATCAACACCTAATTGCATCATCAGGGCTGCATCGGCGGGGGTGGCAATGCCCCCGGCAGCAAAATTGACAACAGGCAAGCGCCCAAGTTTACGTACTTCTTTAATCAGTTCAAAAGGAGCACCAATTTCTTTAGCGTAGGTCATCAATTCTTCTTCTGGCATATTCTTCAAACGACCAATCTCACCATAGACACTGCGAGCGTGGCGTACTGCCTCGACAACATCGCCTGTGCCAGCCTCGCCTTTGGTGCGCATCATGGCTGCCCCCTCAGCAATTCGACGCAAAGCTTCACCCAGGTTACGGCAACCACAAACAAAAGGAACGTTAAAATTGTGTTTATAAATATGGTAAGCCTCATCAGCCGGGGTAAGGACTTCAGACTCATCGATAAAATCAACATCCAGGGCTTCCAAAATTTGGGCTTCAACAAAATGACCAATACGAACCTTTGCCATCACCGGAATAGAGACCGATTCTTGAATTTTGATAATAAGTTCAGGGTCACTCATCCGGGCAACGCCGCCATCGGCGCGAATATCAGCTGGCACGCGCTCTAATGCCATCACTGCGATAGCACCAGCATCTTCAGCGATTTTTGCCTGGTCGGATGTAACGACATCCATAATCACACCGCCCGACAGCTTTTCTGCCAGTCGCTTTTTCTCTTCAAAGGAAACAACTACTTTTTCCATAGGACCTCCAATTTAATTTGTATTTAAATTTTACCTCGCACAAGGGTTAGGCACAACAAAAAGTATCCTTCGCAGGGGTGGTCAATAAGTAATTAGGAAGAATTTACAAGCTATCAATATATCGGGTATCTTCAATGGTTTTTTTGTAAGTTCGTTGTTGCGTTTCAACGTCTTTCTCAGCTTGGTTTTCGGTTACCTCTGTTTTTTTTCGTTGTGTTTTTTCAGCAGTTTTCAGCTCTGCAAGTGTGGCCCGACGGGTTATACTCCACTTTCCACAATGTTCACACCGATCCAATTTTCCAACGCCCAGGTTCAACCCCCAGATATGCCTGGGAAAGGGTAATTTACATTTAGGGCAGATCGTCCCCCCTAAGGCGCCGTAGCTCGGGATTTTTTCTACATTTTTTACACGTTTTGGCTTGCCTTTACGCAAAAGCAACTGAACTAGCCCATAAATCACAAAGGACAAAAGAAGGATCATCCCAATGCCACCAAATAGAACAACGAGTTGGCTTCGTTCTGCTTTTTGACTAAGGAAATTGTATTGAACGGGCGGGGGTTCTATGGTCGACCCATCCAAAAGAAATACTCGAGCGCTTAGTCGATGCACATCATGCCCAAAAGAATCTGTATGAAATTGAAAACGAAATGGCGCCTCTTCAACAACCGCCAGTAATTCCCCATCAATCAGAAATTCAACGACTGAAACTAAATGCTCATCGCCAATGAGGATGATCGAAAAGGTGCCCCGGATATTAATACCTGCATTGTATCCAAAGTCCTTACGCAAGCGAATACCAAAATCTCCCGTTTGAGCACCCACAGGAGAGACCAATAGGGCTAATAAACATGCAGTTAAGGTGATACTAATTATTAAAAGTTTCTTCATAACGCATTTACCAGGCCATCTCTTGTTACTTCCAGCGTGTTAAAATCGTCTCACGTTCAAAGATGGTGACACCCAGGTAAATTAAACCAATATCAAGCAAAACTATCGCGCCAATAAAACTAAGCATCACAAAGATGTTGATCACAATCACCCCTGCCAGCTGGGCAACTAAGGCGCCTAATACCGGCAGAATAAGCAGCACTGAAATTTGCTCTGCAACCCGTGGGTCGTTGACCCGCGATGAAATAAACAACACAAAATTTACAGCAGCGATCGACATTAATGGTCCTGCCACCAATACAGCCAGCAACCAAGTCGGGCTAAGAACATGCCGCAAAACAGGCTGACCAACGCCCATTAACGATAACGCCATCACAAATACGCCAAAAGAAATCCATCCGGCACCCATCGCAGGGATCGCAGCTGCAAGGCTCTTCCCTGCCAGCAGCTCAAATGTCGTAATGGGGGTTGCCAGCAATGGTTCAAGGCTGCGGGTATTTTTTTCGCCCACAACGCTGTAAGCTGCAATCGTCACCGGGATCATAACCGGCATAATCATAAAAAACATCAACATCATGTTGAACAAGTAAATCAGCATGCAATCATTTGCTGCCATATCGGGTTCACAAAAGGCGAGAATTTCAGCGGGTATATCAGAGAAGCTCCCAGACAAATCAGGTCCGAAACTTTGATTCGTGAAGAAAATAACTAATAAGGGAATAGCAACAAAAAGCATTGGGGTTAAAATCGTTGTAAATAAAACCATCCGGTTCTGAAAGACTTCTGCCCATTCTTTTTTAATGATTGTTTTTACATGTTTCATGAATGGTTTACCTCATCGGAACCTTCATCGAGGGTATGCAAGTAAATATCTTCCAATGAATGGCGTAATTCGCCCACAAAAAGAACATCTGCACCTGCAGTTACCAAAGAGCGAATAATGAGCGGGTTAAGCCGCTCTGGGTGTTCCAGCGTAACCACCAGTTTATTTTCCACCACGTCAATATCGATAACGCCATCTATAGCTGAAATCATCGAACGCCAACCTGGATTTATCTGGCGTAAATGGAAGACGACCTTTCTCCCGAAGAATTTACGGCGTAAATTTTCAGGGGTGTCGACCTCAATTAAATGAGATTTAAAGATCCCGATTCGATCGCACAGACGATCTGCTTCGTTGAGATTATGAGTACTTAAAAATATTGTTCGTCCCTGGTCCCGAAGATCTTCAATGAATGAGCGTACTAAAAGGGCAGCTTCAGGGTCAAGCCCGCTGGTTGGTTCATCCAGGAATAATAAACGCGGTTCATGAAGCAAAGCTCGACAAAGTGCCAGTTTCTGACGCATCCCTTTTGAAAAACCAGCGACAATATCATCCCTTCGAGGCCATAAGCCTAACATGGTTAAATATTTTTTAATTTGCCCCTCAACGTCATCTACATTATAAAGGTTAGCAAAAATCTCCAGGTTTTTTGCTGCGCTTAAATGTTCATACAAACCCGGGGTTTCGGTTAAGACACCTACCGCACGTCGAATTTCCTGGTTGTTCTCGCCCAATTTATATCCACACACCCGGGCTGTCCCCGAGGTTGGGCTAATTAAACTGGTCAATAGACGAATTGTGGTGGTCTTCCCAGCGCCATTTGGACCCAAAAAACCAAACACTTCCCCATCACGGACGTTAATCGTCAGGTCTACAACGGCAGGGATGGACTCTCGCTTTTTAATTTCGAATATCTTTGTCAGTTTTTTGGTCTCAATCATGTTAACCTGAGGTTGTTCTCACCTGTTGCTCTTTTATGAGCATCTTACGAAAAAGCCAGCCAATATGCAGCCACACCGAAGGCAACCGCGACATTCAACGATGCCTTTGACCCCACCATCGGCAACACCAGCAGGTGGTCGCACAATTCAAGTAATCCCGGGTCTACACCAGCCAGTTCATTGCCAACAATTAAGAGGATAGGTCTTTCTTGAATTGTATTCAAATTTGCTTTATAAAGAGGGGTGGACTTCGGTGTAGTTTCGAGAGCGACGATCTGGTATCCATCAGCTTGTAACCCCCTTCCCAAAGATACCGCGTCCAAATGTGCCGACCAGGGGATGGCCTCTTCAGCTCCCAGGGCAGTTTTTTGAATAGTGGGGTGATCCGTGGGGTTAGGGGTAATCCCTCCCAGGTAGAGATGCTTCATGCCGACCCCGTCGGCAGTTCTAAAAATCGCTCCGACGTTATAAACACTCCGAATATTATCCAAAAGGACAGATAGTTCTCGCTTAGGGGGATCCTTCCTCAATGGCGGCCGATGTTGATAACCACTTTCAACAAGCGTCATCGGGGCGCCACATCGGGGGCAATAGATACCTTTGTTAATAGAGGGGTCTAAAGGCAGGCGCAACTTGCAATCAGCGCGGGTGCATTGGTGAATTTCAAACATCAATTGATCAAACTACCTATCTAAATAAAAGAAGATTTCCTCATTTATTTGAGTATAACGCACCTTATTTAGTTTGTAAAAGAGCTAAGAAAAATGGGGATATTACCGTTTAAATGTCAAACGCCTGGGTGAGGGGGGCACCCAAGCGTTTGACAGTAATAAATATATCACATGCGCATTTCAAAGACAAGTATGCAAGGTTAACATTATGTTAAATTAATTTGGCATAAAAAACAAGGTTTATTGCCGGCGTTCAGTTATAACGCGCTCCCGTGAGATGTGGGAAACCAACACCTGGGTCGGGAACTCACGATTTTGTGTGTCAACTAAATATCCAGGGGACCAAAAATCATCACTCCGGTTCCCAATTTGCATCTCGGGGAAGGCGCTAAAGATCCGTTCCGAAGTCCACTTTCGAACCGCTGCAAGCATATCCATCTTCAAACACTCGGGGAAATCAACCAACGTCCATTTGATATAATCTGGTCGCAAAGAAAGCAGAGAAAGCTCCCAGCCATAAATTTCACACAGAGCTGGAAACCATTCCCGCAAGTGTTGTGCAAGCTCACCTAGAAGATAACACGTATCCAACCGTGGCACCAGGTAAAACGTCGTATCAAATACAGTCTCTGCCAGGGATGGATCTTCTGTTAAGATGGAGATGGATTTCATCAATTCAGTTAACCAGTCTTCAGAATTCTGATCCTTTACGAGAGAGGGTTGGGGATCGTGGTGATGTAAATCTCGTTCTTCACCTCCCGAAAGCTCACCAGCCAGACTCTCTATTTCCTTATTTTCTGAGCTTGGTAAATCATCCTGAACAATCCATGAAGCCAGATGATCAATCTGGTTTACTGCTTCAGAATCTAAGGTTGTAGATTCTTGATGCGTTGTCGATAGCAAAGTGTCCAACGGCTGCCAGTGCTTCTTCTCAGAGCTTGAGCCAGATTCCGGTTCCCGGACAAGGCGCTGTGGATCATGCTTTGGCGGCACTTCTTCAGGTATTGGTTGTTGTTCAGATTCTTGCGACACCACGTCTTCCTCGGTTAGCCCATCAGATTCAAATTCGCTAAGCCACCCAATTGGGTGATGCCAATCGAGTGAAGGTTCTTCTGGCTTAGGCGGAGGCTGCTTTGGTAATTGCAAGGATTGTTCCAAAGGAGGATCTTCACCTGGTGTAAAATCGATGTCTCCCAAAAATTTTAAAACACGGTCCATATCTTCGTGCACGTTCACAAAAGATATTTCTGAAGGGAAAACCAACCCCACTAAATCGACCTCTGATAAAGTACGCCTGGTAAATAACAAAACTTTTCGTTCGTCTAATTCTAAAATATCGTAATTGTCAGGGGTCTGACCCATCCCTTTTGACCAAATCTCTCTTATGACTGCGATTAAAGATTGAAAGCCAGTCGCCGTCAAAGTCCCCATTTTTAGCATCTCTCCCTTGGGACGCGCAAGCACCATCGCAATTGCACTGGATTGTGTTAACGCCTCCCACATCCTTTTCTTAATCAAGTTCTCTTGAACTGAAGCCATCATACTTAAAGTTGCTTAGTGATTAGAGCAATAAAACCTAACCTTATTATACTGGATGGATTGTTCAAACCTTCAAATTTCATCAACGCATTGCATGCGTAGCATGCGTAGTACATGTAGCATGCGTAATTTTATGCAAATGATAATTTCATTCGGTATAATAAACTCGTTTATTGTGACGAATTAAAGAAAATTTGCATCAAAAGAAGAAACAAAAAGGAGACTCCATCAAATGAAAGAATATGATGTTATCGTAATAGGTGCCGGCCCGGGCGGTTATGTGGCAGCTATTCGAAGTGCACAACTCGGCAAACGCACTGCTATTGTTGAAAAACGCCACCTGGGGGGCGTGTGTTTAAACGTGGGCTGTATTCCATCAAAAGCTCTGCTCAAAAATGCCGATGTCGCACTGACTTTGCGCGAGAGGGGTAAAGAATTTGGTTTTAAACTCGACAACCTCGAGTTGGACTACAGCGTTGCCCATGCACGCAGTCGTAAAACCTCAGACCGCCTGGTAAAAGGCGTCCAGTTTTTGATGAAAAAGAACAAAATCGATGTCCTGATGGGCGCAGCCAAACTAACCGCTAAAGATACCGTTGAAGTTGCCTCTGAAAGCGGAGATAAAGAAACGCTCAAAGCAAAAGATATCATCATCGCCACCGGTGCGCACACCTTTACAGTCCCGGGGGTTGAGCTGGACGGCGAAAAAGTGGTTGACTTCGAAACCGCCATCTTGCGAGATAAACTTCCAGCTTCAGTTGTAATCATTGGCGGTGGCGCAATTGGTGTAGAGTTTGCCACCATTTGGAACGCCTACGGTGTTGATGTAACCATTGTGGAGATGCTCGATTCTTTGCTTCCCCTTGAAGATAAAGCTTTAGGCAGCGAAATTGAAAAAGCTTATAAAAAGCGCAAAATCAAAGTGATGACCAGCACCAAAGTAAAAAGTGCTAAAGCTACCAAAGAGGGAACCCAGGTAACCGTTGAGACGAAAGATGGCGAAGAAACCATCAACGCCGAGTTAACCCTGGTGGCGATTGGCTTCAAGCCCAACAGCCAGGGGCTGGGGTTGGAAGATGTTGGCGTTAAGCTAACCGAGCGCGGCCATATCGAGGTGGATGACCGCATGGCAACCAATGTCAAAGGCATTTGGGCGATCGGTGATGTAACCGGCAAACTCCTGCTGGCGCACGTTGCTTCTGCCATGGGTGTTATCGCTGCGGAAAATATCGCCGGGATGGAAACAACTAAACTTGATTACGATATGATGCCCCGTGCCACTTACAGCTTCCCACAAACTGCTTCCTTTGGATATACCGAAGCCCAAGCCATCGAAAAAGGGTACGAGGTTTCTGTGGGGCAGTTCCCCTTCCAAGCCAGCGGCAAAGCCCTCGGCCTGGGCGATTACCAGGGATTTGTCAAAGTCGTCAGTGATAAGAAATACGGCGAAATCCTTGGCGCACAAATGGTGGGTCCGGATGTCTCGGAGCTGCTGCCAGAGCTAACCTTAGCGCAACGCTTCGAACTAACGACAAGCGAAATTGCCCAAAATGTGCACGCCCACCCCACGCTGAGCGAAGCAGTTATGGAAGCCGCCGCCAGCGCTGAGGGCAAGGCAATTCACATATAGAGAGGTTTTGATTAAAATCTAACCAACAGGCAAACCATATTCCATCATACAAAAGATCCTGAGAAGGTAACCCACCTCGGGATCTTTTTTGTTTTTATGCTGTCGCGAACACCGCATACAAGTTACAAACGCCAAAGACACCTGTCACCCATCCCCCGCAACCGCACAAGCCTTACACCACCTGCAGCTTTGACCCCTCTGCGGTCTTTTCCACCTCGATTCGATTAGGAAAAGCATCTTTCAACTCATCCAAATGCGTAATCACCAGGATCTTTTCAAAATCATCCTTCACCAGGTTGATCGCCTCGATCAAGCGCTGCCTGCCTTGTTCATCCTGGCTGCCAAAACCCTCATCGATCACCAGAGTCTGTAAACGCGCACCGGCTCTGCGCGCCAAAAGCTGTGAAAGCGCCAGGCGAATCGAAAAATTCACCCGGAAGGCCTCTCCGCCCGAGAACAACTCGTAATCTCGCTCGCCTACACTATCGCTAACCACCATATCGAGTGTTTCTTTATAATCCTCGCGTTTGCTATCCTTATATTCCCGCTGCGTGAGGAAGCTAAACGACATATTTCCGTTGCTCAAACGGCTAAGCAATGTGTTGGTTTCTTTTGCAATTTCGGGTAAAGCCTGTTCAATCAATAATGCCGGAATACCGTCTTTTCCAAAGGCACGTTCCAGTTGGATCAGGTCGGCAATTTTATAGGTTAATTCCTCTCGGTTTTTTAAAAATTCGGCTTTGCGCTGCTTACTTGATGCCAACACAGCCACTCTTTGAGTCGCCATACCCACCTCTTGCCGCAACATATTCTCCTGTTCCTGAATGTTATGCAGGTCTGTTTCAGCCTGGTCAAGATCGGGGAGATCAGTTTGTGTAACAGCGACCAACGCTTTTTGCTCATCCAAAATCGCGTTAATGGTTTCGAGGTTTTGATTGCTTTCTGCCAGCTGCTTTTCTAAGTTAATAATCTCACGCTCGATGGGCGCCAGAGCTGCCCGGGCATTTTCCAGTTTGCGTAAATCTCCTTCTGCCTTCCTGCCAGCAGCCTCGGTTTGACGCAAGTTTTCATGAGCAGTCAGATCATATCCCAGGGCTGCCAGTTCTTCATCAATCTGGTGCAGTTTCTCACGGGCTTCCAAGGAAAAAGTCTCTTCCCTCAAAGTGGTAGTTACATCTGTTAACCGCAGTTCACCATTTTCTGCCCATTCGGCTCTTTGTCGTTTTAGATCTTCCAGTTGGTGATCAATTTGGTCGGCTTGCCGGGTTGACTCTCGCATCGCTGCATCAATACCATTTAGATCTGCTAATTGGGAACCGATATTTTTTAAATTTTCTTCAAAATTCTCTAATAAGGTTTTATTATCAAAAAATTGATCTCTAAGTTGGTTTCCTTGATCTGTAAGTTCATTAATTAAATTCTGACGTTCATCAGCTGGTAGCGATTGACCGCAAACAGGGCATAAGGCCTCTTCTGTTGCAGCTAATTGCATAATTCGAGACCTAATTTTTTCTGACTCAGCTTTTAAGCGCGGGTTCTCTGCCTTAGCGTCAGCTTGCGCAGCCTGCAAGCGCTGCACCTCATTTTGAAGCATTTCTCGTTTATCAAGTTCCTCTTGTGCGGTAGCAATCTTCGCCAGGGCGGTTTCTCGGCGTTCAACGAAGATGGGTTCGGCCGCGAGGTTTTTTTCAAGTATCAATTTTTGTTCGGTAAGGTGTTGTTTGGTCTCTTCCAGGCGCGCTTTATCAGCTTCAATTTGGCTCGAAGGTCCATGCCGCAACGCCTCTCGCTGTCTAAATTGGGTTGCAACTTCATCCATAGCTTCCAGGGCTTGCCGAGCGTTCTGCCATTGCCGATAAGCAGCTTCAATTTCCTCGGCTAATTTCAACGTATAAATATGCGTTTGCCTTTCTTCTTGCCTTGAAGTTAGGGTTTCAAATATCTGATCTCGATTTCGCAAGGTGCTATCCGCCTGATTTTGATAGGTGGTAAGCATTTTTAGTTGTTCATCCAGGATAGCCCGTATTTTGCGGACGTTTTCTAAAATTGCTGCACGATCAATACGCTGTTTAACCAATACTGACAGCCGATCTTCCAGGGTCTTCAGTTTCTCTAAACGTTGCGGTTCTTCATCCAATTCAAGTTGAATTTCAGCCAACCTGCCATCAAACCCTTTAACTTCTCTTTCTAAATCTCGTCGTCTTAAGCTGGCACCTTCTCGATAGGTTTCCCACACGCCGAGCCCAAGAATATTTGAAAGTATCTTTTTACGATCGGCAGGGCGTGCAGTAGCAAATTGGTCTGCCTTGCCCTGAAGAAAAAAAGAGGCATTGGTAAAGGTCTCAAAATCCATGCGCAACGTTTCCTGGATCTTTTTTCCCGTCTCTCTAACTGAGCGTTCGGTTAGTGGTTTCCAACGTCCATCTCCACCGTCTATTCCCTCAGACCAAATAAAAAATTCCACCAAAGAGGTTTTACCCCTCGGGTTGACCCGTTGGACACGGTATCGGTTGCCTTCATAATCAAAGTCGAAGGTGACCTCAGCAGCTTTTACCGATGGGTGGTTATTGATAATCGATTCATCGCGTTTGCGGGCTTGCCCAAACAACGCCCAGGTAATCGCATCCAACAAGGCAGACTTCCCAGCACCATTTGGGCCTGAAATGCATGCCAGGCTAAAAGAATCGAAAGCCAATTCAATGGGTTGACGATAAGATAGAAAACCTTCGATTTTTAATTTAACAGGGATCATCCCAATACCCTAAATCTTTGATGATTTTTTCGCTGCTTTGCTGCTTTTGTTCTTTCGAAAGCAGGTCTGCCCAAAACTGGTCGTCATATCGCCGTGAATGGACGACAATCGGCATTGGCACACCCCAGCCGAGCATCAATACCTCTTCCTTGGGCTGTAAGCGCGCCAACATGCCACGTAAAGCTTCACGTCCAGAAAGACCAGTGAGCACCGATGCGATATCGTCAGAATCCCCCAGCCAACCTGTAATCCGGGTGCCCAACTGCGACATCACTTCATCGTAAATCTGTGATGGCCGCTGATCGATAATTAATAACGTGACATAATATTTGCGCATCTCACGGGCAATGGTGCTGAAGGCAGTTTGTGACGCCATCTCACGGTTGAGCAATTTATGAGCCTCTTCCACCACAATCACTAATGGGCGCGGCTCTGTAGCGTCCTGGTGCCCGCTGCGATAACGATTCGTTCGTTTTTCCCACTCTCTGCGAATGCGCCTGGTGAGCAAATTAGAGACAAACAGGTAATCAAGGTCACTCTCATGATTGCCAAAAGAAAGGACAACGTGCAAGCCGTTATCTAAACTTTCAATCATTTGCTGCAAGCCATTTCCAGCTGGATTTTCAACAATGTAAGGAGCGTTAAACAATCTCCGCAATTTCGAATGTAATGCCTCTGCCGCACCAGCGTGAACGCCAACACTATTTGCCCAAGCTTCCACACTATCAGGCGCGGGAACCTTTTTGCCATCCTCATTCTCAACATAGGCATGAACCCGCATAAGCTTAAATTGATGAAACCAGTTTTCTTTAAAGACGTTATAGAGGGCTTCTAAGGTGGTGGGCGTAGTGTCGCGCAGGTTAAGCTCCTGCGAAAGCATTAAAATATCCTCAGGGGTGATCTCAGATTCGCCGATCTCAAGGTTATAGTCGGGGTTAATACCGCGAATCATTCCACCCCGACCCAAGCCAACCATCCGCACCCTCGCAGGAAATTTTCCTTTCAAACCAGGTACGCGAGCACCAGTATCGGATGAGGTGTCATCCGGACCATACTCATTATGCATGTCAAAAATTAACACCGAGGTCTTATTACGTTTAATTAACCCCGCCAAAATTACACGCGTTAAAAATGATTTTCCGGTTCCCGTAGCGCCAAAAATTCCAGAGGAACGCTGCACCAGTTTATCCAAATTGATACACACAGGGTGACCCTGTTCGAGAGTATCCCCAATCCGAAAAAAAGCCTCATTTTTCTCGGTACCAAAGATTTCGGCGATATCGCCGGCGCCTGCTATGCGCACTTCGGCATGGTGAGCAGGCACTGTTTTGACCGGTTCAGGGCGAATATGCTCACCCACCACCTGTTGGAACCAGGTTGCATAATCTGGGTCGTCTGGGTCGGGTCCTTGTTCCATCATCAAAGCCGCCATAATCTCGGCGTTGGTGAACAGGGTTTCCCCTTGTAGTAAGATAGCCAACTCCTGAGGAAAACGTTTATGGCTTTGATCGTCAGCAAAACGCAGATCGGTTGAACCTAATTGCAAATCGGTTACCAGCCCATAATACAACCAACCATGGCTTCCAACAACGACAAAAGCACCTTCTTTCACCTGGTGCGCGGGTACGGTTAATCGCGCCTGAAGGTTAGATTTAAGACTTCCCCCAACAATATAACCAATTTGATCTTCGTATGCCTTTGCGCGTAATTCTTTTTGTTCGCTCATCTTGGCCTACCTGATTTCTCCTGCTGCACCGAGTAAATTCATCAATGCCTGGTAATCATCCCGTAAAGTAGTAATTAGCTCATGCAAAGCTGCGCGAAACCAGTCTGGATTTCCGTTTTGGGCATGGGCTTCTTTCGCAATCATCAAGTGAGCTGCCAACAGCTCATCGGTGGGTACATTTTGTTCTCGCAAAAAATGCCGAAAATAACCAAAGCGACCTGTATCGGTAAACCGCACCACCTCTGCATTAGCACACAGGTAGATCATGTCTAAACTTAAGGGCGGTTTAGGCGGTAAAAGGTGGTAAATTTGCTCTTCTTTTTCATAACCGACTGCCAGTACGCTGATTTCCACAGGCACATTGCGGTTTTCACGGTTGTCTTGGAGCACTTCGGGGGGGATGTTTTCGGCTGTAATTAACTGTCTCACCAGCCCGTCATCATCGATGTGGATGTCATAAATCACCCCATACACCTGGTAACCCTGTTCAAGTGGGGCGCGAACCAAGGCGCCAAAACTGGGTGCATTTAGCTGGTTAACCCGGCAACCCACCACAAACCCGGTTGTTCCCGAGCGCAATAAACGCCCTATTTCAAGTCCACTCATGGTTGGTACCTCGTTTTCTTATTCGACAGGTCTTTATGGTATTGTTTATACGATTTTTCATCCACGGGTATACCCTCCCGATCAAAAGCAGCAATAATCATCTCTTCGATATGTTTGCCCTCCTGAAAAGTGACAACAGCTTCTTCGTGTGCCCGATGAAGAATATAAGGATAAGGGCGCGTTCCCATCATTGCGGCCTGCTCAACCAACACGGCTTGGATGATACCAATTAACCCCTTGTCGTTAGCCACCCAACCGGGGATTTCTACCCGGGCAAGGTGAGGGCGACCAGGCAGCCCCACATTTAAATAGAAGAAAGACAAAGCTAACTCACCTGAAAAACGGCGGGCAATTTCAGAATGGATACCAAAAATCGCAGAGCGGTCGCCCGGGTTTTGCAGAAAGGTAGAAAACAAATGAACATCGTTAGCACCTGCAAAGCGTCGCCGGCGTCGATTGTAAGAGACCATCTCATTTTCGTCCATCTGTGAGAGTTCTAAAAGGCGAATGACCAAGTCACCCCCCGGTTTATCAATATAGCCCAAGGTCATCAATCCCTGGTTTTTAAGGCGATCTAATATTTCCAGATAACGATCCAAAGCCTGGTTAAAACCCGACACATCCTGGGGTTCTCGATAGAGCTCCAGGGGTCCATCTGTCATAGAAACCGCGGGGCTTTGCAGATTAGATGACCATTCAAGGATAGCTTCACGCTCTCGCAGGTCACGTTTTAGGGCTACCATCCCCTCTGAAAGCATTCCGCCGTTAGGAAGAAACACATCGTCAAAATCCAGTAGTTGGCTACGGGTTAGAATCTTCGGTGCCAATCCAGAACCTCGCTCCATTTTCACCACGCCAATGTTGATTACACAAAACTCGATCTGGGCATGTCGACTGGGGTTTATTTGCGAGCCATCCGCCGCGATTATCGTCAACGTATCGGGTAATTTCGGGCAGGGGATCGCTGTGTCTAAGGGTTCATCCCCAGGTATAGCGCAGCGTAAACGCGGAATTAGTTCAGCTGCCTGGTTGAAACGCGCTTGCAATTCATCCAAGTTGTTGGCACAAGAATCAACCAACTCGGCAAGTTCCTGATGAAGAGAGTAAATTTTTGCCTTGCGTTCCTTAGCCTGGTCGCTGAAAGCGCTAAGTTTATTTTGGATATCAATAAGGTTAACAGGCATGGGTCATTTTAGCTTGGAACATTTGTTTTGCAATTGTAATGTGATTTTATATAGTTGACAAGGATACGTATAGGTTCAATACATGTGCGACAAAGTTAGTTTAGCGTAGAAAAGCCTTGATTAAAAAAACCGTGTAAAGTAATGATACTCTGTACTTGATAAGGTAAAGTTTACATATTGAAACTATAAACACTACTCAGTCCCCTCTATTCTAATTAATCCACGTCGAGTGATTCATCATTCATAAGGTTCATTCTTCATATTTAAATGACATCGCATGTTAAGAAAGGTTCAAAATAGTTGACAAAAAGGTTGAATCGTGTTATTTTATTGCAGTGATTACAAGTTTTCTTGAAAATGATAACCTATAACAATTTCGTTTTCAAGAAACTAATAAAAGCGTGCGCAAGCTTTTATTACCTAACCATTATTCGTAAACAAGGAGAATTTCAAAATGAAAAAAAACCAACTATTTAGTATTCTTACGGCGTTCGTAATTATTGCGTTGATAATTACAGGATGCGCACCCAAACAGGAACCTGTCGCCCCCCCAGCGGATGATGTCCCTCAGACAGAAGACCCGCTGGTTGAAGAAGCGCCAGAAGAACCTGAAGCAAGCGGCGACCTCGTCCTTTATACCTCAGCGCCCCAAGAATATCTTGATCTCTTGATTGAAGGTTATGAGAAAGCAACTGGTGTTAAGGTGGAATTAGTCACCGCTGGAACTGGTGAATTGCTCAAGAAAATCGAGACCGAGGGCGATAATCCACTTGGCGACATTCTTCTTGGGGGTACCACTGACACAAACTACAACCCAAACCTCCACTTATTTGAAGAATATGTTTCTGTAAACGACAGTAAACTTCCCGAAACTTATCAAAACAAGACTGGTAAAGTTACCAGCATCGGTTTGGTGCCCAGTGTGATTATTGTAAATAAAGACCTCAAGGGTGATGTCGTAATTGAAGGTTATGAAGATCTGCTTAATCCAGCCATAAACGGTCAAATTGCTTTTGCCGATCCATCTAAAGCTTCATCAAGTTTTGAGCACCTGGTAAATATGCTTTATGCCATGGGTGGCGGTAACACGGATGAAGGTTGGGCATTTGTTGAAGCCTTGGTTGCCAATCTCGATGATAAATTACTCCAGAGTTCCTCTGCCGTACCAAAAGGCGTAGCAGATGGTGAATATACCGTTGGCTTAACTTATGAATCTGCAGCATCGACTTACATTGCTAACGGAGCACCCATGGAAGCTGTATACATGAGTGAAGGTGTTGTCATTAAAGTTGATGGAATCGCGATCATCAAAAATGCCAAAAACCTGGAGAACGCAAAGAAATTCATCGACTACATCATTGGCGAAGAATTCCAGGGCGCTCTTGGTTCTGACCCAATTTATCGACGCACTGTCCGTACTGACGTTCCCGGGCTGGAAGGCTTGCCACAGGTTTCAGAATTAAACGTGATTACAGATGACCCCGCTTACGTTATCGAACATAAACAAGAGTTATTAGACAAATTCTTAGATATCGTTACACAATAAACGTAAACAATAATATAATGTAAAACTATTATTAAGGCGGCGGCCCATCTCACAATGGACAGCCGCCTTAATGTTTTTTTACAACCTTCTACACCATTTAATAATAATAGATTTTGAGAGATTTTATGAGCACTGAGATTTTGCTGGAAGATGTAGTTAAAAAATACGACGATCTTACGATAATTCCTGACCTTTCGCTTCGAATTAAACCCGGTGAATTTTTTACGCTTTTAGGACCCTCTGGTTGCGGCAAGACAACCCTTTTGCGGATGATTGCAGGGTTTGCAACTATTGAAGAGGGTTTAATAAAATTTAACAATAATATCATCAATGAGATCCCACCACATAAGCGAAATATCGGGATGGTTTTTCAAAACTATGCAATATTCCCCCATATGACTGTTAAACAAAATATTGCATATGGATTAAAGAACCGCCGGTTAAGTAAAGAAGAAATTCAGAAGAAGACCAACGCAATAATGGATGTTGTCAGAATTTCTGAACATAGAGATAAATTACCAGAAAAACTTTCAGGCGGGCAACAACAAAGGGTGGCATTAGCCAGGTCTATTGTCGTGGAACCAGATGTTCTGTTGATGGATGAACCTTTATCTAATTTAGACGCAAAACTTAGAATAGAGATGCGCAGTGTAATACGTAACCTTCAAAAAAGCGTTGGGATTACAACAGTGTATGTAACGCATGACCAGGAAGAAGCCCTTGCAGTTTCTGATCGAATTGCTGTGATTAATTTTGGAGAGATACAGCAAGTTGGAGAACCAAAAGATATTTATCTTCGGCCATACAATGAATTTGTCGCCAGTTTTATTGGATCATCTAACATCATTGATGCTGAGCTACAACTTGAAAACAATCGCCATGTCCTAAAATTTTCTGAAGATTACAGCCTTTTAATCGAGAATCTAATCTCCAATGTTGAACAAGGCCCTGTTCGTGTTTCTGTACGACCAGAAGAATTTACATTTTCATACGATAAACAAGGGATGAAAGGCCTTATCGTTGAAAATACATTTTTAGGTAAATACATTAATTATGTTATTGAATTTTCAGACGGGGTAAAAGTCGAAACTATACAAGAAATAGCTGATGCTGAACAGGTCTTCAAAAAGGGGGAGTACGCGTGGTTCAAGGTTGACCCTTTTAGAATAAATGTGTTTAACGCAACTGGTGACTATAGCTTGATATCAGGAGTAGAGCACCATGTTCAGTAACCATAAATTTCGAATTAAATGGGATTTTTGGACTGTTGCAACCATCCTGGTTTTCTTAATCTTCCTAATTTTCTTCATCTACCCTTTAACGTCACTCTTCATTAGTGGTTTTAAAGACTCCAATACAGGCGCAATTTCATTAACAAACTTTGCTCGCTTTTTTCAGAAAAAATACTACTATAAATCACTCTATAACAGCTTTACAGTTACGGCTGCTACGACCGTTTTAGTAACGTTAATTGGTGTGCCCTTAGCATATATAACAAGCACAGTAAAAATTCGGGGAAAAGCCATTATTGATATATTAATTATTGTATCCATGTTGTCTCCACCTTTTATTGGAGCATATTCTTGGATTTTATTATTAGGACGAAATGGAGTCGTTACTAACCTTTTTAAAGCAATTGGGTTGAACATTGGTAACATTTATGGATTTAAAGGTATTTTGTTGGTATTTACCGTTAAGTTATTTCCTTATATTTATATGTATGTTACTGGGGCTCTTAAAAAAGTAGATGCAAGTTTAATCGAAGCTGCTGAAAATCTCGGAACCAGTGGAATCAAAAAAATTTATACCATTATACTACCCCTGATTATGCCAACCACTGCTGCAGGAGCCCTGATGGTTATGATCAACGCGCTTGCTGACTTTGGTACACCGATGCTCATTGGTGAAGGTTTTCGCACCATGCCGGTTCAGATTTATTCTGAATTCGTAGGAGAAATGGGCGGATCAGCAAATTTTGCCGCTGCAATCAGTATGATATTAGTCTTGTTAACTACTATTGTATTTATTGGTCAGAAATACATTATCAACCGTAAAAGTTATGTCATGTCATCGTTAAGGCCAATTAAAGCCGAGAAGAAAACAGGGTTTGTTAATATCATTAGCCATTTATTCGTTTATATTTTAGTAATCTTAGCTATTGCTCCCCAAGTAACGGTGATTTACACATCATTCATAAAAACAAAGGGTCCAATTTTTGTAAAAGGTTTTAGCTTAGACAGTTATCAAACAGTGTTTTCCAGAATGGGCACAAGTATTTGGAATACTTACCGATTCGCACTGACTGCAATTGTAATCATTATCTTACTGGCGCTAATTATTTCATATTTATCAGTGAGAAGGCGAAATCCATTTACCTCAATTGTGGATACAATCACCATGTTTCCTTTCATCATCCCTGGGTCTGTATTAGGTATCACGCTTTTATTGGCATTTAATAAACCACCGCTACTCTTAAGTGGTACTGCCGCCATAATAATTATTGCTTTTATAATCCGTCGGCTTCCTTACACAGTTCGTTCAAGTTCTGCTATTTTATATCAAATTAGCCCCAGCATGGAAGAGGCTTCAATTAGTCTGGGTTATTCTCCCCTGAGTACTTTTATAAATATCACATCACGTCTCATGATGCCTGGTGTCTTATCTGGGGCCATTCTCAGCTGGATTACCTGCATCAATGAATTGAGTGCATCTGTTCTGTTACAAACAGGACAAACAAAAACAATGAGTGTGGCCATTTATTCTGAGGTCACCAGGGGTTCTTATGGAACAGCTGCAGCTCTTTCTACGATTTTAACAGTGACGACAGTTGTCTCATTAGTATTATTATTTAAGTTTTCAGGAACTAAAGAAATTGAAATGTAACTATTGTCTCTTGAGTACAAATTCTTTACCCGCCAAACCCCTCGGCTGGTATATTCAATTGACAGCACTGCCAACTATGAATATACTATTATATGAATAAATCAAAACCTTCGGGGCAGGGTGCGGGTTTATTACCCAATTCCCGACCGGTGGTACTCCCTGAATAGGGGCAGCCCACGAGCGCACCAAACGCGCATGAACCGGTAGAAATCCGGTGCCGGCGGTAACAGTCCGAATGAGAGAAGGTAAATCCATCTATTGGATGTTATTTCTTGCCCCGAATTTTTATATCGGGGCTCTTTTTTATGAGGCTAGAAGATAAAAAATATAACCCAAGTAACCCATCGATCAAGTTTAAGCGGTTGGGGTACCTGTTCGTTTCTCTTCTAAGCGGTATTCTTTTATGGGGGTTGCTTGTCAACACGTTGGGTTTGCCCTCGTTTATCTTGCCTAGCCCCAGCCTGGTTTGGGATCGATTTTTAAAATCAGCTTTGAGCGGCCAACTTTGGTACCACACCCTGATTACCTTGGCAGAAGTGATCGTAGGGCTTCTCATTGGTGGGTTTGCAGCCACAATCACCGGATACTTGCTCGCTAAATTTTCTACATTAGAGAAAATCCTTTCACCATATCTGGTTGCCAGCCAGGCAATTCCCATCGTTGCCATTGCGCCGTTACTGGTCATTTGGTTTGGCTCTGGCATGTTTTCAAAAATATTAATCAGCAGTCTGACGGTGTTCTTTCCAATCCTCATTAATACCTTATTAGGTTTACGCGAAGTTCCCCAAGACCTTAAAGACTTGATGCGCACTTTAGAGTCCAACCCCTCGCAAACTTTTTGGAAATTAGAAGTTCCATCTGTGCTACCAATTTACCTGGGCGGTCTGCGCATTGGTGCGACCCTGTCTGTGATCGGAGCTGTTGTAGGGGAACTGGTAGGCGCCGATCGCGGGTTAGGTTTTTTAATTAACGTTGGGCGCGGACAGTATGATACTGCCCTGGTTTTTGTTGCTTTGTTTACCTTAATCATCACTGCTATGGCCCTATACGGATTAGTCCTATTATTAGAAACTCGGTTGCTCTCCTGGCAGCCCTGGCGCCGAGATCTCGGTTAAAAGCGATGCAAAAAGAAGGAGTTAAATTTTGTGAAATCAAACCAAGTTTTATTTTTAATAACCACTTTAATTATTAGTAGCTTAGTGCTCTCTGCCTGCCAAATTAGCAAACAACCCGGTGAACATGAAATTATCCAAACGCGGCTAACCTTAGGGTATATTCCTAACATTCAATTTGCCCCTGTTTACGTAGCCATTGAAAAGGGCTATTTCAAAGAGGCTGGTTTTGACGTTCAACTTGAATACGGAAATGAGGCCGATGCCATCGCTTTAATTGGTGCAGGTGAACAAACTTTCTCGGTCGCTAGCGGTGAGCAAGTTTTATTAGCCCGTGCCCAGGGTTTACCTGTAACTTTTGTTGCCTCCTGGTACAGCGAATACCCCGTTGGCGTGGTTTCGTTAACTGAAGAAAATATCAACACCCCTCAAGACCTGGTTGGTAAAACAGTGGGATTACCCGGTTTGTACGGCGCCAGTTATATCGGTTTTATCGCGCTTCTTAATGCTGGCGACCTGACCGAAAATGATGTCTCCATGCTATCAATCGGATTCAACCAGGTGGAAGCCCTTGCCACACACCAGGTACAATCAGCGGTTATTTACCTGGCGAATGAGCCCATAGTCTTAGAATCACAAGGTTACGATGTCAACGTGATCCGGCTGGCAGATTATAAACACCTGGTTTCTAATGGTTTGGTTACAAATGAGAAAACAATCCAAACCCATCCTGAACGCGTCACAGCGTTCATCAATGCACTTTTAAACGGTATCGATGATACGATCAAAAACCCCAATGAAGCTTTCGAAATAAGCAAAAAGTATGTCGAGAATCTGGCAGAATTAGATGCCGATTTGCAGCATAAAATATTGACAGAATCAATTTCAATTTGGCAAAAAAACCCGCTTGGGTATACCGACCCTGCTGGTTGGACAAACATGCAAGAAGTTTTACTGTTAATGGGGTTACTCTCTGACCCTCAGGATTTGGATAAAGCCTATACCAATGAACTCCTCCCTTGAACCGACTTTAAGCGTTAATAACCTTGAGGTAATTTTTAGTGATGCCAGTGGCGTCGTACATGCGCTGGAAAATTTAACTTTCAGTTTGCCATCAAATAGTTTTGTCACCCTTATTGGTCCTTCAGGCAGCGGAAAGAGCACGCTATTAAGGGTTTTGGCTGGGTTAGTGCCTCCGACCAAAGGTGAAGTTCGTTTTAATACAGCGCATCCCAAAATTGGCATGGTTTTTCAAACAGCCAATTTAATGCCCTGGCGCAGGGTTATCGATAATATCGCCCTTCCCCTTGAATTGAAAAAATTCCCGCGGAATCTGATTTATGAACGCTCCCAAGAAATGATAAAGTTGGTGGGTTTAGAGGGCTTTGAACGTGCTTACCCCCGTGATCTTTCAGGTGGAATGGCACAACGTGTTGCCATCGCTCGTTCGCTTATGCAAGACCCTGATATTCTTTTGCTTGATGAGCCTTTTAGCGCCTTAGATGCCTTAACCAGAGAGCGGATGGACGATGAATTGCTTTATATCTGGCATGCACGTCAGAAAACCGTTTTACTGGTGACTCACTCCATTTCTGAAGCTGTATACCTGTCAGATCAGGTATTGGTTCTCTCAACCCGTCCGGGGAGCATCACCAAGGAAATAACAGTAAACTTACCCCGTCCCCGCACCCCTGAAATGCGCTATTCCCCAACTTTTCAACAGTTAACGCACATCTTGCGAGACACCCTTCTACAAGATCAGGCAAAAGATTTTCCTAATTTTAGGGGTGTATGAGGCCATTAATTGGCCTTTGGATTTACCAATCATTCTTTCGTCACAAGATAATATCTCATATTATAATAAACAAAAGAAAGGCTGGTCTTATCCTTAAGTTGTGCATATCTGCCCAGCTTGCGAAAAGAAAGGCTTACAATCGATGAATTCAATCGTAGTGTAAACTAAAAGTAAAGTACGTTTAGGTGGCTTTAAGAAAAGCTTAAAACAAACACTTTCATCATTAATAAAAGAATTAAAACAAAAAGAGCATGTGGTTAACAGGGTCAAAAATAAAATACCACAAAATCAAGGAGACTTATTTGTGATAAAACCATTAAAAATTGTCGTCCCGATGGCTGGATACGGTACCCGTCTGCGCCCGCTTACGTGGAGCAAACCAAAACCCCTTATTCCTTTGGCAGGCAAAACCGTTCTCGATTATCTAATCGAAATGTTTTATAGTGTGCCAAATTTCGACCAGGCAGAATTTGTTTTTATCCTCGGGCCAACCATGGGTGACCTGATTGAAAATTACACAACTGAACATCATCCCAATCTACACGTCGATTACCCCATCCAACCCGAGATGAAAGGCCAATCCGATGCTTTTTGGCAAGCGCGCCAGTATCTACAAGGCCCCATGTTAATTGTTTTTTCAGATACACTGATCGATTCTGATTTTTCTTTTCTTGCTGAACGACCAGATGAGGCAGTCGCTTGGGTTCAACCCGTACCCGACCCGCGTCGATTTGGTGTTGCAGAGGTCGATTCAAGGGGTTGGGTAACAAAATTAATCGAAAAACCAGATAGCATGGAGAACGACCTGGCTGTTGTCGGCTGTTATTATTTCCCAGAAGCAGCAACCTTGCTTTCAGCTATTGAGGAACAAAAAAACCAGGCTCTTTTAACCAAAGGCGAATTTTATCTTGTCGATGCCATTAATATCATGCTGCAGCATGGTTTAAAAATGCGAACTGAAACAGTAGCAACCTGGCTCGATGCAGGCACCTTCGAAGCTGTGATGGACATGAATCGCCACTTAATGGACCATGGGCATAACAACAGCCATTTTTGGGCAAATCATCAAGACTGCAAGATCATCCCCCCGGTTAATATCCACCCCACAGCTCAAATCTCATCATCAACAATTGGGCCCCATGTTTCGTTGGGAGAGGATGCTATTGTTCGTGGAAGTGTCTTGAAGGAATCAATTGTCGGGCAAGGAACAAAAATTATCGATTCTCAACTTATTTCTTCTCTTATCGGTGACAATGCAAATATTTCGAGTATATCTGGGAAACTTTATCTCGGCGATGATTGCTGGATAGAAGGTAAAGAAGGTTAAGATAGAAGGCTAAGAATGTATGTCCATGCTTATGCTGGTAGCTCGTCACCAGAGACGCCACGTTCCTTAGTATGGGAAGGGCAAACCTATCTTGTACACGAGGTTATCAAGCAATGGCGCGAAGTTAACCGGATTGGGTTTTTAGTCATTTGCACACCCGATCAGATGTTATTTGAACTTATTTCCCTGCTTACAGAAGACCAATGGCAGGTTAATTGGAAAGGATTTAAAAAAACCTCAATTAATTCACCACACCACAATTAAGGAGAGCCAATGCAAAAAAATTATTTATCAAAGGTCGTGCAAGAACTTAAGCCCTCTGGCATTCGAAAATTTTTCGATATCGTTGCCACAATGGAAAATGTCATTTCTCTGGGGATTGGAGAGCCAGATTTTGACACGCCCCAGCCCATCATTGATGCGGGAATTCGTGCCTTACAACGGGGAGAAACCCATTACACCTCAAATTTAGGGATTTTTGAACTCAGACAAGCCATTGCACAAAACCTTGAAAACCTGTATGGCATTAACTACGATCCGAAAAGCGAGGTCTTAGCAACTGTGGGCGTTTCAGAAGCTTTATACCTGGCGTTTTCTGCACTGCTTGACCCCGGCGACGAAGTGATCATGCCAACGCCTTGTTTTGTATCCTACCAGGCGGAAGTCGAATTAGCAGGGGGCATTCCTGTCGAAGTTTACACCAATATGGAAGATAACTTTCAGCCTAACCCTGCTATCATTGAAAAAGCAATTACACCAAAGACTAAAGCTATTTTATTGAGCTATCCAAGTAACCCAACTGGGGCTGTTGCCAGCCGCGAAACCCTGGAAGCAATCGCTGCCCTGGCAGAGAAATATGATTTGGCTGTTGTATCAGATGAAATTTACGACCGCTTAGTATATAACCACGAACATGTTAGTTTTCCCTCTTTGCCTGGGATGAAAGATCGCACCTTGCTTTTAGGTGGCTTTTCGAAAAGTTATGCCATGACTGGTTGGCGAATCGGTTACGCTGTAGGCCCTGCTGATATGATCCAGGGATTGGTACGCATTCATCAATATTCTGTTATGTCTGCGCCAACTGTGTCGCAATATGCTGCCCTTGAAGCCTTGAAGATTGGTGAACCTTTTGTCCAGGAAATGCTGGCAGAATATGACCGTCGCCGCAAATTAATGCACACGAGGTTAAACGAACTCGGCTTACCGACTTTCGAACCACATGGCGCGTTTTATGTTTTCCCCTATGTTCAAAACACAGGCTTGGACGATGAGACCTTTGCCGAACGACTACTTTATGAAGAAGAAGTCGCCGTTATTCCTGGATCAGCCTTCGGTGATGCGGGTGCTGGATTCGTGCGTTGTTCCTATGCCACAAGTTATGAAAAATTAGAAATAGCCCTTGAAAAGATTGAAAAGCTTTTAAAGCGCCTCTAATTATTTGTTTTTCTTGTTGGAGAAACCTTTAAGGTTATACCCGCACAGTCAATCAATCTTCATAGACCGCAGCTCTTTTCATAATACCTGCGGTCTTTTTATTGAATCAAACAAACGCCATTCAGGTTTAAAAAAGTCAAAAATAATTGACGAAATTTTGTAGGTTGACTAAACTTTAATCATGTTATTGAAAAATAAAAACCGCGCTGCTGAGCGCTGGTGGGATACCTGGGTTGCCATTTTTACCATCAGCCTTGTTGTCATGGTTGCCGGGCGCTTATGGGTTACTGAATGGACAGGTGACCTGTATATTATTGTATACCTTGCATTTATTGCCGCGGTGTCTGGCCTGGCATTGGGCGCCAGTCAGTTCACGCCATTGGTTTCTTTCTTCATTTCAACTTATTTTGGGTTCTTCAGCATTATTTGGTTGTTGGCAAGCACCATCCCTGACGATATCCCCTGGCGAGAGCGGATTCTCTATCATATTTGGTGGCGATTGCGACTCTCTTTTGAGCAATTCAATACTGGTCAAGGGGTGACTGATCCCATTTTATTTCTCACGATTATGGCGATCCTAATATGGATCATATCATCTACAGCTGCATTCATCATCATCCGAAAAAGCTCAGCTTGGCCCGTATTAATTCCCTTAGGGATGGTCATGCTTGTAATCAGCCATTACGACCAAGACCTAACTCGCAATACACGTTTTTTGATGACTTTTATATTTTTTACCTTGATCATTGTTGGTCGGGTTAATTTGTTGCGCAGTCAAAAGCGTTGGGACCAAGAAGGGGTTCAAATCACCTCTGAGGATATGTCTTCTCTCATTCAGACATTGACAATTGTGGCTTTTGTTTTGGTTATCCTGGCGTGGTTGGTTCCCATTACACCACAGCAAATAGATCGTTACACCCAGTTGTGGAACACAGCTACCGAGCGCTGGGGAGAATTAAGGGTTCGCTTTGGTGATATCTTAGTCCTTGAATCGCCATCTGATACACAACTTGAATCAGCTTTTGATGAGACCCTAAAGTTAGGAATCGGTACGCCTGGCGATGATAAGGTTGTCTTCACAGTGGAGGTAGATGCTGCACCTCCACCCGGTTACCGAAATTACTGGTTCACTCGCAGTTACGACACCTACAAAAATGGATTTTGGGCATCTGCCCCCGGATTATCTCATAATCTGTATTTCCCCGAAGACTTTAATCTTTCCCATTTCCCATTAGAAAGTCTCCAACCAGCAGAGTTCACCTTTACTTCTGAAACTGATCGGTTTGCGAACCTGTTTATCACCGGCATCCCAACTTGGATAAGCCGCCCCGTAGAAATAACCTCTCAAGTGGTCTTGATTGACACAATTGGAGGGGCTGTAGAAGATATTGTGGGGCTGGTCGCAAGCCCTGAGATGGTTTTGGGCGAATCTTACCAATTTGAAACACTGGCTAGCGCTCCAACCGCAAGTGATTTACGTGCAACTGATGTGGATTATCCAGACTGGCTCAATCGTTATTTGCAATTGCCAGCAGATTTCTCACCAGAAATTATCGCTTTAGCTGCCAGCATCACAACTAAAGACCAACACCCTTACGATTTGGCGATGGACATCACTCGTTGGCTGCGGATTAATATGGAATATGCACGCACAATCCCAGATTTATCCACTGAAACCGACCCAATCGAATGGTTTTTATTTGACGGTAAAACTGGCTTTTGTAATTATTATGCAACAGCTGAGGTTTTAATGCTCAGGTCTTTGGGTGTTCCTGCCCGGATTGCCGTAGGGTATGCCTCTGGTGAATATAATTCTACTAACAAAACATATACTGTTCGCAGTCAAGATAGCCATGCCTGGCCTGAGGTTTATTTTATTGATTACGGCTGGATGGCTTTTGAACCCACCGTCAGCCAACCGGCATTAATCCGCCCCATTGGAATTGATCGTGAAGCGGGGGAATTGATCCCGCCTGAACGTGGCGATGGGCCCTTGCTAAATGACCAATTTGATGATCTACTTCCTGAAGTTGAACAACCAGATGTTAAAGACGATCACGGTTTAGAGGATGTTTTCGTTGAAGTGCCAAAACGATTCGAAGGTGTTGTCGTTGTATGGGTGATGCTTGCTGGTTTTTTGCTGATTTTAATTGCAGGATTTATCCTCCTACAACACCCAGAGTGGTTAAAGTTAGAAATCGATCCATTGCCAGTATTAATAAAAAATATGCTCGAAAAACACGGCAAACGGGTGCCTTTATGGCTCGAACGATGGAGTTATTTAGCCAGCATGTCTGCTGCAGAAAGAGCCTATCGTAACCTGGGCAGGTCAATTAAAATAATGGGGCAGCGCCTCGACTCTTCTCACACGCCGACAGAGCGGGCCCAGGTTTTGGTAGAACTTCTACCCCAGGCAACCCAATCGGTGATGACAATCATCAACGAGTACCACCAGGATAAATACAGCACCCATTTAATTAACCCAGACGAGGCCAAGGCTGCCGGGAGCACGGTGCTTAGCTTGGCACTTAAAGCCCGCTTGAAACACATTTTTGGATCCCATTAAAACAAATTGATACTTCGTTTCGAATTAATTCTACGCCTGGCGAACCAATTCTCGCAAAACCAAGCGTCGAGCCATTACCAACTCTGGTAACGCGCCCACCCCGTAATACACGCCACTGCCTTCTGTTACGATAGATGCCGCAATGCTGCCCATCACTGCTGCCTCAACCGCATCATAATGCTCGCGGTAACCAGCTAAAAAGCCTCCGGCAAAGGCATCTCTGGTGCCGGTAGGGTCTATGCTATTTGCCCGATACTGTGGGATAACCCATTTGCTGTTATTTTGACGATCTAAGAGATAGTAAGCGCCTGTGTCGGTTATGATGATGATAAATTCGGGCCCCAGTTCAGAGAGGGCAGCTGCCATCTCCCACAATTCGGTTTGGTAGCCCATAAACAAATTGCGTATCTCTTCTTCTGGCGTTATAAAAGCAGTAAGGTCAGAAAGTAAACCAGGTAAAGTCTCCCAATATGCTGGGTCCATATACCCGGGGTAAGAGGCAAGGGTGATGGTTGATGCCTGGTGTTGCCTGAAAATCGAAGGCAAGATAATATGCGAGTTTAAGTCAATAGGGCAGATATGCACCGCCCCTGCTTCAAGGTAATGATGAGGGATATCAGAAATTTGTAACGAACGCTCTGTTGAAGGTTGGCTGTTTGTCTGCGTAGGGTTTGTTGGTCGATAACCAAGCAGGCTTTTAGGAAAAGAGAGCCCTCGTTCCGCAAAGTGTTGGATAGGGTTTTGGATATGGGTTATACCCTGGCTTTCATGAGCCATAAAGCGCCGTGTGTCAAAGCTGCCTGGCAACACTTTAACCCCACTCAGGTCAAAACCTAAATTTCTAAAACGGTCAAGCCATGCCAGCGGGTAGGAATGGTCCACCCGGGCTAACAAGCCTGCTTTTTTGCCCCAAAGGTTTAACCCAACAGCCGAATAAGCACAATTGCCCCCAAAAACATCAATTTGAGGCAAGCCAGAAATTGGCAAAATTGTATCGCGATTTAAACAGCCTGCAATAACAAAACGTAAGGGGTTATCAGGTGAGATCAAAGTTACACCTCAACGCGGTTTATCATCCCCTGAAGTTTCGTACGATATGAATCGATATCCGTTAGTTCTTCTGGAAATCGCATGTTCAAGCTGTTTAGTTTTTCAACAATAACCGTTGCGATGACTAAATTTCTGTACCATTTACGATCACTTGGAACGACATACCAGGGTGCCCAGGGGGTACTGGTTTTGTTAAGCATAGCTTCAGAAGCCAATTTATAATCATCCCAATGCTCTCGTTCCTGTAGATCGCTGGGGTTAAACTTCCAGCGCTTATTAGGTCGATCTAATCGCGCTAAAAAGCGTTTGGCTTGCTCTTCTTTGCTGATGCTCAGGAAGAATTTTAAGATGGTTGCCCCTTCATCAACCAGGGTGCGCTCAAATTCATTGATTTGATGATACCTCTTTTTCCACACATCTTCAGGCACCAGGTTGTGAACTCTCACTACCAATACATCTTCGTAGTGCGATCGATTAAAAATTGCAATTTCACCCCTTCCTGGCGTATGCTGATGAATTCGCCACAGGTAATCATGCGCGAGTTCATTGCGAGTAGGCACTTTAAAATTTACCACATAGGTTCCCTGGGGGTTTACGTCACCAAATACATAACGAATCGTGCCATCTTTACCTGCTGTATCGATCCCTTGTAAAACAACTAATATTTGGTGTTTGTTCTCAGCATAGAGCAGTTCTTGCAAATCTTTGAACTCTTTTCTGAGTTTTAAAAGCTTAGCTTGCCCCTGCTTTTTCTTGATCTTACCGGAATAATGTGTTTCAAGTTGTGATAAATCAACTTGCGTATCGGGAGGGATGAGATATTGGTCCATCGGAAAGAACTCCTGGTAGAAATTATTTTCTCTCCATTATAATCTGGTTATGAAATTCTTTAATTATCCCCGCCTTAAAAACCTGTTGATCTCTAAAATAATTTAAAGTTTATGCTGGCATTAATAGGTCCGAAAGTTATTTTACTGGCTAGAAAATAAATGACTGTCACCGAGGCGGGGTCAATTTGAAGTTTTTGAAATGAGTCAAGCGGCATATTTAAATAAAAAGCCACCGCAAGTTTAATCAAATCGCAATGGCTTACACATAGTACAAGGTCTTTTTCAGCATACGCACCGTTGATTTCATTTAACGCGGTAACCACCCGCAACTGTGCTTCTGCAAACGATTCGCCATTCGGGAAGCAAAATGTGCTGGGCCGGTCTTGAACCTGAGCCCAGGCTTTCAGCTTCTTAAGCTGGTGGATAGCCCGACCCTCCCATGTGCCAAAATCAATCTCTTGCAAGCCGGCGTTGATTTCAACCGGTAAACCAAGAATATGACTTAATGGTTGAGCCGTTTGGCAGGTACGTTCTAATGGGCTGGAAATAATAGCTTTAATGGGGAGGTTATTTAACTGTTCTGCAAGTTGCTGCGCCTGGGTATGACCTTGTTCATTTAAATGCACCTTAGGCAACCGCCCGGCAAGTTTTTTGCCCACCATATCATTTAAGCCATGCCTCACCAGTAAGAACGTCGCCATGTTACCGGCCTCGACTTTCTTCGTTTACCTTATCTAAAGCTTTTTGCTGGGCTTCACGCCACTTCTGCACCCTTGTTTGCACCTGTGCTTCATACCCTTGTTTTGAGGGCTTATAAAACGTGCTGCCAATTAAATTGGTCGGCAAATACTGTTGAGGTGCCCAGTGTTCGGGGTGGTTATGCGGGTAAACATAACCCTTGCCATGCCCAAAGCCTTTGGCATCCCGATTAGCGTCCATCAAATGCGTGGGTATTGGCCCAGCACCGTTTTCTTCTATTTCTTTAAGCGCCGAAAAATAAGCCAGTGCAGAATTAGATTTCTCTGCTGTGGCCAGGTAAAGTGTGGCTTCAACAATTGGAAAAACCCCCTCGGGCAAACCAAGATATTCAAAAGCCTGGGCAGCTGAATTTGCAACCACCAGCGCCATTGGGTCAGCCAGCCCAATATCCTCACCGGCTAAAATAATCAAACGCCGCAGAATAAAGCGAGGGTCTTCGCCAGCGTAGAGCATCTTCGCCAACCAGTAGAGGGCGGCATCGGGGTCAGAGCCGCGTACCGACTTAATAAAAGCAGAGATTGTGTCGTAGTGAGCGTCATCACCTTTATCATAAAGAACTGCCCGTTTCTGGATTGACTCTGATGCTATTTCGATGTCAATATTAATGACCCCATCTTCACCATGCGGTGTGGTTTCCACTGCCAGCTCGAGCGCATTCAATGCGTTGCGTGCATCGCCACCAGCCATCCGGGTAAAGTGTGTCAGAGCATCTGGAGTAATTTGTACCTGCAGCTTGCCATAGCCGCGCTCAGGGTCGTGTAAAGCTCTGGTTAAAACTTTGCTGATATCATCTTCTTGCAAGGGTTTAATTTCAAAGACCCGCGAACGAGATACGAGAGCCTTAATGACATCAAAGTAAGGGTTTTGTGTGGTGGCGCCTATTAAAGTTAACAACCCCGTCTCCACATGGGGCAAAAGAGCATCCTGCTGAGACTTATTCCAGCGATGGACTTCATCAATAAATAAAATTGTGCGTCGCCTGTAGAGCTTTCGCCTTTCAATTGCCTCTGCAATCACTCTGCGTAGGTCGGCAACGCCAGCTAATACTGCCGAAAGGCTTTCAAAATGTGCCTGGGTAAGGTTAGAAATTACTCTGGCCAGGGTCGTTTTTCCGGTTCCTGGCGGCCCATACAAGATGATCGATGAAAATAGACGGTCAGCCTGAATGGCACGTCGCAGCATACGCCCTTCTCCAATGATATGATCCTGGCCAACAATTTCATCCAGGGTTTGGGGGCGCATCCTTTCTGCCAGGGGTGCTTCCGATGCCAAACGTTCTTGCATGGCGTGGTCAAACAAATCCATCTGTTAATCTTACCTCTCGTGATTAAACCTTGAGTTATTGTTTAAATATCAATAACCCGTAGAACGATCAACCTGGTTATATAACGGCTGTCCAGAAAGGTAACGCTCAAGGTTTTCAATAAACAGTTCCAATGTATCTGCATGCAGATATCGGCTTACACCCGAAACATGGGGGCTGATCATTAAATTATCTAAATCCCATAAGGGGCTATCGTTTGGCAGGGGTTCCTGTTCAAAGACATCTAAAGCAGCCCCTGCAATTTGCCTGGTTTTAAGTGCCTGAATTAACGCTTTTTCATCGATCAGCTCGCCGCGCCCTACATTGATTAAATATGCGCTTTCTTTCATCGCTCCAAAAGCGGCCTCGTTCAGAATGTGACGGGTGGCATCGGTCAATGGCAGGGCAACCACCACAAAATCACACGCACGTAAGAGGCTGTGCAGCGCTTCAATTGGATAAAGACGATCAAAATATTTTCCTTCGGGATCACCCGTCCCGGGCAGAGTATATCCCGTATCTTCAGGGTGCATTACATCCCTTTTGGCTGCTAAAACCTTAGCCCCAAAGGGTTTAACCAGACGGGCGACCTCGCGCCCAATACTGCCATAGCCCAAGATGCCCACTGTACTGTGGCGCAGCTCTTTTGGTGTCAGCACTTGCCATTTTTCTTTTGGGTCTGGCCAGTGATGCTCTTTTTGATGGCTTAACATCAGCGGGAGTTTTTGATCTAAAGACAGCATCATCATCAAGGTGTATTCTGCAATTTGACCTGCAATAATGCCGCTCATGGTGGTTATTGTAATTTCCTGAGCGTCGAAAATTGGGTTCTTCAAACTTGAATCAACCCCCGCGCTCTGAAATTGAATCCACTTCAGATGAGGGGCCAAATCTGGGGCTGGAAGGATATCCCAGGTGTAAAGGACTGTTGCACTCTTCCAAACTGCGTCAAGGATATTTTCTGGCTTAGTGTTATGAACAACGGATAATTTAATCTGGTCTGATACTGCCCTGATACGTTCCTCGCCACCTTGGGGCAATTTTGCCGTCACCAAGACATTAATTGTTTGTTTTGTCATCATTTTTTTAAAGTTCCTGTTAACTTCTTTTTCTTAAAATTTTAAATATAAATTTTTTGAGGGTCTAACTTTTCTCGTAAAATTGTCAATTCTTCTGCGGTTGGCGGTTGTGTTACCTGGCAATCATCAGCAATACGCAAATTCCAGCCAGTGTTTTCTCGTACCTGGTCGTAAGAAATTTCGGGATGAATTGCAGCTAACACCATCTCTCCCCCTTCATCAGGTTTAAGGATCCCCAAGTTAGTGACAACTGCTTGCGGTCCACCACCGCGCACCCCGGTTTTTGTTCGGTCATCACCGCCAGTTAAAAACCCAATAGAGGTGTGGAAATCAACTTTAGCGGGGAAACGCCTTTTTTGATGCGGAGTAATGATATAACAGCGATTTGCCCAGGCAGCTATTTCCATTGATCCCCCTGAGCCGGGAAGTCGTACTTTCGGGGTTTGATAATCCCCAATCACCGTCGCATTGATGTTTCCGTATTGATCAATTTGCGCGCCACCTAAAAAGCCAACATCCACGTTACCTCGTTGTAAGTAAAGCGCAAAAATATCGTACATACTGCATACTGCAGCAGCACCGGTAACTAAAGTTGGGTCGCCAATGGAAAGCGGAAGCCGAGAGGGTTGCGCTCCAATGACCCCTGCTTCATATATCATTTGAAGGTTGGGGGCATGGGTACGCATCGCCAGGTTGCAGGCCAGGTTGGGGATTCCAACACCTACAAAAACGACGTCATGGTCTCGTAAAAGGCGCGCAGCGTTGACCACCATTAATTCTTGAGGGTTATAGTTCAATTCATCCATCATCTACCTCGTCTTAATAATCACCATAGTTAACCGGCTGTGAAAAGTGTTCCCTAACGCTCAAACGCTGGTGAACTTCGGGACCCAACTTCTCCCAATACGTTTTGCGATCAGGAAGGCTATAAACCCATTCATCAAGATAGGCTTTTACGCCTTCCTCGGTTTTGCTAATCTCATCCCAAGCCAGGTAAAACTCGTTATCACGATCATGATATCCCTGGGTATAAGATGGGTGTGCACAATAGGGCACATGGCAAACGGCATCCACGACCAACCCTGGGATAATTGTTCGGTTGGGGTCAGAACGGATCGCTGCTTCATCAACAATTTCTTCTGCAGTCAAAACAACCCGTTGGCTGGCAAAGGCTGCTAACTGCTGTTCGCCTAAAATTCCCCACACCTGTGCGTTCCCTTGGGCGTCTGCCCTTTGCACATGGACAATCGCTACATCGGGGGTAAGCGCTGGCACAACGACCACATCAACACCAGTATAAGGATCGGTAACCGTTTTGTAATTAGGGTTTTGTGCAGAAAGGTCTTCTGCACCGGTAAAATTCATAGGCATAAATGGCAGCCCGCTAGCCCCTGCACGCAATCTGCTGATCATCCCAAAGTGTGAATATTCCTCCCAATCCAGCGCACCTGATTCAATAGCAGCTCGAATTAATCTTAATGAACCAACACCGGGGTTGCCGATGTAAGAAAATATCACCTTACGAGCACAACCAGCAGCGACCATTTGATCATAAATTAAATCTGGGGTGGCACGCGCCAAAACTAAATTTTTAATCCCCTGGCGGATAATTTCATGCCCAGCAGCAAAAGGGATTAAATGTGTAAAACCACTGGCATACACCAAATTTCCATCGTGAACATTCGTCTGAATGGCATCGTGAAGTGAAGTCAGTTTTGTCATAAATTTAGCCCTCCAAAGAATATGTAAATTAAAACCGGATGGTAGACTGACGCACCATCCGGTTAATTTTACTTCAGGTTGATCACAATCCTGCCCTAACGAACCTGGTTTTGGATCTGCTCGTGCAGATACAGGGGCAGGTAATAGAGCCCGCCCGAGTTCTTACCACTGGACCCCGAACCCTTCCAACCACCAAAAGGTTGGTATCCGGGCCAGGCACCCGTTGTGGAACCCTGCGGACGATTGGCATACACCACCCCCGCTTGAATATGGTCATAAAACCAGCCAACCTCTTCCTCTGTGCCATAAAAACCGGCTGTCAAACCATATTGTACGTCGTTTGCCAGGTTCATCGCTTCGTCGAGGTTCTTCACCGGGTGAACCATTAGAATTGGCAGGAACATCTCTTGTTTCCATAAACGATGTTCGAGTGGAACATCAACTGCAATCGTTGGCTGGCAGAAATAGCCTTTACCATATTCACCTTCTGTCAGGATTTCGCCGCCATAAACAACCTTTCCATCTGTTTTTAATGCTGCGATGTAGGTTTGATAATCTTCGTAAGCTACCCTGTTGTTGACCGGCCCCATGTAAGTATCGCGTTCGGCTGGATCTCCAACTTTTAGTTTACCGGTGATGTCGATTAAGCGCTCTAAAAGAGCATCATAAACCTGTTCTTCAACAAACACACGGGAACAGGCTGAACATTTTTGCCCTTGCAGCCCAAAGGCAGAGCGCACAATACCTATGGCAGCGTCTTCGATATTTGCATGCTTTGATACGATCGTTGGGTTTTTACCACCCAGTTCGAGAATGATTGGGCGCACATAAGTACTTTGTGCAAAGGATCGATAGATGCCCATGCCCACATCGTAAGACCCGGTAAAAGTCAACCCGTCTACATCTTTACTTTCTACCAGGGTATTACCCACGGTGGAACCAGGGCCAGTTACAAAGTTAACCACACCATCAGGGATCCCTGCCTGGCGCATACAGTCAACTAACAAAGATGCCGTCCAAACTGTAGCTGAAGCAGGTTTAATCACCAGGGTATTGCCCGCAACCAAAGCAGCGCCTGAGGGACCACCGGTTAGCGCCGCTGGGAAGTTGAAGGGTGAGATCACCACCCAAACCCCGTAGGGCTTAAGGATCGAGGTGTTTGTTGAATCAAAGCCAACCAGGGGGTCTTTACCCATTCTGGCACGATAGCCGTGGTTTGCTTCCATTTGGTCGCAGGCATAGCGAATTAACTCCGCTGTCTCTGCCACATCGCCTAAGGCTTCCATCCGGTTTTTACCAACTTCGAGAGTTACCACCGAGCTGATCTCAAACAGGCGTTGGTCAATGATGTCTGCAGCTTTGCGCAGCAGGTAGACACGTTCATCCCAGTACATACGGCTCCAGCCAGGGAAGGCAGCCCGGGCAGCTGCGATGGCATCCTCAGCATCTTGTACTGTGCCTTTTTGGTAAGTCACCAGGTGCAGGTTAGTATCGATTGGTGAAACTTCACGATACTTTTCAGTCGAAAACCGTTCTTCACCACCAATAATCATCGGGAGCTCTTGACCCAGGTTGTTCTTTAAATTCGCCATTGCTTCCGCAAAGTGCGTATGTAATTCCTCGGGGGGGTCAAACATGGTTGAATAGGTTAATTTAAAAGCTTCTTTATGCGCCATCGTGTTCTTACCTCTTTGCTTGATGTATTAATAAAATTTCAATCGAATTTTATCATTAATTGTTACTGTTGATAAGTTTTTTCTTATCGAATATGAAACTAAAGCAAACCTTCTGCAGGTTTTCTATAAAAAGTACTTTGATTAACCAGTTTACTTGGTAGTTACACAAATTATTATATAAGGTTTTATCAACCGTAACCATCAATTAGCTGAAAGTTGACAATTTATTAACTCACAATTACCAAGAATAACCTTATCATTTTCTCGGTGAATAATACAAAAGGAATTTGCGCTCGCAGCCAAACTCGGTTACACTTGAGGCATGGCGCAAGTAAGTCCTATCTTTGCAGGGGTTGATATCATTCGGTCAGCGGGGCGCAACCCGCGAGCCTTTATCTACGCCGCCCTCGACGAAAATCAAGAGCTGTTAGCACTTGGTCGTGGGGATAAAAATGAAGTATTGGCTTATCTTGGCGGTCAATCTGCTGCACATGTAACCATCAACGCCCCACAACGACCAAAAGCAACAAGTCGGGAACCAGCCCAACAATACGGGCTGCTTGATTTAATCCCAAAGCAAAAGGAGGGGATTCGCTCCTGTGAATACACTTTGCAATCCCTTGGTTTCCCCCTTACACCTACACCGAGCACTGCCAAATCCTGTCCGGGGTGGATGCATAAGGGGTTTTTCCTTTATGAGCAATTACGGGCGTTAGGGTACCAAATTTTTCCAAATGCAACAGGTTATCATCTATTAATAGAAACACTATCCGAAGCGGTTTTCTGGCGCTTATTAATTGGCAAGCTGCCCTTACCCAACTCACTTGAGGGACGGCTGCAGCGCCAGTTGATCCTTTATAACTACAATTTACCGGTTGCAGATGCGATGGATTTTTTCCTCGAAATTACCCGCTATAAGCTTTTACAGGGAGAGCTCCCTGATGAAAATGTCCACAGCTATGAAGAACTCAATGCCCTGGCGGCTGCGCATATTTCTTGGTTAACTTATCATCAACCCAAATCGATTGATATGCTTGGCGACGGTGATGATGGGCAAATAGTTCTGCCCGTTCTTGCAAAATAAATTACCTGACCTATTTTTAACTACCTTAGCTTGTTCTTAGCAGATGCTTTACCCTTTAAATCGCATCGCTCGCAACCCGTTCATCGTTACTAACAGCGAAACACCCATATCTGCCAAAACTGCTAACCATAACGGGGCATATCCAAATAAGGCGATGACAGCTACCAGTAGTTTGCTGCCCAAGCTAAAGCTGATATTTTGTCTGACTAAACGGTTGGCAAAAGCTGAAAGTTTAATGGCAAAGGGCAGTTTATGAATATCGCCAGCCATCAACACTACATCGGCTGTCTCCATGGCTTGAGCACTTCCGCTACCACCCATAGCAATCCCGATATCAGCTTCAGCCAGGGCTGGGGCGTCGTTGATGCCATCACCTACCATGGCCAGCTTGCCGTAAGCCTGGCTTAACTCAATTATTTCTGCCTGTTTATCCTCGGGTAATAAACCCGAACGAATCTCATCCAAACCGATTTTCTCACCTACCGCATGCGCCACAGTAGCATTATCACCAGTGAGCATAATAGGTGTGATATTCATATCCTTAAGCTCGCTGATAACGCCAGGGGTTTCTTCACGCAAAGTATCCGCTACGGCGATAAAACCACGCACACGGTCCCCATCGCATAAGAGCATCGCTGTTTTCCCGTCTGCCTCTGCCTGGTCAACCCAGGACCAGATAATATCTGGTGTTTTGTGTTCCTCTTCAAACAACCTGCGGCTTCCGACAGTCATCAGGTTCCCATTGACCACCCCTTCAATACCGCGCCCCAAACGGGTGACCAAGTTAGTTGCCGGTGGGTAGCTGTCTAAAACACCGTGACTATCTGCTGCATTTACAATAGCTTGTGCCAACGGGTGGGTGCTGTGTTTCTCTAAAGCTACCGCCAACGATAACAGATCGTTGCATGGCTCACAGTTTTCAGTTCCCTGGCAATCGAGGTCTTTAAGGTCGACCACCTGAGGTTCACCTTTGGTTAGGGTTCCAGTTTTGTCAAACGCTACCACATTGACGCGCGATAAACCTTCGAGGAAAACGCCGCCCTTAAACAATATGCCTTCTTTAGCAGCCTTCGTCAGCCCTGCTACCATTGTTACCGGCGTTGAAATCACCAGCGCACAAGGACAGCCGATTACCAATAAAGACAATGATCGATAAAGCCAGCCCCGGGTACCATCAGCCAGGTTGGTAAAGGGCGCACCAAACAAAAGCGGGGGGAGAACAGCCATCAAAATAGCTAAAAAGACCATAGCGGGAGTGTAATATTGAGCAAAACGGTCGATAAATTTCTGGCTGCGAGATTGTCTTGATTGCGCTTCGGTGACCATGGTAATGATTCGGTGCAAGGTACTATCGCCCACTAAATGAGTCACCGTCACCAACAAGCGCCCACTTCCGTTAACTGTTCCGCTGAAAACCTCATCGCCAACTTGCTTCCAAACCGGGATGCTCTCGCCAGTGATCGACGCCTGGTTGATGTCGCTTTGCCCTTCCCTAATCGTGCCATCCAGCGGAATACGCTCTCCGGGGCTAATCATCATGATATCACCGACTTCAAGGGATTCTACTGGCACTATCTGCTCGGTGTCATCATCAATTTTTATAGCATGGGTCGGAGAAAGCTCATTTAGTTGTGCAATTGCGTTACGGGCACGTTCATTGGTAAAGCCTTCCAAGGCTTCTGCCAAATCAAACAGGATGATCATCGCTGCAGCTTCGGCAAATTCACCAATTACCAGTGCACCAATCCCCGCAATTGTCATCAAAAAATTGATATTAAAAGTGTGATTGACCCATAAGTTCATAACTCCGCTACGAGCAATAGGCCAACCAGCCAGGGCAAGTGCTGCCACCTGTAAACCTACGATAGCATAGTTTGGCAGGTTCAACCAGCCAAGCACAAATGAGAGCAAAACCATCAAGCCGCCGATCAGTGCCAGACGTGTTTCTAATTGTTCTCCTAAATAACGCCAGAAACCAACCAATGCATTGGGCTCAGCAGCTGGAGCCAACCCTTCGAAATTTCCCTCGTCGATACCATAACCCAGTTTGGTAATTGTGTCGCGCAATTCTCCGACATCGACATCGCCTTTTACAATCAGGGTGCTATCAAAAAACCGCACATCTGCTTCTTTAACTTTTGCCAGAGCAGCAACCGAAGCTTGTAGGCCTTTGGCGCAATCCATACAATCCATGCCTGTTATTTTGAATACTTGTTCAGTCATCGAAGTTTATTTCCTCAATCGTGCAAAATATGTTCAAAAGACCGGTTCAAAATATCTCGCACATGTTCATCCGCAAGGTCATAATACACCTCGCGTCCGGTCTTACGATAACGTACGATATTTAATCCACGCAAAACTCTCAGCTGATGCGAAACAGCGCTTTGCGTTACCTCTAAATTTTCTGAAAGTTCGCCAACACCACGCTCTCCCTGATACAGTAAAATTAAAATTTTTAATCGAGTAGGATCTGCAAGGGCTTTAAAATTTTCAGCCATAGCAAACACATTCTCATCTGAAAGCATCTCGCTTTGAAGGTTGTCAAAAACAGCGTTTAAAAATTTCATCTGATTTTCCTTGAACATGTGAGCAGTTATTCATATGTTAATTATGATTATTTTTCAATAGTTGTCAAGGTGATAAAATGAATCAATTTCCTAATTCACATATTCTACTTGGATTAATTCAAGGTATAATTGTTTGCAACATCAATCAGACGACTCAATGCTACTGTGCCCAGAATTTTCACAGTAGAAAACAACTGTTTGATTGTGTGTAAAAACGATGACTGAACATAAAGAAACCAGTGCCATAGAAGAAAGTGACAGTACCAACGCCGATCGGCGTTGTGCAACTGCCCTGGAACACCGGATGCAAATCGAATAGGCTGACGCCACCTCTTTTTAAAATGGTAAAAGCCTGGATTTGCTCCAGGCTTTTATTTTTCTGCCCGATCGCACTGGATTAAACCAAAAGAAACAGAGGTGAGCGATGATTTATTTCAGCCAATTAATTAACCAGTACGTCTGGGATGGTTATGGTCGAAAAGTGGGGAAGCTGGATGACATTTTAGTCGACAGAACAGAGAAAAACCTACCGCCAATTGTGGCATTAACCCTTAAGAAAAACCAAGCTGAGGTAGAAACAATTCCTGCAACACAAATTGCAAGCATGTGGCCCAGCATCACGTTGAAGATTGGCACCGAAGCCATTCGCCCTTATAAACCCTCTGGGCACGAACTTCCCTTATTAGATCGGGTGTTAGATCAGCAAATTGTCGATACCGAAGGGCGGCGCCTGGTACGGGTGAATGATCTTCAAATTGCCAGGGCAGGCGAACAATTTGTTCTTACTGGCGTGGATGTTAGCGGTTCAGGTTTGATGCGACGCCTCGGTTTAGAGAATCTTAGCCGAGCCATTGTTAAAACTTTTAAACAGCCCCAGGAAACAACCGTTATTCCCTGGGAGTTCGTCGCCTCTATCGAACATGATGACCCCCTACGTTTGAGCGTTTCACAAAGTAAGTTGGTAAAGATGTCTCCGGTGGATGTGGCAGCTATTGTTAACGAACTTGATCGCGAAACAACCACAGCTTTGCTGGAAGGTTTTGATAACGAAGCTCTGGCAGATACATTAGAAGAATCTTCATCTGAAATTCAAATGGCGGTCCTTTCCACCTTAGAGCCTGAACGAGCCGCAGATATTTTGGAAGAAATGGACCCAGACGAAGCAGCTGACCTGCTGGCAGACTTACCCGAAGGAACTAGCCAAGCCTTGCTGGAATTGATGGAAAGTGATGAGGCCCAAGAGGTCCGTGCTTTGTTGACTTACCCAGAGGATTCTGCCGGCGGCATCATGACAACCGAATTCGCCCACGTGCCCGACCATATCACCGTAGGCGAAGCGCTCGATTTTCTGCGCAATTCTGAAGATGCCCAGGACGATGAGGTTATGTATTATGTCCATATTCTTGACCATCACAAACAGTTGAAAGGGGTAGTTACCCTGCGCGATTTGGTAATGGCGCCTCCTCAAACCAGTGTGAGCGATTGGATGGAGGCAGAAGATGTCACTGTGGAACCCAAGACCTCTCAAGAAGATGTTGCCTACCTAATCGCAAAATATAATTTACGTTCTATCCCTGTAGTAGACCAAGAAAGCAAAATGATGCTCGGCATCGTCACAGTTGACGATGCCATCGATATCGTCCTGCCTACAGCGTGGAAGAAACGTCTGCCCCGGTTGTATTAAAAATAGTTTTGGAGCACCTGTTTTATGAAAAAGATCAAAGCCCCTTTGTGGCTAAAAAGAATTGGCGTTTATTTAGCAATCCTTGGACCTGGATTAATCACCGCCAGCGCAGACAACGACGCGCCCGGCATTGCAACTTATTCGATGGCAGGATCGCGCTATGGATATAAGTTTTTATTCGTTATTATGGCAGTCACCCTGGGCGAAGTCGTCGTGCAAGAAATGGCGTCCCGAATGGGTGTGGTAACCGGCAAAGGCACAGCCGACTTGATCCGCGAGCGTTACGGCGTTAGAGTTTCTGCCTTTGCTATGTTTGCCTTATTAATTGCAAACCTTGGCACAACGGTAGCTCAGATTGCTGGTATAGCTACCGCAGCTGAGTTATTTGGTATCAGCCGTTATATTGCTGCCCCCCTGGCAGCCATCTTGATGAGCTTGTTGGTTCTGCGTGGCTCATACAAACATATCGAAAAGATTTTGCTGGCACTATCGCTGACCGCCATCGCTTACATTGTCACCGTAGTTTTGGTCAAGCCCGATTGGGGCGATGTAATAAAACACACTTTTGTACCGCACTTTGAGTTAGATCCGGTTTTTATTCTGGCAGTCATGGCCACCATCGGCACTACGATTACCCCTTGGGGTATCTTCTATATGCAGGCTTCTGTGGCGGATAAAGGCATCGCCCTCAAAGATTACAAGTACACCCAATTAGATGTTACTGTAGGGGCGGCCTGGGGCAATGTCATCTCTGCTTTTGTTATCATCAGTACCGCTGCCACTCTATACACAGCTGGCATTGCCGTACAGGATGCTGAGCAGGCAGCGATGGTTTTAGCCCCACTGGCGGGGAATAGCGCAAAAATTTGGTTTTCTGCTGGGCTGCTGGGTGCTTCGCTTTTGGCACTATCTGTGTTACCCCTTTCAACTACTTATGCGTTTTGTGAAGCCTTCGGGTTTGAGCGGGGCTTAAATAAGCGTTTTAATGAAGCACCAGCTTTCTATGGAATTTTTACAGGGATTATCGTAATTAGCGTTTTAATCGTCATGATTCCTGGAATCCCCTTGTTCCCCCTGATGTGGCTCTCGCAAACCCTAAATACCATCTTCCTCCCCGTCTTACTTATTTTGGTGATTTTGCTATCTAGCAATGATAAAATCATGGGTAAATGGAAAAATAAACCATACCAAAACGCACTGGGCATATTTTTAACCGTGTTCATCAGTTTAATCACCATTGCACTACTCGTGGCAGCTCTTATGGGGATGGATATCATCGTTTAGTAAACCTTAGTTTTTCGTCAACAAGACTTCGTTTAATGGAAAGCAGCCGCCTTAGTAGAACCAAAAGGCGGCTGCTTTTTTATGACTTATTTTTGTTAATTGGTTTCCATCTATCTGTCAGTATTCGGCATATGCATCAGTGCAAAAGTCCACATATCGCTAAATTCTTCGATCAACTTTGCAGTGGGCTTACCTGCACCATGCCCGGCACGGGTTTCAATACGGGTTAACACCGGTGCATCTCCTGCCTGGGCAGCTTGCAGTGCAGCTGCAAATTTAAAACTGTGCCCGGGGAACACCCGGTCATCATGGTCACCAGTCAGTACCATCGTTGGCGGATAGGCAGAACCAGGTTTGATATTATGGTAAGGCGAATATGCCAGCAAAGTCTTAAATTCCTCCGGGTCGTCAGGTGAGCCATAATCAGAAACCCACGCCCAACCAATTGTAAACTTATGAAAACGAAGCATATCCAGCACACCCACATTGGGCAGGGCAACCCCGAACAAATCGGGGCGCTGAACCAGGCAAGCACCCACCAGCAGCCCGCCATTGCTGCGCCCCCCTATCGTCAAATAGGGTGTTGAAGTATAACCTTCGGCCATTAAATATTCTGCAGCAGAGATAAAATCATCGAACACGTTTTGTTTATTTTTCTTCATGCCACCTTCATGCCATTCACGCCCGTATTCGCCGCCGCCCCGCAGGTGTGCCTGGGCATAAATGCCGCCCATCTCCATCCATACCAAGTTGGGCACGCTAAAACTCACCGGCAAAGAGATGTTAAACCCACCGTAGCCATACAGGTACGTAGGTGTCATTTCATTTATCTCGAGGTCTTTTCTATGGGTAATAAATAGAGGGATCCTGGTTCCATCTTTGCTCGCATAAAAGACCTGCTTGGTTACATAGTCATCGGGGTTGAAGGTTAAATCGGGCGTCCTGAATACGTCAATACTGCGTTTATCAATATCTAAGTGATAAACTGTTCCTGGCGTGGTAAAGCTGGAAAACAAGTAGGAGGTTTCAGGGTCATCGCTATGACCCGCAAACCCGCTAACTGTACCAATCCCGGGCAGGTTTAATTCTCCATCGGCAGAACCATCTGGCTTGAAGAAACGAACCTGATGAGCAGCGTGGTGTAAATAAGTACACAAAAACCTTTGGCCGACAAAGTCAACAGATTCCAGCTTTTCATCGGCTTCAGGGATTAATACCTCCCACTGTTCGCGTTGTGGTTGATCGATATCAATGACAATCACCTGGTTGCGGGGGGCATTGTAGTCGGTTTTAAAAATAAAGTGTGTGTCAATATTTGTCACCAAGTCGTAGGCTGCATCAAAGTCAATTAATAGGGGTGTCACTTTTGCATCGGGGTCTTCAAGGTCGAGGTAAAACACACCGTTTTGTTTAGAGGTTCCCTGCGAGACATAAATGACAAGGTAACGACCGTCTTCAGTAACATGACCATAAAAGCCCCACTCTTTGTGATCTGGGCGCTCGTAGATTAAACGATCTTCCGATTGTGGCGTGCCCAACCGGTGATAGTAGAGTTTTTGGTAATAATTAGCTGTTTTAAGTGCGTCGCCTTCGGGGGCATCGTAGCGGCTGTAATAGAACCCTTCACCTGCTTTATCCCAGCTGGCCCCTGAAAACTTCACCCACGCCACCAGGTCTTCTAAATCTTCGCCATCATCCACTTTGCGGACATGCCAGGTTTGCCAATCTGAACCAGCATCCGAGAGGCCATACGCAACATAACGACCATCATCACTGATAGCAGCCCCGCTAAGCGCCACTGTGCCATCTTCAGAAAGTGTGTTCGGGTCAATCAGCACATGAGGTTCATCTTCAAGGTTATTCATCCAGTACAAAACAGCCTGATTTTTCAGCCCGTCATTATAAGAGTAGAAATATCTACCCCCGCGCTTAAAAAGGGGCGAGTATTTTTCATAATCCCATAATTCGGTCATGCGCGTTTGGATCGATTTTCGTAAAGGGGTGCGCTCTAATATGCTGAAAGTAAGTGCGTTTTGATCCTCAATCCATGTTCGAATTTCTTTTGATTCAAGGTCTTCCATCCAACGATAAGGGTCGGGAATTTGCCGACCGTGGATCAAATCGATATGGTTCTCGGTGCGTGTCTTTGGATAAGGTATCGTCATTGTTGCTCCTGGTTAGTTTTGTTAGTTATAAATAATTGGCAATGTAATTAAATAAGGCCGCGGTGAGCTTGGCATCATCCGCTGCCCGATGCGAGTTAGGTAATGCAATCCCGCTGTTGGCACCAGCAGCTTCCAGTTTGTGAAGGCGAAAGCTATCTCTGCGCTGGCTAAGTTCCCCATAAAAGGCAGCGTAGAGTTTCATTACACAAAAGAAAGATTTGTCATTCAAAGACCAATCCAGCCAAAAACGTTGATGGGTTTGCTTGAGCATTCGCAGGTCAAAATCGGCGTTGTAAGCCCCGATAAAACGACCCTCTAATACCGGATAAAGTTCTGCCCAGGTTTCTTTCCAACTGGGTGCATCGGTGAGCATGTCTTCGGTGATATGGTGCACTGCAATTGAATCTGGAGGAATTGGAATTGGCGATTTAATAAAAGATTCAAACAGGGTTTGCCCTCGTAAATCGACAACACCAACCTCGATCACGACATCAATAGGTGAAAAACCTGTGGTTTCTGTATCTAAAAATAATGGATCATAAGCCAGCAATTGCCGGGCTCTTTGTATGACTTTGGGATTAGCAACAGGGTACATTGGTGAACCTCTTCGGGATTTAAGGGACTATCGAAGTTTACCACTTTTCGTTCACGCTTGAAAACCTTCGGATATTAAATGATGTTTAAGCCGCCCAGCAGCTGATAGATTGCAAACCCTACCAGGGTAACAACAGAAAACAGCAACAAAGAGCGCCGCACCTTCTCTCCCATTTGGCGCATACCCGAAAAGATCAAAATTAAACCGATATTAGAAAGCACAAACACCCCATAAAAACTTGCCAGATATCCCAAGCCCCACCAAGGCGAAACCGCCCAACCGCGGATGAGGTTAGGCCCGTTAATTAAACTCCAAAACAGCCAGGGTCCAGGTCCTAACAGGTTCATGGCGACAGATTTACCCAAAGTGCTCCAGGGGCTTGCCATTTCAGCCGTGGGGGCAACACTTGTGAAATGTCGATAGGCATTGAACGATTCCCACGCCAGGTAGAGCATAAAAGCCGCCCCGCCAAATTGAAGGATGGTAAAAAAGAACGGGAGTAACCGGTTGAGGATTAACAGCACAACCGGAATTACAGCCACATCAGCAAGCAAAGGGGCAAAGGCTGCCGGTAGGGCTTTTTTCCAACCCCCTTCAATTGCATAAGAGAGGAGGATTGCCTGGAGTGGCCCGGGGGTCATCCCGGCGGAAAAGCCAATTGCAGCAGCTGAAAGAAGGTAAGCCAAAGACATGGGGATGATTATAGTTGAAATTTGCTGGAGGATTAAGGTTTGGGGAAATAGTCTTTCCGTTGCGCTTCGCTCGCAACGACAAGAGGAAGAGGGCTGTGCGATGATAAGCCGACCTCTGTCATTGCGAGGATGCACCCAAAGGGTGCGACAAAGCAATCTGGGATTTTGAAGAAAGAATTAGGTTGCTGTTGCAAACTATGCAATCAATAAAAGATGAGATCGCTTACACAACTCGACACGACACGACACGAAGTGCAAGGAGTGCAGCTGACACCAGGAGTGCTTCGCGATGACATAGGTTAGTTTGTCATCGCCTGGCGCATCAGTTTAAGTTTGTCATTGCGAGGATGCACCCAAAGGGTGCGACGAAGCAATCTGGGATTTTGAAGAAAGAATTAGGTTGCTGTTGCAAACTATGCAATCAATAAAAGATGAGATCGCTTACACAACTCGACACGACACGACACGAAGTGCAAGGAGTGCAGCTGACACCAGGAGTGCTTCGCGATGACATAGGTTAGTTTGTCATCGCCTGGCGCATCAGTTTAAGTTTGTCATTGCGAGGATGCACCCAAAGGGTGCGACGAAGCAATCTGGGATTTTGAAGAAAGAATTAGGTTGCTGTTGCAAAATATGCAATCAATAAAAGACGAGATTGCTTACGCAACTCGACACGACACGAAGTGCAAGGAGTGCAAGGAGTGCAGCTGACGCCAGGGGGCTGCGTAGTGGCAAAAATATAATCAGTTTCTTTTATGTGTCGTGCGGCTACTCATATTTTCTGTCAACGTTTTTCAGGATGGGTCACTAATCCCTATTTCCTAATTCCTAATCCCTCATCCCTATTCCCTATTTCCTAATTCCTATTCCCTATTCCCTAATTCCTATTTCCTATTTCCTATTTCCTATTCCCTCATCCCCAATTCCTATTTCCTAATTCCTATTCCCTATTCCCTACACCCCATTCACTACTCACTATTCACTACTCACAATCCCCCACCATTTGACCCTAACCCCCCAATAGAGTAACCTTTCCCCTATGAAAATGCATGCAACTGCACAAGCTCACCCCAATATCGCCTTTATCAAGTTTTGGGGGCTGGCTGATGAAGCCCAACGCATCCCGACGAATGGTTCCATCTCGATGAACATCAACAGCTTAAGGACTAAAACCACCGTCGAATTTGACACCGCCCTTAAGCAGGATGCCCTCGTGTTGGATGGTCAGTTTGTCACGGGAGAAGGTTTAGCCCGCGTTGGCCAATTTTTAAATCGGGTTCGTAAACTGGCGGCAGAACCGATTTTTGCACGCGTCATCAGCGAGAACAGTTTTTCTGCCGGTGCTGGGTTAGCATCTTCTGCCTCGGGTTTTGCCGCACTTACCCTGGCAGCAACCGCTGCTTTGAGCCTCCAGCTTACTGAACGTCAGCTTTCCAGCCTGGCTCGCTTTGGCTCTGGTTCTGCCTCTCGCTCCATCCCCGCAGGGTTTGTCGAATGGGTAGCTCAACCGCAGCCCGGTGAAACCTACGCCACCTCTATTGCACCACCTGAACATTGGGCTTTAGTCGATTGTATCGCCATCATCGATAAAAGCCATAAAGCAGTTGGGTCAGAACTCGGCATGCGGGCAGCAGCCACCAGCCCTTTCCAAAAAGCTCGCGTGGATGACGCTAATCGTCGCCTTAACCTCTGTCGGAGCGCAGTACATGAGTGCAATTTCGATCGCCTCTCAGCTGTTACCGAGCTGGATAGCAATATGATGCACGCCGTGATGATGACTTCAAACCCGCCTTTATACTACTGGCAGCCGACTTCGTTTGCCGTTATGTCGGCGGTAAAAGGATGGCAGAAAGAGGGCCTGCCAGTCACGTTTACTTTAGATGCCGGCCCAAACGTCCATGTAATTACCCCTAAACCCTACGCTAACGAGGTCATCGAACATCTTAGCCGCATTGAAGGCGTCTTAGAAGTCCTCAGCGGAGGGCCTGGCGGCCCCGCCAACCTCGTTGCTTAAGACTCACTATCTCCCCTCACGTAGGTATAATTAATTTAAATTATTCAATAACCCATGCTGATACCATCAGCATTTCTAAAAAGGATCCTTATGACCGTACTATTATTAATACTCCAAGTTGTCGCAGTAATTGGACTGTTGATTTTCTTCCATGAACTGGGTCATTTTCTGGCAGCTCGAGCCGTTGGCATTGAAGTGGAAGAATTCGGCTTCGGTTATCCACCTCGTTTGGCAAAAATTGGCACTTGGAAGGGAACAGAATTCACGCTCAACTGGATTCCCTTTGGCGGTTTTGTGCGACCTAAAGGCGAGCAAGACGATGACGTCGAAGGGGGAATGGCTGCCTCTCCAGCTTGGAAGCGTTTGATTGTCCTTGTTGCGGGCGCAGCAATGAACTTTCTCATCGGCATTATTATCTTGGTCTTCATTTATAGTGCTATGGGAACCCCAGTTTCAGACCAGGCCATGATTACCCAGGTATCGCCCAATTCCCCTGCCATGGAGGCTGGTTTGCAATCTGGGGATATTGTTTTATCCATCGATGGACAGAGTGTAGAAAACGTAGAAGAAATGATCGCCCTGGTTGCAGACCGGGCAGGCACAACCATTAGCCTAACCGTGAACCGCGCCAACCAGGTAGAAAAAATTTCCCTCGTGCCCCGCGTCAACCCACCCCCCGGGGAAGGTGCAATGGGTGTTGGTTTAGGCAATCCCCTAAAGCCTACCCCTTTCTTCACGTCGGTTGACTATGCATTTAGGACAACGGGCCTGATTGTGCGCGAAACCTTGATGCTGCCAGCTCGCTTAATTCGAGGTACTGTGGATCCAGCCTTAGTGCGCCCCGTGGGATACAAAGGCATCTACGATATTTACACCCAGGCGGTTGAAATGGACCAGGAAGCGAGCATCCCTACCGCTGAACCAATACCCGTGTTTACCCTCATGATCATTGCCAATATTTCGCTGGCACTGGGGATTACCAACCTGCTTCCTATCCCAGCCCTGGATGGCGGCCGAATTTTATTTTTGCTGCCAGAACTGCTCTTTAAGAAAAAGATCCCACAACGCTTGGAAAACGCTGTCAACACCGTTAGCTTTGTTCTGCTAATTTTGCTGATGGTTTTCATCACCGTTTTAGATTTTACAAAACCTATCGTGATTCCTTAATTGAACCAAGAAAGGATTTTAGAATGTCAAAATTAAATCACGATCCCTTTAATTACGAAACGATTAAGGCGGCATTACTCAATGATGAATCGCCTTTTCCACCGGATTTAATTTATTGTTTATCAGACCTGGTGGAAACAGATTTAAAACAAATGGCAGAAATTTGGCATGACGTTGATGTTAAACGCCGACGCAGTTTACTGGAAGATATGGAAAACCTCTCCGAGGCGGATACCGTACTGGATTTTGACCCCATAGCCAAGATGTGCCTGGCAGACGCAGACCCAGTAGCCCGGGCGACTGCCATTCGTTTGTTATGGCAGGCAGAAGAAGAAAAGTTGGTTCCGGTTTTTATTAAACTTCTTAATGAAGACCCAGAATCCATCGTCCGTTCTGCCGCGGCGACCGCGTTAGGTCTATTTGTTTACCTGGGTGAATTAGGCGATATCAAAGAATCTCTTGCTAAGCTCGTTGTCGACACCTTAATTCGTGTTCACTTGGACGCAACGGATCCCTTAATTCGCCGTCGAGCGCTTGAATCTCTGGGCTATGCCAGCCATCCCGAAATTCCCGATTTTATCCGCCAGGCGTATCAAAGCAACGATGAAGATTGGCTGCAATCCTCCTTATTTGCCATGGGTCGTTCATTAAACAATGTCTGGACTCGTCAGGTGTTAGCCATGTTTGAGCATCCAGACAACATGGTGCGGGTAGAAGCAATCCGTGCCGCTGGTGAGCTCGAAATCGATGACGCTCGTGATTTGCTGATGGATATGCTGGAAGAGGGGATCGAAGATGAGGAAATTTATTACGCATCGATCTGGGCATTATCAAAAATCGGTGGTGAAGGGGTGCGTTCTTTAATTGAAATTGCCATTTCTGAAGCAGAAGATGAAGAAGAGGTGGCTTTTATGGAGGAAGCCCTTGAAAACCTCGACTTTACCGAACAAATCGATCGGTTTGACCTGATAAACCTCGAAGAAGATGACTTTTCAGACTGGTTCGAGGGCGACGATGATGACCTGGATGATTGGGGAGACGTTGAAGATTAAAGCTCGAGGTTTATAACCGTCTTACCCAGCTTAAATAACTGCCATTGCTGAAAACCTCGGCAATGGCTTTTTATTTGCATGGGGTTACGGGCAAAGGTAAAATATAACTTATCTGCATTCAAAAGAAGGTGAGACTATGCATGAACAAGAACAACAACGTTTACATGCCACGGTTAACGGTTATGTTCAAGGGGTAGGATTTCGCTACTTTGTGCTCAAAACAGCCCAGGAATATCACCTTAGGGGTTGGGTGCGCAACAAATTTGATGGGCGGGTTGAAGTGGTAGCTGAAGGAAATTTAACCAATCTTAATGGGTTCCTGGCAGCATTACGCCAGGGGCCTCGCAGCTCGGATGTGACTAATGTAGATTATTCTTACACCCCGGCACGCGGTGAATTCACACGCTTTAGCGTGCTCTCGACGGGGTAGTTTTTTAGAGGGTTTGCAGGTAAAAACAGGGATTACCCCTCACTCCCAGCCAGGAGTTTGATTTTCTTCCAGGGCGATAAATCTGGGTCTTCAGCCAACAGGGCGCGCAGCTCGTAAACCTGGTCGCGCAGCAGGGCAGCTTGTTCAAATTGTAATTCTTTGGCAGCTGCCTTCATTTGATTCTCTAATTCGGATATTAACTTAAGCAGTTCTTTTTGTTCCAGGCGGCTGGCGCGCGTACGGATATCCTTATCATCTTCAACGCCAGTATCGCGGGTCAGGCGGTCGGTCAGGTCGCGCACTGCTTTAACCACGCTGGCGGGCACAATATGATGTTTCTCGTTATAAGCCACCTGGATCGAACGCCGGCGGTTGGTTTCGTCGATGGCGGTTTTCATCGCATCGGTCATATCGGCTGCATACATAATCACCTGCCCGTGAATATGTCGAGCAGCGCGCCCGATTGTTTGAATCAATGCCGTTGCGGAACGCAAAAAGCCCATTTTGTCGGCATCCAAAATCGCCACCAGGGAGACTTCTGGCAAATCGAGCCCCTCTCGCAGCAGGTTAATGCCTACGATAACGTCGAATACACCCAGGCGCAGGTCGCGCAAGATGCCCACCCGTTCCAACGTGTCGACCTCAGAGTGCAGGTAGTGCACCTTCAAGCCCAGCTCCATCAGGTAATCAGACAGGTCCTCAGCCATGCGCTTGGTGAGTGTGGTTACCAAAACCCGCTCCCCTTGGTTAATCCGTTTTTGAATCTCGCCCACCAGGTCATCAATTTGACCCTCAGACGAGCGCACAATCACCTCGGGGTCGATTAAACCCGTGGGGCGGATGACTTGATCTACAACTTTATCGGCAAGGGATAGCTCGTATTCAGCCGGCGTGGCAGAGGTATACAGGGTAAAGCCCATCTGCTGTTTAAACTCTTCGAACTTGAGGGGGCGATTATCCAACGCCGAGGGCAAGCGGAACCCATAATCGATTAATACCTGTTTGCGAGAGCGGTCGCCGTTATACATCCCGCGAATTTGGGGCAGCATCATGTGCGATTCATCCAGTACCAGCAGGTAGTCCTTAGGTAGAAAGTCGATCAACGTCCAGGGCGGGGTTCCGGCGGCACGCCCATCGATATGGCGTGAGTAGTTCTCAATCCCCGAACAGTAGCCCACCTCGCGCATCATCTCTAAGTCATAACGGGTGCGCTGTTCGAGCCGCTGTGCTTCTAACAGTTGGTTGCCAGCTCGCAGTTTTATCAGGCGTTCATCAAGCTCTGTTTCGATGTCTAACAGGGCTTGGTCCATGCGGTCATCCTCGGTGATGTAGTGTTTGGCAGGGTAAATATCGAGAGAATCTAACGTGTCGTAAACCTCACCCGTCAGCGGGTTAACGCTGATGATATGCTCTACCTCATCCCCAAAAAAGCTAACCCGGTAGGCGCGGGTGTCATCGTAAGCTGGCAGGATTTCGAGTGTATCGCCGCGCACGCGGAACACGCCCGGCTTAAGTTGAAAGTCGTTGCGGGCGTATTGGCTTTCTACCAGGCGGCGCAATAGCGCATTGCGGCGGTGGATCTCTCCCACTTTGAGATGAATGACGATATCGCGGTAAGCCTCGGGGCTGCCCAGGCCATAAATCGCCGATACCGATGCCACGATGATTACATCCTTGCGCGACATCAGCGCAGTGGTGGCTGCCAGGCGCAAACGGTCAATCTCTTCGTTGATATCGGTTTCTTTTTCGATATACAGGTCGCGCTGAGGGACGTATGCCTCGGGCTGGTAATAATCGTAATAAGAGACGAAGTATTCCACCGCGTTATGTGGGAAGAAGTCTTTAAACTCGGCGTATAACTGGGCAGCCAGGGTTTTATTGTGTGCCATCACCAGCGTGGGCAGCTGCACCTGTTGAATGACATTGGCAACAGTAAAGGTCTTGCCTGTGCCGGTTGCCCCCAGCAGCACCTGGTTGCGATAGCCGCGTTTTATCCCATCGACCAGTTCGCTAATCGCTTCTGGTTGGTCACCGGTGGGTTGGTAAGGGGCTACAAGTTCAAAGGGCATGGTTTATCTTTCGGGGGTGAAAAAAAATCAACCCCTGCATTTTACCTGATTATGATGCGAGGTGAGTAGTGAAAGGGGGGTAGGGAATAGGAATTAGGGATTAGGATTTGGGATTAGGAATTAGGTAGTAGGGAATAGGGATTAGGAATTAGGTAGTAGGTAATAGGAATTAGGGATTAGATAGTAGGGATTAGGAATTAGGATTTTTGTCGCACCGAGGAGCATGGTCTATGATTGCGTTGCTGGTTTATTGATTAATGTTTCATGAAGATAAATTTTGCCCGGCGTAGGTCATGTGTGATCCAGAAGGGGTCCGCGTGACAAAAACTTCATATGAGACTTTGTATTAATTTGAAATTAATTGTTTTATGAATAAAAATTAAAAAGGAGGTATATCATAATTGGAAGCATAATCTGTATCTATATCAAAATCATCACCAGTGTAAAAGGGATCAATGTTATATTCAGGCGCATTTCCTTCTCTGAATTTTTCCAAAAACTTTTCTCGGTTATTCAGATTGATTACAACAGGCACCTTGCTGGATGAGGCCTTACCAAATACTAAGGCGTGTTGATCTTGCAATGATGTTAAAATATCTGTGTATGCATTGCCTGCAAAATATTTTACAAACTCAATTCCTTTTTCATCAATCGTTCGCATTGCAAAAACTGTGTTACATTGGTTTAAAATGCTTTTAGTAACATTCGCTGTTCTCTGGGTTATTAATAAACACCCTAAACCGTATTTACGTCCTTGTAATATGGCTTTTGCGGTCCCATTTGTTGCATTTTTATCGCCTTCGTAAGCAACAGAATTCCATTCTGGTACAAGTGAATGCGCCTCTTCATAAACTAAACAACATCGAGCAACATCCGAAGGACCCATTTCCTGGAGTATTTCAAGGGTGACCTCACTGATTATTCTTGTAATTTCACAAGGCGTTAACATAGAAAAAGGTGCTTTTCCGTTATATAATTTTCCTGATTGTTTCCAAGCGGTTAAACTGGCAGGGTTGTAAATACGCAACATATCATCTTTTTCTTTAAGAAATGTTTCTATGTTAGTTTTAAGATTTTCTCTATATTCCTGAACACTGCCACCTTCTGCTTCATTCATTTTGGGGTTTTTATCCCCCTTTTTACCGATTTCGTTTAATAAATTTAATTCTTTTTTAGCATTTTCAACCTTGAAATAAATATCTAATTCCCTTTCATATTCATCCGTTAAATCTAAACATATTACTTTAATTTTTTCCCTTATCATTCGCTCAATAAGCTCTAATGCCAAAAAAGTTTTACCTACGCCTAAAATACCTAAAATTGCTGTATTATGGGTAACTAAAGTGTTCACATCAATTGATACATGAAAATTTGTTTTTGGTAAATACCCAACATTACTTATATTAAAATCTTGTTCCGCAAAGTTTATAATCCGAACTGGAGCATTTGATAATGGGAGCCAATTTACAGGCTCAAAAGTATTTTCATTCCATAATCCTAATTTTCTTGCTTCAGCATGAACGAAACCCCTTGAATTTTTCTGCTCGATAATCTCCTTTTTGGTCAAACCATTTATGATTTGATAAAGAACCTTTTTCGAGCCAACACAAGTTTCAACTAAACTTCCTTCCCTAATGTCAATATCGGTTTTTGCAATTTCAATGATGATTTTATTGATATCTGATTTAGGTGCGACAGTCCCTAGCAATTCATTTTTTACCATTTTGACAAAATTATTTAACTCCTGGTCATTAATTTTATCAGATTCAATTTTTATTACGCTATAATCAATCTGTTTTGTATAAGGCTTAATAAAATTATGGTTAGAGATTTTTAAATTGCGGTTTGCTAAAACACGATACCAAATTTCACCAGTAAAACCGATTTGGCTTAAAACACATCCTACTTGAACAACCCCATTCTCTCCTTTAAATGCAATTAAATCACCAAAAGTGAGTGAAGCATCAGGTAGAATCTTAACCTTTAAGATATCTGGGAATTCATGCCCAACAACTTCACCTATTATCTCTGGGATGTTTAGATGGATATCTTTAACAATATTTTGAATTGACAACCAAAGATTTTCTACAGGGTGAATTATTATAATCAAGGTGGAAACAAGACCAATGAAATATAGTTCTTTAGGATTATCAAAATGAAATGCATATAAAGCGTATAGAACGACACTTGAAAAAATAACTCTGTGATTGCCGATTTTTGATATGATTTTATAAATTATTTGAGAACATGAATAATTTTTAAAGTGATTAGAAGCGATGTTTATACATGATAAAACTAAAATTATTAAATTCAAAAGAAACACAAACCACCAAAATAGAACACTTGATGAATCTTGGTTGGTAACTAGTGGATTTACTGCTGATAAGCTAATTAACACAACTGTTGTGTTAGATATCGAATCAGCTGGTGCTGTAAAATAAGGGTTTGTTATCAATTCACCTAATATTACTGACGCTAAACATGTGAAAAACCAAACACCTTTTTCTGTATCTGGTGGCAATATACTCCCAAATAATAAGTATGAAATTAAAAATGTTAATGCAAAATAAATTAACGCGATAATCAATCGATGTAATTGTGTGATGTTTTTCATTATTATTCTCGAAAATTGTAATACCTAAAAACAATTTAGCATATTTAATAATTTGATTCTGTACTTTAGAAAAAAGATTTATTGTATTTAAAACTCAATCAAATCTTTTTCGACTTCTGGATAAAGTTCATCAATTTCTGCCTGGATTTCGATGGTTTTTTCGAGCGCGGTGGCAACCCGAATGTAGTGACGCGGATCAACCATTTTGCTCCCTTTGCGTTCTTTAAGGTATTTATCCAGCACCTGGTAGCCGCCAATTTGGTAAGCCCACACTTCGGGTGTAATACCTTCAAAATAATGGCTTTTATTGATAAATACTCGCTGTTGGTTATGATCGTAAGCTGGTTTGGTAATAATATGGTCTTCACCCTGACCCTGGTATTTGACAGTGGGTTGGTTCAGCTCTGGGCTTTTAAGCAGGTGGAGTTGAGCAAGCCTTTCACCCAATTGCGATAATTGATTAAATAAAACTTCATCTTTTGTGAATGGGATTCGAGGGAAATCAATTTTTAAATATTCAAAATATTTTTTCTGATACACCTTGGAATATATAATACCATAAATATAATTAAATATCCTTTCAGGGTGATTAGAATAGCCCCCATTACTTAACTTCTCATAAAAATGGCTTTGAATATTTGGGCTTTTTTCAGTTTTATGTTGGTTAAATAAATTAATATTTTCTAAATCAGGATACAAATAGAGCGGAAATACATAACTTATTTCACTTGTTCGGTTTGAGATATAACAACTTTCAATTAATTTGTCACCTATTAAGCAATGACACCAATCTTGACTTGTTTTCACTCGTTTTACCGTCACTAAGCATATGTTATTTTCTAACATATGCCTCATCACATTTTGACGCGGCATACAAATAAAACCGCGGCTTTTACCGGTATAGTAAGTAAATCGCTTATCAAATGGGCGGTAAAGTATTCTTGTGATTTTCTCTCTTGTAAAACCGCTTTTTTTTAGATCACCTTGCGCCAATGAAATTTTCCAGTCACGTGCATCTTTACCTAATGCGTAGGCTTGACGGGCAAGTTCGGGGTCTAAATTTGCAAAGTTAAGAACCGTATTCCAGATCTCTTGCTCCGTCATTTGAATGGTTAACTTATCCCGTGCGGTAACAATCCCTACGCTATTAACCGGGAAAATCTCATCAATTTTTTTCCAGGATTGATAATGCCTAATATCATCAATTTTTCGCGTGACAAAAAAGTAAAAGGGGCTGGTTGGTGAAAGACTTGAGTATTCTACAGTGTCAATATAGTTACGTTCTAACCAGTGATATTTCACATCTCTTAACCCAAATTTATCTTTATGGTAAACCTTTTGGTCGCGCTTTATTTTGTTCTTAATAAAAAAGACGATAGCAACACCTTGCTTAATGTCAAAAACGTTTTCGTCTTTACCGCCATCAGGCGCCATTTCTTTTTTTAAACTGTTGCCGTGTAAATCGAGAATAAAGATCTCATCAAAGGTTTTCAACAGAGACTGGCGCATCCCCCGAAAGGTATTGTTGTCTAAATAGCTATGATTGGTGATCATCGCCACAATTCCCATCCCGGCTTTGTGAATCTTCCATTGCGCAAAGCGTAGGAACTTAACATAATCATCTTGCAGCCATTTAGGGTTTCTCTCGCCTAAGGGCTGTTCATCTACCGTATAATAACTTTGAGCGCCATCCAGGTCTTCTTTGAGTAGTTTTTCCGTCCAGGCGTTGCGGTTGGCAGATGCTCCGGAATAAGGCGGGTTGCCCATAATCACCAAAATCGGCTCTTGTTTAACCTTGCCTGCCAGCCGACTTTCTTCGCTTAATGAGCGTATAATGGGAATCTCCATTTGAGCAATCTCTTCCATCTCGAGCGTGTTGGACAGGTAAAGATTAAAGCGTTCATCCTCCTGTAAGGTGTAACCTAAAGATTCTAAAAGATAAGCAATTTTTAAATGGCCAATGGCATAGGGTGCCATCATTAGTTCTAAGGCATAGAAGTTTTTTAAAATCTGGCTGCGAATGAAGTTCTGTTTTCCGCCTTCGCCGTATTTTTCGGTAAATTCCTTAACTGCTAAACGAATTGCCTCAGCTGGGAAGGTGAGGGTGCCAGCTGCCGGGTCAAGAACGGTTACGGTGGGATCTGCCAAGCCATCACTTAAACCAAAACGGGTTTTTAGCAGGTGGTGCACCGATTTAACGATATATTTAACCACCGGTTCGGGTGTGTAATACACGCCGCGTCGCTCGCGAGTTTTAGGGTCATACTGGTTTAGGAAGGTCTCGTAAAAGTGCACGATAGGGTCTTCCCCGCGCCCTTCTCTGTAATATTGATCGAGAATACTGTTGATGTCGGCAGCGTTCAGCACAGCGGTAATGTCATCAATAATCACTTCAAGCTGGCGAGAAAGGTCACCCAAGGAAATATACCGGAACACGTCACGTAAAATCCCTGTAGCATGAGGGATATAGTCAAATGCCAGTTTGCGGGTAAAGTCGTCATTGGCGCGGGTTCGAGCAGCGAAGAGCCCATAGGTAAGAGTTTGTGAATATAGATCAGCAAATTGGGTGGGCGTCAGGCTGGGGATGAGGTATTTTTGAAACGCCTGGTAGTAGCCATAAATATCACCAAAGCCCTGGTCAGATTCTTTCAGCTCTTCAGCGATCACCTGGTCGCGCAAAAAACGGGTACGTTTGGCAAGTTCTATGGCTAAACTTTCAGCTGTGAAAGATTTAGGTAATTTGAAAGAAAAAAACTGGTTGGCAAGCGTTTCAAATTCAAGGATATTTTCTGGTTGAGGGGTTGTTTTTAAGGACTGGGCGGTGAAGTAACGCCCGATAGTTACCATGTTTAATAATTTTCTATCGCGGTAGAGGCGAAATTCATAAAAATTAGTTAAGATCACATTAGGGAAGGTGCTCAGGTAACGTTCCAGCTGTTCAGAGGTTTCGACCTGGTCGAGGTTTGTGCCTGGTGCTTTAGCTTCAATGTAACCAACAATAAAATTCTGCCCATCCCAAATACGAAAATCAGGGTTACCAGCTTCAGTTTGCTTAGGCAGTACGGTTACCATAGTTTTGCGATCTTTTTCAAGCGGAAAATTCGAAAACAAAGTTTCAACAGCGGAGTAGTAGGATTCTTCGCGGGCATCACCTTGTTTAGTGGTGTTAGCAATAGACGTTAAGTAAGTTTTAAGCAAGCTTTTCATTGGTTTGTTCCTGTTCAAAGGAGGTGGCATTTAAATTATAACCGAATTAATGAGGGTTTATTTTAAAATAGTGTTCGTAATTGGGTTTATCGCATCAATAGGCGCGGCTTGCTTTTTTACTTAATTGACGCGTTGTTTACTTGATAAATATTTTGATCACCTAAAGATTATTGATTGTTACCTTGCTTCGATGTCAGCAAATAAGCTTATAATTGCGAAGCAATCTTCGAGCTGTGAAGCACTCTCATCATTTGCCAGTTGCAAAGGTAACTACGCCCTTTAGCGTTCGTAACCCAACACGAAACGGAGCGGGGGAAATCTATCTACAACTTTGTGCCACTCGACGCGACACGAAGGGGTGCTGTCACGCGCAGAGACGTGACTCATAATGGATGAGATGCAATCATTGAGGGTTAACTTCACTTGGGTGTGGTTTTTGCCCAGCGCAGGTCGTGTGCGCTCCCGAAGGGATCCACGTGACGTTTTTTTATCATAAGGCAACATGGCTTTACTTTACCCTGTTCACTTACTTTCACGCTTCACAAAACCTAAAGTATCCCCCCTGTAAAACTTGCTTACAAAGGTAAATACCCCCGCACCAAATGGAACAACCCTTGGGCATAATCCCAAACCAGCAGCGACAGGTTATTAAACACCAACCCGACATGGTTGAGGTAGCTCACCATCTGCAGGTCATACCGGTTGACCGCGCTCCGGTGCAGTTCAATTTCTACCTCTTTGTTTAAGTACAGATTCCGGGTGGCACTAATGGTAACCTTTTGCGGGCTATCTTGCGTGGGTACAAAGATCCAGAAAAACCCATCGGTTAAATTTTCGTCTTGCGGGGTAAGGGCGCTCTCAACACTGTCAACCCCTGTGCTGATGATCGCATTCACCAGGGGTTCACCGGAGTGTTTGTTGGTTACCAGGCCTGTCAACACAGCGCCGGGTAAGGGTTCACACACCTGGCGGCTTATTCCATCTTCGATGCTCTCCACCCAGCCGTACCCCGGTGCGGTGCAGTTCTCTGTAATTTCCAACAAGTAATTCAAAGGCTCTTCGGGTTGGCTAAAGGTCACTTCTGTTTCAACTATTGAGCGGTACCCGGGGGTTAAGGCACTAATCGTCAGGTGATAAGCGAGGTCGTCATACACGGTCAAAGCGTAGGTCCCGTCAAAAGGGTTAGTGTAGGTGGTTTGGCTGTAATCATCAACCTCAAGGATGATGCGCGCATACAGCGGGATGTTCTGCCCGCTCCCATCGCCCACTGCACCCGAAAGCTCTACTTGATTGGTCTTTGGTGCCAAAGGGATCTCAATAGCAATTGCCCCCGCTGGTTCTTCTATCGCCACCTCTTTTATAGCGCCTGGATGAAAGCCATAAGCCTGGATGCTAACCTTGTACCCCGTTTGGCTGTCGACATATAAGCGAAAGTATCCATGCTCATCAGTTATGGCCTGCGCTTCGCGCCCGGTGCCATCAATCGCAGATGCCTGTAATTTCGCACCTTCAATTGGGTTTTGGTCAACAGCATTCAACACATGACCAGCCAGGTAACCACCATTGCAATGCGCCTCTGCCCGTCGAACAGCTTCCAGCGCGTTGATCTCTCCCCACCCGGCGGCATGGTTTGGGACCAAATCTGGACCCTCATCGCCATTGCTGGTGTCATAAGGGATAGGTGAGGCACTTTCTTGTAATAAAGTTTCAGTAGTCGCATAATCACCTACCAGGCAGCCTCCTGCCTCCCACATCAGGGCCACCAACCCAGCTACATGCGGTGCCGCCATCGAGGTGCCGCTCATGATGGCGTAATCTCGGTCACCCGAGGCGTACGCCGAGGGGATTTCCACACCCGGTGCCACAACCTGGGGTTTAATCAACGGGTAACCGTTGGGGTTAATCGTATCCGGTTTATCGGTTGGCCCCCAGGTCGAATGTGATGCCAACTCGCCATCTTCACGGCTGGTTGAGCCCACCGCCGTCACCTGCGGAGAGCGAGCCGGGTTGCTGACGGTGCCTAACCCTGGCGGCACATCATAACCGCAGTTAGTTGCATTTCCATTGGCAAATACAGGGTAGATTCCAGCCGCCAACCAGGCATCAATCACGCCTTCGTACCAGCCATCATAGTTATTTTCGCAATCCCCCCAGGAGTTGTTAACAACGTGGGGGCGCAAATTTGGGTTGGGGTTCAACCCTTCCAGGTTGGTGGGGGCAATCATAAACTGACCGCACTTGATAAAATCGGTGCCCAACCCATTCCCGTTTTCCTGGATCGCTTTACAGGCAACCCAGCTGGCACCAGTCGCCACGCCAATTTCTTCACCGGTCGATCGTGCACCAACCATGATACCGGTAATATGGGTGCCATGCCCAACATCGTCATAGGGTTCTGCTCTGTTTTCAACTGCATCCCACCAATGATAGTTATGATTAAACACACCCTCACCAAGGTTGCCGCGATAGGCATCAATCAAGGCTTCGTGCGTGTAGCGTACGCCGCTATCAATACTGCCAACCACAATACCTTCCCCATTAAAACCTAAAGCCCAGGCACGATCTACTTCGATGTGTAACAGGTTATCCGCTGGCAGCGAGATCAATGCGTCCTGCGCTTGTGGGTCTTTAGGGTCTGCATCCGCCAAAAACACGCGCGGGATAGATTGTAAAGCATAGATTTCGCCATAGTTTAGCAATCCAAACAGGGTAGCACTGGTTGAACCCTCAACAGCAATCGCGTTCTGTGCCCAAAACGCTTCGTAAGGCACGCCAACCCCCTCCAGGAATTTAAGCACTTTTGCCTGCGATTTGGCAGAAGTTTCAATTAGCGTATTGTAAACGTACCAACCCCGTTGCTCCCAGGGCAGCTCGTATGCGCCACTCAGGTCGGCCTGGTCTTTAAAGTAAACCAAAAAATCGAGTGGTTCATCAGTTTTTGCTTTGGCAAGTAATGCCGAATCCACCAGAGGGGCGTCAGCAGTAAGGTTTTTCGCACTGACGAATTCACTTTGGCTGGCCCACATAGTTAAGGTAATAAAAACAATTAGGCCGAGGGTACCAATTTGCAGTAATATCTTATGTCTCATGGTTAAATCCGGTTATCTTTGTAAAAGGGTATGCCAAGTTTTTATTCAGGTAAGCACTCTCTTAAGTGCAAGTTTTGTACCACCCTTAAAAGGCAGCGCCTGTTTCAAAGGTATAACCCTGCTATAATTCAATCAAAACAAACAGGAGGAAGGATGTCCTTCAGAGAATTTCTAAACTCAGTTCGCAACCAGGGTGCGTTGGTTGAAGTTAATCAACCTATTTCTAAAAATCTAGAGCTCGCTGGTTTGCTCAAGGCTGTAGAGCCTCAACCTGTGCTTTGCAAACAAGTTATTGAATCCGCCTTTTCGGTGGTTGGGAACCTGGTGCCCACCAAAGAGGCTTTTTCTTCCTACCTGGGCATCCCCGTTCAGGCGATTATCCCAACGCTCATTGAGGCGATTAATTCGCCTTCAAAACCCCAGCAAGTCAACCATGCCCCCTGTCAAGAGGTCATCCACGAAAACCCAAACCTCGACCAACTGCCGATCCTGTTTCATTGTAAAGGGGATGGCGGCAACTATATCAGCTCTGGGGTGATGATCGCCGCCCATCCGGAACATGGTCAGAATATGGATTTTCATCGTTGCATGCAATTTTCTAAAACCGAAATGGCGGTGCGCGTGGTCAAAGGTCGCCATTTTGACACCTTTTTACAAGATTTAGGCGAAGTTGATGTGGCGATATGCATAGGCGTTGCCCCCAACATCCTAATTGCAGGGGCAACCTCGGTTGAAATCGGGGTCGATGAGCTAACCATCGCCAATACCCTGGCGCCATTCGAGGTTGTCAAAGCGCACACCTCAAATTTGCACATCCCAGCAGAAGCTGAATTCGTTATCGAGGGGACAATTTACCGCGACCGGCAACACGCTGAAGGCCCCTTTGTCGACCTCACAGAAACTCAAGATGTAATTCGCCAGGAACCAGTACTGAAAGTTAAGTGCATCACCCACCGGCATGACGCCATGTGGCACGCCTTATTACCGGGTGGGCTGGAACATAAATTGCTCATGGGGATGCCGCGCGAACCTACTATTTTTCGTGAGGTCAGCAAGATTGTCAGGTGCCTGGACGTTAACATCAACCCGGGCGGCAGCTCGTGGCTGCATGCCATTGTTAAAATCTGTAAGCAGCATGAGGATGACGGGGTTAAAGCCATCCAGGCTGCTCATCGTGGTCACAGCTCGTGCAAGCACATCTTCGTTGTCGATGAGGATATTGATATTTACGACCCCCAGTCGGTTGAATGGGCCATGGCAACCCGCTTTCAGGCAGATCGCGACCTGGTAATGTTAGGCCGCGAGCGCGGCTCTTCCCTCGATCCCAGCGCCGAGCCTGGCACTTATCTCACCAGTAAAGTTGGCTTCGATTTAACAGCGCCGCTAAAAGCCGAAGGCAAACACTTTGCCAAAGTCCCCTTCCCACAGGTAGATTTAAAAAAGTATTTACATAAAGGTGAGAATTAGAATATTCGTAACCCCCCCCTGGTTTCCTCACTCGAAAAGAAAAGGCTTTATTTCGATTCTGAGGGTTTAATATCTTTAATGTTCAACTGCGTGGTCACACGCCCCATGTAATGATTTTCCTCAAATTGGTAGGCGATATCTACCCAATCTGGCATCTCATCTAACCAATGCCCCTGATGAAAAGCGATGGCATCATAAAGCAGGTTGCCAGCTTGCAAAGTCAGTTTTAAATGCGTCCCATCCTTGCCAACCGCTCGCGCCTGGCGCACAAAAAGGTTATAGGAGGCAAAAACAGGTTCAGGGTTCCCGCGACCGGTGGGTTCCAACTGGTGCAGGTCATAAAAAACCCAGGCTGTGTACTCTCCTGTTAGCTTGTCCAGTTTGATTTCACGATCAATTTCAATCACGGGCGATAATTCAACCCCTGCCAGCTGCTGCTCTGCAAGCCCGGTGAGTTTTTCTACCAGCGCCGACAGATGCTCATTGCGAACAGTAAAGCCTGCCGCAGCTGAATGCCCGCCATGGCGCACTAACAAATCGGCACAGGCATCCAGCGCTTCGGTAATATGAAACTCGGGGATGGATCGGCAAGAGCCTACGGTAAACTCCTCCCCCTGGTTGGCAATCACGGCGGGGCGGTAATAGGCATCTACCAGGCGCGAGGCTGCTAAACCAACCACGCCGGGGTTAAAATCGGGGTCGGCAACAAAAAACAGGTAGGCATCGGGGTCCTGTTCTAAAACCAGGGTACTCGCAAGTTCGCGAATCCTTAAGGTTTCTTCCTGTCGCAAATTATTTTGCGAATCGAGAAGCTGAGCAGTCTCGACGGCAACCTGGTAATCATTTGCTGTCAAAAGGTTAAAAGCCAACATCGCTGTATCCATGCGCCCAGCCGCGTTTAAGCGCGGTCCCAGCCCAAAACCAATCATCCCCCTGTCACAAGCTTCTAAATTTAACCCTGCTACTTTTGCCAGGGCCAGCAAACCGGGCCGCGACTTTGATCTGATACGCTCCAACCCTTTTTTTACCAAGATTCGGTTTTCTCCAGTGAGCGGTGCCAGGTCTGCGATGGTGCCAATGGCAACCAGGTCAAGCCAGTCATCTGCATCCACACCGCCTTGCGGGTGGCGCAACAAATAAGCCTGTGCAAATTTATAAGCCAAACCTACGCCTGCCAGGTTCTCATCAAAGTAAGTGTCGCCGGGTTGTTTTGGGTTAATCACCGCCACAGCTGGAGGGAGAGAAGCCCCCGGGCCGTGGTGATCCGTGACAATCACGTCCATCCCTAACGCAACCGCCAAGGTAACCTCATCTATTGAACGGACACCACAGTCCACGGTGATTACCAAATCCACACCTTCAACTGCCAATTGGCGGATCGCTTCGTCATTCAACCCATAACCCTCATCAAAGCGATTTGGAATATAAATACGCGGGGTTAGCCCAAGCCCTTTTAGAAATTCGTCCATTAATGCGGTAGAAGTCACCCCGTCAGCATCGTAGTCCCCATAAATAGCGACCAGCTGGTGATGATTCACCGCGTAATTTAACCTGGCTACCGCGGTTTCCATGTCTTTTAATAAAAAAGGATCTGTTGGAAAAGTAACTTCTCCATCTAAAAATGCCTTTGCTGCTGAAGGGTTAAAAATGCCCCGGTTATAAAGCAGCTGGCGCATCAGGGGCGAGTAATCTTGTAAAACAAGGTTAACATCACGCGGAATTGGGTGTTGAATTTTCCATCGGTGGGGTAAAAATGAATTGTTAGAAGGTGCTGTCATCGGCTCGCATTCTGTTTTGTCTTTATGCTAATGGATTATAACCGAAGCTTCTCATTAGTGCCCAATTAGAATAATTAGCCCCCTAAACGTTAGAAAACTATTACAATAAAAGGGTTATGCCTAAAATTAACCTCCCTGTTGACCAGGTGTTAACCGGTGATTGTCGCGAACTCCTGCCTAAATTGCCCGAGAACTCCATTGATTTAATCTTCGCAGACCCACCCTACAACCTGCAATTAACCGGTGAATTGCGTCGTCCCGATCAATCCCTGGTTGATCCGGTTACTCCCGATTGGGACCAATTCGACAGTTTCGCCCACTATGATCAATTTACCAGGCAATGGTTGTCAGAATGTAAGCGGGTTCTAAAACCCGAAGGTGCGTTGTGGGTAATTGGGTCGTACCATAATATTTACCGGGTAGGGTCAATTCTGCAAGATTTAGGGTTTTGGATCTTAAACGATATCGCCTGGATAAAAATTAACCCGATGCCTAACTTCCAGGGAATGCGTTACACCAACGCCCACGAAACTTTAATTTGGGCCCAAAAAGAAAAGGGGCAGCGCTATACTTTTAATTACCACGCCATGAAAAGCTTAAATGAAGAGCTGCAAATGCGCAGTGATTGGGAAATACCCATCTGTAAAGGCCCCGAACGTTTAAAAAATTCCGACAAGGATAAAGCCCATCCCACCCAAAAACCAGAAGCCTTACTGTATCGAGTTATTCTCTCCAGTTCTAACCCTGGCGAGGTTGTTCTTGACCCATTCTTCGGCACTGGGACGACTGGTGCCGCTGCTCGACGTCTTCATCGTCACTTTATTGGGATCGAGCTCAACGAAACTTACGTTCAATTAGCAAAAGAGCGCATTGCAAAGTTATCACCAACACCCTTTGACCAACAGACTTTCCTCGTGCCTAATCCTCGTCAGGAAAGGCGGGTTCCCTTTGGTAACCTGGTCGAAAGTGGGTTATTAAAGCCCGGTCAAACCTTGTATTTTGGCATCGAAGGTGATATTAAAGTAAAAATCACTGTTGATGGTAAACTTATCTTTGGCAACCAACGCGGTTCAATCCACCAAATTGCTAAATCAATTCGTAACGTGCCCAGTAATGGCTGGCTGCTTTGGCATTATGAAGACCCAAAATCGGGGGAGCGCAAACCAATCGATAATCTTCGCAAGTACTTGCGAAAAAAAGATCCCTAATATTCCATTAAACCAAGCACAAAGGAAACCAACATGACCAATAGCAACAAATATACCCAATCACCGTGGAGCCTGGATGACCTTTTCCAAGGGTTCGATGATCCTCAATATGAAGCAGCTTACGAAACCATTCGTCAAGATGCAGCGCATTTTCAAACCTATCGCGAGCAACTAACGCCTGAAATCAGTGAGGAGCTGTTTATGAGCATCATCACTGAGTATGAACGTTTTTACCGCTTAATCAGCCGGATAGGCGGCTTTGCCGAGCTGACTTTCGCAGCCAACACCCAAGATCAAACCGCACAAGCTCATGTTGCCCGGATAGATCAATTTGGCGCAGAAATAAACAACCAAACCATGTTCTTTAGCCTATGGTGGAAAGCTCTCGATGACGAAAATGCTGAACGCCTCTTGCAATCTGCCGGGGATTACCATTATTGGCTGGTCGCCATCCGAAACTTCAAAGATTACACCTTATCTGAAGCTGAGGAAAAAGTTATTAACATTAAAGATGTAACCGGTGTAAACGCACTAAATCTGCTTTATGAATCCATCACCAATCGCTATGTATTCAAGATTGAAATTGATGGAGAGGAAAAGGAATTAACTCGTGGCGAGGTTGCCGCTCTTGTCAGAGAGCCCGACCCAGGCTTGCGTGAACGTGCGTACAAGTCGATGTTTTCAGTTTATGAAAAAGATGCTTCAATCTTAGGGCAGATCTACCAGTCTATCGTACGAAATTGGCGTAATGAAAACCTTAATTTGCGCGGCTTTAAAACGCCAATATCTGTGCGCAACCTGGTCAATGATATCCCTAACGAAGTCGTAGAGACTCTTTTAGATGTTACCCAACACAATGTGGGGCATTTCCATCGCTTTTTTAGGCTCAAAGCCCAACGCCTTGGTGTAGATAAACTGCGTCGTTACGATATTTATGCCCCAGTTGAAAAATCAGATAAAAAATATCCCTTCGAGCAAGCAGCAGAGCTTGTATTGGAATCGTTCAACGAGTTCCATCCCCGCTTTGCAGCTATGGCTAAAGAGATTTTCGATGCTAAACACATCGACAGTGAAGTGCGTAAAGGTAAAATGAGCGGTGCTTTTTGCGCCACGATTTCACCCGATTTCGCACCCTGGGTGCTGCTCAATTACCAGGGTAAACCCGACGATGTCGCCACGATGGCGCACGAACTGGGCCATGGTATTCATTCGCTGATGGCAAGCGAACACAGTGCCTTCACGCAGCATGCCTGTTTGCCCCTGGCTGAAACAGCTTCTACCTTCGGCGAAATGATGCTCATTGAGAAACTGTTGGCTGAAGAAACCGATCAGGCTGTGCGTAGGGATTTACTCTTTAGACAAATGGATGATTCCTTTGCCACCATCATTCGCCAGAATTACTTCGCCCTGTTCGAAAAAGAAGCACACGATATGATCGCAGAAGGCGCTCAGGTCGATGCATTGGCAGATGCCTACCTGGAAAACCTCAAGCTGGAATTCGGTGATTCTGTGGATATTTCTGATGAATTCCGCTGGGAATGGACGATGATACCACATATTTACAGCGTACCTTTCTATGTATATGCATACGCCTTCGGTCAACTGCTGGTTCTTTCGTTATATAAGCAATATAAAGCTGAAGGCGAGGCTTTTAAACCACGCTATATGAATATTCTGGCAGCTGGTGGGTCAATTGCACCGGTTGAGTTATTAAGCAAGGCCGGCATTGATATCACCCAACCCGCGTTCTGGCAGGGCGGTTACGATGTAATTGATGAAATGGTTACCACTTTAGAAGGGCTAAAGTAAAGGGTTTTTCTGGTTATAAGGTTATTATTTTTAACAACAAAATATCTTTGGTTTTCAAAATAAAAAGAGTATCAGCTTTTGTTGACTGATACTCTTTTTTATAGAAAGAATTGAGGATGTTTATGAGAATTGATAGCTAACAATATCTCTGGTTTTCTTTTTCATGCAAAACACTTATTTGCGTAGTTGAGGCATTAACCTCACTACAAGAATTATCGACACAATACCAACCGCAATCACGCTGGTAAACATTACCTGATGAGAAAATAAATCAATCAGCAGTCCACCCAGCAAAGGTGCAATCGTCATTACCGGCCCTACAAAAGTGTTGGTAATGCCAATAAAGCGGCTTGTTTCTGTTGTTGGCGCAATTTCGAACACCATATTTTGGTCACCGATATGAAATGATGCATACACACCACCAATACAAAAAGCAATTAAGTAAAACATCCAGGGGGCGATAGCCCAAACCGCAAATACACCTTCTAAAACAATCAGAACCGAAACAATAATGTACACGACCTTATAGCCATACCTGTCACCAATCCATCCCCACAGAAAGCCGATCATGCTTTGTGTAAAAAGGATAATCATCGTAAATATTGCAATGCTTCCATCGGGTAATGAAAAGATATCTCGACCATAAAGCGCAAAAAATGCGTTCCCTAACACACCAAAGCCCAACATCGCCCGTGAAATCATAAAATTTCGAAAATTAGGATGCTGTTTGATATGGGTTGGGATGGATTTAATGAAATAACCTAAAGATTCAGTTTCTTTACCTGCAGGGTAAGGTTCTTCTTTAAAATTCACAATAATAAACGGGGAGATAGCTGAAACAGCCAAGGCAACCCAGAACAAAACCTGTAAGTTTTTTGGGAAAGCGTACGTGTCCAGCAAATAGCGACTAAAAAAAGAGGCGCCAAAACCAATTAATCCCCCCAGCCCATTATTAAAACCGAAGAAAAATCCTCGATTGCGGATGATACTTTTGCTGATTAAATCAGAATAACCTGGGGAAATCATCCCATTGGTAATAGAGAAGACCAGGTAAGCTATTAACAATAAAATCAAGGTAAATGTATCAGTAAACAAGCCGTAGAATTGGGCTATTAACGCGATGAGTAAAACGCCTACCCGTTCTGCAATTGCGATTATTAATACAAATTTCTTTTTTCTTGGCTTCCCATTTACCAGGTAAGCACCAATTAATTGCGGTAAAAACAACCCGAAATAAAAAATGGCTGGAATTAAACCTATCACCCTATTTTTGTCAGTCAGTTGGCTGGCAAAATAAGGGATGATCGTATCCTGAGATAGCGCAGACATGGCGAAGGCGTAAATTGAAGAATCAAAAGCCAATGAGATGAAGTTCCACCAATAGTGTTTCTCCACCTTTGCCATATACTCTGGATGTTCTTGCTGTAATTTTCGAATATCATGACCAATCATCGAAGTAAGCTTCCATAATCATTTTGTTTTATTTAATTAGAAAATTTCAGCAGAGATTAACTATGCTGTCGGTCTTTTTCGATGAGTATTTTTACACCCTCAATCGCAACCTGGATAGCACGATCAACATCAAAAAGGGCTTTCGCTTCGTCGTCATCTTCACCGTTCAGTGCACCCATAATCATTACACCACCCGCTCTTTTACGATGAATGGATGAAATAATAAAAAGGGCTGCTGCCTCCATCTCAGAACAGATCGCACCCCCCGCAATCCATGCGTCCCATCGCTGGTTCAAGCGCGTGTGGACTGGCATCCGATCCGGTTCAACTTCGCCAAAAAAAGAATCCTTCGATTGGGTTGGCCCTACATGAAAAGGCATATTAATTTTGATCGCTGCTTCACGAAGGGCAAGCACGATATCGATATCTGCTATAGCGGGAAATTCAATCGGCATATAGTGGCTGGTGGTACCTTCATCTCTGATGGCCGAGTTGACAATCGCTACATCGCCCGTTTTAATGTTTGGCTGCATCCCACCCGATGTGCCGATACGAACAAATGTATCCGCCCCAATTTTAATTAATTCTTCAACCGCAATCGCAGTTGAGGGGCAGCCGATCCCTGTTGAAACAACCGATACTTTCTCACCCAGAAGCGTACCTGTGTAAGTTTTATACTCCCGGTTATAAGCAACCAGCTGCGGGTTATCAAAATAGCTGGCGATTTTTTCACAACGGCCAGGGTCGCCCGGTAAAAATACGTAACGTCCAACATCACCTTCTTTTAGTTGAATGTGATACTGTAATTCTGCTTGCTGTGCCATTTAAATACATTTCCTTTCACAATCTTTTTTGATGATGAGCTTCATTGCTTCAATTGCCGTTGAAATAAGAGGCCCGGTATTTGAAGAAGATCCCAACTGTGGTTTTTCCTGGTTCATTGCCAATAGCACAATTGAGCCTGCCCTTAAACGAAAGATCGAACTTAAGACAAACAATGTAGCAGATTCCATTTCTGCACACAATGTTCTACCTTGTACCCAAGCATTCCATCGCTCTTGAAGATAAGTTGAAACAGGCATTCGTTCAGGTTGCATTTGACCGTAAAAAGAATCTTTACAATGCGAAATGCCCACATGTGCCCGATGCCCTAAATTTGTCGCTGCCAAGCGAAGTGCGTCGACCATATCGACATGCGCCAGTGCAGGGAATTCAATCGGCATATAATGCCTGGTGGTTCCCTCATCTCGAATGCTGGCCTGAACAATCCCAAGATCCCCCGGAATAACTTCAGGCTGCATCCCACCAGAAGTCCCCACCCTTATCAAAGTATGTACGCCTACCTTGTTAAGCTCTTCTATTGCAATCGCAGCCGAAGGATTGCCGATACCAGTTGAGACAACCGACACTTTTTCACCAGCTAACCTGCCCGTAATCGTTTTGTATTCCCTGTTTTGAATAGTGAGATCACGGGCATCGAAATGTTCAGCGATGATATCGCAACGTTTCGGGTCGCCAGGTAAAAATACATACCGTCCAACATCTTCTGCTGCGATCTTCAGGTGCTTTTGTTTTTCCATAAGGTTTAAAACTAAATACTATGCTCGATCTTTCTCAATTAAGATCTTCACGCTTTCAATAGCCGTTCGAATTAATGGGTCTAAATCATCGGCGTGCTCATCAGGACGATCACCTTCCTGGTTCCAACCAATCAGCATGATTCCGCTGGCTCGTTTTCTGTAAATACTGCATAAAACAAAAATTGTAGCTGCTTCCATTTCAGAGCAAATCGTACCGCCTTGAACCCACGCCTTCCAACGTGATAACAAACGGTCAGCAACTGGCATATGCTCTGGGTCGTGCTGCCCGTAAAACGAATCTTTTGAATGAGAGATGCCCAGGTGATAGGGATTGCCTAATTTTTCTGCTGCTTCGCGTAATGCAAGCACAACATCAAGATCAGCCACGGCCGGGAATTCAATCGGCATATAGTGGCTGGTCGTACCTTCATCCCTAATCGCGCCGGTGACGATTCCTAAGTCGCCAGCTCGTAAATGTGGTTGCATACCGCCCGATGTACCTACCCGGATAAAAGTATCCGCCCCAATTTTAATCAGCTCTTCTACTGCGATTGCCGTTGATGGGCAACCAATGCCGGTAGAGGTAACAGAAACTTTTTCACCAAGCAAGGTGCCAGTATAGGTTTTATATTCTCGGTTGTAAGCAACCAGCTGGGGGTTATCAAAATATTGGGCGATCTTTTCACAACGTCCGGGGTCGCCGGGCAAAAATACATAACGACCAACGTCGCCTTTTTTCATATTAATATGATACATTAATTCATTATTTGACATGTTAACTCCTGTTTATCATGTTTGTTAACTACGATTTAGCAACCAGGTAAAGTGCGATTGAAACATAAGAGAGAAAGCCAATCGTTGCAGCTATGACCAAGCCGATTGCAAAACCTGGATTAAAGGTTAATGATTTACTCCAGTCCAAACTTTTAGTTACAGCCACCCAATAAGTGGCGCTGCCGGTAATCACAACTGCCATAATTAAATTGATAATATCCCAGGTTGATATGCGAACACGGCGATAACTGGTTTTGTGCCCCGAAGAACCAAATGCACGCGATTCAAGCGAAATCGATAGCTGTTGAACGCGTTCAATCGCACCCACAAAAACAGGTACCATACTTGGCAGTAATGAACTGAACCCCGTCCCCTTCATCGCACGGGATTTTTGGGCATTTAAAACAACAGCAAACTCATTTTGTAAAATAGGGATGAGCTGCAAAGTCATCACCAGGATAAAGTTCATCACGTATGGCATCCCTATTTGTCTTAAAGACGAAAATATATCTGAAGGGTGCGAAGTCATAATAAATACCATCGACCAGGTCGTTAACGCATAGATGCGCAGTAACAACGATATACCGCTATAAATACCTTCTTGGTAAATAGTAAAGGGTCCAGCTGAAGCTATTGGCGTCCATGGCTTTGGAAAAGCGGGTGCAATACTTTGTAATGTAATCAACGCCAAGCTAACCGGGAAAAGAATCATAGCCACTCTAAGAAAGGCAGAACCAACTCTTGCCACCATAATTAAGAGTAAACCAATGGCAAAAGTTATACCGAGAATAAGCGGGTTTCGAGTAGCAAAAGAAAGTGCCAGAATACCTGCCACCCAGGTAAGTTTAGGTAACGGGTTCATCCGATGGATAACAGAATTGCCCGGAACCATTGAAATGGGAATTACAACACCTTGCATTTTAAACCTCCAAACAACTACTTGTTGTTTATTTCTAAAACGTCAGTAACCAACTCATTAACACTTAAGGCTGCTTTTTCAGGTTTTTGATATTTTTCTTTCAACTTAAGCGATAACGTGGTGATCTGAGGCGGCGCCAAATGTGTGCTCGACATAATTTCATAATTAGCAAATACTTCACGAGGGGAAGCATCTAATACCAATTTTGAATCGCGCATCACCAGCATACGGTCTACAGTTTCTGCCAATAAAATCATGTCATGTGCTACACATAAAACTGTTGCGCCTTCATCACGCAACTTATGAATTAACTGGTAAACGGTTTGTGTTGTGATGTTGTCTTGCCCCGTTGTTGGCTCATCCAGGATAAAAATATCGGGGTGCATGGTATAAACTGAAGCCATCCCAACTAATTTACGTAAAGGGAAACTCACCCGGTAGGGATGGGTTTCTAAAAAGTCTTGCAATTTGAAAAATTCAACAGCCTGCGCAATTCGTTCTTCTATCTCTTCATCTGTAAGACCAATATTTTTAGGCCCAAAAGCGAGTTCTTCTCGAACAGTTCGCGCAAATAATTGGTGGTTAGGGTTCTGATAGACATAGCCAACTTTTGTTGCCATTTGTTGCACACGTTGAGTAGAAACATCAACACCGCTGATGGTAACTTTACCCTTCGTAGGTTTAAGCAAGCCGATAAAATGCTTTACCAAAGTCGTCTTACCCGAACCATTTTGGCCAATCACGCCTACCATTTCGCCCTTGTTAATCTCGAAAGAAACGTCTTCTACTGCTGTAACATTGCCGGTAGGGTAAATATGCCACAAGTTTTCAATTTTAATTATTGGATCCATCTCATTACTCAGCTTTCTTTTCAAACAAGGCGCCGTAAGTCTCAACTGCTGTGTTGAGCGTAACAGGCAAATGCCCGTGCAGGTCAATTGCGCCTTGCTTTTCTAATGCAAAACCAAATGCTGCCACTTGCGGCATTCTTAAGCCAAGGCTTTCAATTAATTCAACATTGCTGAAGACTTCCTCTGGGGTGCCCTGCAGAATGATTTCACCCTTATCGATAACGACCACCAGGTTCGCATATTGGGCCATTACTTCGACTTCGTGTTCCGCCATAATGACTGTCATATTGCGATTCTGGTTTAATTCAGAGGCAACTTGAAAAATCTCCTCTTTGCCTATTGGATCCACATTTGAGGTTGGCTCGTCCATCACCAGTATTTTCGGATGCATGGCAAGTGCAGAAGCAATTGATAAACGCTGCTGTTGACCGCCCGATAAACCCCAGGGTGATCGATCTTTTAAGCCTTCCAAACCTACGATTGCCAAAACCTCATCTATGGTCTTAACCATATCTTCGTAGCTATAGCCAAGGCTTTCTAATCCCAGGGCAATTTCTTCGCCTACCGACATTTGGCTCAATTGAAATTCTGGGTTATCAAACACCATCCCAATAATTTTTGCCATTTCACGTACTTCTGTTTCAAAAGTATCGTGCCCATCAACAATCACCTCTCCAGAAAATTCACCCACAAGACTGTTAGGGATTATTCCATTTAAACATAACTGTAAAGTTGTTTTACCTGCACCGTTTAAACCCAGTAAGGCTACATAATCACCTTCGTAGATTTTTAAATTTATATTCTTTAATGCAGGTTCATTGTTATTACCGCTGTAAGTGAATGAAACATCTTTAAATTCAATAATTGGTTTCTTCTCTACCATTATTGCTCCATATTATTTCTCATAATGACAATCGTGGATGGTGTTAGCTTTTGAGCGCTAACACCATCCATAGGATAATCCAGAAAATATCTGGTGAACAATTGGATTATTTAATTATTCTTTATCATCAAACTTGGCAACAATGACCGCTACACCTGCTAAGATAATTAAAATAGCCAATACATAGTTTGTTCCAAGCAAGATAGTATAGGCATCGCCGCCCAAGATGTCAGCGATTTGTTGTGATGTACTTGGCATAAGTGCCAGCAAAACGCCTAGGGCAATCACACCAAACCCTAAACCTTCCTTTGCTCCAACAGTTTTTTTATCCATCAGTTTTCACTCCTTTTATTATTTAAAAATACTATTTTGCGATTGCCAGGAAGACTGCAATGACAGCAATACCAACCAAAACGCCAACAAGTGGGAGGATGATACGATTCAACCCGGTTGATTTCGGCAAGCGTGCATTTTGAGTCAGGTTTTCAGGTAAGGCGTCAATAATCGCTAAACCAACGGCGCCACCAAGAATTTTATCAGCTTGGTTTGTTAAAATATTTGAAGAGAAGACAGAAACGATCAAGTGTTGACCCATACCTAAGAAAGCTGCAGTCATGACATCGCCGAAGTGCCCAGTAGCACCACCAAACAGGAAGACATAAATCGGAACTGCGGTGATCGTCACCACTAAGCCTGCAAGCATATTCACCAGGAAGAAGCTCCAAGGTTTTCGCATCCAACCCCATTGGTTCGCATAACCCCAAACCAGGGCCCCAGCTACGTTACAAACAACAAAGGGCAAGCCAATTGGACCTGATAAGAAAGAGCTAACAATATTGGTTATGGCTCCGACCAACGCACCCCACCAGGGGCCTAATAACACGGCTGCCACCATGGTACCGATCATATCTAAGAAAATAGGTAAATTTAAGACCCCATTAATATAACCACCAACAATATTTAGTGCAGCTGCTACAGGAACAATTGCAACCACATAAGTTAAAGGTAATCGTTTCATACGGGTTTTAGTACGTACTTGTGTTTCAGCGGACATAAGTTTTGCCTCCAAAATAAAATTAATATAAATAAAGATTTGACAATAGGTGAGTTGAATATTTAGTTAATTTTTCTGGATGCCACCTCCATTATTCGTTGAATCTCTCCTTTTATATTAATAAAATTTTCCTATTAATCATTGAGAGGAAAATTTAAAGGAGTAGCTTGATATACTAGACGTCCATAAACATCTATTATATAATATAAATTAACATTTGACAATTCACGTTTGTAAAACATGGAACTAAAATTAAACCGAAATAACCCCTTACCAGTATTTGAGCAAATTGCTTCCTGGATGCGTAAAAATATCCATTCAGGCATCTGGCAAAACGAATATAAACTTGCCTCAGAAACTGACCTGGCTGAAGAACTAAAGGTTAGTCGAGGCACTATCCGTAAAGCCATTGAATCCTTAATTTCAGAAAAGTTATTGGTTCGGATTCATGGTAAAGGCACCTATGTAAGGGCTGCATTCCATCTCGAACAGCAGCCAACTTGGCGGCTGGCAGGATTTACAACAGACCTCATCAGCCGCGGCATACCCTTTTCCACCGAGGTTCTACTAAGTGAGATTGTTCGTCCATCGGGTGAGATTCAAAAAGCTTTAAATCTCGCCCCATCAGACAAAATTTTCCATATGCATCGTTTACGAAAAATCAACGGGCAACCTGTTCTACTAATTGAAAACCATATTGTATATAATTATTGTCAGGGTATTGAAAAAATTGATTTTTCACAACAACAATTGTATAAAACTCTTGAAGAAGATTTTCAGATTGCATTTGAATGGGCATATCGAACTTATCGGTCAACTTCTGCTAATGCTTATATTGCAAAGAATTTAAGGCTTAAACAATTCGCCCCACTTATGTACCTTGAAGAGCTCTACCATAACCATAAAGACACCCCCATCGAAAACACACATGCCTGGTTTGATGCCCAGGTTTTTTATATCAAAACGGTTATCAAGCGCGAAGATGAAAAAAGTGACCTCAATAATTTAATTCAATAATCTTTTTGTTATTTCCCCATCAGTTGATCAAAAATATTTATTAAATTTAATCCTCATCGGGTTTCTCTTCTTAAATTCTCAATAACCCATCTTAATCATTCATAATGTAATTAGAATATAATTCATCTTTCTCTCATCTTTAAAGTAGGAGAGGTATGAATAGATTTTTATTTGATTTCAGTTGGATGCAC